>NZ_MLCT01000015.1:0-696196 GCF_001806145.1 Pseudomonas sp. BS-2016
GCGAGCAGTTGCCCGAGGCGGTCCCAGCGGTAGCGCAGGGTCTGTTCGGCGGCGTCGATACGTTCGTCGATCAAACCGGCGGCGGTGTAGCGCCAGGTGGTGCAGCGGTTGAGGCCATCGGTGTGGGCCAGCAGTCGGCCTTCGGCGTCGCGGCTGAAGCGTTCTTCGGTGTTATCGGGGTGCTTGATATGGATCAGTTGACCGGCTTTGTAGATGTACTCGGTTGTGTTGCCCGCCGCATCGGTGAAGCAGACCATCTGGCCGAAGTCGTTGTACTCCCAAACGCTGGTTTTGCCGGAGCAGTCGGTGTACTCGATAAGTTGCCCGGCATCGTTGTAAGCAAGGGTCTTTTCGTTGCCGTTGGCGTCTTTGATGGCGCTCGGCAAGCCCGCTGCGGTGTAGGCGTATTCGGTTGTGTTGCCCAACGGGTCGACGGCTTCGATCAGGTTGCCCTGATCGTCGTAATCACGCAGCCACAGGCCACCTTCGGCGTCGCTGATTTTGATCAGTTGATCGTGATCGTCGTAGGCGTAGTGCATGACGCTGTGGTCGGCGCGGGTATGTTCGAGCAGGTTGCTGCGATCGTCGTAGGCGTAGCGGTCGGTGCTGCCGTCGGGATGCACGTGGCGCACGATGTTTTTCGCGTCGTCACGGAACAGCCATTCCGAGCGCCCGTCGGCATGGCGGATGCGGTAGGTGTAGCCGAGGATGTCGTAGTAGTGCCAGGTCTCGTGGCCGTGGGCATCGGTGACGTAGGTCAGGCGGATGTTTTCGTCCCACTCCAGCCGCGTGTCGAAGCTGCCGTCGTCGGCCCATTCACGGACTGCTTTCGCGTCCGGGCCGGTGCCTTGCCATTGCAGGTTCATGCCGCGATTCGTGCGGTCGGTGTAGCGGGTGATCAGGTGGTGCTGGTATTCGTACGTCCAGGCTGCGCCGTTTTCGTCCTGGGCGTTGATCAGGTCGCCGTGGGCATCGTAGTAATAAGCCGCCAGTTGGCGCACCGGCACGCTGTCGCGGATTTCCCACAGGCCTGTGAGGCGCCCGTGTTCGTCCATCATCGTGCCCAGGTGCAGATGGACGTTGTCGAGGTCGCCCTGGTAGGTGATGAGGTCGGACAACACCGGCTGGTCAGCGTGGCGGTATTCGTGGTGCAGCATGACGCCTGCGCCGTTGCGCAGTTCGATTTGCGCGAGCAGGAAGCAGTCGCCGTGGCGCACGTAGCTTTCCTTGCGCTCAAAGCCGCGGCACAGCAACAAGGTGTTTTCCGTGACGCGCACCAGCGTCAGGTTTTCGATGGCGTCGTAGTGCGCCTGGCCGACGGGTTTGAGTGCGTATTTATGCTCACGGCCGTCAGAATCGTGGAACACCAGCCCCTTGTCGTGAAGGTCAAAGCGGGTGGTGAATTCGGTGAGCCAGCGCGCGCCCAGGGCGCCTTGGTCGTAGGCACTCAGGCGTGAGTAATAGGTGCGTGTCCAGTCAATCGGGAACGGGCCGGGCAAGCTGAAATCCGTGTGGCTGAACGTTTCCGCCCCTAAAGAGAAAAGGATGCTGTTACAAGACCCAACACACGGTCCATTTTTCACCGGGTTGGCCGTCTTTTGGGCAGGCACCTCTTTTTTCCGGACTTCCAGCTCACCTTTTCCCTGTATGTAGCGGGCTTTGCTCGTCGTCCCCGTTTTGATGCTACTGCTCAGTGCGTGCGGGTTGCGCAAACGCCATAACTGAACAGCTTTGTTGAGCACGACCAAAAGCGATCCGATGGATCCCTTAAGGGCTGGATCGCTAAGTTTTCTGAGCTGGACGCGCAGCTCGGGCGCCATCGCTATCAAATGCTCAGTCTGCTCGTACACCCGCTTTTTGGCCTGAGCAGGCATCAGAAGTTTGGCCGCCGAGTTGGCCACGCTGGTGCCCGCAGCGACCTGAACATCCCGCAAAGCGCCATAGACATTCGTGAAGATGTGAAACGGGTTGCGCTTGAGCTGCTCGGTGTTGATGGACGTGATGTGTTGCTGCGCGCTGGCAAGACGCCCCTTCACGTCCATGTCACCGTCTACCAGCGCCCTCATTCCTTTGGCGAGGTCCAACACAAGCTCTTCGCCCACCCGCCCTGCCTGCTCCAGCAAATCCGGTAGCTGGCTTTGGGCAATGGTCAGAAAGTGCTCAAGCCGGCCCACAATCGTTGCATTCAGGTGCCCAACCATGACTTCAATCAATGCATCGCCGAGCACTATCTTGCCGGTATGGGCAAGCTCACTACGGGCCAAAGACAAGATTGAGCGCAAGCTCACGCGCGCCGCGGTGGTGCCTGGAAAAGGGGCAACACACACCAGATTGATGCCCAGACTGACCCAGTCGAGCGGGTCGCTGCCACCGTTTTTAATCAGACTCACAATGTCGCCAATGGCATCAGCAAGCGCCATGACATTGCCCACGACCGGAACCAAGCCTGCAACGTGTTGCAGTCGTTCAAGGGTAACCGCCCCGCCGCTGATGTCTTGCAGCCAGGCATCAATGGCGGAAACGTCGCGCCCGACATCTTCGATCTGAACTTCATTGAGCGGAACGATGGCAACTTGGGGCGCACGGGTGTGAGCAACGGCATTTCCAGGGGTCATGAAAGCCTCTCACCCGTCAGCAGGCTGACCAGCTCCAGATCAAAAACAAACGGCCTGCTCAAGGCCTCGCGGCCCTTGAAGGCCACGACCTGAACGTCCGCACCCGCAAGGGTGAGCGTGAAATGGGGCTGATCCGCCGGTGAAAACATCCTGACTCCTCATGCAGTGCTGCAGGCGTGCGTCGCCAAAAAAGAGGCGACGAAAACACATCATTCCGGGGTTGAACCTGCGCACCGACCCACAAGGCGCCCGTGCGCAGAAACACTCAGCCAGCCTTAGCCAGCCACCGGCGAGCGCCAGTCATCGGAACCGGAAGTGCCCGACACTTCGTGGGTCCAGGTGATTTTTCGGTAGGTGAACTCCACGTCTTCCAGGTGCGTGAAGTGCGAATTCGACGGGTCTTGGCAGTTGTGCATGTAGTCTTTGATGTCGACGATGATGGCGTCTTCAAGTTTGGTGGTGAAGTAATGCTCTTGCGTGCCGGCAGCCGAGGTGCGGAACCACTGGATTTCGATTTCGGTCAGGCGCTCGCCCGAGGTCAGTGCGGCCAGCAGCAGCGGCGAGGACTTGTCGAACACCTTGGTGATCTTCACCGGCTTGTGAACACGCTGGCCGGTCGGTTGGCCTGATTGCGGGTCGCGAGGGATGATCACTTCGTGGCTGAAACCCTGCACCATGACCTGGTCTTCATGACCTTCCTGATACGTGTTGCCCACCGAATCCGCGGTGAATGCACCGGCTGTAATCAGACCCTGTTTGGTGCCGGTGATGGACATGTAAGCTGGCGTCGCCATTGATGCTCTCCTTGCTCAAAAATGAGGACTTGAAAGGCCCAAATGCCACTCAAGTGCTGAATGGAGTAACCAAAGTTCGTGCCAGCTTTTATCAAGTCATTTAAAAACAACGAGTTACGCGAAGTAAGAAGTTTTACTGGTTATTTTTTAAACAAAAACCTCTCAAAAGTGCGCAAGAAGTTGCGCAGTACTGTGCAACTTCTTGCGCACTCGTCTACAGCTCACGGTTTATATGGATCGTGGCCATGTATCCACACAGTTATCCACATTTGAGTGCGCAACTTCTTGCGCAGTTGGTGTTTTTTTGAAGTTGGACTTGAGGCCATTTAGAACGTCTGTCAGAGCGCAAACTTGCCCTGTTTTAAAAGGTTTTTACCCTCGCCATTCCTTACTACTGCGTTGTTAACTTAAGGCGCGAAAACGCGAGCAGAAATCAAGCAAACAGCACTGGACCTCAGCCTTCGCGACATCATGGAACAACAACTTCAGATCAGCTGAGGTGAGGTCAATGCGTGCGAACCAATTGCGAACGGCGCGCGTTCGGTCTTTACGACATCTGCGCTGTGGCGGGCATGGCTGTACGAACAACTAAGTTTCCCGCAGCAATACATCCAGGCGCTGATGGACCACGCATACGTGAAGATGACCAAACACGATCAGGAGGGACACGCTGAGAAAGGTATCGAGTACCTTGAGGTGGGGGTTTTGCACATTGCAGACAACCATAAAAAAACCCATCCGAAGATGGGTTTTTTTAATCGCTTGCGGTTTACTTCATCAGCGAAGGCGTCGGGCCTTCAGCCACACCCAGATCGTCTTGCGGCCGGGTTTCTTCCAGCGGGCGACCGCCGGAAGCCAGTTCAACCTGCAGTTTGTCTTCGTCCAGCTCTTTGACCCACTTGGCAACCACCAAAGTGGCCACCGCGTTACCTACGAGGTTGGTCAGGGCGCGGGCTTCGGACATGAAGCGGTCGATACCCAGAATCAGCGCCAGGCCGGCAACCGGCAGGTGGCCCACCGCCGACAAGGTCGCGGCCAGTACGATAAAGCCGCTACCGGTCACGCCCGCAGCGCCTTTGGACGACAGCAGCAGCACCAGCAACAGGGTGATCTGGTGCGTGATGTCCATGTGCGTGTCGGTGGCTTGCGCGATAAACACAGCAGCCATGGTCAGGTAGATCGACGTGCCGTCGAGGTTGAACGAGTAACCGGTCGGGATCACCAGGCCAACCACCGACTTCTTGGCGCCCAGACGTTCCATTTTCACCAGCATGCGTGGCAGCGCGGACTCGGACGAGGACGTGCCCAGTACGATCAGCAGCTCTTCACGGATGTAGCGAATCAGCTTGATCACGCTGAAACCATGAGCGCGCGCGATACCGCCCAATACCACCAGCACGAACAGCACGCAGGTGATGTAGAAGCACAGCATCAGTTGGCCCAACTGCACCAGCGAACCCACGCCGTAGGCGCCGATGGTGAACGCCATGGCACCCAGCGCGCCCAGCGGGGCAAGCTTCATGATCATGTTGATGATGTTGAACATCACGTGGGCGAAGCGGTCGATGAAGTCCAGGATCGGCTTGCCGTAGGCACCCAGGCGATGCAGGGCAAAACCGAACAGCACCGAGAACATCAGCACTTGCAGGATGTCACCGTTGGCGAAGGCGCCGACGATGGTGGACGGGATCACGTTGAGGATGAAGCCCACGATGCTTTGGTCTGCGCCAGCGGTCACATAGGCCGCGACTTTGGAGGCATCCAGCGTGGAGGCGTCAATGTGCATGCCGGCGCCAGGCTGCACCACGTTAACCACGACCAGACCGATCAACAGGGCAATGGTCGATACGATTTCGAAGTAGAGCAGTGCATAACCGCCGGTCTTGCCGACCGATTTCATGCTCTGCATCCCGGCGATACCGCTCACCACCGTACAGAAAATGATCGGGGCAATGACCATCTTGATCAGTTTGATAAAGCCATCACCCAAGGGTTTGAGCGCTACACCGGTTTCCGGGTAGTAGTGGCCCAGCAAAATGCCGATCGTGATCGCTACGATTACTTGCACATACAGGGATTTGTACAGTGGCTGACGAGTCGTCATTGCAAAGTTCCTCAAGTGCATCACTCGGCCATCATTCCATCTGAGACCGGCAACGCCTAAAGCGCGAACCCTCCTGTACTTGGAGGGATTTGTTGTGTCGAGCTGCTCTGTCGGCAGACCTCTCGCACTTATTGCAAGCCACGGGCCAACGTTGGCAAAACACGCCCAAAGCCCGACGCCACTTAGCCTTGTAGGAAATTACAGACAATTTTTGTAGGACAACTTTGGCGGGTTTCCGCCCATTGACTGTGAACGACAGGAGGAAATGGCGGATTTCCGCCTGCTTCACGTCAGCGGGAAGCGTATGCGGAATGCCGCGCCGCCCAGGGAGGAATCATCCAGGGTCAGCTGCGCGTCGTAGCTTTCGATGATGTCCTTGACCACCGCCAGGCCGATCCCCTGCCCCGGATGCTGGCGATCAAGACGTTCGCCACGTTGCAGAATGCGCGCCCGCTGATCGGCGGGCACGCCGGGCCCGTCGTCTTCCACGCACACGTCAATCCCGGCCGCCGTGCGATGCAGGCTGATGCGCACCTGGCTCAAACACAGGCGGTAGGCGTTTTCGAGCAGGTTGCCGAGCAGCTCCAGCAACGCGTTTTGCTCGATCGGCACATGGCTGAGGGGCGCAATGTCCAAACTGACCTTGACCCGCTTGTCGCGATAGACCTTTTCCAAGGTGTTGCACAGGCTTTCAACCACCGGGATCAGCTCGACCTGATGGCGCACCAGGCCACTTTTGCGCAGGCTGGCGCGTTGCAACTGGTAGCTGATTTGCTGGTTCATGCGTTCGATCTGGGTTTGCAGTACCCACGCCTGCTCGCGGTCTTCCGGACGCTGGGCCATGCTTTCGCTGACGCCCTGCAACACCGCCAGCGGGGTTTTCAGACTGTGGGCCAGGTCATCCAGCGAGTCGCGGTAGCGGGTGCGCTGTTCACGCTCGCTTTGCAGCAAGCGGTTCAAGGAGCCGGTCAAGCGCAGCAATTCACGCGGGTGCTGTTCGCTGAGGCTGTCGCGCTCGCCGGTTTCGATCTGGTCCAGTTCCTGACTTAAACGTCGCAAGGCACGCAACCCCCACGTCAATCCAATCCATAGCAGCGCCAGCAACACACACAATGCAGCGCCAAATCCCAGGTAAAGATTTTCACGCAGCCCGGCGAGGGTCATGTTGTATTCGCGCATGGGCTGCAACGCCACGAAGCTGAAGGCCGCGCTTTTGCCGCCCAGCAGCTTGACCTCCACGTCATAGACGAAGAACTCTTCGCCGCTGTCCTCACGAATACTTGCGAACTCGTTACCGCGCCCGTCATAGCGCGGCTTGTAGTTGATGGATTCTTCTTGCGTGGCCCGCGAGCGCCAAACCAGATGGCCCTCGCGGTCATAGATGTAGCCGAGCAGGCGACTGTCCGGCAGGTTGAATTGCTCATCCGGCAACAGGACCGGCATTTTCAGGTGATTCTTTTCGACCCGTGCCGCGGAAATCAGGGTGTTTACATCCGATGCCAAACGCTGCTCGATGGCGCCCTTGAGCGCCAGACTGAATGCCCCTTGCATGGCCGGTAACAGCGCCAGCATGAACAGCACGGCCAGCAAGGTGGCCGCAAGCATCAGTCGAACGCGCAGCGAACGAATCATCGGCAGCGCTCAGTAAACAAATACCCCATGCCGCGCACCGTATCGATTGGCTTAAAGCCGTTTGCCCCCTCCAACTTGCGTCGCAAGCGCCCGACCAGCACCTCGATCACATTCGGATCACGTTCCTCGTCATCCGGGTACAGCTGTTCCATCAGTCGGTCCTTGGCCACCACCTGCTGGTGATGACGCATCAGGTATTCCAGAATCCGGTATTCATAGGCCGTCAGCGCCAGCGGCTCACCCTCCAGCACCGCTTGCTTGCGATTGATGTCGAGCACCAGTTCGCCAGCCACGATGGTGGGCTGGGTAAAACCGCTGGAGCGGCGCAACAAGGCATTCAAACGCGCTTCAAGTTCTTCGAACTGGAACGGCTTGACCACATAGTCGTCAGCGCCCGCTGCCAGCCCTTCGACCTTGTCTTGCCAGTTGCCGCGCGCGGTCAGAATCAGGATCGGGAACGTCTTGCCACGCTGGCGCAACTCACCAATGAGCTCAAGCCCGCCAAGCCCCGGCAGCCCCAAGTCAATCATCGCCAGGTCGTAGTTGAACTGCCCGGCCTGGTACAGCGCTTCTTCAGCATTGGCCACGGCCTCGACCACATGCCCCCCTTCCCTGAGGCGGGTTTGCAAGTGATGGCGCAACAGCGCCTCGTCTTCTACCACCAGCAGTTTCATCGCGCTCTCCCAAGCCTGATCGCGCCTCCATAGGCGTAAAACACGTGGCCACTGTATCGTTACGGCCCTGAACACACTCTGAACGATAGCCCAACCGCCGCAAGCGACTACCCAGCGCGGCGCGGACCCGGCAAAATGCGCGGCATGACTCGATTCCCTGCCTTGCCCGCCTGCTGTACCCCGTTGCGTGCCGACTGGCCTTTGCCTCAACCGCTGCCGGGCAGCGTCTGGCGCAGTACCGACTTCACGCCTGCGCACTTGCTGGCTGACGACTTTGCCCGCAGCGCAATCGAAATGCCCGCCAGTATTCAACGCTCAGTGGCCAAACGCCAAGCCGAATTTCTGGCCGGACGCCTGTGCGCGCGCGCCGCCTTGCTGCACCTGGATGGCACCTGCGCCACGCCGGCCATCGGTGAAGACCGTGCCCCCGTATGGCCCGCCCACATCGCGGGTGCGATCACCCACAGCAACGGCCGGGCGGGCGCCGTGGTAGCGCTCAAAAGTGTGTGGCAAGGGCTGGGCATCGACCTCGAAAACCTCCTCAGCGACGAGCGCGCCCGGCGTCTGGTCAAAGAAATCCTCACGCCGGCTGAGCAATCGCGCATGGCCGATGGCTGCCCTGAGGATGTGGCGTTGGTCGTCACCCTGACCTTTTCAATCAAGGAGAGCCTGTTCAAGGCGTTGTTCCCCCTCGTAGGCCAACGCTTCTACTTTGAACACGCCGAAGTGCTGAGCTGGTCGAAAGACGGCCACGTGCGCCTGCGTCTGCTTACCGACCTGTCGACCGAGTGGCACCACGGCAAGGAAATCGAAGGGCAATTTGCCGTGCATGAAGGGCAGCTCTTGAGCCTGGTGGCCATCGCTGCCTGATAAAAAGCCCTGAAGCCATCGCTTCAGGGCTCACTTCATCATTGGGCAACGCCACGGTTTATCCTGCAAGGCCCGCCGCTGCTTGTTCAAAACGGGTCAGTTCATCAAACAGCGCCTCTCTGGCCTGTTTGTGGCTGGCGGCTGCTTCCTCGCCCTGCTGGATATAGAGCGCCTCCTCCAGGGTTTCACTTTGGCTGGCGAGTTGCTCGCGCTTTTTATCGTAATCGTCCCTGACCGCCTTGAAGCGTGCCTCGTATTTGCGCTTGAGGAACCGGCGCCAGAATTTTTCACGGGTGATCGAGTAGTGCAGCGCCGGGCTGGCGTCCAGACTCAACACGTGCGCCTTGGCAGCGTTAAGCATCTGCGGGGTGACGCCAGCTATTTGTTCATGCTGCATGCTGCGGGTCTTAAGGGGCAGCCCCAGCTCTTCGGCCAGGAAGACCCGGTAATACAGCTGAATTTCAGCGTCGTCGGGGTGGGCGCCGGCCTGATAGCGATCCCGGATGTCCTTGTTCGCAATGTCATCCACCTGACGCAGCCGGAACAGGCTTTTGGCGAACTTCAACAAGTCAGCGGCAATGGTTTCCTCAGTGCTCATGCGCTCGATTTTATGCACCTGCGCGGTCACTTCGAGGTTGCCGAAAATCACCATGACGCCATCAGCGCAGGTCGCCACAAAATTGATTTCATGGAAGATCGCCTGGCGCAGCGCTGTGGATTCCAGCATCAGGTCAATCAACGCCCAGACACGCTCCTGAAGCGGCTGACGGGTGGATGACGTTTCGTATTCCCTGGAACCGGTCATGTCGCGGATGACCCTGAAAAAGTCTTCCGCCACCCGGCCTTCGCGCCTGAGCAAGTCCCATTGGCGGGTTCTGCGGGCCTTCTCGCCGCTGGCCAGACCCGGCGGAAACCACTGGGCTACCAGCCGTTTATGGTCATGCTCCGGCACCGTTCTGTCGGGCAGGATGATGCCGAAACTCCACCCTGTGCGCTGGTGATACACCTCCAACTGCTCCATCGCCTCAGGCATGAGCGGATTGCCAAACAAGCGGATACTGCGCGCCACGGAGCTGTCGGCAGGCAGGTCCAGAATGGCTTGCGGAATGTTGAACAGGTGATTGAAGTCCATGCGCACCGTTTCGAGGTGCGTCAGGCCAACCAGCCCGGACGGCCATTGCAGGAGCTGGTTGCCACGCAGATGCAGTTCTCGCAATTCCGTCATGTGGGTGACATCGGGCACGGCAGACGCTACTTGGGGCCAGCCGCCAGATCCGACGAGGTTGAAGTTGAGGTTCAACACCCGCAGGGACGTGAGCGTGCTCAACCCTTGGGCACTTTCAGGCGTGAGCACGATGCGATTGCCGCTCAGGTCGAGGCGCGTTAGCCCCGTCATGTGGAAGACGCGCTGCGGTACGGCCGCAAGCCGATTGTTGGTGATCGCAAGGTGGCGCAAGCCGGTGAAACGGCTCAAGAAATCACTGGGGTCATTAAATAGCCCCATACCGTCCATGGCCAACGAGCCGATGTGGCTGAAATTCGCGTTGAGCGCCGGTAAGTCGCCGACAACCAGATTGGACAGGTCCAATGTGTACCCGATGAACTGGCCGTCGGGTGAATACAGGGGCTCGGTTTCTGTCCGCCAGGCACTCAAGATCCGCTGCACCGCCTCGCGCCTGGCAGGGTTAGGCGCTGCCTGAGCAGAGCCGGGCGAAACCACTTCCAGCGCCGCCCATGCCTCCAACTGTCGTTTGTTGTTTTCAAACTCAACCCGCAGTTGCTCTACGGCTCTGTAGCGGGACGCTTCGTCATTGCCCAAGCGATTGAGCCAATGGTTGATCTGCTCGCCCGTCAAGCTTGGGTAAAGGAGAACGGCTTTGCGTATCAGGTCATTGGCGTGCGCACCCGCCCCCGTCGGCGGGTACAAGGGATAAGCAACAATCGAGGTATCCATCTTGATTACGGGCTCAATCCAGGGCTTTTCGGTCTCCAGCCCCAGCAAGGTGCGGATATTTGTCCGGTGGGCCAAGGCCAGGTCGCTGATTTTCGCCCCCAGGGTCTGGCTATCCTCCACGCCCTGCAGGCCGATGGCCGCGCGTTCCTCTTCACTGAGCACATGCAGGATGGACGACAGCAGGTTATTGCCCGTCTCCGGCAGCGCATTCAAGACCGATCCGTTGTTTGAATACGCCAGGTACTGATGCTCCTGCTTGACCAACAGCCGGTAATGGCCCGGTTCGGCTGTACCGATACTGTCGAGCACAGGTCCGTCCAGCGTCTGGCTACGCACTTCAATCGCCACCTGCCCCGGCCAGCCCGGCAGAGCCTGCAACAGATGCAGCATGAGTTTTTCACTGTCAGGGGTGGCCGTGGCCTTCAGGTACAACCCTTCGTAGGCGCGGGTCAGGCGCACTTCCCTCGCGGTATGGGCCATCTGTTCTGCCAGTCGAGGCGCTATATCGCCGTTGTCCAGGTACTCGGACTTTTCATGTGCCGTGGCCTGGTGCAGCAGATGGCGGATAACACTCAGGGGCAGTGCAGTCGGATCTTGCTGGATCAGTTGCACGTGCGGATCTGAGCTTTTCTCTTCTTTTTCGTAGAGCGACTTGAACAAATCAGGCATGCGCGCAAGGGCGTGTTCGCCCAGCTTTTTGCCCAGCGCCAGCATGCGTTGCTCAATCATCGGTGCGTATTCGCCCAGCAGTTGCAGGGTGTCAGCCTTGTCCAGACGCATCAGCACCGCGCGCAACAAGCTGCCATTACTGGCGTCTGCACGGGACAACGTGACACGGGGAATCGCACGGCTCAGATCGGCCCCGTATTCGGCCAAGGTGTTGCCGTGCTCGTTCACCACTTGCAGCACTTTATCGCGGGGCCACCCCGGCAGGCTTTGCAGCAACAGCAACTGGATGTCGGCGCGGGCCGTACGCAGGGAGTAATGCTCCTGCATGGCGTTCACAAAACGGTGAATCTCAGCCTCGATATCAAAGCGTTTCCAGGTGTCCATCAACAGGGGTGGAGCCGCACGGTTGTTCACGTGCACATGGCGCAGGCTGCCTTCATCGGTATGGCTGACGCGCATGATCTGCTGGCCCACCGCGTCTTCAAACGAAACGGGCGTCGCACGCAACCGGCGCAGCAGGGACAAGCCTTGCCATTGCAAAGGGTTTTCAGTGCTGACGCGCCACGCACCTTCAAAGTTGTGTTCCAGTACCGGCGCATCGACCCCCACTCTGGAGGGGTGCTTGAGCCGCCAGTGGGCGGTGACTTTGTCGTATTCCACTTGAAACACCCAACCGTACAACGGCACGTATTGTTTGCCGTTGAGGTGGTAAAGCCCCAGTTCATCGGGTTGAAGGTCACGGGGCAGGCGCAGGTCCTGAATGTATGGGCTGGCCGAGTTGTCCCAAAGCCGAACCTCACCGCTCGGTTGGCGCATGGCCGACATGGCATCGCCCAACGCGGTGCGAAACCCCTGGCTGTCGGTGGGGTGCCGCATGCCCAGAAGCGTGCGCTCGTGGGGTTGTAGCACCGAGGCAATCGCCAGATAAAAACTGTCACTGGTCTCGGGGACCGGAATGACGCTGCTGTTTTTGACGTCGTAGGCCTTGTAAATGCCGTTGCCGTAATGCCGCAGTTCCACAGCGGTGTCGTCAGGCCCGGTGCGCACAAGGTACGGGGCGTCATGCTCGGTAATCGCCAGGTATCGGTCCAACTTGTCACTCAGCAGGCCTTTGGCAAACTCGCGTGTCCACTGGTCAATGTCCGGGTTATAGGCCCGGCTGTAATAAATGCCATCGAGCGCCTGATCGATACGCAACTGGATTTTCAGACGATCCGCTGCTTCAGAAAACGGAATCGGCTGACGATTGTGCAGCAACGCATCACGGGCCTGATTCCCACTGAAGGGGTACTGCCCCAGCAAGTGTTCAAGGCACGCCACCGACAACGACGAGTTCAGCGCATGCAGTTTGGCGATCAAAGCCGACGTTCGGCTGGAAAACGCTGGATACACCCGCGGCAAGAACTTGCGGGCCGGGTTGCGGCTGGCCACCGGGTCAGAGCGCTGATGCCCCTCCAGCACCGTCAGGGCCTGAAACAACAGCGCCCGTTCGGTTTGGGCCAGTTGGGCGATTTGTTCACGCAGCGTGGCAATCTGCCCGGCTTTGCTGACCGCCGGATTGACGTCACGCCCCAGCTCAGAACCCTCAGGCAGTTGATCGACAATCAGCGTAAACAGTTGCTCGACGCTGGCGGGACCTTGCGTCACATCCTCTTTGGCCACGTAGCGGCCGGTGTCCAGCCGTTTAATGTCAATGCTGTGCGGCTCAACGCCCGGTCGTGGATCGGGCCCATAAGATTCGATCCGCACACCCTGACGGTCGAACACATTGAGTACGGTATCGGCAGGCCAGTGCGGTAACTGGGTGAGCAAGGCGAACACGGCATGATCGGCATTGGCCGGCAGTTCACCGCGCAGGGGCAAGTCATCAATGATCCGGGTGATCTGCTGTTCAACCCGCAACCGGCGAACCCCGTCGGCCAAAGGCCCCGGCAGCGGCTCGCCCAGCCAGACCTGTTCCAGCTGCACCCGCGTGGTCGCGGTGGTGCGCAACATCAACTCAATGTCCTTGATGGCCACGCGCGTCGAATCAAAGGGCAACATGCGTTGCACCAGTTGCACATCGCTCAGGTGGCCGACATCGTCCAGCACCAGCTGCCACATCTGTTTGGCAGGATCGAACTTCACCGGCGGGCGGTACGCGTGCAGGTCCGGGGTGTTGAGCACGTAGCGCTTGTCTTTCGGGTCGTAGACCACCTCGGCAGCGCGCACGGCATCCCCGTCGTACACCTTGACGTAGAGTTTGTCGTTGATTTCATACAGGCCTTGAATGTCAGGCGTCAGGCTGTCCAGTGTGCTGGCTTGCACGAGGGAATACTGATCCAGTTGAGGTCGCCACAGCGCTGTGTTGCCATCGCCCAGGGTGACTTTTCGTGGTTCCCCCAACCGGTTCCACAAGGCATTCATCCGTTTGTCATGCACCCTTGCGCCCGCCCCGATCAACCACCCGGTGAGCAACAGATCGGCCGTGTCGGCCAAGGCACTGGCAAACTCACTGGACTCCCCACGGCTGGCCCCGATGACGCCTTTGGCGAAGCTATAGCCAAGCGAGCCAAACACCACGACTTGCATCACCCGGGTCAACCCCGTCACGCCACCGGGGACCGGGGTCAAGAGCAGGCTCAGTAGTTCATTGCCAATGGCCAGCATGGCGTCCTTGAGCGCTTGCCAGTCGGCTGCAGAGCGCGAAGACGCCATCAGCGTGAGGTTGGTCTTGTAACGCTTGACCTGACGCCTGCTCAGCACATCGACCAGCTTTCGCCGTGGGTAGCCAACCGGCTCCACTTTGAACTTCAGGGTGTTGAGGGTCGGCTCCGCAAACGCCAGGTGAAAACCGTCATACAGCGCCCCGGCCAGCCAGCTCAAGCCCGGCGGACGCGGTTCATCACTGAGCAGCTTTTGAAATTCGTTCAACGCCGGCAGGGGTAATTGAGCGGCGAACCAACCAAGGTCCTTCTCGCGGTGGGACTGCTTCAATTGCCGCCTGAAATGCTCGGTGAAACTCGTGCGAGGGGGATGGTACAAGAGCGCGCCGCCGGGCCGGTTCGGAAAGTAGCTGTACACCCCTTTTACATCCTCGAATTCAAGGACCACCAACGACGTTTCCATGGGGTCGTCAAAAATCGCGCGCGCCGAACGATAGACCGACACTGGCCGCACATCGCAGGCTTTGGGGTCGTTGAACACCTTGAGCAAGCGCTGATAGTCCTCGCGCTGGATACCACTGACAGCGGCATTGCGGTACGCCTCCAGCAGGTCAAATTCAAAGCTGGCACGGGTGGCCTTGCCAATCAGAATGTTCAAGATGCCGTCAGGCCCCATCGCCTGTACCAGGTCTTGTGCCAGAGCACCGCCCATGTCCAGCTTTCGAACAATGGCGATAAACCCGCGCACATCCATCGGTTTTCTGGCCGGGCCATAGTGAATGAAGCTGGCTTCAACGAAGCTGAACGGCTTGAGGAAGATCGAGTCGGTGCTGAAACCAAAATTGGCGCACGCGGCCTCCCACAACGTCATGGAGCGCACGTGCTCGACGGTTTTGGACTCATCCAGCGCGCGCCGCCGTCGCATCGGTTGCTCTTGGACTTTGGACGAGGGATTGACCCACTCGCTTAACAGGTCCAGCGGCGTACGGCCTTCCTTGAACTCCAGATAACGGGTGTAAATTCGGGTTTGCTCAGGGTCGACGTCGTCCCCGGTCAGGGTTTTCAGCGCCTGCTTGAGCCGGGCCATGTGTGTGGTTTTGAAGGCTTCCCTGAAACGTGTGGTTTCTGTTTCGGCCTCTTTCACGCTGCTCTGGGCCGCGCGCTGTACGTCGATGTAGCGCTTGATCAGATCATTGTCGAAGTTGGCAAATCGGGCACGCATGTTGGCCGCCATAAAGGCCAGTGCTTCCTGCTGGGCAAGCAGCTTGGCCGTCAGGAGGGCCGGTGGACGCTCAGGTCCATCTGAAGAGAGGGTCATGTCAGGTAATCCAGTGAAGGGAAAAACTCACCCTAAACAGGATCAGCACGGTAGATGCGGTAGTTATTTAACCACCCCTGACTGAGGCAAAACGCTGCTATTGCGTCGCCGCAGTGGTGGCGCGAGTTGGAAACCGGCTCGAAAAAAGGCCCTGATGCACACGCTTCAGGGCCTGAAAACAGCAGACAAACGTGCAACCGATTAGAAGAGGTTGACCTCAACGCCTGCGGTCTCCGCTTGCGCTTGGCGGGTCAGTTCATCGAACAGGGCTTCGATCGCCTGATCCTTGCGGGTCACGGCCTCCTGCGCCTGGCGTTCATAGTCTGTTTCACCCAAGGCCTCACTTTGCTCGGTCAGCGCTTCGTAGGTCGTTTTGAACTCATCCTCAATCGCCTGAAAGCGCTCCTCATGCGTACGCAGCAGAAACTGTCGCCAAAACTTCTCTGTGGTGATGGCGTATTGCTGTGCGGGTGAGCCTTCCATGCTCAGGATTCGGGCCTTGATGAGTTCGATTTGAACCGGGGTGACGGCTGCAATCGCCTCAAAGTGCATGCCTTGGGTTTGTGTGGGCAATGCCAGGTCCCGGGCCAGTTTGATGCGGTAAGCCAGTTGTATTTCCGCTTCATCCGGCATCCCGCCCGACCTGTAACGCTCGGCAATATCCTGACGGGCGGCCTCATCCACCTGTCGCAAACGAAACATGCTCTTGGCCAGCGCCAGCAAATACGCGGCACTCAAGGTCTGCGTGTCCTGCTGCTCAGCCTTGTGCACGAGGGTCAGCACTTGCAGGTTGTCGAAAATAAACATGACCCCATCGGAGCACGTGCGCTCGTGATTGATCTCATTGAACACGCTGGTGCGCAGCTCGGTGGACTCCAGCATTCGTTCGATCAGGGTCCAGACGCGCGTCTTCAGGCGCTCTTGCGTGACACTGGTGCGGTAGTCTTTGGAGTCGGTCATGTCATGCAACAGCCTGAAAAAGTCTTCGGCCACCTGGCCTTCACGCTTGAGCAAGAGCCACTGCGAGGATTTGCTCATCAGGTCAGCGTCGGTCAATTCATCCGAAAGCCAGGCTTCCAGCTCGATCAGGTCTGACTCAGGGCCCTCGAGGTGCTCGCGATGGACCGCAATGCCCAGTCCCAAACCTGTGCGCTCGCGGTAAGCCTGCAGACGCTCCAGGCTTTGCGCGCTCAGGGGGTTATCGTGCAGCACCGTGTGGCGATTGACCGGGCTGTCATCCGGCACCTCAAACACGGCCTGGGGAATGTCGGTGATCTGGTTGTTACGCAGGTCCAACCGCTCGATGTGGGTCAACTCAAGCACCCCCGTGGGCCATGTCGAAATTCGGGCATGGCGCAAGTACAGGCCCCGCAGATCACTCATAAGGCTGACATCAGGCGCCAGCCCCAGGCGGTTGTACTTGAGGTTGAGAATTTTCAGCAGACGCAGATTTCGCAGACTTTGCACGGTTTGAGGCGTGAGGACGATGAGGTTGTTGTTTAAAATCAGCCGGGTCAGCCCCGTCATCCTCAAGACCCCGGCCGGCACCTCCGGTAGCAGGTTGTTGGCCATCGACAACCAGCGCAGCCGGGTGAAGCTGTTCAGAAACTCGTTGGAGCCGCTGTACAGCCCCATGCTGTCCATGTCCAGCGACCCAATGTGGCTGAAATCCCCCGCCAGCGCCGGAAGATCCCCGACCACCCAACTGGACAGGTCCAGCTTGTGGCCGATGAAGTGCCCATCGTGGGCGTAGATTCTGGGGGTTTCTTTACGCCATGCGCTCAAGATGCGCTGAACAACCTGCTCGCGGTCCTCTCTGGAAACGGGCAACACATACCCCGGCGACACGGTACGAATCAGCGTGTGTGACCAGACCTCCAGTTGCAACTTCATCGTTTCGTACTCGACCCTCTTGCGCTCCAGCGCCACCAGCCGGCTGGCCTCATTGGCACCCAGCGTATTGAGGAGCAAGTTGATCTCATCCGCATTCAGGCTGGGGTACAGCCGCACGGCCTTGCGGATCAAGTTGTTGGAATGAATGCCTTGGCCCTGCCGCCCAAACAAGGGATAGGCCAGGAAGGACACGTCGATGTTCATCGGTGGCCTGAGCCAGGGTTTATCGGCATCGAGCCCCAACAGGGTTTTGACGTTGGCCCGGTGCGCGAGGGCCAGGTCACTGATTTTTGCGGCCAGTACCTGGCTTTCATCAACCCCCTGAATACCGATGGCATTGCGCTCGTCCTCGCTGAGCACATGCAGGATGGAGGGCAGCAGGTTGTTGCCCGTTTCAGGCAAGGTATTCAAGGGCTGGCCCTCTGGCGAATAGGCCAGGTACTGATGCTCGCGCTTGACCAGCCGCCGCACACTGACCGCGTAGGTACTCGATATCCGGTCAAGCACGGCGCCGTCCAGCGTGTTGCTGCGCACCTCGATCGCCACGTGACCCGGCCATCCCGGCAGCGCCTGAAGCATGTGCAAGGTCAGCTTTTCACTGTCCGCTGTGGCCGTGGCTCCCAGAAACAGCCCTTCATAGGCGCGGGTCAGGCGCACTTCCCGGGCGGACCAGGGCAGTTGTTCAGCCACACGCGGTGGCATGACGCCCTTATCCAGATAATCGGTTTTTTCACGGGTGGTGGTATGGCGCAGCACGGTTTTTATAACGCTCAGGGGCAACTGGGACGGGTGTTTCTGGATTAATTGAATGTGCGGGTCGCTGCTGTGCTCGGCTTTCTCGTAGAGCGATTTGAACAGTTGCGCATGCCGCGTGAGTGCGTGCCCGGCGATTTTTTTGCCCAGGCGCAACATCCGTTGCTCAATCACCGGGTCATAGTGCCCCAGCAGCGCCTGAGTATCGGCCCGGTCGAGTTTCATGAGCACCGCCCGCAGCAAGCTGCCGTTACTGGCGTCTTCACGCGAAAGCCTGATCCGAGGCACAGCGGGGCTTAAATCGGCACCGTATTCGGCCAGCGTGTTGCCCTGCGCGTCCACCACGTGCAGCACCTTGTCGCGTGGCCAGCCGGGCAGGCTTTGCAGTAGCAGCAATTGAATGTCTGCCCGGGCAGTGCGCAAGGCGTAATGCTCCTGCATGGACTGCACGAAGTGCTTGATCTGCGCCTCGATGTCAAAGCGTTTCCAGGTGTCCATCAGCAAGGGCGGTGGCGCGCCGTTGTTGAGGTGTACCTGACGTAAAACCCCCTCATCGGTGTTGCTGATCTGCATGATCTGCCTGCCCACCGTCTCCTCGAACGAAACCGGGGTGGCGCGCAGTCGGCGCAACAGGGTCAGGCCCTGCCACTGCAAGGGATTTTCGGTGTTGACCCGCCACGCCCCCTCGCCATTGTGCTCAAGCACGGGCGCATCGACCCCCACGTTGGTGGGGTGTTTGAAGCGCCAATGCTTGAGGCTGGCGTCCCATTCGACTTGAAACACGAAACCATAGAGCGGCAGGTAGTGTTTGCCGTTCACGTCGTACAGACCGATCTCGTCCGGCATCGCGTCATGGGGCAAACGCAGGTCCTGCGCAAACTGGCTGGCGGTGTTTTCCCAAAGCCTGACCTCGCCATTGGGCTGGCGCATCGCCGACATCATGTCCCCCAGGGTTTGGCGCAACCCGGCGGCATCACTCGCCGTGCGCATGCCCAGGGAAAGCCGCTCGTCGAAGCGCAAAATTGAGCCAATGGCCAGATAGAAGCTGTCACTGCTGACGGGAACGGGCACCACCACATCCCTCTGAAAATCGTAGGCCTTGTAAATACCGTTGCCGTAATGACGTAACACCACGGCGTTGTCTTCGGGGCCGGTGGGCACGTACGGGGTGATGTTCTGCGGGTCGCCATATTCCGTAATAACCAATGAGCGATCCAGCTTCTCACTCAGCAGCCCCTTGGCAAACTCACGGGTCCACAGGTCGGTGTCGTGGCTGTGAGCCCGTGTGTGGTAGATGCCGTCCAGCGTCTGATCGATCCGTAACTGAATTTTGAGCCGTTGCGCGGCCTCGGCAAACGCAACAGGCAGCCGGTCATGGGTCAGCGCCTCGTCGATCTGGGCGGCAGTGAACGGGTACTCGTCCAGCAACTGCTCCAGGCATTCGACCGACAACTGCGGGTCCAGCCCATGCAACTTGGCAATCAACGCCGTGGTGGTGGCCGTTAACGGCGGGTACACCAACGGCAAAAATCCACGGGCTGGGTGCTGGCTGGCGACGGCATCCGAACGCTGATGCCCCTCCAGCACCGTCAGCGCCTGAAACAACACCGTGTATTCACGCTTGGCCAACTGCGCGATCTGTTCCCGAATAGTGGCAATCCGACTGGTCGTGCTCGCCTGTGGCCGCCCTTCTCGCCCCAGTTCGCAGGTCTCAGGCAACTGATCGACGATCAGGGTGAACAATTGTTCAACACCTGCCACGGTATGCGTCACCTCTTGGCGGGCCACATAGCGGCCATAGTCGAGCCGCTTGATTTCGATGGCGTGCCTGGCCGCGCCCGGCCGTGGCGCCTGCCCGTACGACTCCACCCGCACGCCCTGCTGATCGAAGACGTCCAGCACGGTGTCCGCAGGCCAGTGGGGCAACTGTGTCAGCAAAGCAAAGACAGCGTGATCGCTATTGGCCGGCATTTCACCGCGCAACGGCAGGTCATCGATAATGCGCGTGATCAACCTATCCACCCGCAAGCGCCGCACACCGTCGGCCAAAGGGCCTGGAATGCGCTGGCCGTGCCAGGTACGTTCAAGCTGCTCGCGCGTGGTCGCTGTAATCCGCAGCATCAAATCGATAGCGTTGAGGTCGAGCTGCGCGTCGTCAAAAGGCAGCATCCGTTGCACTAACCGGGCGTCACTCAACAGATCAATGTCGTCCAGCGCCAGACGCCAGACTTGGCGGGCCAAATCAAACTTCACCACGGGCCGGTACGCATGGGCCTGCGTGGTGTTCATCACGTAGTGCTTGCCCTGGGCGTCGTAGATGATTTCCACGGCACGGTGTACTTCGCCGTCATAGACCTTGGCATACAGCTTGTCATTGACCTCATAGATACCCTCAGCGTTGGGCGTCAGGCTGTCCAGCGCGCTGGCGTCCACCTGGGAGTAACGGTTCAGATCGGGGTGCCAGAGATCGGTTTTGCCGTCGGCATAGACCACTTTTCGCGGCCGGCCCAACTGGTTCCAGAGTGCAGTCATGCGCGTGCGGTGAACGTGGCTACCGACCCCGATGAGCCATCCGCTGAGCAGCATGTCCGCTGTATCGGCCAACGCCCCGGCAAACTCATTGGTCGCGCCTTTGCTCGCCTCCCAAAATCCTTTGACCACGCTGTAGCTCAAAGACCCGAACACGGCCGCCTGCATCACCCGGTTCAGCCCCGTGACGCCCCCAGGCACCGGCGTGGTCAGCAAGCTCAGGACTTCCTGCCCGATGGCCAGCATGGCCTCTTTTAGCGCCTGCCAATCGGCCTCGGAGCGGGAAGTGGCCAACAGGCTCAAATCCGCTTTGAATCGAGTTTCGTGAAACGCGCTCAGCATCTCGAGCATGGATTTGCGGGGCGAAGCCAAGGGGTTGGCGTATAGGCTCACCGTGTCCAGCGACGGTTCCGGGAATGCCGCATGAAACCCGTCATACAGCACCCCTGCCAACCAGCTCAGGCCCGCAGGACGCGGTTCGGCATTCAATAATTTTTGAAAGCGCCGCAGATGGGTCAACGGCAGTTGCGAAGCAAACCAACCCATTTCACCGTCGCGATGGGCCTGTTTGAGTTGGGCCAGGAAGTGCTCTTTGTAGGCTTCCCCTTGCGCGTGATACTGCAGCGCGCCGCCGGGCCGGTTGGGAAAATAACTGTACCCGCCCACCTCTGCCGGGAAGTGCATGAAGAGCAGCCCAACGGGGATTTGATCGGCCACTGCCAGAATGGAGCGGGCCATTTCCACCGAGTGCACATGCCAGGGCAGCTCACCCTTGAAGGCTTTAAGCAGTTGTTCGTAACGCTCGCGGGTGACACCGCTCACCGCCGACGTGCGATAAGCCTCCAGCAGGTCAAAAGCAAAAACGGAGGTGGCGGCCTCTGAAATGAGCTTGTTTAACGTGCCGTCGGGGCCCATTGCCTGTAACAGCGTGGTGGACAGCCACGTGCCGAAATCCAGCTCGCGAACGATGGCAATGAAGGCCCTGACGTCCATCTCCTTGTTCGTCTGCCCGTATCGAATAAAACTGGCCTCAACGAAGCTGAACGGCTTGAGAAAGATCGAGTCGGTGCCGAAACCGAAATTGGCGCACGCGGCGTCCCATAGGCTGATTGAGAACACGTGATCGACATACTTTGATTCATCGAGGGCGCGGTCAGCCCTGGCAGCACCGTCAGAGACGTCCGGTTTGGGGCTGACCCATCCGCTCAATACCTCCAGCGGCGTGCGCTGCTCTTTGAATTCGCGGTAACGGGTGTAAAGCCAGGCACGTTCGGGGTCCACGTCATCGCCGGTGAGGGTTTTCAGGGCGCGCTTGAGTTGGGCCAGCCGGGTGGATTTGAAGGTGTTGCGAAAACGCATACTTTCAGCGTCCAGCGCCTGCACGCTGGCCAGCGCCTTGCGCTGCAAATCGATGTAATGCTGAATCAGCGCCGTCTCAAAGCCTGCAAAGTTGGCCTTCATGTTGGCGGCCATATAGTTGAAAGCATCGTGCTGCGCCCATTGCTTGGCTGATAACAGCGCGGGCGCGCGATCTATGTTGTTGAGAGAAAAACCGGTCATGGGCCATGTTCCTATGGGAGAAGGGTTCACCCTAAACAGGAACAAAACGCGCCAAGCGGTAGATAGCTATGCCGGGCAACACCCGCCCTACGTGCGCACCTCATCGGTAGATGGTGGTGCGCAAACGCTTCACCTGCCCATGACATAGATCTGCGTCATGCTTTATGACGCTTGGCGCAAACGCCGTTATTGGCCCGACAGCCCCGCATGCTATGGTTTGCGCCCCATAATCGAGCGTATTGCCACTATGCCCGTGACGTCCCGCTATCTGCGTTTGACGCTGTACACCGTGTTGATTTTGGTCGGGGCTGTGGTTGCAGGCGGCTGGGCCATGCAACAGGCCAAACACCATGCGCTGGAAGAAAGCGCCCGACGCGGGCCCGAGCAACTGAGCTTATATGCCAATTCGCTGCACACGCTGATCGAACGCTACCGCGCCCTGCCCGCCGTGCTGGCGCAAGACCCGGAACTGATCGCCGCATTGGCCGGGCACGTCACCCCCGAGGTACAGGCCCAGCTCAATCGCAAACTGGAACGCATCAATGGGGCCGCGCAATCGTCCACGCTGGAGCTGCTCGACAGCACCGGACTGGCCGTGGCCGCCAGTAACTGGAACACCTCCAACAGTTACGTGGGCCATAACTACGGGTTTCGCCCTTATTTCAGCCAGACCCGCAGTCAGGGCACCGGGCGGTTTTATGCCGTGGGCGTGACCAGCGGGATCCCGGGCTACTTTTTGTCCAGCGCCGTCCACGATGGCGGCGGGCGCTTTCTGGGCGCCATTGTGGTCAAGCTTGAGTTCCCGGAACTGGAGCGCGAGTGGAGCCAGGGCAGCGACACCCTGCTGGTCAGCGATGCGCGCGACATCGTGTTTATCGCCAATCAACCCGGCTGGCGCTATCGCCACCTGCGCCCGCTCAATGACAGCGACCGCGACAACATCACGGTGACCCGCCAATACGACAAACAGCCGTTGACCCTGATGCCGACCCGCACCCTGCGCGTGTTTGATGACAACAGCTTCCTGACCCAGGTGGATGGCCCGGACGGCCCGACGGACTATTTGTGGGGGTCGTTGCCACTCAAAGCCGAAGGCTGGACCCTGCACTTGCTGCGCAAACCGCCGACCGCCAGTGAAGACGGGCGCAATGCCGCGCTGGCAGCCGTTGGTTTATGGCTGACGCTGGTGTTTCTGGGGCTGTTTTTGTTCCAACGCTGGCGCATTGGCCGCATGCGCCAACGTAACCGTGAAGAACTTGAACAACTGGTCGAAGCCCGCACCCGTGACCTGCGCACCGCGCAAGATGGCCTGGTGCAATCGGCCAAACTCGCGGCGTTGGGGCAGATGTCGGCGGCGTTGGCCCACGAAATCAATCAGCCGCTCACCGCCCAGCGCATGCAACTGGCCACCTTGCGCCTGTTGCTTGACCACGGTCGCATCGAAGACGCCTATAAAGCCCTTACGCCGCTGGAACATATGTTGACGCGCATGGCGGCGCTCACCGGGCATCTGAAAACCTACGCCCGGCAAAGCCCCAGCGGCCTGCGCGAGCGCCTGGATCTGGCCAGTGTGGTGGACCAGGCCTTACAGTTGGTGGAGCCGCGGCTCAAGGAAGAAGGGGTCGAACTGCACACCCGGCTGGTGCGCCCGGCCTGGGTGCGCGGCGATGCGATTCGTCTGGAGCAGGTCATGATCAACCTGCTGCGCAATGCCCTGGACGCCATGCACGACACACCGCGCAAGCAGTTGGAAATTTGCATCGAAGCCGATCAGCAGTTGTGGCATTTGACCGTCAGCGACAGCGGTGGCGGCATCAGTGACGAACACTTGGGCAAGGTCTTCGACCCCTTTTTCACCACCAAACCGGTGGGCGACGGTTTGGGCTTGGGGCTGGCGGTGTCGTATGCCATCGTTCATGAACTCGGCGGTCGCCTGACTGCCTGTAACCACGCCGATGGCGCACTGTTCACATTGACGCTGCCCATCGCACAGGACGCTTGAAACATGCTTGATTCGGTAATCGTGGTCGATGACGAGGCCAGCATTCGAACCGCCGTTGAGCAATGGCTGAGCCTCAGCGGCTTTGACGTGCAGCTGTACAGTTGCGCCGAAGACTGCCTCAGCCACCTGCCCGCGCATTTTGCCGGGGTGATTGTGAGTGACGTGCGCATGCCCGGCATGGGCGGTCTGGCCCTGCTGACCCGTTTGCAACAACTGGACCCGGACTTGCCGGTGATCCTGCTGACCGGGCATGGCGATGTGCCCATGGCGGTGGAGGCCATGCGCGAAGGCGCTTATGACTTCCTGGAAAAACCCTTCAGCCCCGAGGCCCTGCTCAGCAGCCTGCGCCGCGCGCTGGAGAAACGTCGGCTGGTCCTGGAAAACCGCCGCCTGCATGAACAGGTCGATGTGCGCGAACAGCTTGACGGCCGGTTGCTGGGTGTATCGCGCAGCTTGCAGACGTTGCGCCGGCAGGTGATCGACTTGGCACCGTTGCCGGTCAACGTACTGATCCGTGGAGAAACCGGTAGCGGTAAAGAGCTGGTGGCGCGCTGCCTGCATGATTTCGGGCCGCGGGCCGACCAGCCCTTTGTGGCGCTCAACTGTGCCGCCATCCCCGAACACCTGTTTGAAGCCGAACTGTTTGGCCACGAAAGCGGTGCCTTTACCGGTGCTCAGGGCAAACGCATCGGCAAGCTGGAATACGCCGACGGCGGCACCCTGTTCCTGGATGAAATCGAAAGCATGCCGCTGGCCCAACAAGCCAAATTGCTGCGGGTGCTGCAAGAGCAAAAACTTGAACGGCTGGGTTCCAACCTCAGCATCGCGGTGGATTTGCGCATCATCGCCGCCACCAAGCCTGACCTGCTGGACGAAGCCCGCGCCGGGCGCTTTCGCGAGGATTTGGCCTATCGCCTGACGGTGGCCGAGTTGCGCCTGCCTCCCTTGCGCGAACGCCGTGAAGACATTCCGCTGTTGTACGAGTTCTTTTCCCACAGCGCTGGCGAGCGTCTGGGCCGCAGTGTGCAGCCACTCAGTGGCGCGCAGTTAACCCGCCTGCTGAGCCACGACTGGCCGGGGAACGTGCGCGAGCTGGCCAACGTGGCGGAACGACGGGTATTGGGGCTGGGCGAACCGCAATGGGACGACCCCGACATTGGCCAGTCCTTGGTGGCCCAGCAGGAAGCCTTTGAAGCGCAATGCCTGCGCGCCGCCCTGAGCCGCCACAAAGGCGATATCAAAGCGGTGATGGCCGAGCTGCAACTGCCTCGCCGCACCCTGAACGAAAAAATGCAGCGTCACGGACTGGTGCGCGAAGCGTTCTTGAACACAGACTAGAACGCGGCACCGGCTTCCCCCCCCGGCTGGCGCCACACCCGCAGTGATAGGCGGATTTCCGCTTATCACTTAAGGGGTTTGAGCGAGATTCCGCTCACCCTCATAGGTTTTGCCCTTGTAAACCGGGCATTTACGTCTTGGCACAACTCCTGCTATGTCCCGGTAAGCACGCGTTTTAACGCGCTATAACAAAACCAAAAAAAGAAGGATCCAGTTAATGGATAACTCCAGCACCCTGCCTGCCGGGTCGGTCCCTGCGACCCCGAAAGAAAAGACCACCTCCAGCCGTATCAAATCCATTTTCAGCGGTTCCGTCGGCAACATGGTCGAGTGGTACGACTGGTACGTCTACGCCGCTTTCTCGCTGTATTTCGCCAAGGCCTTTTTCCCGAAGGGCGACACCACGGCTCAATTGCTCAACACCGCCGCGATTTTCGCCGTGGGCTTCCTGATGCGCCCCATCGGCGGCTGGCTGATGGGCCTGTACGCTGACCGCAAAGGCCGTAAAGCTGCGTTGATGGCCTCGGTGTTGCTGATGTGTTTCGGCTCGCTGATCATCGCCCTGTCGCCGGGGTATGAAACCATCGGCGTCGGCGCGCCGATCCTGTTGGTGTTCGCCCGCTTGCTGCAAGGGTTGTCCGTGGGTGGCGAATACGGCACCTCGGCCACCTACCTCAGCGAAATGGCCACCAAGGAGCGTCGCGGCTTCTTCTCCAGCTTCCAGTACGTGACCCTGATCTCGGGCCAGCTCATCGCGCTCGGTGTGTTGATCGTGCTGCAACAGACCCTGACCGAAGAGCAGCTGTACAGCTGGGGCTGGCGCATCCCGTTCGTGATCGGCGCCTTGTGCGCGGTGGTGGCGCTGTTTTTGCGTCGCGGCATGGAAGAGACCGAGTCGTTCAACAAGGTAAAGGTCAAGCCAAAAGAAAGCGCCATGCGCACCTTGCTGCGTCATCCCAAAGAGCTGATGACCGTGGTCGGCCTGACCATGGGCGGCACGCTGGCGTTTTACACCTACACCACGTACATGCAGAAATACCTGGTGAACACGGTGGGCATGAGCATCTCCGATTCCACCACCATTTCGGCCGCGACGCTGTTCCTGTTCATGTGCCTGCAACCGCTGGTAGGCGGGCTGTCGGATAAGGTCGGGCGGCGTCCGATCCTGATTGCCTTCGGCGTGCTGGGCACCCTGTTTACCGTGCCGATCCTGACCACGCTGCACACCATCACCACGTGGTGGGGCGCGTTCTTCCTGATCATGGCAGCGCTGATCATCGTCAGTGGCTACACCTCGATCAACGCCGTGGTCAAAGCCGAACTGTTCCCGACTGAAATTCGTGCACTGGGCGTCGGCCTGCCGTACGCACTGACCGTGTCGATCTTTGGCGGCACCGCTGAATACATCGCGCTGTGGTTCAAAAGTGCGGGCATGGAAACCGGCTATTACTGGTACGTAACCGCCTGTATCGCTTGCTCGCTGTTCGTTTACGCCACCATGAAAGACACCCGTAAACACTCGCGCATCGAGACCGACTAACCGCTGTTACCCCGTGCAGACGCCCGTGAGCGCCTGCACGGGGGGTTCAGTTCACGACAACTCGGCCATTGGCGGCCGGGTTTGTCGGTTTTTCAGCCATCATCCCGCCTCGTTTTTATCCCCTGACTGTCGCCCAGAGTGCCCGTCGTAAAGACGTCGAGTCAATCGAGCCCGCCTACCAGCAAGAATTACCTGAATTAATTGTCAGTTAATTCGCCTCCTGCACACTCTTCTTCACATTCAGCGCTATTCCGATGACCGAAGCCTTCAGGGTTAATCGCCCAGATGTTGCGTGCGGCCTACAGAGAGTCTTGCCTCTATATATCGAATAAAACGATATTTAAGCGCCATTTTTTGCGCTTTTTAATCTATTTGATCGGCGTAATCTGAACCCATCGAGACACAACATCCCCAACACGCAACAAGGAGCACGACCATGAAAACCCGAATGATCCTCGCCACCGCCCTCTCTGTACTGGCATTGAATGCGTTTGCAGCAGACGGTTATGACCGCACCCATTCTTCGAGCTTTGCTGAAGACGGCTACAGCCGCACCGGGTCGGCCACCTTTGCCGCGGATGGTTATGACCGCACTCACTCGGCCACGTTTGCTGAAGATGGCTTCGACCATACGCCTTCCGCCACATTCGCCGAAGATGGCTACGACCGCACTCACTCCGCCACATTTGCCGAAAATGGCTACGACCGCACACAAGGCGCACGTTTCAGCTAATTGACCGCATGCCCACTCCCGCCGCTGACGAGCCTCGCAAGGCTGCGTTCGGCGGCAAGGCTGTGAGCGATGGGCGGGTGAGTGTATTGACGCGCAACAACGTTTCAGGGCTGGGCGAACGCAGGCTCAGGCTGCGACAGGGATTGCAGATCCAGGAGACAAACTTTGTTTTTAAGGGCAATGCCTTGCACTATAGGGCCCTTCTAAATCAGCCGTTTGCGGATGCTTGTGATGCCTGACGATATCCATTTCTACGAACCTTCCCAAGGCCATGGCCTGCCCCACGACCCGTTCAATGCCATTGTCGGGCCGCGTCCGATTGGCTGGATTTCATCGCAGGATGCCCAAGGCCGCCTCAACCTGGCGCCTTACAGCTTTTTCAATGCGTTCAATTACATTCCGCCGATCATTGGGTTTTGCAGCGTGGGGCGCAAAGACAGCCTCAACAACATTGAGCAAACCGGCGAGTTCGTCTGGAACCTGGCCACGCGCCCGCTGGCTGAAGCCATGAACCAGAGCTGTGCCATGGTCGGCCCCGAGGTCAATGAGTTTGAATTGGCAGGCCTGACCACCGCACCTTCGCGGGTGGTGAGTGTGCCGCGCGTGGCGCAGACGCCGGTGTCGTTTGAATGCAAAGTGACGCAGATCGTGCAACTGCAACGCGCCGACCAGCAGTTAGTGCCGAGCTGGCTGATTCTCGGCGAGGT
This sequence comes from Pseudomonas sp. BS-2016, assembly GCF_001806145.1. NCBI lineage: Bacteria > Pseudomonadati > Pseudomonadota > Gammaproteobacteria > Pseudomonadales > Pseudomonadaceae > Pseudomonas > Pseudomonas sp. BS-2016. The sequence goes on from NZ_MLCT01000015.1 coordinate 28,331, forward strand.
GGTGGCGGTGCATATCGCCAAACACCTGCTTAAAGACGGGGTGTACGACACGGCGGCCGCCGAACCGATTTTGCGCGGTGGCGGCCCGGCGGATTACTTCCAGTTAGGGCCCGAAGCCCTGTTCAAAATGCACCGCCCAACCTGATTACCAGACCAGCTCGGCGTCTGCATTGACGCCTTGCAGGGCGGCCAGTTGTTGCTCGGCAGCAGCATCGGCTGCTGTCGCTGTGGCGAAGGTCTGCTCCGGCAAGATCGTGTGAAAACGCGGTGCTCCGCCTTCATACAACGCTTTGACGGCAATCGCTGCGTGGTAAGTCCCAGGTTTTACAGGGACGACTGCCGATACCGCTTCAAACTTCTCGAATTCTTTGCGCGCCATGGTTCTGATTCCGGCCTGTTAAAAGGCGGCATTCTACCCGCTTACCCGGCGCGTTTCTGCAAGCCGCTAACGGCCGCGTCGCAGTCGCTCTGAAAATCCAGACGGTCGACCACGTGGCTGTGCATGAGCACGCTGTAGACCTGCATCAGCGGGGACTCAAAGTACGCCAGCATCGACGCCTGATCCTGCCAATACCCCACGACATGCCACAGCAGTGGCTCATTGCGCGATTGCTGCAACGCGAAGTGCAGGCAGCCTTGCATCTGTAATGTCGGTTCAATCAGTGGGCTCAGGCAGGCCTCAACCTGACCCGAACAGCCGGCGCGGGCAAGCACCCGGGTCGTATGAATGGCAACAGTGGACTGGGGCATGAAGACCTCCACAAATTTTGGGGGCGTGAGGGGAGGTTCAAAGCGTAAGGCGCAGCCGCGCACAGCCGTTAGTCGATTCCTGCCCTTCCCTTGCACAATCCTGCATACCGTCACGCAACGACCCACCACGCCAACAGCTGCCCCACGCCCCCCAAAAAGCACGCTTTCAAGCAAGCAGGCGCCCGCAGGACGCGAATTTGATCGTTCCTCGCAGGCACCCTGACAGGATCAGGCAAGGCTGCGGCAGAAATCGGCTACCCCTCGGGCTTGCACAAACCTAAGCTATGACGACTTCGTCGCACCCATGAGGACGCGCCTCCCATGTCAACGCTACAACCGCCCATGGCCGCACTCGATGCCGCGCTGGAAGAAAAGCGCATCGAACTGGCCGACCTCATTTATCGTCACACCCGCGAAGACGGCACCTGCGCCACCGGGGTCGACGCGCTGTTCATGTCGCGTTACAGCCAATCCAGCGACTTTTCTCCCAGCCTGCCGCAACCGGCGCTGTGCATCCTTGCCCAGGGCCGCAAGGAAGTGCGCCTGGCCGATGAGTACTTCGCCTACGATCCGCTTAATTATTTGGTGGTGTCGGTGTCGATGCCGATCAGTGGCCGGGTGGTGGAAATCTCCCCACAACACCCGGTACTGGCGTTGCGCCTGGATATTGATCCGATGGACATCACCACCCTGATCAGCGAAGCCGGGCCGATTGGCGTACCGTCGCGGCCTGCAGGGCGCGGGGTGTATGTCGAACCCATCGATCAGGTCATGCTCGATGCCCTTCTGCGCCTGACCCGCCTGTTGGACACGCCACGGGACATCGCCATGCTCGCTCCACTGATTCGACGCGAGATTTTGTACCGCTTGCTGCGCAGCCCCTTGGGCTACCGGCTGTATGAAATTGCGACCGAGAACAGTCAAACCCACCGTGTGAGCCGTGCGATTTCGTGGCTCAACGGCCATTTCCAACAACCGTTGCGCATTGATGACTTGGCCCGCGAAGCCAACCTGAGCGTGTCGACCCTGCACCATCGATTCAAGGCCATGACCGCCATGAGCCCGCTGCAATACCAGAAACAACTGCGCCTCAACGAGGCGCGGCGCCTGATGCTCAGCGAAGGGCTCGATGCGTCGGCGGCAGGGTATCGGGTGGGGTATGAAAGCCCGTCGCAGTTCAGCCGCGAGTACAGCCGCCAGTTTGGCGCGCCCCCGGTGCGGGACCTGGCGCGCCTGCGGATGGGTTTATAGGCCCGGCGACTGCTGCGCTGGGGCCTGATCAGGGTTCAGGATCAGTAGCCGACGGTAAAACGCTGGCGTGAATGCGCCGGGTGCTCGACTTCATCCAGCAGAGCGATGGCGAAGTCAGCAAAGGTGATCCAGCTTTTGCCGTCGGCGCCGATCAGCAGGTGGTCCTTGCCCAGACGGAATTTACCGGTGCGCTCGCCTTCGACAAATTCGGCCGATGGCGACAGGAAGGTCCAGTCCAGGTCCTGTTCTTTGCGCAATGTCTCCAGGTACTGCCCACCCGCTGTAGCTTCTGGTTTGTACTCGTCCGGGAACCCCTCGCTGTCGATGACTTTGGTGCCATCGGGCAGCAATAACGAACCGGCGCCGCCGACAAACAGCAAGCGTTTCACTCCTGCTTTTTTCACCGGTTCGATAATGGCTTCCACGGGCAACGTCGAGAAATGCGCGGCACTCAACACCACGTCACTGCCTGCCACGGCCTCTTGCAGTGCCTGGGCATCGTGGACGTCCACGTCCTTGTTGACCACGTGCTCACGCTGGCCGATTTTTGAGGCATGACGCGCAATGGCGATCACGCTATGACCGCGGCGCAGGGCTTCTTCCAGCAGTTGGCTACCAGCACGTCCGGTAGCACCAATAATCGCAATCTTGCTCATGAGGCTCTCCTGTTGAATGGACTGATGTCACTTAACGTTTGAATCACCACTTCATTTCGCCTTTGGCCACTTTGGCGCTCAGTTCCAGCGAAGACGCTTCGCCCAGATCCGGGTAGCGTTTTTTCATCGCGTCAATCAGCTCAGCCGAGTCCTTGGCCTTGAGGGTTTCTTCATCGAACGCCTTGATGTAATCGCGGGTAAAGTGCACCGCGCTGACTGAGCGGTCGTTCTCACCCACGTAATGCCCGGGCACCACCACTTCGGGTTGCAGGCTGTCGATGCGCTTGAGCGTAGACAACCATTGCTTGTGTGACTGAGGCGTTTGCGTGTCGGCCATCCACACGTGAATGTTATCGGCCACGACCACCCCGCCCACCACGGCTTTGAGCGAAGGAATCCACACAAAACTGCGGTCCGGCTGTTTGCCGTTGAGCCCGATCACTTCCAGATCGCGGCCTTCAAGTTGCAAGCTGTTGCCTTTGAGCACGTGCGGCACAATCAGTGTGCTCGGGACATCCACGCCCATTTGCGGGCCCCAGAACGCCAGCTTGGCGTCCTTGGTCTTGATGATGTGCTCAACCGTGGGCGCGGAGGCCAGCACCTGGGCGTGCGGGAACGCTTCGGTCAGGGTTTGCAGGCCGAAGTAGTAATCCGGATCGCCGTGGCTGATGTAGATGGTGGTCAGGTGCTTGCCGCTGGCGCGGATTTTGTCCACCACGTGTTGGGCCTGAGCTTTGCCGAATTGGGCATCGATCAGAATGGCGTCCTTGTCACCGCTCACCAGCACCGACGACACCGGAAAAATCGCCGCAGCGCCGGGGTTGTACACGTCCAGCGTGAGAGGCGCGGGCGCGGCGCCAGCCTGTGCGGCAAAGCCCAGCGCAACGGCACCGAAGAACAAACGACGCAAGGTTGAAAATACGGTCATGGGCGGAGTCCTGAATCAAAAGGCCGTGAGTGGCGATGAACACATCTTAGTAGCCCGATCAGCGTTAAAAAATGCGATGCTGCGACATAGTTTGTTTCAGAAATCGGGCAGATCATGGACCGTCTTAATGCAATGCGGGTATTCGTCACCGTCGTCGACCTCGGCAGCCAGTCAGCGGCGGCCGATCATCTGGACCTGTCGCGGCCGGTGGTGTCGCGCTACCTGGCCGAGCTTGAAGCGTGGGTGGGCGCGCGGCTGCTGCATCGCACCACGCGCAAACTGAGCCTGACTGCCGCCGGCAATGAAACGCTGCCGCGCTGTCGGCAGATGCTGGAGCTGTCCGAGGACATGCAGGCCGCCGTGGGCGCGGCCGGGGATACGCCACGGGGCCTGCTGCGCATCAGCGTCAGTACGTCATTCGGGCAATCGCAACTGGCAGCAGCCGTGACCGACTATGTGCGCCTCAACCCCGGCGTGACCATTGACCTGCAAATGCTCGACCGCACGGTGAATCTGGTGGATGAACGCATTGACCTCGCCATTCGCACCAGTCGGGAGCTCGACCCCAGCCTGATTGCGCGCCAATTGACCGTTTGTCGCTCGGTGCTGTGTGCCTCGCCCGCTTACCTGCGCGAGCACCCGGCGCCCCGCCGGGTGGATGACTTGAGCCAGCACAACTGCCTGACCCACTCCTATTTCGGCAAAAGCCTGTGGCATTTCACCTGTGATGGCGAAGAACTGTCGGTGCCCGTGCAGGGCAATATCAGCGCCAACGAAGCCAGCACGCTGCTCAGCGCCACGCTGTCTGGCGCGGGGGTTTCTCTCCTGCCCAGCTACCAGGCCGGGGTGCATGTGCAGCGCGGGGACCTGGTGCGTTTGTTGCCCGACGCCGAACCCCGGGTCATGAATATTTATGCGGTCTACGCCTCGCGCAAACACATGCCCGCCGCGTTGCGCAGCATGCTGGACTTTCTGGCGCAACGCTTCACCCCGGAGCCTGCGTGGGACAACGGTTTGTAAGGCCTAGTCCATTTGAGGGATGAAGGCTTACAGGGGCAGTCGTACAACTGGCGTGGCAAGTCCGAGGGTCTGAACTAGCCTCAAAAGTGTGACGTCTAGGTATCAGGAGATGACTGCCATGACCACGAAAACAAAAACCAGATGCATGACCGCGTTTGTTGTGTTTGCTGCCGCTGTACTGTTTGCCAGCGCGTGTTACCGCGCCGAGCAAACGCGCCTCTCCCCTCGATTTACCGCCAGTTGCCAGGGCGAGCATTGCAATTCGTTGAATGCCGCATTCAGCGCGTTGAGATAAACAATCGGTGCAGCCGTTGATGGAGTGACGACTGCGCCTTTTTTTGCGCCTGTTCGTTAGCGAGCTATCCAGTACACTGGGCGGCATTCCGCCACAGGCCATCGCGCCTGTGCCTTTGCGCCTACAGGTGTACTGATGACCAGCCTGAATCAATCCGCCCCGTCCAAACCCGCCATTCGCAGCATCCTCGTGGCCTTGATGCTGGCCATTTTCCTGGGTGCGCTGGATCAAACCATCGTTGCCGTGTCCATGCCTGCCATTTCGGCACAGTTCAAGGATGTCAGCCAACTGGCGTGGGTGATTTCCGGCTACATGGTGGCCATGACCGTGGCCGTGCCGATTTACGGCAAGCTCGGTGATTTGTACGGCAGGCGCCGCCTGATGCTGTTTGGCATGGGCCTGTTCACCCTGGCGTCGTTGTTTTGCGGGGTGGCGCAAAACATGGAGCAACTGGTGCTGGCGCGGATCATTCAGGGCATTGGCGCTGGCGGCATGATCTCGGTGAGCCAGGCGATCATCGGCGACATCGTGCCACCGCGCGAACGCGGCCGTTATCAGGGCTACTTCAGCGGCATGTACGCGTTGGCCAGTGTCGCCGGGCCCGTGTTGGGCGGTTTCATGACGCAATACCTGTCGTGGCGCTGGGTGTTTTGGATCAACCTGCCGCTGGGGCTGGTGTCATGGTGGATTGCCAGTCGCACGCTGGTGGGCCTGCCGATTGCGCAGCGCACGCCGATCATTGATTACCTGGGCACGGTCTTGATGATCGTCGGTCTGACCTCGCTGCTGCTGGGCATCACCTTTATCGGTCAGGGCCACAGCTGGCGCAGCGATCAGGTGCTGATGCTACTGGGCGCGGGAGTGTTCGCCCTGCTGCTGTTTGTGTGGCACGAGCGTCGGGCGCGCGAGCCGCTGCTGCCGATGCATTTATTTGCCAATCGCAATGCCGTGTTGTGCTGGTGCACGGTATTTTTCACCAGCTTTCAGGCCATCTCGCTGGTGGTGTTGATGCCATTGCGTTACCAAAGCATCACCGGTGCCGGGGCAGACAGCGCGGCCCTGCACTTGTTGCCGCTGGCAATGGGCCTGCCCATCGGCGCGTATGTGGCCGGGCGCATGACCTCGGTGACCGGGTATTACAAGCCGATGATTCTGGGCGGCGCCGCGCTGATGCCGTTCGCCATTTTGGGCATGGCCTACAGCCCGCCGGGCGCGGAACTCTTGAGCGGGGTGTTCATGCTGTTGAGCGGAATCGCTTCGGGCATGCAATTTCCCACGTCATTGGTGGGCGCGCAAAATTCGGTGGCGCAACGCGATATCGGCGTGGCCACCAGCACCACCAACCTGTTTCGTTCGCTGGGGGGCGCCGTGGGCGTGGCCTTGATGTCGGCGCTGCTGTTGGCGTTACTGCACGACTCGCTGAGCACCCCGGCCATGGGGAGACCGTTGCTGGGTGAAGGCAGTTCGGGAAATGTGCTGCTCGATGGCCTGAACGCGGTGCAAGGCCCGGCCCTGGATAACCTGCGGGCCGAGCTGCAAATCACCTTCCGCCACCTGCTGAGCATCAGCGCCGCGTTTTCGTTGCTGGGGCTGGGCGCGGCGCTGGCGATGCCCAATCAGGTGCTGCGCGGGCGTGAAGACAAGGCCACGTAGCACCGCCAGCCTTTGGATTATTTGGCGCTGATCTGTTTTTGTAGGTTCTGGATCTGACTTTGCAACGTGTTGATGTTGCGCGTCACCTGCCCGCGGAACAGGTCAAACTCCGCGGTGCTGCCTTGGGCCGGGGCGGCTGCGGGTCGGGTTTCCAGTTCACTTTTAAGCACCAGTAAATCCTGCTCCAGACGCTGGATGGCGGCGGCCGGATTGCCCTGCTTTTTCAGCGTGGCCACGTCGGCGCTCACACTTTTGAGCTGCGCGTCCAGTTTGCCCTGTTCGGCCACGCTGGCTTTGAGGGTCGCCAGTTCTGTGCCCAGCGCTTTCACCTCAGTACTTAACTGGGTGTTGCTCGCCTGCTGCGCCGAGACCTGGGCCACCATGGCCGCATTGATCTGCTCGAAGCGCTTGTCCAGCTCACCTTGCTGACCGGCCACCGCGCCTTGCTGTTGCTGGTGTTGCTCAAGGAGTTTTTCTTCCAGTTGCTTGATCTGCAACTTCAAGGCTTCGCTGCCGCTGTTGATCGTGGACTCGCTGGCCACCACCTTGCCGGAAATAGCCTGCAACCGTCCTGCCGCTTCTTCGCTGATGCGGGCGAAACTTTCCTGGGTCGCCACCAGTTGCTGTTCCATCATCGACAGTTGCTGGAAGCTCCACCACGCCAACCCGGCAAACGCCAACAGCACGGCGCCGAGCAGGGCCCATAACGGGCCGGTGGTGGGTGCTTTGACCTTGATCACAGGCGTGGCGCGCGAATACACCGTGGTGCGCTCGCGGGCTGCTGCGCCCAGGGGCTGTTCATCATGGTCATCGACCGTGGCTCGTAGGGTCGGGACATCATCGAAGTCGTCGCGTGCATCGTTACGCATGGCAAACCTTATTTAAAACCTGAGTGAAAGCTGAATGGCGCGAGTATAAACCTCGGACTCGCGCCCTGATCGTCCTTGAACCTTCGTCAGGCTCATCGGTATTACGGGGGTTAACGGTAAGGCGATTCCTGGGCTTTCCACCAGCCGCAGAATTCATCGAGCGCCGCCCACAGCGAGACTTTGGGGTCGTAGTCCAGATAATGCCGGGCGCGGCTGATATCGAGGGTGAAATCTTTGTTCATTTCCTGGGTGCGCAGGCGCGTGCGCGTTGGCTCGGGCTGGCCGGGCCACAGTTTACAGGCGACTTCACTGAGCGCACTCATGCTGTAGGCCGAGGCGTAGCCCCGATAACGCGTGACCTGAGCCACGTTCATTTGCCGCATCACGTAATTGACCACGTCCCAGAAGGGTATCGGCGTGCCGTTACTGATGTTGTAGGCCTTGCCCAAGGCCGAGCCGGTGGCCAACAAACCACTGAGCAACGCTTCGTTGAGGTTTTGCACGCTGGTGAAGTCAACTTTGTTCAGGCCGTTGCCTATGATCGCCAGACGCCCTTTACGCTGTTGTTGCAGCAGACGCGGGAACAGGCTCATGTCGCCAGCGCCGGTGACCATGCGCGCGCGCAGGGCAATCACTTCCAGTCCGAACTCCTGCGCACCAAAGACTTTTTGCTCGGCCAGGTGTTTGGTCGCGGCATACGTGTGGCTAAAGCGCTTGGGCACCTGTTCTTCTGTCAGGCCCACGTGTGAACGGCCGTCAAAATACAGCGACCCCGAGGACAGGTGCACCAAGCGGCGCACCCGCTGTTTCAAACAGGCTTCGACCACGTTTTCCGTGACCAGCACATTGTCGCGCTGTAACTCTTGCGCGCGCGCCCAGGCACTGACAGCGCCCGCGCAATGCACCACGGCGTCGATATCGACGCACAGGTCACGCACCAGCAAGCCATCGGTCAAATCACCCGGGATAAACTCAGCCCCGCGTCGTACAAGGTGTTCAACACCGTCGGCACGACGCCCGCTGACCCGTACGTCAAAGCCCTGCTCCAGGGCAAAACGCGCAAAGCGTCCGCCAATGAAGCCGCTTGCGCCGGTGACCAGAATCTTCATCAATCGCTCCAAATACTCTATGCGTGCTGCCTGCTGTTTAAACGCCTGATGTCAGGCCAAAGGCACTAACCAGCGTGACGCTGACCGCGATAAATGCTCGGTCAGTTGCCCCAGCAGTTGTCCACCGTTACGCCAATGATGCCAGTACAGTGGCACGTCGATGGGTTTATCTGGCACAAGCTCCACCAGTGTTGCGTTTTCAAGTTGCTCGCGTACCTGCAATTCAGGCACCAGTCCCCAACCCAGCCCTGCTTCGGTCAGGCGGATAAAACCTTCGGAAGACGGGCACAAGTGGTGTTCAAAAACACCGTCCACTCCCAGCGAAGCCAGGTAGCGATGTTGCAGGAAATCGTCCGGGCCAAACACCAGCGCCGGGGCCTTGGGCAATAACGCCGCGCTCACACCGCTGGCAAAGTGCCGGGCAATGAATGCCGGGCTGGCCAGCGCCCGGTAGCGCATGGCGCCCAGCAACACGCTGCGCGCCCCCGCCACCGGCCGTTCGCTGGCACATAAACAGGCGGCCACTTCACCGGCGCGCATGCGTTTGAGGCCCACGGTCTGATCCTCTACCACCAAGTCCAGCAGCAGATGGTGCTCCGCACAAAAATCCCCCACGGCTGGTGCCCACCACGTCGCCAGGCTGTCGGCATTCAAGGCGATGCGCAGACGCTCCGGCAGCCCCTCGTCGTCCAGTGCAGGCACTGCGCTTTGCAGATCGCGCTCCAGCAAACGCACCTGTTGCACATGGTTCAGCAGGCGGCGGCCGATCTCGGTCGGGCTGGGCGGCGTGGCACGCACCAGCACAGGCTGGCCGATGCGCGCCTCCAGCAATTTAATGCGTTGCGAAATCGCCGATTGTGACAGCCCGAGCACCTGCGCCGCACGCTCAAATCCCGCTTGTTCCACCACGGCCGCCAGGGCGGAGAGTAATTTATAGTCGAACATCAGTTTTCCTAATGAGCGATCAGCAATATTGGTTTTTCTTATACCGCTAACACCCCGAGAATAGCCAGCAGCACACCTCTCCTCCCGCTGTAGTTCAACGAGTACTTCTTATGTGGCAAAGCTACCTGAACGGTCTGTTGGTCGCGTTCGGCCTGATTATGGCCATCGGCACCCAAAATGCATTCGTGCTGGCGCAAAGCCTGCGCCGTGAACACCACTTGCCGGTGGCCGCCTTTTGTGTGGTCTGTGATGCCCTGCTGGTAGCGGCCGGGGTGTTTGGGCTAGCCACGATCCTGGCGCAGAACCCGGTGCTGCTCAGCGTTGCCCGCTGGGGCGGCGCGGTGTTTTTGCTGTGGTACGGCACGCAGGCCTTGCGCCGTGCGTTCGCCGCCTCAAGCCTTGAACAATCGGCAGGCCAGACCGCCCGTTCGCTAAAAGCCGTGATGCTCAGCGCACTGGCGGTTACGCTGCTCAACCCCCACGTCTACCTCGATACCGTGCTGCTGATCGGTTCGCTGGGCGCGCAACAAAGTGTGCCGGGCGCTTATGTGATCGGGGCCGCCAGCGCTTCGCTGCTGTGGTTCTTCACCCTGGCCCTCGGCGCTGCATGGCTGGCGCCGTGGCTCGCACGTCCCGGCACCTGGCGCCTGCTCGATTTGCTGGTGGCGGTGATGATGTACACCGTGGCGGTGCAATTGATCGTCGCCGGGTGATGAAAGACCGGGAAATACTTGCCAGACGAAACGCATCGACTTTTTCCATCAATCGCGCTGGAACCTCTATTCCACACAGTTGTTGCGTGGTTAAGCCGCCACCCCGGTGCTATGATCCTGCCCCTGCGCCGCCAAGAGTAAAAACTCATCGGCGCGTGTTTGGCCGCCCGTGATCGGCCTTGCGCTCATCGCAACTGACCTGATTAGGAGAATCACCATGGCTTTCGAATTGCCGCCACTGCCGTACGCACACGATGCCCTGCAGCCGCACATCTCCAAAGAAACCCTGGAATATCACCACGACAAGCACCACAACACCTACGTCGTGAACCTGAACAACCTGGTACCAGGTACAGAATTCGAAGGTAAAACCCTGGAAGAGATCGTCAAGACCTCTTCGGGCGGCATCTTCAACAACGCAGCTCAAGTGTGGAACCACACGTTCTACTGGAACTGCATGACGCCAAACGGTGGCGGCCAGCCAACCGGCGCACTGGCTGACGCGATTAACGCTTCGTTCGGCTCGTTCGACAAGTTCAAAGAAGAATTCAGCAAAACCTCCATCGGCACCTTCGGTTCCGGCTGGGGCTGGCTGGTGAAAAAAGCAGACGGTTCCCTGGCCCTGGCCAGCACCATCGGCGCCGGCAACCCGCTGACCAGCGGCGACACCCCGCTGCTGACCTGCGACGTTTGGGAACACGCTTACTACATCGACTACCGCAACGTACGTCCAAAGTATGTTGAAGCGTTCTGGAACCTCGTTAACTGGACATTCGTGGCTGAGCAGTTCGAAGGCAAAACCTTCACCGCTTAAGTACGGCGCCAGACAAAAAACCCGGCATTGCCGGGTTTTTTTTGGCCACGCGAAAGTTGCGACGTCGCTGGCCCCGAAGCTCACGCGAGCTAGACTCACACCACAGAAATTTTCTTCGCTTGGTGCTCAAGTTCAGCACAGGCCAGACCGACACAGTGTGCACAGCGTTACCGTATTAAAGTTTTAAAGGCGAAGAGTGTCCGCGAGGGATTACCCACAGTCATGGCTACTTGATATCATCCGCCAGAAACAAGGAAGCGCTCTTTGAAGCTGGAACTCAAAAACAGCTTGTCAGTCAAGTTGCTCCGGATCGTGCTGCTGTCGGCACTGATCGTCGGGGTGGTGTTGAGCTGCGCGCAGATTGTGTTCGACGCCTACAAGACCCGGCAGTCGATCAACAACGACGCCGAACGTATTCTCGACATGTTTCGCGACCCCTCCACTCAGGCCGTCTACAGCCTGGACCGAGAGATGGCGATGCAGGTCATCGAAGGCCTGTTTCAGGACGATGCGGTGCGCCAGGCCTCCATTGGCCACCCCAAAGAAACCACGCTGGCTGAAAAATCCAGGCCTTTGCGTGAAGCCACCAGTCGCTGGCTGACGGATGTGTTTCTGGACAAGGAACGGACATTCGTCACCCCGCTGGTGGGTCGCGGGCCTTATAGCGAGTACTACGGCGACCTGACCATCACCCTTGATACCGCCAACTATGGCGACGGTTTTTTGATCAATTCGGGGATTATTTTCATCTCCGGCGTCTTGCGCGCCTTATTGATGGGGCTGGTGCTGTACCTGATCTATCACTGGCTGCTGACCAAGCCCCTGTCACGCATGATCGAGCACCTGAGCACCATCAACCCGGACCGCCCCAGCCAGCATTTGCTGCCTTTGCTCAGGGGCCACGAGAAAAACGAGCTGGGCATCTGGATCAACACGGCCAACCAGTTACTGACCTCCATCGAGCGCAATACCCACCTGCGCCATGAGGCTGAAAACACTCTGCTGCGCATGGCCCAGTACGACTTTCTGACCGGGTTGCCCAATCGCCAGCAACTGCAAACCCAGCTCGCCAAGATCCTGTTCGATGCCGGTCGCTTGCAGCGCCGGGTGGGGGTGTTGTGCGTGGGGCTGGACGATTTCAAAAGCATCAACGAACAGCACGGTTATCAAACCGGCGACCAACTGCTGATGGCCGTGGCTGACCGCCTGCGCTCGCACAGCGGTCGGCTGGGGGCCCTTGCGCGCCTGGGGGGTGATCAGTTTGCACTGGTGCAGGCCGATATCGATCAGCCCTATCAGGTCGCGGAGCTGGCGCAGAGCATTCTCGACGACCTTGAAACCCCGTTCCTGCTGGCCGAACAATCCATCCGGCTGAGGGCCACCGTCGGCATTACCCTGTTCCCGGAAGACGGTGACTCCAGCGAAAAACTGCTGCAAAAAGCGGAACAGACCATGACCCTGGCCAAGTCACGCTCGCGCAGCCGTTATCAGTTCTACATCGCCAGTGTCGACACCGAGATGCGCCGTCGGCGCGAGCTGGAAAAAGACTTGCGCGACGCCCTGCTGAGCAATCAGTTGTACATGGTGTACCAGCCGCAAATCCGCTACAGCGACCATGAGGTGGTGGGGGTCGAGGCGCTCTTGCGTTGGCAGCACCCCGTTCACGGCATGGTGCCGCCTGATTTGTTTATCCCGCTGGCCGAGCAAAACGGCAGCATTATTGCTATCGGGGAATGGGTACTGGATCAGTCCTGCCGCCAATTGCGCGAATGGCACGATCAGGGTTTCACCGAACTGCGCATGGCGGTCAATCTGTCGACCGTGCAATTGCACCACGCGGACTTGCCGCGAATGGTCAACAACCTGCTGCAAATCTACCGTTTGCCCCCCCGCAGCCTTGAACTGGAAGTCACTGAAACCGGCCTGATGGAAGACATCAGCACGGCCGCGCAACACCTGCTCAGTCTGCGCCGCTCCGGTGCCCTGATCGCCATTGATGACTTCGGTACCGGGTATTCATCGCTCAGCTACCTCAAGAGCCTGCCGCTGGACAAGATCAAGATCGATAAGAGCTTTGTGCAAGACCTGATCGATGACGACGACGATGCCACCATCGTGCGGGCCATCATTCAGCTCGGCAGAAGCCTGGGCATGCAGGTGATTGCCGAAGGTGTCGAAACCCTTGAGCAGGAAACGTATGTCATCAACGAGGGCTGCCACGAAGGCCAGGGTTACCTGTACAGCAAACCGTTGCCAGCGCGCGAGTTGAGCGTTTTTCTGAAGCAGGGCCAGCGCAACAATGCCGTCATTATGTAAATCCGTGTTTCAAGGTTTGCGGTGTATCCGGGTGAGAGAGACGTAAATAGGAAATATTTACAACGCTAACCCTTTACACAAAATGCAAATCTTTCGCATCATGTCGCCATTGTTTTGTGCACTCGCACACGTGTCCCACCTCTCGAAGCAGGATGTTCGCCATGATTCGTTTGCCTCTGGCCTCCGCCAGTTTGCTGGCCATTGCTATTTCACTCGCCGGTTGTGGCGACAAAGACCAAGAAAAAAACACAGCAGCTCCAGCCCCTGCCGCCGCAACGACTCAGGCAACACCGGCGGCTGACATCAGCGCGGTGAAAATCGACGAAGCCGCCGCCAAAGCCGTGGTAGCTCATTACGCCGACATGGTTCACGCCGTGTACAGCGACGCGCAAAGCACCGCGAAAAAACTGCAAACCGCCATCGATGCCTTCCTCGCCAACCCCAATGACGACACCCTGAAAGCCGCCAAGGCCGCGTGGGTTGAAGCGCGTGTGCCGTACCTGCAGAGCGAAGTATTCCGCTTCGGCAACACCATCATTGACGACTGGGAAGGTCAGGTGAACGCCTGGCCACTGGACGAAGGCCTGATCGACTACGTTGACGCCAGCTACGCTCACGCACTGGGCAACCCGGGCGCCAACGCCAACATCATCGCCAATACCCAGATCCAGGTGGGCGAAGACAAAGTCGACGTCACCGAAATCACCCCTGAAGTCCTGGCCAGCCTGAATGAACTGGGCGGCTCGGAAGCCAACGTAGCCACCGGCTACCACGCCATTGAATTCCTGCTGTGGGGCCAGGACCTGAACGGCACCGGCCCTGGCGCGGGCAACCGTCCCGCCTCTGACTACCTGGAAGGCCAAGGCGCCACCGGCGGCCACAACGACCGTCGTCGCGCGTACCTCAAAGCCGTGACCCAACTGCTGGTCAACGACCTGGACGAAATGGTCGGCAACTGGGCGCCCAACGTGCCGGACAACTACCGCGCCTCGCTGGAAGCCGAGCCGGTACAGAACGGTCTGCGCAAAATGCTGTTCGGCATGGGCAGCCTGTCGTTGGGCGAACTGGCGGGCGAGCGCATGAAAGTGTCGCTGGAAGCCAACTCCCCTGAAGACGAGCAAGACTGCTTCAGCGACAACACCCACTACTCGCACTTCTACGACGCCAAAGGCATCCGTAACGTCTACCTGGGTGAGTACCTGCGTGCCGACGGCACCAAGATGACCGGCCCTAGCCTGTCCTCGCTGGTGGTGGTGGTTGACCCGGCGGCTGACGCAACGCTGAAATCCGACCTGGCCGACACCGAAGCCAAGATTCAGGTCATGGTGGATCGCGCTGCCAAGGGCGAGCACTACGACCAACTGATCGCCGCCGGTAACGAATCGGGCAATCAGGTGGTGCGTGATGCCATCGCCGCACTGGTCAAGCAGACCGGCGCCATCGAGCAGGCCGCCGGCAAGCTGGGCATCAGCGACCTGAACCCGGACAACGCCGATCACGATTTCTGATTCGCTGCGTCTGCGCGCATGACAAAAGGCGACCTGCGGGTCGCCTTTTCACGTGATGAGACGCCTTGACTGCCGTAAGTCAAACCAAACGCTAATTCCTCTTATTTCAATTCTCCTTCCCTGCTAGACTTTGTGCCCTCGATTTTGCTCGTAGAACTGGACGCTGATGCCTTCGTTGCCTCTTCGCCTGTCGCTGCTGCTCGTGGCCTTGGGCCTGAACGGTTGTGACGATGCCCCGCGCTTTACCAAACCCGAGCCTGGCGAAGCCCGCTCCGGGGGAGCCACCACGGTGCGCAAAACCGACCAGAACGCCTTTTCCCTGCCGTCTGCCAACCTGGCACCCAGCCGGCGTCTGGACTTCAGTGTCGGTAACAGCTTCTTCCGCAGCCCATGGGTGATCGCGCCTTCAACCACCACCGCGCGCGATGGCCTCGGCCCGCTGTTCAATACCAATGCCTGCCAGAACTGCCATATCAAGGACGGTCGCGGCCATCCGCCCGCTCCCACTGCGAAAAACTCGGTGTCGATGCTGGTACGCCTGTCGATCCCGGATGACCCGACGTTTGCCACCCTGATCGAGCAAGCCGGTATTGTTCCCGAGCCTACCTATGGCGGCCAGTTGCAGGACATGTCGGTGCCCGGCGTCGTCCCGGAAGGCAAAGTGCGCGTCGACTACGAGCCGGTTTCCGTCCGGTTCAAGGACGGCACCGAAGTCGAGCTGCGCAAACCAGCCTTGCAGATCACCCAGTTGGGCTATGGCCCGATGCACCCGGACACCCGTTTTTCGGCACGCATTGCCCCGCCCATGATCGGCCTCGGGCTGCTCGAAGCCATCCCCGAAGCCGCGATCCTGGCCAACGCCAAAGACGACAACGCAGGCGGGGTGTCCGGGCGCCCCAATTGGGTCTGGGATGACGCGCAACAAAAAACGGTGTTGGGCCGATTTGGCTGGAAAGCCGGTCAACCGAACCTCAATCAACAAAATGTTCACGCCTTTTCTGGTGATATGGGGCTCACCACGTCTTTGAGACCCTTCGATGATTGCACCCAGGCCCAAACGGCATGCCTTGAAGCGCCCAATGGCAACGGCGCGGACGGCGAACCCGAAGTCAGCGACAACATTTTGCGCCTCGTGGAGTTCTATACCCGCAACCTCGCCGTGCCGGCACGCCGTGATGTCGGGGCGCCCGAGGTGCTGGCCGGGAAAAACCTGTTCTACAAGGCCGGGTGCGTGGCGTGCCATACGCCCACCTTCACCACCGCACCCGACGCCGCCGAGCCCGAACTGGCCAATCAGGTGATTCACCCCTACAGCGACTTGCTGCTCCACGACATGGGCGAGGGCCTGGCCGACCACCGGACCGAGTTTGCCGCCAGTGGTCGCGAGTGGCGTACGCCGCCGCTGTGGGGGATCGGCTTGACCCAAAACGTCAGCGGCCATACCCAGTTTTTGCATGACGGTCGCGCCCGCAATCTGCTCGAAGCCGTGCTGTGGCATGGCGGCGAAGCCGAACCGGCGCGCCAGAACGTTTTACAGTTCAATGCCGAGCAGCGCGCTGCGTTGCTGGCGTTCCTGAATTCTCTTTAAACGCCTACACGATCGGGGACCCCGACATGTTTCGACCCAAGTTGTTGTTCACCAGCCTTGCCGCGTTAGCCCTGGGCGCGTGCGCCCCCCAGGACCCGCAAGCGGTTACCTCGGCTGCGATCGCCAAACAGGTAATCCTGCCCACCTACAGCCGCTGGGTAGACGCCGACCGTCAACTGGCCGTCAGTGCATTGGCCTATTGCCAGGGCAAGGAAACACTCGACACCGCGCGGGCCGATTACCTGCACGCACAGAAAGCCTGGGCCGAACTGCAACCCTTGCTGATCGGGCCACTGGCTGAAGGCAACCGTTCGTGGCAAGTCCAGTTCTGGCCGGACAAAAAAAATCTGGTCGGCCGTCAGGTCGAGCAACTGGTCATCGCCCAACCGCAAATTGATGCCGCCGCACTGGCCAAATCGAGCGTCGTGGTCCAGGGGTTGTCCGCTTACGAGTACATCCTGTTCGACAGCAAAATCGACCTCGCTGACGAGGCCACCAAAGCCCGTTACTGCCCGCTGCTGAGCGCCATTGGCGAACGTCAGAAGCAACTGGCCGAAGACATTCTGGCGAGCTGGAACAGCACTGACGGCATGTTGGCGCAAATGACCAAGTTCCCGAACCAGCGCTATGCCGACTCCCACGAAGCTATCGCTGACTTGCTGCGGGTTCAGGTCACTGCACTGGACACCCTGAAGAAAAAGCTCGGCACGCCGATGGGCCGCCAGAGCAAAGGCATTCCGCAGCCCTTCCAGGCTGACGCATGGCGCAGCGAGTCGTCGCTCAAAAGCCTGGCCGCCAGCCTCGCCGCTGCCCGGACAGTGTGGGTCGGTGTCGACAACAAGGGCCTGCGCGGCCTGCTGCCTGCCGATCAAAAGCCGCTGGCTGACAAGATCGATGCGGCATACGACGCGTCGCTCAAACTGTTCAATGACAACACCCGGTCGCTCAATGAGTTGCTCGCTGACGACGCCGGCCGCGCTCAACTGGATGCGATCTACGACAGCCTGAACGTGGTTCACCGCCTGCACGAAGGCGAGCTGGCCAAAGCGTTGGGCATCCAGTTGGGCTTTAACGCCAACGACGGCGATTAATGAAGGAAGGTTCGATGATGCGCAGGCAAGCTTTGAAACTTGGCGGTTTACTGCTCAGCGCCGTCACGCTGGGCGGCTGGTCGCTGTTCAAACAGAAGGGCCAAAGCCCGCTGTTGCTCAGTGCCCGTGACGACGTCGACGGCAATCACTTCGCCGTCGGCTACACGCTCGACGGCACCCAGGTGTTCAATACCCAGGTCAAACAACGCTGCCACGACATCATCAACCACCCGACCCAGCCCATTGCGCTGTTCGTCGCCCGCCGCCCAGGCACCGAAAGCTACCTCATCAGCCTCAAGGACGGGGCGTTGCTGCAAACCCTCACGTCGCTGCCCAATCGTCACTTTTATGGCCATGCCGTGATTCACAAGGACGGCGAATGGCTCTACGCCACTGAAAACGACACGACCGATCCGGGCCGCGGATTGCTGGGGGTTTACCGCTTTGAAGGCGAACGCCTGATTCACAGCGGGGAGATCCCGACCCATGGCGTCGGCCCGCATCAGGTGTCGTGGATGCCGGACGGCGAAACCCTGGTGGTGGCCAACGGCGGCATTCGCACCGAAGCCGAAAGCCGCGTCGAGATGAACCTCAACGCCATGGAGCCCAGCCTGGTACTGATGCAACGCGACGGCACCCTGCTGAGCAAAGAGACCTTGAGCCAGCAGATGAACAGTGTGCGGCACTTGGGCATTGCCAGCGATGGCACCGTGGTGGCCTGCCAGCAGTTCATGGGCGATGCCCACGAGTTGTCGGAGTTATTGGCGATCAAACGGCCGGGCCAGCCTTTCGAGCCTTTCCCTGTGGCTGAACAACAGCTGCGCGCCATGGGCCATTACACGGCCAGCGTCGCGGTGCACAGTGATCTGCGGCTGGTGGCCTTGACGGCGCCGAGGGGCAATCGGTTTTTTATCTGGGATCTGGACAGTGGCGCGGTGCGCCTGGATGCGCCATTAGCGGATTGCGCGGGTGTAGCGGCGGTGAAGGACGGTTTTGTGGTGACTTCGGGGCAAGGCCGGTGCCGGTTCTATGATTGCCGACAACCCCAATTGACTGCCCAACCTCTGGATCTGCCAGCCGGGCTTTGGGATAACCATTTACACGTGATGTAAAGCAGACGCCGGGTTAGCAATTGCTGAGGGAGCGCGTCGCCGGGGGTCGGTCCGGCGACTGCTATAGAACGCCTCTGACATGTTTTCAACTCTGTGGACGCAACCCCTGGGACATACCGAACATGAACAGCAGCAAGTCGTGATCGGGCTTGGCCACGCTCTCAACCTTGGCCACCCTCGGCAACGGGCAGTGATTGCCACTGAGGGTGGCGCTCAATACCTGTGGTCTGGGTTGCTCCCAGGCGGCCAGCGCCACTGACGCAATGGCCAGTGCAGCCAGCAAAAACAAACCTCGTGCAATTTCTCGCTTCATCACCGTAAACCTTTGATGGCGCTGCCAAACACCGTTTCGTAAAAGTAGATGAGTTTGCGCCAGTCGGTATCGCTCCACGACGAATGGCGTCGTAACTGTTTCAGATCGTGCGAAGCCGCTTTATACGGCGTCAGACGTTGCCTGCATTTCTCCAGATCCAGCAGCGCGGCATCGACCTGAGCAGCCTGGGCGGTGCCCGTGACCCGCACAAAAACGTGTTTGATATAAAGGCATCCGTGCTGCCAGCGCCCCAAGTGCATGCGCGCCAGGTTCTGTGCAACGGCTTGAAGCACCCGGTCGTGCACCGCTTCGCCGTACTGCTCGCGACCGCCGGCGGCGTACCAGTCTTGAATTTCGATATAACCGTCCAGCGCCGATGTGACCAACAAGGCACGCCATTGTTTGTCTTGCGCCTGTTTGGCGCCGCAAAACACCAACTCCGGCACATTCACCTTCAGTTCGCGCAACCCGAGCAGTGCATCACGTTCGCGCAGCACCGTCGGACGCCCCTGGGGGTAGCGCCAGCTGCGGTAAATATGACCCACTTGACGCTTGGCATAGAGCAACTTGCCATTCTCATGAATCCTTTGTACGCCACTCTCCCCGCCCCGCCGCCGGTTGGGTTCTTCAACCCATTCACCTTCTTGGCGCCAGTAATGTTCAAAGCAATCTTCAGTGGACATCGGGGGTTGCTGTACAAAAAAAACGGTCATGAGCTATCTCTTGCGTAATACGTAAACCCGCCACATCGCGTACAGCGGAATAAAATCCAGATGTTTCTGAATGGTGAAACCGGCCTTCTTGAACTCGTCCTCAACTGTAGCAACAGGTAACACAAATCGATTTTGGTAACCTTCCTGCACAGATGAAGCACCGCGTCGATGCTCAAGGCGCTTGCGTTTCCACGCCTTGAAATTGCCATCGACCCACAGGGAAATAATCACACTGTCGCGGCTAACACGATGAAACTCACGCAATAGAGCCATCCGATGACGGGCATCACCGATATGGTGGAGCAGGCGCATGCAAAAAATACTGTCGACCGCGTTGTCGGGCAGGTCGATGTCGAAAGCAGATGTCTGCAAACGGCGTACCCGTTTGACCACTTCGTCAGGTTGCGCCTTTGAAGCCACATCCAGCATAGACGCTGAATTGTCCGCGCCAATGATTTCACGATTATGTCTTTGCGCCAGCAACGGCCAAAAACGCCCCGCGCCGCAGGGCAAATCCAGCACCACTCCAGGATCACCGGCCAACGCCAGGGCATGGCGGGCCAATTGTTCGTCCCGGGCATGGGACAAGCGCCGTGCCAAACCGTTCTGGTGCTTTAACAGATAATTCGAGGCGTGTTGCGGGTCGTACTTTTCAGAAAATTTGAGTTTGATGGCGGGGCTCATGATGGCTCTCCTGAAGCGTGTAGCCATCACCTTAATCAGGCGGCTGTGAGCTTCAGGTCATCAACGAGTGAAAAAAACGTGGTGTAAACCCCGCAAGGGTTGCAAGGTTTTACAGGCTAGAAATAGTGGCGCAGGGCCACTTATCGACTAAAAGCTCTAGTTTTGCGACAGCCTGCAGGGCGCAACCCGTCGCAAAAAAGGCTCAATCCGAAGGATTGAGTTCAACGCGGAATCGGCAGCCATTGGGCTCCATGGTGGTCAGCGTTACGCGCCAGCCCTGGCTGTCACAGATTCGCTGAACCAGCGACAACCCCAGCCCAAGCCCTTCTCCGCGTTTTTCGCTGCCGCGCACGAAGGGTTGGAACATCGCCTGACGTTTCTCTTCCGGGATCCCTACGCCGCTGTCTTCCACCACAAAACCGGTCGGTTCGAGGGTCAGTCGGATGAAACCGGTGTCGGTGTAATGCAAGGCATTACGCAGCAAGTTGCCCATCACTGCATGCAGAAAAGTCGCGTTGTAGAGCGTATCCAGAGGGTCGCCTGGCTGATAGATCAGTTCCAGCCCTTTGGCTTCGATAGGCCCGCGCCATAAGCTGATGAGGCCTTCAGCCACTGTCGAGAGGTTGACCTTGGGCGACATGCTGGCGTCCTCATGCTGCGCACGCGCCAGCATCAGGAAGGTCTGCACCAGTTCACGCATTTCTTCACACGCGCGGGAAATCCGCTCAACCTGCGAACGACTGCGCTGATCCAAGGCTGGGCTTTCGAGCAACAGCTCGCAGGAGCTGGCCAGTACCATCAAGGGCGTACGCAATTCATGGCTGACGTCACTGGTAAACAGGCGTTCACGCGTGAGGGTGGCCCGCAGCCGGCCCAAGGTAGCGTCAAAAGCCACGGCCAGTTCCCCCACTTCGTCAGCGGCGTAATCGGGCGCCAGCGGCGGTGCCAGCCCAAGGAGCTGGTCGCGGTGACGCACCTGCCGTGCCAGCCTGACAACGGGAGCCATCACCCGGCGTGCCAGCACCCACCCCAGAAACACGGCCAGCGCCAGCGCCAGTACAAAGCCCACCAGCACCACGGCAAACAGCACCCGTTCGCGCTCTTCGAAATCACTCTGGTCTTGCAGCAATACGTAGCGACGCCCGTCCACCACTTCCACCATGGCGTGATACGACAGCTGATCGCGAAATACTTCGTGGAAGCCCGGCTCCAGATGTCGCAAATCCTTGGGCAAGGCGAAATCGCCGCGCCCGCCACTGTAATAAAACAGCTGATCCGGCTCGGGACGGTGGTTCCAATCCGTCACATTGTCCATCAGCAGCAGACGCTGCAAGTCGCCGCCCAGACCCGCCGAAATGAGCTTCTCTTCCACCAGGTGCACGGTGGCCACGATGCCCATGGCGAACGTCCCCGCGACCAGCGCGCTCATCAGCGCAAACGCAATGATGATCCGCTGGGCGAGGCTTTGCTTAAACTCCATCGCGTGCCTCGGCGAGGCGATAGCCCACGCCATGCACGGTTTGCAGCAGCGGCTTGTCGAACGGTTTGTCGATCACTTGACGCAATTGATGAACGTGGCTGCGCAGGCTGTCACTGTCGGGGCAGTCATCGCCCCACAAGGCTTCTTCCAGTACTTCACGGCGCAACACGTGGGGGCTTTTTTGCATCAGCACCGCCAGCAGCTTGAGGCCCACCGGGTTGAGCTTGAGCAGGCGGCCCTGGCGGGTAACCTCAAGGGTGTCGAGGTCGTATTTCAGATCCGCCACTTGCAACTCGCGACGCCCGCCGCCCTGAGCACGGCGCAGCACGGCTTCGATGCGGGCCGCGAGTTCCGACAAGGCGAACGGCTTGAGCAGGTAATCGTCGGCTCCTGACTTGAACCCCTGCAAACGGTCGTCCAACTGATCCCGCGCGGTGAGCATGATGACCGGCGTATCGCGACGCGCATCTTCACGCAGGCGTTTGCACAAGGTGTAGCCATCAATGCCGGGCAACATGATGTCGAGCACGATCAGGTCGTAATGCTCGGTGGCTGCCAGATGCAGGCCTGACAAACCGTCTTGCGCGCAATCCACGGTATAGCCTTTAAGCCCCAGGTAATCAGCCAGATTGGCGAGGATATCGCGGTTGTCTTCAACCAATAGAATTCGCATGGGCACTTTCTCCGTACGCAGTTACGGCCGTCTTGGCCCGCGCAGCTTAGTGCGAACCACGCCGCAGGGCCAGCGCCACAAGGCGTTCTGGCTATTTAGTTGAGTGTCATCAAGGCTTAACATTTTTTTCACCTGCGGTTCACAAGTGGCCGACAGCCCCCTCAGCAGACTTGCGCACCCCACGGGTTTACGGAAAAACAACCATGCGTCTGCTGCACACCGCGCCAATGCGCTATCTCCTTCTGTTGACAGGCTGTTGGCTGGCAACCTTTCTCATGACCCGAAGCCTGTTGCTGGCCACCCATTGGGGGGAAGCGGGACACCAATGGCTGCCGGTAGTGGGCGTTGGCCTGGTCTACGACCTTGGGTTTTTGACTTACGCCGCGTTGCCTCTGGGCCTTTATCTGTTGTTGTGCCCGCCTGCGCTGTGGCGTCGACGGGGGCATCGCTGGTTTCTGCAAGGGTTACTGGGTGTCAGCATATTTGCCATGCTCTTCACGGCCGTGGCGGAGTGGTTGTTCTGGGACGAGTTCGGCGTGCGCTTCAATTTCATCGCTGTCGACTACCTGGTCTATTCAGATGAAGTGCTCAATAACGTGCTGGAGTCCTATCCAATAGGTGCTTTGCTCAGCGCCATTGCAGCGACGGCCATTGCCTTGTGCTTTGCTCTGCGCAAACCCTTCAATGCCGCCATGAATGCGCCACTGCCCACGGTGAGCACCCGCGTGGCCAGCTTCGCCGGTCTGGCGCTGCTTGCTGGCCTGAGCGCGCAACTGCTCGATCAAGACAACCCGCGTGGCCAAGGCGGCAATGCCTACCAGCACGAACTGGCAAGCAACGGGCCTTATCAATTTTTCGCGGCCTTTCGCAACAACGAGCTGGATTACTCGCAGTTCTACACCAGCTTGCCCGCTGAGGTGGTGGCCAAACAATTGCGCGCCGAGCTGACAGAGCCCAACGCGACGTTTGTGGGCAAAGACCCGCTGGATATCCGCCGCACGATCGACAACCCCGGGTCGCCCATCCAGCCCAATATTGTGCTGGTGACCATCGAAAGCTTGAGCGCCAAGTACTTGGGCAGCAACGGCGATGATCGCCAGCTCACTCCGAACCTTGACCGGTTGCGCCAAGAAAGCCTGTATTTCAATAACTTTTATGCCACCGGCACCCGCACCGATCGCGGCCTGGAAGCCATTACGCTGGCCATTCCACCGACACCGGGACGCTCCATCGTCAAACGTATTGGCCGGGAAAGCGGTTTTGCCAGCTTGGGCCAGCAACTCAACGCCGTCGGCTACGACAGTGTGTTTGTGTATGGCGGCCGTGGTTACTTCGACAACATGAATGCGTTTTTCAGCGGTAACGGCTACCGCGTGGTGGACCAAAGCAGCGTGAACGAAGCTGACATTCACTTCAAAAACGCGTGGGGCATGGCCGATGAAGACCTGTACCGCGAAACCCTGAAACTGGCCGATGCTGACTATGCGCAGAACAGGCCGTTTTTGTTGCAATTGATGACCACCTCAAACCACCGTCCTTATACGTACCCGGACAACCGAATCGATATCAAGTCGGGGAATGGCCGTGACGGCGCGGTGAAATACACTGACTACGCTATCGGCCAGTTCCTGAACGATGCCCGCAAGAAACCGTGGTTCGACAACACGATCTTCATCTTCGTGGCCGACCACACGGCGGGGAGCGCCGGCAAAGAAGACCTGCCGATCGCCAATTACCAGATCCCGCTGTTCATCTATGCACCCAAGCTGATCCAGGCCCGGGAAAGCGCACAACTGGCCAGCCAGATCGACCTGGCGCCGACCCTGCTCGGCCTGTTGAACATGGATTATCAGTCCACGTTTTTCGGCCGCAACCTGCTGCAAGATAACCCGCTGCCGCCACGGGTGGTGGTGGGCAACTACCAGCACCTGGGGCTTTTCGACGGCAACGATCTGGCGATTTTGAGCCCGCGCCAAGGCTTGCGTCGCCACGACCAGGCACTGACCGCCAGTGTTGAATCCCGCGTACCGGCCACCGATGCCCTGATTGAGCGGGCAATCACCTATTACCAGACCGCCAGTTATGGCTACAAACAGCAGTTATTGAGCTGGAAACCCGTACAGGCTGTGCCCGAACAGGTCACAAAACGCTAAAGCGAAAACGCAGCTGCGTGCCTTAAACGGCACGCAGCCGTGAGATCGCCAGGCCACGGCGGCAGGTGTTCCCCACTTCAAGAGCATGTTGCGCCGCTAACGACCTGAACACGGAGCCTTCCTAAAACCGCAAACAATAAAAAGCCCCGCCTGATCACTCAGGCGGGGCTTTTGCGTATCGGGGTAAGGCTGGCTGTCGGGTAAGAAACGGCCATTACTGACCGTCCCTCCCCTAAGAACTGTACGTGCGAGTTTCCCCGCATACAGCTCAAGCCTTTGTAAGCCCTTTCTCAGTTGAAAGAGCCGGTGCCGCACTGTGTAACTGTCGATGACAGTTGGGATGCAACAACACCAGATTGCCCAGCTCGTCGCATCCGCCCTTGTGCCGCTCGATAACATGGTGAATGTTCCACCCGCTTTCGAACGTAATCAACTGCTTGCACATCGGGCAGCGCTTGCTCTGGCCAAGCCACAGCTTCAGCGTCTTCCGCTTCCCCTCGTCCGAGCTTCGCCACGCATATTCCAGCCGTTGCTCGAAGTACATCTCGTCCTCTGGGGCGTATGGGTTAGCCTCCGCCTTGATCTTGGTGTGCCGCTTGATCGGCGTATCGCTGGCGTACAACAAGTGGAGCAGTTTGCCGCTGGGGTGTAGCCCGGAGAATACCCAACTACGTGTTCCCACGCGCTTGAAGTATTTTTCCTTGATCCAACGTTTGCAGCGATTCAGATGTCGCCGCCTGCACCATCGCCATAGCAATTTCCAGATCCTGTAATCCACGTAGTTGAAGGTCTGCTTGGCGACAATCGGCCGATGATAATTGGCCCAACCCCGAATAACTGGATTGAGCTGCTTGATCAACAGGCTGGCCGGTGCCGCTTTGTTCGCTTCAACCAACGCCTTAACCTTGGCCAGAAATGCTTTCACGTTCTTGTGGGCTGGCTTTATCAGCAGCTTGTCACCGTACTTGCGAATATTCTGACCGAGGAAATCGAACCCATCCGATACATGCGTGAACAACGTTTTCTCCACCGCAAGGCTCAACCCCCGCTCGGCCATAAAGGCTTCGACGAGTGGCTTCACCTCGTTTTCCAGCAGCTCTTTCGAGATGCCGGTGATGACGAAATCATCTGCGTATCGCACATAGTTGACCTTGGTCTTGTAGCTGGCTTTGGTATTACGCTGCCCGAACCGAGATTCGAGCTCCTTTTCCAGTCCATCAAGGGCCAGGTTGGCCAATACGGGCGAGATGATCCCTCCTTGCGGAGTTCCCGCCCCTGTCGGATTCAATCGACCGGATTCCAAATATCCCGCTTTCAGCCATTTCCTTAGAACCACTTTGTCCATCGGGACGTTAGTGATCAGCCAGTCGTGACTGATGTTGTCGAAACATCCCTTTATATCGCCCTCCATGACCCACTGCGCAGAATGCTTGCGACCGAGATTGACGAACAATTGCTCGATTGCATCTGCCGTGGAACGGTGAGGGCGAAAGCCATAGGAATTTCGGTCGGCTGTGGTCTCAGACACCGGTTCAAGTGCCAGCAGGTATAACGCCTGCATCGCTCGATCCAGCATCGTCGGAATCCCCAGCGGTCTACGCTGGCCATTTGCTTTGGGAATGTAAATCCGCCGCAGTGGCCGGGGCTTGTAGCCCCTGCGCTCTAACCGAAAAACTGCCTTCCATTTGCTTTCAGGCGTGCTCCAGGTTTCCCCATCGACGCCGGGAGTCCTGCGACCCCGGTTTTCAGTGACCCGTTTAACCGCCAATACCTTGGCGGCAAACGAGCGAACCAGCATACGCTGCAAGGTTTTCACCTGCCGCCATTGCTGATTCTTGGCTGCCTTCGCGATCCGTACCTGTAGCCCTCGCACCTGTCGATGACCTGTTTCCCAGTCTATCGAATGCCAACTGATGGCCAGATGGGAGGACGCAGGTACTTCTATTTCAGACGCACTCATCTTGCTTTTCCTCCAGAGAAGATTTCCCCAGAGGGCAGTAGACGCACGTCGCCCTTGTGGGGGAGTGAGTACACTGCCCCGCAAGGGATTTCTATGAGTTAGACGCAGCCGGTCAAACCGACAAACGTCTGTTCTTGATGGCTTTACAGGCCTTCTCGCGATCAAAGACCAGTCGGAAGTCAGCACCGTTTCCAGTCAGGGCAGAGCCCTTATCCAACCCCATTACAGGGAGGCATTCGCTTTTTCCGACATCCTCTACCCGCATTTTCAACAGTCTTCCTCACGGTCGACCTGCCTTGCCATACAGGCCAATGGCGAAAATACGGGCTTACCGAGTTCCATAACCGTCACAAGGATGGGTTAGGCCCTGCCTATTCACCGATGACTCAATGTCAGCGTGCCCCCAGATGTAAAAGGGACAACCAGTCATGCACCATTTTGGTCAAAGCCTATCAGCAACTTTGGCTCCATGCGGTTGACGGTGTTTATCAGCAGTTCACTTACGTTGGCCATACCAACCAGCCTAGCGTCTCACCCGCGTGTTGCTCGCAGGGTCTGCATGGTGCCTCGCGGCGACCACACACCACAGAATCATGGGACTACATTGTCAGGAAGCTTCGCACCCCGCCGTTACCAGCGACGCACTATCCCTAGGCTACTTTTGGCTGAACAAAAGGTCTCGCGCCCCTCTACCTTGCGGTTTCCGGGTGAGACAATGACAGCTATGGCTTGCGCCCTATAGATAGGAGCAGGCCAGCTCTTTGGACACGATTTCCCATACCTCCCTCGCAGTGATTCAAAATCTGCAAGCTCAGTACGCATATCGTTCTGATGATTTCCAGAGAGAAAATCACGATATATAGGCGACATTACGCCGAATTCTAAGCACCTTGTGAGTGCCGGAAATCCGGGTTTTGACGCCCGGACTTCGGGTTTTTTAAGCTGTTTCTGCGGGAAAGTGATCACCGGTTCAACCGGTGATCACCTAAGATGTAGCCCGCTAGGTGCTTCTACCTATAGCGACTCTCGTCGCACTACATCATGCCGCCCATACCACCCATGCCGCCCATGTCTGGCATGCCGCCGCCAGCTGGTTTGTCTTCCTGGATCTCGGCGATCATCGCTTCAGTGGTGATCATCAGGCTGGCAATCGACGAAGCCGCTTGCAGAGCCGAACGGGTCACTTTAGCCGGGTCAAGGATACCCATTTCGATCATGTCGCCGTATTCGCCAGTGGCCGCGTTGTAACCGTAGTTACCCGAACCCTGCTTCACTTTGTCGACCACGACGCTTGGCTCGTCACCGGAGTTGGCAACGATCTGACGCAGAGGCGCTTCTACTGCACGACGCAGCAGCGCGATACCGACGTTTTGATCAGCGTTGTCGCCTTTCAGCTCAGAGATGGCCTGCAGAGCGCGAACCAGTGCCACGCCACCGCCAGGTACCACGCCTTCTTCAACGGCTGCACGGGTAGCGTGCAGGGCGTCTTCAACGCGGGCTTTCTTCTCTTTCATTTCAACTTCAGAACCGGCACCTACCTTGATCACAGCAACACCGCCGGACAGCTTGGCCAGACGCTCTTGCAGTTTTTCACGGTCGTAGTCAGAAGTGGTATCAGCCACTTGTGCACGGATCTGGGTCACACGTGCCTGGATGTCCGCATCGTTGCCAGCACCATCGATGATGGTGGTGTTTTCTTTGGACAGGATCACGCGCTTGGCGTTACCCAGGTGCTCCAGGGTGGTGCTTTCCAGGCTCAGGCCGATCTCTTCGGAGATAACGGTACCGCCCGTCAGAACGGCGATGTCCTGCAGCATGGCTTTGCGACGGTCGCCGAAGCCAGGTGCTTTTACGGCAGCGACTTTCACGATACCGCGCATGTTGTTCACAACCAGCGTCGCGAGGGCTTCGCCTTCAACGTCTTCGGCCACGATCAGCAGTGGACGGCCGGCTTTTGCAACGGCTTCCAGGACTGGCAGCATTTCGCGGATGTTGGAGATCTTTTTGTCAACCAACAGGATCAGCGGACCGTCCAGCTCAGCCACCATGGTGTCTGGCTTGTTCACGAAGTAAGGGGACAGGTAGCCGCGGTCAAACTGCATGCCTTCAACCACAGACAGTTCGTTTTCCAGGCCCGAGCCTTCTTCAACGGTGATCACGCCTTCTTTGCCGACTTTTTCCATGGCTTCGGCAATGATGTCGCCGATGGAGTTGTCGGAGTTGGCAGAGATAGTACCTACCTGAGCAATCGCTTTGCTGTCAGCGCAAGGCTTGGCCAGTTCACGCAGTTCTTTGACGATAGCGATGGTCGCTTTGTCGATACCGCGCTTGAGGTCCATCGGGTTCATGCCGGCAGCGACGGCTTTCAGGCCTTCGTTGACGATCGATTGAGCCAGAACGGTTGCAGTGGTAGTACCGTCACCAGCGTCGTCGTTGGCACGGGAAGCAACGTCTTTAACCAGTTGCGCGCCCATGTTTTCGAAGCGGTCTTTGAGCTCGATTTCTTTAGCAACGGACACGCCGTCCTTGGTGATGGTCGGAGCGCCGAAGCTCTTCTCGATGATCACGTTACGGCCTTTAGGGCCCAAGGTCGCTTTTACTGCGTCAGCCAGGACGTTGACACCGGCGAGCATTTTCTTACGGGCGGAATCGCCAAATTTAACTTCTTTAGCAGCCATGATCGTTCTTCCTTAAATACTGTGTAGTAACGGGAAAATGAGCGGGAAATCAGCCTTCGATAACAGCGAGAATCTCGTTCTCAGCCATTACCAACAGGTCTTCGCCGTCTACCTTCACGGTGTTGCTGCCGGAGTAAGGGCCGAACACGACTTTGTCACCCACTTTCACGGCCAGCGCACGCACTTCACCGTTGTCCAGAACGCGACCCGTGCCCACGGCGATCACTTCACCGCTGTTGGCTTTTTCGGCAGCCGAACCAGGCAGAACGATACCGCCAGCGGTTTTCTTTTCTTCTTCGCTGCGACGGATTACGACGCGGTCATGCAGAGGACGAAGCTTCATTGTCGATCTCTCCTAATTGTGGTGTTCATCGGCCGGTGTCATACCGGCTGGGTTTACAAGTCCGGAATTGCCGGGGGTGTTTCGCGGATAAGTGCTTGCTGTTGCCAGCAAAACCCTGCGGTGTCCGTTACATGAGGGCGACCGTGGTGATTACAAGGGTCGACCCATGATTTTTTTTGCGCGCTCCTGCGGCTAAAAACGAACACGGCACCGAAGTGCCGTGCTGTAAAAGCTGAAGCGTTTTACTTGTCGCGGTGCTCAAACTCACCTTCGATCACATTGGGTTCACGCCCCAAGGGCTGGTGTGTACCGGGACGCGCCGTGGCATCGAATTCATCCGCAAAGGCACGCTGGCGCATGGCTTGCTCTTCAGCGCGTTTGCGCAAGCGATTGACCAGCAGACCGCGAACCGGTGGCAGCAGCAACAGCAAACCGGCGATGTCGCTGATAAAGCCGGGCAGCACCAGCAAGCCACCGCCCAACGCCATCATCAAACCGTGGAGCATTTGTTCGGCAGGTAACTCGCCGCGATTCAAACTTTCGCGCGCGCTGAGTGCCGTCGCCAATCCGGCGACCCGCACCACAAGAATCCCCAGCATGGAGCCAGCAATGATCAGCAACAACGCGGGGAAAAAACCTATCGCGGTGCTGACCTTGAAAAAGACGTACAGCTCTAGCACGGGAAACAACAGAAAGAGCAATAGAAAAGCGCGCATCAAGTGATTCCTCTCCGGAAGAATATCTTCCAACTCAACCTAGATGACGGCGCTTGGCGCTGAATTCAAGGTCAGGCTGGCTGTTTTTTCGGCCATTCGCTGGCGCGGGCCAGAAGAACCAAGGCTTCGCGCGCTTGTATCGGGGTGTTGCAGCTCTCAGGAAAGCCTAGCCAATAAAGCCCCTCACCGATGCGCAAATGCATGCCCTCGCTGTCTATTCCGACCAGCACGGCAGGTGTGGTTTGCGGCAACCCGGCTAACTGCACGTAATGCTGAATGGCATTGGCATGGTCGTCGTTCATGTGCTCAACCATGCGCTGCTCGACCTGCCCGGCAAACGGGTTGGCCAACGTCACCTGATCCAGCCAGTGGATGGCACCAAACCCGCCGATATAACGATGGCGCACCGGTTTTAGCACCCAGAAATCAAAATCGTGGGCCGTGTGATAGCTGCGGGACTCGGGGAAGTAGCGGTAATAACGCTCGGCAGCCGCTTCAATGGCCGCCGCATCGGTCAACTGCTCGGCTTCGGCCATCACGGTCAAACGCCCTACAGCCTGTACATCCTCTGCCCCACGCTCGCCAACCATCAATGAGCACTTGGGGTCTTGACGCAGGTTGTGGGTGTGTTGGGCAATGCGACTGATGAGAATCAAGGGACGACCTTGATCGTCCAGGCAATACGGCACCACCGAGCCGAACGGGAAGCCCGGCATCGCCTTGGACTGCGTCGCCAGTGCTCCACGGTATTCCTTGAGCAGTAATTCTCGGGCATGCTTGGCAGCTTCAACGCTCAATCTGTGACTCCTTATAAAAAATCCGTCGAAAACGGACGAGTTCAGGGCATGCAGTACACCCGCACTCAGGGCTGTATTTGATAGACGACCACTCCCCCGGCGTCGATCAAAGGCAGTGTAAGGAATCACTCCGATGAATTGCTGCCGAGGGCTGTCATGCAACTTAAAGACAAAGTAATCATTATCACTGGCGGTTGCCAAGGACTAGGTCGTGCCATGGCCGAGTATCTGGCGGCCAAAGGCGCAAAGCTGGCGCTGGTTGACCTGAACCCCGAAAAGCTCGAAGTCGCCGTAGCGGCCTGCCAGGCCCAAGGCGTCGAAGCCCGGGCCTATCTGTGCAACGTGGCGGATGAAGAGCAGGTCACCCAAACGGTGTCACAGATTGCCGATGACTTTGGTGCAATCCACGGCCTGATCAATAACGCCGGTATCCTGCGCGATGGCATGTTGCTCAAGGTTAAAGACGGCGAGATCACCAAGATGAGCCTGGCGCAGTGGCAGGCGGTGATTGATGTGAACCTGACCGGTGTGTTCCTGTGCACCCGTGAAGTCGCCGCCAAAATGGTCGAGCTGAACAATCAGGGGGCGATTATTAATATCTCGTCCATCTCGCGGGCCGGCAACGTGGGTCAGACCAACTACTCGGCGGCCAAAGCTGGCGTAGCCGCTGCGACCGTGACCTGGGCCAAAGAGCTGGCGCGCTATGGCATTCGGGTCGCGGGCATTGCACCGGGCTTCATCGAAACTGAAATGACCTTGGGCATGAAACCGGAAGCCCTGGAGAAAATGACGTCGTTCATCCCGCTCAAGCGCATGGGCAAAGTCGAAGAAATCGCTCATTCAGCGGCTTATATCTTTGAAAACGACTACTACAGCGGCCGAATCCTGGAGCTGGATGGCGGGCTGCGAATTTAACCCGCGATTGCGCCGCGCCCGCCCGGGCAGTTGTTTCGGGCAATGCCATTCACGCAGCAAGCATTTGGCACCGAAACTGCCCATACAGGCAATTTCGGCAGCCGATGCGCCTCGGCTGACTGATTACCAGGTCACACCAAAACCTGCGGTGTATCGGGTTTTGTTGAGCGTGTTGTCCGTCCCGCTGCCATTGCCCACCAGGTCTTTCTCAGCCTTGAGGTTGAGGGAGGCCCATTCGGTGACTTTGTAACGCAGGCCGATTTCAGCCTCAAGGCTGTAATCCGAGGCACTGGACAACGGCTTGCCCACTTCGCCATTGGTGAACAGCGACACCGTCTTGCCCAGCAAATAACGGTTGTAGTCCCAACGCATGGCCAAGGAATAGAAGTTGTCTTTCTTGCCGTCTGAATATTCGTAATCCGTGCGGTTCACCAGTGAGCCCAGTGAGAACGCGCCGAGCTCGTCATCCCAGAACTGATAGCCAGGACCCGTACCCACGGTGCGCTGACGGGAGATATCTTCGACCTTGTCACGCTTGTACGTCAGGCGACCTTGCCAATACCACTTTTCATCAATGAAGTGGTCAAGGGCGTATTCAGCGCTCCAGTTATCCGTGGTGACCACATCGTTCTGGAACTCGCGGTTATATTCGCCTTCAGCGTGATGACGCCAGGCACCGTGACGGGCAGTGGTTTTAAAGTCGATGTCGTAGTCGTCGGTGTCTTTGTCGGCACGCTTGTAGTCGAGGGCCACATCTATATTGCCCTTCCAGACCAGATCTTCGATCACCGGTTTGGGCTTGATGATCTGTTGAATGCTTGCCAGGTCGACTGTTCTGGGGGCATCACCATTGGCCAACGTGACCTTGCCGTCCTCGGCTGCTTTTAGCGATTTGGCTTTTTCGCCCGTGTACTCATCCTGTTTGACCAATAACTCCTGATCGCTCTCAAGGGTTTTAACCTCTTTCCAATCAATGGGAATGGCCCCCGCATATTTGGTTTGAATGAGTAACTTGCCGCCATCAAACACTTTGATCTTGCCGCTCAGGCGGTCGCCGTTTTTCAACCAGACCGTATCAGCAAGCAAAGGCGTGGACACATTCAACACAGCGAGGCATAACAGGGTTCTGGACAACATAAGCAGATGCGAAACTCAGGTTTGCGAAAGAATGCCGGCATTATCCAGATGGACACGCCCCAGGCAAAGAAAGACCGGCTGAAAAGGATGTAGTTCCTTCATTAGTCCAATTGACAGAAATGCCTTCAGCTATACACCCCAGCCAACTCGATAAAGAAACCTGACGTGAATTGCGACCCATCTCCCACTCAAACGCCAGCCGATATTCGGCGCGAAGCCCTCTATTCAACGCTGATGCAGGTGCCCGCAGGCTCTGTGGTGACGTACGGTCAGCTCGCCGGGCTGGCGGGCCTGGGCCGGGCAGCGCGGTGGGTCGGGCGCACACTCAGCCAGCTACCGGAAGGCTCGCGCTTGCCGTGGCACCGTGTCGTGGCCGCGGGCGGGCGTATCAGTTTGCCAGCAGGTTCGCCGTCAGGGGACGAGCAGCGCGCGCGGCTTCGCGATGAAGGGCTGAGCATTGTGAATAATCGCGTGGATATACAACGCCATGGCTGGCGCCCGATAGAGCACTGCGGTTAGAGTGCGCCCTTTGTTTCCGTAACCTGAGGCAGACTCCAGCCCATGCCCCGTAAAACCTGGCGCGCCGCGCTCGCTGCCTATGCCAGCCCCTCGACTCTTGTGCTGTTGTTGCTCGGTTTTGCCGCCGGCTTGCCGTACATGCTGGTGTTCTCAACGCTTTCCGTCTGGTTGCGCGAAGCCGGTGTGGCCCGCGAAACCATTGGTTATGCCAGCCTGATCGGCCTGGCATACGCTTTTAAGTGGGTGTGGTCACCCCTGCTCGACCAATGGCGCCTGCCCTTGCTGGGCAGGCTCGGCCGCCGCCGTTCGTGGCTGGTTCTGTCGCAGTCGCTGGTCATTCTGGGCCTGGTCGGCATGGGGTTCTGTGACCCGCAAAAACATCTGTCCTGGCTGATTGCCATTGCCGTAGTCGTGTCTTTTGCTTCGGCTACCCAAGACATTGCCGTCGACGCGTACCGCCTGGAGATTGCGGAAGACAGCCGTCAGGCCGCACTCGCCGCCAGCTACATGTCGGGCTATCGGGTAGCCGCCTTGCTGGCCACGGCCGGCGCCCTGTTTTTCGCGGAAGGATTCGGCTCCACCGGGTTTAACTACAAACACTCCGCCTGGACCGGCACCTACGTGCTGTTCGGGGTGCTGATGGTCCCGGCCCTGCTGACCACCTTTTTCATGCGCGAACCGCCCGTGCCCCTGCGCACGCAGTTGTCCGCCGGGCGATACGGCTTCGGCCATCAACTGGCATCGGTATTCGTACTGATTGTGCTGCTGGTCTCGTTCCCCGCGATGTTTACCCAGCTCTACAACACCGATTTCGCAAGTGTGCTCTTTGGTGACCAGACACCTCTTGATTTACTGCTGGAAGACCGGGCTTTTCTGCGTGCGATTCTTTACACCCTGCTGACCGCGATGTGCCTGTCTTCAATCGGACGACGCGGGTTGGCGCCCGTGCTTACCCCTGTAAACGACTTTATCGTGCGTTATCGGTGGCAAGCACTGTTGCTGCTCGGCCTGATCGCCACCTACCGCATGTCTGACACGGTCATGGGCGTCATGGCCAACGTGTTCTATATCGACCAGGGCTTTACCAAGGATCAGATTGCCGGGGTCAGCAAGATTTTCGGCCTGATCATGACCCTCGTGGGAGCAGGCATGGGCGGCCTGCTGATCGTGCGCTTCGGCATCTTGCCGATCCTGCTCATTGGCGGCGCGGCGTCGGCCGGGACGAACCTGCTGTTCATGCTGCTGGCCGACATGGGCCCGAACTTGCAGATGCTGATTGTCACGATTTCACTCGACAACTTCAGCTCCGGCCTCGCTACGTCGGCGTTCGTGGCCTACCTGTCGAGCCTGACCAACCTCAAGTTTTCCGCCACTCAATACGCGCTGCTCAGTTCCATCATGCTGCTGCTGCCGCGTCTGATGGGGGGTTACTCCGGCGTTCTGGTCGAGAAGTTCGGCTACCACAACTTCTTCATCATTACGGCGGTGATGGGCATCCCCACGCTGCTGCTGATCAGCCTGCACTGGTATCAAGAGAGCCGCCGCGCACGGCAAAAACCGCCTGTCGACCTCCAAAAAGCCCCGTAAACACTCGGGGGAGCCAGCCTCCCCCGCCCGGCCTGTACGCAAGCACATCTCGCCCGTACAATGCCCAGTCATTTCTAGTCATCAGCAACGGCACCGGCTAACCATGCGCACCAGTCAATATTTGCTCGCCACACAAAAAGAAACGCCATCGGACGCGGTCGTTATCAGCCATCAGCTGATGCTGCGCGCAGGCATGATTCGCAAACTTGCTTCCGGCCTGTACACCTGGCTGCCGATGGGCCTGCGCATCATGCGCAAGGCCGAAGCCATTGTTCGTGAAGAAATGAACGCTGCAGGCGCTCTGGAAGTGCTGATGCCGAGCATCCAGCCGGCCGAACTGTGGCAAGAATCCGGGCGCTGGGAAGAATACGGCCCCGAGCTGCTGCGCCTTAAAGACCGTCATGGCCGTGAGTTCTGCGTGGGCCCGACCCATGAAGAAGTGATCACCGACCTGTGCCGCAACGAGTTGAACAGCTACAAACAGCTGCCTATCAACCTGTATCAGATCCAGACCAAGTTCCGTGACGAAATCCGTCCCCGTTTCGGCTTGATGCGCGGCCGTGAATTCATCATGAAGGACGCGTACTCCTTCCACGCAGACGACGCCTCGCTGCAGGTCACTTACGACCGCATGCATCAAGCGTACTGCAACGTGTTTACTCGTCTGGGCCTCAGATTCCGTCCGGTTGAAGCCGATAACGGCTCCATTGGCGGCGCCGGCTCCCACGAGTTCCACGTACTGGCTGAATCGGGCGAAGACGACATCGTGTTCAGCAACGGCTCTGACTACGCGGCCAACATTGAAAAAGCCGAAGCCATTCCAACTGAAACCGTGCGCCCGGCTGCCACTGAAACGCTGCGCCTGGTGGACACCCCGGACGCCAAAACCATTCAGCAATTGGTCGAAGGCCATGGCCTGGCGATTGAAAAAACCGTCAAGACCCTGATCGTCCACGCCGCCGAAGAAGGCAAGCTGATTGCGCTGGTCATCCGTGGCGACCACGAACTGAACGAAATCAAAGCGTCCAACCACCCGCTGGTGGCCAGCCCGCTGGTCATGGCGGGCGATGCCGAACTGCGCGAGGCCATCGGTGCCGGTGCAGGCTCGCTGGGCCCGTTGAACCTGCCATTGCCTTGCATCATCGATCGCTCGGTCGAAATGATGAGCGACTTCGCCGTAGGCGCGAACATCGACGATAAGCATTACTTCGGCGTGAACTGGGAGCGTGATCTGCCAGTACCGACGGTTGCCGACCTGCGTAACGTCGTGGCGGGCGACCCGAGCCCGGACGGCAAAGGCACGCTGGAAATCAAGCGCGGCATCGAAGTGGGGCACATTTTCCAGCTGGGCACCAAGTACAGCGAAGCCATGAAGTGTCAGGTGCTGGGCGAGAACGGCAAGCCGGTCACGCTGAGCATGGGCTGCTACGGCATTGGCGTGTCGCGCGTGGTTGCCGCTGCCATCGAGCAGAACAACGACGAGCGCGGCATTATCTGGAGCGATGCGTTGGCGCCGTTCCAGGTGGCGCTGGTGCCGCTGCGTTACGAAACCGAAGCGGTGCGCGAAGCCACTGACACCCTGTATGCCCAACTGACAGCGGCAGGCTTTGAAGTGCTGCTGGATGATCGCGATAAGAAAACCAGCCCCGGCATCAAGTTTGCCGACATGGAACTGATCGGCATCCCGCACCGCATCGTAGTCAGCGACCGTGGCCTGGCCGAAGGCAACCTGGAGTACAAGAGTCGCACCGAAGCAGAGCCGCAAGCCCTGCCCGTGGCTGACGTCCTGGCCTTCCTTCAGGCACGCATCCGTCGCTGAACCCGAATATAGAGACGCCATGTTCAATCGAAGTACCTTAACCCTCGGGGGCGCCGCCATGTGCGGCGCCCTGCTGTTGAACGGCTGTGCCAACCACATGTCGCAACGCAGCGAGCACGAGGAGCGCATCGAGCGCAAACTGCTGTCCCACAGCCTGCTCATCGATGTGGGTTCGCCGGCTGTTCTGGAGTTGCCGCAACGTCGTGTGCGCATCAACGAGCAAAAGACCTTCGAAGTCACCGAGTTCGATGTCACCCGCCGTTACGACCGCTACACCCCTTACCAGCCCTGGAGAGAAATCTACGAGGTGCCATTGGGGGCTGTGGCAGTGGTTGCGGGGGTCGGCGCCAATGTGCTGAACATCTTCATGTTCGGGCAATTGCCGGACAGCGTCACCAGAGACTGGCTCAGCTATGGCGTTGACGGGCTGAATCCGGCCATGAACGTGCAATCCAATGGCCGGGCCCAACAGAGCCTGGCCGGGATCGAAGACGTCCAGCGCGATTCTCGTCTGGAGTATTCCAGCCTGCCGTGGGCTGAACGTCCCGTAGCGGTGACAGCGGGCAAACAGACCCACGAACTGACCACTGACCGCAATGGCGTGTTACGCCTCAACCTGCTGGACGGCCCTTTTGCCGAACAGGATCTCAACCACGTCGGCAAATTGACGATCACGGTAGAGGACGCACAGGACGAGACGCACTCCGACTCAACCCTCTCAATCAGCAGCCACTTGCGCGGCAAACTGCTGGAAGCGCACAACCTGATCTTCGACGACCTTGAGGGTGACGATGTCAACCAATGGGTGCATCGGGTCAAACGCTTGTCTGAGTTAGGCCTTGAAGAAGAAGCCAGCGAACTGGAACAGAGCCTGATCGAACTCACACGCAACGATCCTGAGTTGCAGCGTGAATTCCTTCAGTCTCTGACCAAAAACGCCGGTCGGCTGGTCGCAGACCCCGGCGTAAGTTGAGGGGCGCGCTACGAGCGCCCGTCAAATAACTCCAACTGCTCAAACCCGGTACTCAAATCCTGCAAGCGCACGCCAAGCCCGAGCAATCGAACGGGTTTGGCGCCGCGCGCAAAGGCCTGACTCAACAGGCCCTGATAACTCTCCAGATCCCTTCCGGCCCCCGACTGCTCAAGCGTGGTCTGGGTGAAATCGTGAAACTTCACTTTGACGAACGGCTTGCCCGGACGGTAACTCGCGTCCAGCCGCCCGATACGCCCATTCAAGGTGTCGAGCAGTTCCGGGAGTTTTTCCAGGCAGGTCGCCAGATCCGGCAAGTCGACGTCGTAGGTGTTTTCAACACTCACGGACTGACGGCGACTGTCGCTGTGCACCAGGCGCTCATCAATGCCTCGCGCCAGCCCCCACAACCGCTCACCAAAGCTGCCGAATTCACGCACCAGCGCCAGCTTGCTCCAATCGCGCAATTGCAGGCAGGTCTCGATCCCCAGCCGCGCCAGCTTGTCGGCGGTCACCTTGCCTACGCCATGCAGCTTGTTGACCGGTAGCGCAGAGACAAAATCGTCCACTTGATCTGGGGTAATCACAAATAACCCGTTGGGCTTGCGCCAGTCACTGGCGATTTTTGCCAGAAACTTGTTAGGCGCCACCCCGGCCGAGACCGTGATGTGCAACTGATTGGAAACTCTGCGCCGGATATCCTGAGCAATGCGCGTGGCACTGCCGGCGAAGTGCGGACTGTCCGACACATCCAGATAAGCCTCATCCAGCGATAACGGCTCAATCAACTCGGTGTAATCGCGCAGGATGCCGTGAATCTCGCGGGATGCTTCTTTATAAGCGTCCATCCGCCCATGCACGATCACCAGATCCGGACACAGCTTCAGCGCATGCCGCGAGGACATGGCCGATCGCACCCCATAAGCCCGCGCTTCATAGTTGCACGTTGAGATCACGCCCCGCCGATCTGCTGAGCCTCCGACCGCCATAGGCTTGTTTGCCAGGCTCGGATCATCACGCATCTCAATGGCGGCGTAGAAACAGTCACAGTCGACATGAATGATTTTTCGCTGCGTCATGTGGGGCGGCGTTCTTTCTAAGGCTCAAAGCGGGCCGCCAGTATGTCATCCGCAACTGTATATAGCACCAGTAGTCTTCAGCATCCCCGACCAGCGTGGTTCTACAGCGGCACATATTTATTTCCCCTATCGAACTCACCCCTTTAATAGAGCAAACTCCCATACCACGTGGCCTGCAGACCCTCATATAACTTCAATCACGGCCTAACCAATTGAACCAGAACACTTTTTTCTAAATTAACGTTTGACACATGCGCGTATCGCTGTAGAATCCGCCCCACAGACGCGGGATGGAGCAGTCTGGTAGCTCGTCGGGCTCATAACCCGAAGGTCGTCGGTTCAAATCCGGCTCCCGCAACCAAACATCGAAGAAGGCCACTTGAAAAAGTGGCCTTTTTTGTGCGCGTCAGTTTCTGCGTACCCTGCGGCGCCCGGCATTACTCATTTCGTTCCCGCGCTTGATTCACGCAGACAACCAACAGCATTTCATCTAATTGCCTGCATTTATGCATTAAAGGTTGACTCCTCAGCTCATCACTGTAGAGTGCGCCCCACAGACGCGGGATGGAGCAGTCTGGTAGCTCGTCGGGCTCATAACCCGAAGGTCGTCGGTTCAAATCCGGCTCCCGCAACCAAACATCGAAGAAGGCCACTTGAAAGAGTGGCCTTTTTTGTGCGCGTCTACTTTTACCCTTACCGTCACGCAAACCCGTCTAATTCGACCGCAGAGTCAATTAGACGTTGACACATTTGAGTTCCTCTGTAGAATGCGCCCACACAGACGCGGGATGGAGCAGTCTGGTAGCTCGTCGGGCTCATAACCCGAAGGTCGTCGGTTCAAATCCGGCTCCCGCAACCAAACATCGAAGAAGGCCACTTGAAAGAGTGGCCTTTTTTGTGTGCGCTCAAAAAGTGAGCGGCAGACGTTTATTGACAATAAACGACATATTTCTGAAAGTTCGCCCGCCTATGCTCAATCCCCACGACGCCCCTCTTTTCAAGCTCGCAACCTGAACCTCAGGCAAACGGCTGAAAGTATTTCAAAATATTTTAACCAAAAGGATTGGTAACTTGAGTCGATGCATCCATCCTATCGCGCACGATCCACGAGGTGATTGATGCCCGATAATTCGCCACTCCCTAAAGACTCCGTTACTGCAGCCCAGCCCATTGCCGCGGCGCGTTTGCGCTGGCTGGATTTGCTGAGCAAATACCGTCAGCCCATCGGACTTGCCCTCACCCTGCTGTTGTTCGCAATCGCCCTGATCGCGTGTCGACACTTGCTCAGTGAGCTGGACCTGAGCGCATTGCACGACTCGATTCTGGAAGTGCCCAAACCCGCACTTTTTGGCGCCGTGGCTGCCACAGCAGTCGGCTTTGTCATTTTGCTGGGGTACGAGTGGTCAGCCAGCCGTTACGCAGGTGTCAAACTGCCGCCCAAGACCCTGGCGCTTGGCGGGTTTACTGCCTTTGCGATTGGCAATGCCATCGGGCTGTCGCTGCTCTCCGGCGGATCGGTTCGCTACCGCTTGTACGCACGTGAAGGCGTAGGCGCCTCGGAAGTCGCACACATGACGCTGTTCGCCAGCTTGTCATTGGGATGCGCTCTACCGCCGTTGGCAGCCCTCGCGACACTAAGCAACCTGCCCGCCGCCTCTGCCGCCCTGCACCTTCCAACTTATGTACTGGGGGCGATTGCCATCGCAGTGCTGGCATTGTTCGGCCTGCTCGCGCTGGGCATTTACCGCCGACGCCTGCCCGAACAACCGATCCCCGACAACCTGCTGGTGAAAGCCGGCCGACGCACCCTGCGCCTGCCCAGCCTGCGTCTGACATGGCTGCAACTGCTGATTACCGCGCTGGACGTGGCTGCCGCTGCCACCGTGCTCTATCTGTTACTGCCAGAAGCTCCGCCTTTCGGTGCCTTCCTGTTGGTCTATCTGCTGGCCCTGGCTGCAGGCGTGCTCAGCCATGTCCCCGGCGGGGTCGGGGTGTTCGAAGCCATTTTGCTGGCCGCGTTTGCCGACACGCTCGGCGCCGCCCCGCTGGCCGCGGCGTTGCTGCTGTATCGCATGATCTACGTGATATTGCCGCTGCTGATTGCCTGCCTGATGCTGCTTATCAATGAAGCGCAACGCTTGATCCAGACCCGCCAAAGCCTGCGCGTAGCCTCTGGGCTTGCGGCACCGATTCTGGCGATTCTGGTGTTCATGTCCGGTGTCGTGTTGTTGTTCTCCGGCGCCACGCCTGAAATCGACACGCGCCTGGAACACATCGGCTTTCTCATCCCCCATCGTCTGATCGACGCGTCGCACTTTGGCGCCAGCCTGATTGGCGTGTTGTGTCTGTTGCTGGCTCAAGGCTTGCGCCGACGCTTATCGGCCGCCTGGATGCTCACCACCGTTTTGCTGCTGGTCGGCGCCGTGCTGTCGCTGCTCAAAGGCTTCGACTGGGAAGAAGCCTGCATCCTGACCCTCACGGCCAGTTTGCTGGCCCTGTTTCGCCGCTCGTTCTACCGCCCGAGCCGTTTGACCGAACTGCCGTTCTCGCCGCTTTATCTGGTTGCCAGCCTGTGTGTATTGGCGGCGTCGATCTGGCTGCTGCTGTTCGCCTACCAAGATGTGCCTTACAGCCATCAGTTGTGGTGGCAGTTCACCCTGGACGCAGACGCGCCTCGCGGTTTGCGCTCGCTGCTAGGCGCTGCGGTGGTGCTGGTGGTGGTGTCGCTGACCTGGTTGTTGCGCACGGCCCGCCCGGTGATCCATCTGCCCGATGC
This sequence comes from Pseudomonas sp. BS-2016, assembly GCF_001806145.1. Classification (NCBI taxonomy): domain Bacteria; kingdom Pseudomonadati; phylum Pseudomonadota; class Gammaproteobacteria; order Pseudomonadales; family Pseudomonadaceae; genus Pseudomonas; species Pseudomonas sp. BS-2016. The sequence continues at coordinate 70,261 of NZ_MLCT01000015.1, forward strand.
CAGCGAGTTGGAACGCGCAGAGAAAATCCTCCTCGCTTCCGATCAACCTGACGGCGGCCTGGCCCTGACCGGCGATAAAGCGTTGCTCTTCCACCCGGACGACAACGCCTTTCTGATGTATGCCCGTCGCGGTCGCAGCCTTGTTGCGCTGTATGACCCCATCGGCCCCAATCAGCAACGCGCCGAACTGATCTGGCAATTTCGCGACCTGTGCGACACCTTCCACGCCCGCCCGGTGTTTTATCAGGTGCGCGCTGAAAACCTGCCGTTCTACATGGACATCGGCCTGACCGCGATCAAACTTGGCGAAGAAGCCCGCGTCGACCTGCACCGCTTTGATCTCGATGCCAAAGGCAAAGAGATGAAAGACCTGCGCTACACCTGGAACCGCGGCACCCGTGACGGGCTGTCACTGGAGATCCACGAGCCGGGCGAGGCACCGATGGATGAACTGAAGGTGATTTCCGATGCGTGGCTGACTGGCAAAAACGTGCGTGAAAAAGGCTTCTCCCTCGGGCGATTCAGCGAAGCGTACATTCGGCATTTTCGGGTGGCGATCATTCGTTTCGAAGGCAAGCCGGTGGCCTTTGCCAACCTGCTGGAGACCCACAGCCATGAGCTGTCGAGCCTGGACCTGATGCGCGCGCACCCGGACGCGCCGAAACTGACCATGGAATTCATGATGGTCGGCCTGATTCAACACTATAAGAAGCACGGCTACGCCCGCTTCAGCCTGGGCATGGTGCCGTTGTCGGGCCTGCAACCCCGGCGCGGCGCGCCGTTGACCCAGCGCTTGGGCTCAATGCTGTTCCAGCGCGGCGAGCACCTGTACAACTTCCAGGGATTGCGCCGATTTAAAGACAAATTCCAGCCCGACTGGGAACCTCGATACATGGCCGTGCCTGCCGGGCTTGATCCGCTGGTCGCACTGGCTGATACCGCCGCCCTGATCGCGGGCGGCTTGACTGGATTGGTGAAACGTTAATGAAACATCGTTCCTGGCGGTTGTTGCTGGTAACTCTGGTGGTCGTGGTAGCGCTGGCCGCAGGCGGGTATGCATGGTGGAACCGCCCCGCGCCTGAACCAACAATCGAACATGTCAGTCAAGCCGACGGCTCCACACTGACAAACGTCATGCCGGGCGAAAAGGCCCGCGCACAGGTCGTCATCGCCACGCCCGCTGACCAAGCGCTGAATGACAAGCAACTGCTGGCATTGAGCCGTGGCGGGGCTGCGCAGCTGGTTCAAGTGATCGTGCCCAAGGATGACTGCACGCTGCAACAGCAAGCCCTGCAAAGCGCCCTGAGCCAACTCAAAGGGCCTGCCACGCTGGTCAGCGGCATTGGCCCCGGTGCCAGCCTGGCATGGCGCTGGCTCGCCGGGCAAACCAGCGACAACGCCCGGGCAGTGTCGGTGGGGTTCGCACTGGAACAGCCGGGGTGCGCCCTGCCGCTGCCCGCGTCCGCAGTCCATGGCAACTGGCTGGTGGCCTGGAACGACAACCCCGACGATCCAAGCGCTGCTTTCGTGCGCGATCAACCGAACGCACAGACCAGCATCAGCGATTACGACATCCACTTTGCGCAAGTGCTGAGCAACGAGCTGCGCAAGCTACTGGTGGGCACCGAAAACGGCGGGTTGAACATGCCCGTGGTTGAAGTGCCCGCGGGCCAGCAAAACGACACCGTGACCCTGTTCCTGTCCGGTGACGGCGGCTGGCGTGACCTGGACCGCGACGTGGCGGGCGAAATGGCCAAGATCGGCTTTCCGGTGGTAGGCATCGATATGCTGCGCTACTACTGGCAGCACAAAACCCCGGAACAGAGCGCCACCGACCTGACTGAACTGATGCAGCACTATCGCCAGAAATGGGGCACCCAGCGCTTTGTCCTGGTGGGCTATTCGTTCGGCGCTGACGTACTGCCCGCCACGTATAACCGTTTGCCGGAAGCCGAGAAGAACCGGGTTGACTCCATCCTCCTGCTGGCTTTTGCGCGCAGCGGCAGTTTCGAGATCCACGTCGATGGCTGGCTTGGCAAAGCGGGCGCCGAAGCCGACACCGGCCCGGAAATGGCCAAACTGCCCGCTGCCAAGGTGGTGTGCATTTATGGCGAAGAGGAAGTCGACGAAAGCGGCTGTACGGCCAAAACCGCTGTAGGCAAAGGCTTGAAGCTGCCGGGCGGTCATCACTTCGATGAAAACTACCCGGCCCTGGCCCAGCGCCTGGTCGACCTGATCAAGACGCATCAGGCCGCCGCTCAGTAACGCTCATAACGCTGACAGCCGCACACAATAAAGCCCGACCTCTTGCGAGGCCGGGCTTTTTTTCAGGCTAGATTTCGACCTGTGTGCCCAGCTCGATCACCCGATTGACCGGCAATTTGAAGAATCGCAGATTGCCGTTGGCGTTTTTCAACATGAACGCAAACAACCCCTCGCGCCAGCGCGCCATGCCCACCAGTTTGGAGGGAATCACGGTCTCGCGACTGAGAAAGTACGTGGTGCGCATCGGGCTGAAATCCAGTTCATCCAGATGACACAGCTTTAATGCTTGCGGCACATCGGGCTCATCCATGAAGCCAAAGTGCAGGATCACCCGGAAAAAACCGTCGCCATAGGCGTCCACTTCAAAACGCCGTTCGGCTGGCACCCGCGGCGAGTCTTCGTTGACCACCGTCAACAGCACCACTTGCTCATGCAATACCTGGTTATGCAGCAGGTTATGCAGCAACGCGTGGGGCACGGCATCCGGCCTTGCGGTCAGGAACACGGCCGTGCCTTGCACGCGATGCGGGGGCTGCACGCGGATGCTGCTGATGAACAGCGGCAGCGGCAATGCGTTTTCGTCCAGACGGTCCACCAGCAATTGCTTGCCCCGTCGCCAGGTGGTCATCAGCACGAACAGAACAATACCGGCCAGCACCGGGAAGGCCCCGCCCTGCACGATTTTCGGCACGTTGGCAGCAAAGAACAGCCCGTCCACTAGCAGAAAACCCACCAAAATCGGCACCGTGAGGATCGGCCGCCATTTCCACAGCAACAGCATCACAGCCGACACCAGAATGCTGGTGATCAGCATGGTGCCGGTCACCGCCACGCCATAGGCCGAAGCCAGTGCGCCCGAGGACTCAAAGCCCAGCACCAGCAGAATCACACCGACCATCAGCGACCAGTTCACAGCACCGATGTAAATCTGGCCCTGCTCGTCACTGGAGGTGTGCTGGATATGCATGCGCGGGATGTACCCCAACTGAATGGCTTGACGGGTCAGGGAGAACGCCCCTGAAATCACCGCCTGCGACGCGATCACCGTGGCCAGCGTCGACAGCACCACCAAAGGAATCAACGCCCAACTCGGGGCCAGCAGATAAAACGGGTTGCGCGCAGCTTCGGGGTTTTCCAGCAACAGCGCACCCTGACCGAAGTAGTTCAGCGCCAGCGCTGGCAGCACCAGAATGAACCAGGCACGGGCAATCGGTTTGCGGCCGAAGTGCCCCATGTCGGCATACAGCGCTTCGGCCCCGGTCAAGGCCAGCACCACCGCGCCCAGAATGGCCACCCCCATGCCCGGGTGGGACACAAAGAAACGCACGCCCCATATCGGGTTCAGCGCGTGGAGCACTTCAGGGTGTTGCGCGATCCCGTGGATACCCAAGCCGCCCAGCACCACAAACCACACCACCATCACCGGGCCAAACAGCTTGCCAATACTGGCGGTGCCATGACGCTGAATCAAAAACAGCAACACCAGCACAATCAAGGCCAGTGGCACCACCCAGTGCTCCAGCCCGTCGAAGGCCAGTTCAAGCCCCTCGACTGCCGATAACACAGAAATGGCCGGGGTGATCATGCTGTCGCCGTAAAACAACGACGCGCCGATCAGCCCAAGGATGACCAGCATCGTGCGCAGTTTGGGATAGGGAGACGCGGCACGACGTGCCAGTGCGGTCAGGGCCATGATGCCGCCCTCGCCCTGGTTGTCGGCACGCAAGATAAACAGCACGTACTTGATTGACACCACCCAGATCAGTGACCAGAGGATCAGCGCCAAAATGCCGAATACGCCGTCGTGGTTGACTTGAACCCCGTAAGCACCGGAAAACACCTCTTTGAGGGTATATAACGGGCTGGTCCCGATGTCGCCGTAGACCACCCCGACTGCTGCAACCAGCATCCCAATCGGCCTGGCTGTGGAATGCCCGCTTTCTGCCGCCTGACTACTTGCCTGCCCCATCAACCACTCCTACAACTCTGGTCTACGTTTCTTAATGGCGAGCGCTACGCTTGATCGGCAGCATGCGCTGATTGTCTGACTGTTATCTACGAAAAATCGCAGGTTAAAAACCCTACTTTCGCAACGGCGCGCAGCATAGCGCAGCACTCGTCGTAAATCCCCGTATAACGCTGGTCAAGTGCGTTGACCATAGCTAAAATTGCGCACTTTTTTTCACTAGAGGCGCATCAAGCGTCCGTTCGTCGTGCAGCCTTTACGGGCATGTAACGTCACTACATACCGAGGTTCGCCATGTCCACCGTTACCACGCCAGCCAACCCCAAGGTTGGCTTCGTCTCTCTGGGTTGCCCGAAAGCGCTGGTCGACTCCGAGCGCATCCTGACGCAGCTGCGTATGGAAGGCTACGATGTCGTTTCCACCTACCAGGACGCCGACGTCGTGGTGGTCAACACCTGTGGCTTCATCGACAGCGCCAAGGCTGAGTCGCTGGAAGTCATCGGCGAAGCCATCAAGGAAAACGGCAAGGTCATCGTGACCGGCTGCATGGGCGTCGAAGAAGGCAACATCCGCAACGTGCACCCAAGCGTGCTGGCGGTGACTGGCCCTCAGCAATACGAGCAAGTGGTCAATGCCGTGCACCAAGTCGTGCCGCCACGTCAGGATCACAACCCGCTGATCGATCTGGTGCCGCCCCAAGGCATCAAGCTGACCCCGCGTCATTATGCGTACCTGAAGATTTCCGAAGGCTGCAACCACAGCTGCAGCTTCTGCATCATTCCCTCGATGCGCGGCAAACTGGTCAGCCGTCCGGTAGGCGATGTGCTGGACGAAGCTCAACGCCTGGTCAAGTCCGGGGTTAAAGAGTTGCTGGTCATCTCCCAGGACACCAGCGCATACGGCGTGGACGTGAAATACCGCACCGGCTTCTGGAATGGCGCCCCCGTCAAAACCCGCATGACCGAGCTGTGTGAAGCGTTGAGCACGCTGGGTGTCTGGGTGCGCTTGCACTACGTTTACCCGTACCCGCACGTGGACGAGCTGATTCCTTTAATGGCAGCGGGCAAAATCCTGCCGTATCTGGACATTCCGTTCCAGCACGCCAGCCCTAAAGTGCTCAAGTCCATGAAGCGCCCGGCGTTCGAAGACAAGACCCTGGCCCGCATCAAGAACTGGCGCGAAATCTGCCCGGACCTGATCATCCGCTCAACCTTCATTGTCGGCTTCCCCGGCGAAACCGAAGAAGACTTCCAGTACCTGCTGAACTGGCTGACTGAAGCGCAACTGGACCGCGTAGGCTGCTTCCAGTACTCGCCGGTAGAAGGCGCACCGGCCAATGATCTTGACCTGGACGTCGTGCCAGACGAGATCAAGCAAGATCGTTGGGAACGCTTCATGGCGCATCAGCAAGCCATCAGCGCCGCACGCTTGCAGATGAAAATCGGCAAGGAGATCGAAGTCCTGATCGACGAAGTGGACGAGCAAGGCGCAGTGGGCCGCTGCTTCTTCGACGCACCGGAAATCGACGGCAATGTGTTTATTGCCACCGAAAAAGACATCAAGCCGGGTGACAAGATCATGTGCCGTGTCACCGATGCGGACGAATATGACTTGTGGGCTGAAGCGCTGTAACACGCCATCAGCTCTCAAAAAGCCCTGCCGCGCTCGCGTCAGGGCTTTTTTTACGACTATTGTTAAGCCATGCCCTTAATCACGGATGAGGAGACCTGCTCAGAATGAAGCCGACTTGGGTCGTTCAAACACCGAGCCTCAAAGATTTCAATGAACTCGCCAATGTGTGGGAAGCATCGGTTCGCGCCACCCACGATTTTTTGCCCCGCAGCTACATTCAGGAGCTTAGAGAGCTGGTGGAGCATCGCTACCTGGATGCCGTGATGCTGGTGTGCTGCCGCGACCCTGTGAACAAGCGCATTGCGGGGTTTGCCGGGGTGGCGGCGCGCAAGGTCGAAATGCTGTTTATTCACCCCGATTACCGGGGACACGGGGTGGGCAAGAGCTTGCTGATATTTGCCATCAACGAGCTAAACGCGACTGAACTCGATGTGAATGAGCAGAACCCGCAGGCCATCGGCTTTTACCTCAAACAAGGCTTTGAAGTGATCGGCCGCAGCGAAACAGACGGTCTGGGCGAACCCTATCCGCTGCTGCACCTGCGATATAAGCGCGCAACCCGAAGCCAGGACAAATGTTGCCGGGCTTAACCGGCTCGAGGCGGGTACAATAGCCGCCCAATTACATTACGGCCCTTGTCATGTCTGAACCGATACGTCTCTCCAAACGCCTCATCGAACTCGTCGGCTGCTCCCGCCGTGAGGCCGAACTGTTCATTGAAGGTGGCTGGGTCACGGTAGATGGCGAAGTCATCGACGAACCGCAGTTCAAGGTCGACAACCAAAAAGTCGAGCTGGACCCGCAAGCCAAGGCCACCGCGCCTGAACCCGTGACCATTCTGCTGAATGCCCCCGCCGGGCTGGACACCGACAGCGCCATGGCACTGATCGGCCCGGACTCCTTGAGCGAAGAGCACCGCTATGGCAAGCGCCCGCTTAAGGGCCACTTCCTGCGCCTGAGCGTGGGCAATGAGCTGCAAGCCAACGCCAGCGGTCTTTTGGTGTTTACCCAGGACTGGAAAATCGTCCGCAAGCTGACGGCCGACGCGAGCAAGATCGAGCAGGAATACGTGGTCGAAGTCTCCGGTGAGATGGCGCCTCATGGCTTGAATCGCCTCAATCATGGCATGACCTACAAGGGTCGCGAACTGCCTGCGGTCAAAGCCAGCTGGCAAAGTGAGAACCGCCTGCGCTTTGCGATGAAAAACCCGCAGCCGGGTGTCATCGCCCTGTTTTGCCAGGCCGTGGGCCTGACCGTGATTTCAATGCGCCGCATCCGTATTGGCGGCGTGTCGATGGGCAAGCTGCCCGTCGGGCAATGGCGCTACATGACAGCCAAAGAAAAGTTTTAACGACAGCTCAACCCCGCACATTTCGACACCGCAGCACGCCTGCGGTGCTCACTGCTGACTATCAGGATTGCTCACATGATTCATAACGACGTACTGCGCAGCGTGCGCTACATGCTCGACATCAGCGACAACAAAGTGGTCGACATCATCAAGCTGGGTGGGCTGGACGTCACCAAAGAAGACGTGCTGACTTACCTGAAAAAAGACGAAGAAGAAGGGTTTGTGCGTTGCCCGGACAACGTGATGGCGCACTTCCTCGACGGGCTGGTGTTCTTCAAGCGCGGTAAGGATGAAAGCCGCCCACCCGTACCGGTGGAACTGCCCGTGACCAACAACACCATTCTGAAAAAGCTGCGTGTGGCCTTCGAACTCAAAGAAGACGACATGCATGCCATTTTGAAGTCGGCAGGGTTCCCGGTGTCCAAGCCAGAGCTGAGCGCACTGTTCCGCAAGTTTGGCCACACCAATTACCGCACCTGTGGCGATCAGTTGTTGCGCAACTTCCTCAAGGGTCTAACCCTGCGTGTTCGCGGCTAAACCCTGAGGCACTGAAACAGCCCATGTCCTCGTTGTCCAAGGCTTCAACTTCATGACCTACAACGTGTCTGCGATAGGTTTTGTGCGCTCCTGCTTCAAGGAGAAGTTCGCCATCCCGCGCCAGCCCCAACTGGCGCCCGCGGCCCGTGGCGTCGTGGAGCTGATCGCCCCGTTCAATCAGGGCGATGCCGTGCAAGGCCTGGAACAGGTCAGCCACGTCTGGTTACTGTTTGTGTTCCATCAGGCCCTGGAGGACAAGCCGCGGCTCAAGGTGCGCCCGCCACGCCTGGGAGGCAACGCTTCCATGGGGGTATTCGCGACCCGCGCCACCCATCGCCCGAACGGCATAGGCCAGTCCGTGGTCAAGCTGGACAAGGTCGAGGCTGATCGGCTGCATGTCTCGGGCATCGACCTGCTCGACGGCACACCGATTCTCGATATCAAACCCTACGTCCCTTACGCCGACATCATCGCCGGCGCGAGTAACAGCATGGCCAGTGCAGCGCCGGTGCTGATTCCTGTGAGCTGGACGGACACGGCGTTGCAGCAGGCACAGAGCCACGGGCTGCGTCTTCAGGAACCGCTGGTGGAACTGATTGAACAGTGCCTGGCCCAAGACCCGCGTCCGGCCTACCAGACGCCAACAGCGCAACGTGAGTACGGCGCACAGTTTTGGGACCTGGATGTGCGCTGGCACTACCCGGAACCGGGCATGATCCGCGTACTGGAGGTCATTGCCGCGCGTTAAGTGCCCGACAGCAAAAAGCCCGCGCAGTCCTTGGACCCCGCGGGCTTTTTGTTGAACGACGCGGTTACTTCTCTACGAAGGCGCGCTCGATCAGGTAGTCACCCGGCTCGCGCATGCGCGGCGAAACGGTCAGGCCGAAGCTGTTGAGCACTTCACTGGTTTCGTCCAGCATGCTTGGGCTGCCGCACAGCATGGCGCGGTCGTCCTGCGGGTTGATCGGCGGCAGGCCGATATCGCTGAACAACTTGCCACTGCGCATCAGGTCGGTCAGACGCCCCTGATTTTCAAACGGCTCGCGGGTAACCGTCGGGTAGTAGATCAACTTCTCGCGTACCGCATCACCGAAAAACTCGTTCTGTGGCAGGTGCTCGGTGATGAATTCGCGGTAAGCGACTTCGTTCACATAGCGCACGCCGTGGCACAGAATGACCTTGTCGAAACGCTCGTAGGTTTCCGGGTCTTGAATCACGCTCATGAACGGCGCAAGGCCTGTGCCGGTGCTCAGCAGGTACAGGTGCTTGCCCGGCTTCAAGTCGTCCAGCACCAGCGTACCCGTAGGTTTTTTGCTGATGATGATCTCATCGCCTTCCTTCAAGTGCTGCAACTGGGACGTCAGCGGGCCATCCGGCACCTTGATGCTGAAGAACTCCAGATGCTCTTCCCAGTTGGGGCTGGCGATCGAATAGGCGCGCATAAGCGGACGGCCGTTGGGTTGCATCAGGCCGATCATCACGAACTGACCGTTCTCAAAGCGCAGGCCCGGGTCGCGGGTGCACTTGAAGCTGAACAGGGTGTCGTTCCAGTGGTGAACACTGAGGACACGTTCGTGGTTCATGTTGCTCATCTACGGGGCTCCTAATTTCGCCTGCGCTGACTATGGGCGCGATTGCATAGCATTCTAATGGCGAGGACAATATCTGTTAACTGAATTATCAAGATAAGGGTTATCGGTTATATCGATATGCGATTTACTCTCAGACAACTCCAAGTGTTCGTCACCGTCGCCCAACAAGAGAGCGTGTCACGCGCTGCTGGCTTGTTGGCCCTTTCCCAGTCCGCCGCCAGCACGTCGATTACCGAACTGGAACGCCAGACCAGTTGCCAACTGTTTGACCGTGCCGGCAAGCGCCTTAGTCTCAATGCCTTGGGACGCCAATTGCTGCCACAGGCGGTCGCGCTTCTGGACCAGGCCAAAGAAATCGAAGACTTGCTCAATGGCAAATCCGGTTTTGGCTCACTCACCGTGGGTGCAACCCTGACCATCGGTAACTACCTGGCCACGCTGCTGATTGGCAGCTTCATGCAAGCTCACCCCGAGAGCCAAGTGAAACTGATCGTTCAAAACACAGCGCATATCGTGCAGCAAGTGACCCACTATGAAATTGATCTGGGTCTAATTGAAGGCGACTGTAGCCATCCGGACATCGAAGTGCAGAGCTGGGTGGAGGATGAGCTGGTGGTGTTTTGCGCACCGCAGCATCCGCTGGCAGCGCGAGGTCACGCCACTCTGCAAGAGTTGACCCGCGAAGCCTGGATCCTGCGCGAGCAAGGATCCGGCACACGCCTCACCTTCGATCAGGCCATGCGCCATCATCAAAGCGCGCTCAACATCCGCCTTGAACTGGAGCACACCGAAGCGATCAAGCGCGCCGTCGAATCAGGGCTGGGCATTGGCTGCATCTCCCGCCTGGCGCTGCGCGACGCCTTTCGACGCGGCAGCTTGGTTGCGGTTGAAACCCCCGAGCTGGACCTTGCGCGGCAGTTTTATTTCATCTGGCATAAAAAGAAGTACCAGACCTCCGCCATGCGCGAGTTTTTGGACCTGTGCCGCGCCTTCACCGCCGGGGTACACCGCAGCGACGAAATCGTACTGCCCAATATCGCTTAAAGCAGGATCACCGCCCACACCACTGCAATCAGGGTCAGCACCACAAACTGCGCGGCGCTGCCCATGTCTTTGGCGTTTTTCGACAACGGGTGCAGGTCCAGGGAGATACGGTCGATCGCGGCTTCGATGGCCGAGTTAATCAACTCGACAATCAGGGCCAACAGGCACACCGCGATGAGTAACGCACGCTCTACCCGACTGACACTCAGGAAAAACGTCAACGGGATCAGTACCACGTTGAGCAACACCAACTGACGAAACGCCGCTTCACCGGTGAAGGCCGCACGCAGGCCATCCAGCGAATAGCCGCCAGCGTTCAAAATCCGTTTAAAACCGGTTTTCCCTTTAAAAGGCGACATATAAGTAACTGCGTAAGAAATGAGAAATGGACGCTAGATCACGCTTCGTCAAAAAAGCGTGAAGAGCGACCGATTAATGGCTCGAAATTGACTCCAGTTGTTGCAGAAGCAGCGCAGCCTGTGTGCGCGTACGCACGCCCAACTTGCGGAAAATCGCCGTCACGTGGGCCTTGATGGTCGCTTCCGACACGCTCAGCTCATAGGCGATCTGCTTGTTCAACAGCCCTTCACAGACCATGGTCAGCACCCGAAACTGCTGCGGCGTCAAACTGGCCAGACCTTCGCTGGCCGCTTTGGCTTCAGCAGACACTTGAACCTGTTCGAACGCCTGTGGCGGCCACGACACATCGCCATCGAGCACGGCGCGCACGGCCGTTTGAATCTGCTCCAAAGAGCTGGATTTTGGAATAAACCCGCTGGCGCCGAACTCTCGGGACCGCACCATCACCGAAGCCTCTTCCTGGGCAGAGACCATGACCACCGGAATTTGCGGATATTGCCCGCGTAACAGTACCAACCCGGAAAACCCGTAGGCGCCCGGCATGTTCAAATCGAGCAGCACCAGATCCCAATCCGCCTTGATGGCCAGCTGTTTTTCCAGCTCGGCAATACTGGCGACCTCTACCAGACGAACATCTGGTCCCAGCCCCAATGTCACCGCCTGATGCAAGGCGCTGCGGAACAGAGGATGGTCGTCGGCAATCAGGATTTCGTATGTGGCCATTTTTTAAATGATCCCGTTTCAGGCGAGTACTGACGCATTGCAGTACCCGCTAAGGCAACTTGAGCAACAGTGTCGACACCGTGCGTCAAAGGGCGCGTTTTACGCTAAACGTCGCGAAAAATAGGGGTTTGAACGGCAGCAGCGCCCGAATCGGCGCCAAGCATGCCCAGCGAATGCAAGAGGGTCAAGGATAAAACAGACGTCGCCTTTGAGCCCTGTCTGACATCCAGCACACCTGCAAGGCCGCGACTCTTTGACACACCCTGTCATTGCTGAAAATTGTAGCGCTACTTCTTTAGTCTATTGAGAGCGATTCTGGCGAAGGTCTTTTACAGAAAACGTCCAGCTCACGGTGCGCTGCGCTGCTTTCGTTGATCGGCAACTGATTGCGGGCATCGAGGTAGTGCTGGCTGAACACATCGAAGTAGGCGTCCAGCGCAGTAGAAGCCTGGGTATCGCCGGCCAGATCCAGGCACAGGCTCGCGACTTCTGCGGTGCATAAATGCTCGCTGCGGGTGGAGCGACGAAGTCGGTAGCGCGACAAACGCTCGGGCAACAGGCTCAGAATGGGCAACCGATCAAAGTAGGGGCTTTTGCGAAAGATCTTGCGCGCTTCCGTCCAGGTCGCGTCCAGCAGGATAAACAGCGGACGCTTGGCACTGTCGAGTTCAACGCTATGGGTCACACGCTCAGGCTCGACATATTCACCCGGAAACACCAGATACGGTTGCCATTGCGGGTCGGCCAGTAACGCCAGCAAGCCCGGATCGGTTTCGGTACGCGACCAAATGAAGGCGTAGTTGTCACTCACCACATCCGCAATCAACCACCCGGTATTACTTGGCTTGAACACTTCCTTTTTGGTCATGATCAGGCACACGCCCGCCCGCGTGCTGACCTGCGGTCGCCAGCGGCACAAGCAATGACTCGCGATCACCCGGCAGGTGTGGCAACGGGGCGCGCGTGAGCCGCGGGACAGGTAGGGTTTAGTGCTTTCCTCTTCTCGCTCGTCTCGTAAACGGGCGACTGCATTCGGGGAAAAAGTCATCAGGGTCATGTTTTTTACTTAAGGGGCAGATCGCCCGCTCGCCTCGGATGGGCGCAGGAGTCGATTCACTGAATAAAGGCGCGCAGTCTAACAGAGGCCACGCCCTGACGGCGGCGCCCGTGACGTGAGGCATTTCCTGACAGCGCAGGCTGACCTATACTCCCGCGCCACTGAACGCATAGACCTGTGGCGGGTCAAAGCCTGCGTCACTGAATCAGGAGAGTTTCATGCTGCGCTATATCATTCCGACCGTTGCTCTATTGCTCGCACTGCCTTTGGGCGCACAAGCGGCCTCTCTTGCAGAATTCAACCTGAACAAAACCCTGCGCCAAGTTGCCGAAAATAGCAACGTAGGCAAACCACGGGCAATCAACGCCGACTTGCTGGACAAAGGCTTTACTGTTGAAGGCACGGTACTGATCAATAACCTGGAAGCGAGTCCGAACCTAGCCGCCCAGATGCGCTCCGCACCAGAAGCGGCTATCCCCCAGTTGGGTCGCAGTGTTTGCAGCAATCCAAACTTCCGCAAGCTGATGACCACAGGCGCAACCATGCGCTTTAACATCCGGGAATATAAAACCAACAAGCCTGTGCTGGTTCAGGACATCGGCGCCGACAACTGCCAGCGCAAGAAATAACGGTTTAGCCCTCTAGGCCTGCACGCCGCATACCGATGCGGCGTGAACGGTCTCTGCACGTTTTACGATTCTTCATGCGCTTCAAGTAATTAGCGGTTGCCAGCCTTGGCGGTGCAAGACCATCATCAGGCCATCACTTTTGACACGGTGTGTCTGCGCTGTCTCATTCGCAGCGCCCAAAGGATGTTGTACTGAAGGAGACGTACATGCCTGACCAACCCCATGAATCCCTGCCTTTTGAACCTGAGCACTTGAGCCTTGATATTGCGACGCAAGTAGACGCTCAACTGCAGTTGATAGCACCCGACAGCCCTAACCGCCCGCTCTACCGCGAAATGCTGATGACCGTGTTGCGCATGGCCCACGACGACCTTGATCGCTGGAATGCCAAAATCACACTGCAAGCCATACGCGAACTGGAAAAGACGTTCCGCGTACTGGAGCAGTTCCGGGGCCGTCGCAAAGTGACAGTATTTGGTTCTGCGCGAACCCCCATCGAAGATCCACTGTATGCATTAGCCCGAGAAGTGGGCGCAACGCTTGCGCGATCAGACTTCATGGTCATCACGGGCGGCGGTGCTGGCATCATGGCAGCTGCGCACGAAGGCGCTGGGGCGAATCACAGCTTGGGCTTCAACATCACCTTGCCTTTCGAACAGCGCGCCAACCCCACCATTCTTGGCACCCCCAATCTGCTGGCGTTTCACTTCTTCTTCACCCGCAAACTGTTCTTCATCAAAGAGGCCGACGGGCTGGTCATGTGCCCTGGAGGGTTCGGCACGCTGGATGAAGTGCTGGAGGTGCTGACCCTGATTCAGACGGGTAAGACGCCGTTGGTACCGGTGGTGTTGCTGGACATGCCGGGCGGAACATTCTGGCAAAGCGCGCTGGACTTTGTTCACAACCACCTTGAAGCCAATCATTACATCTTGCCCAACGACCTCAAGCTGATGCGGCTGGTTCACAGCCCCGAAGAAGCCGTGGCCGAGATTAACCAGTTCTATAACAACTTCCACTCGACCCGCTGGCTGAACAAACTCTTTGCCGTGCGCATGAAACGCCCACTCAATGAGGAGGCGTTACATCAGGTTCAACAAGCGTTCGCAGACATTTGCCTGAGCGATGGCTTCCATCAGCACGTCGACGATGAGCCCGGCTTCAGTCATTTGACTCGCTTAAGCTTTGCTTTCAGTGGTCGCAATCAAGGCCGCCTGCGTGAACTGGTTGATTTTATAAACCTGCCGCGCAACTGGGCTGAACAATCGGGGGCGAGCTGTAACCCAGAGATGGGCACAACCTGCACTTAATGAGGCGTACTGAAACACGAAGGGCTTGAGGCACATCACAACGCTTGGCAGCGACAACCGCTGTTATCTGCAGTCGCTGCCAAACGCTGTGAGAGGTGTACTAATCATCAAACTCTCGGCCACTCAGCAGTCGACCGATCATTTCAAGCGAATAACCGCGATAGCTCAAGAAACGCCCCTGACGGGCGCGCTCTTTGGGATCTTCTGGCATGCATCCGGAAAACTTTCGCTGCCACGCCTCTTTCAACTGCTCTTGCCAGTTGATGTCAGACTCACGCAATGCTTGCTCAATATCCCCCCGCGCCAAGCCACGCTGGTTGAGCTCTTCACGAATACGCAAAGGGCCATAACCGGAACGAGCGCGATAGCGGATATAGCTTTCGAGGTAACGCGACTCTGACAACAGCCCCTCTTCCGTTAAACGGTCGAGGGCGATGTCGATCATCTCAGGGCAAGCGCCGCGCTGACGCAATTTGCGCGTCAGCTCGACTCGACCATGCTCGCGGCGCGCGAGCAGGTCCATTGCGGATCGCCGGATGGCGGTGAGGTCTTCCAGAACAGCTGTCATGGCTCAATCAGTTGCTGTCGTCGTCCGAACCGGTGTTTTCAAGCTCCATTTCGGCAGCTTCCTGCTCAGCCGCCGCTTGCTTGGCCGCCTTGCTCATTTTTGGCATGACTTTCATTTCAGCCAGTTCGCTTTCAGTCTTAGGGCCCAACAGCTTGTCACGCAGCTGCTTTTCAAGGGTGGCCTTGATGTCCGGGTTCTCATCGAGGAACTTGGCCGAGTTGGCCTTGCCCTGACCGATTTTGCTGCCCTGATAGCTGTACCAGGCACCGGCTTTTTCAACGAAACCGTGCAATACGCCCAGCTCGATCATCTCGCCATTGAGGTAGATGCCCTTGCCGTACAGAATCTGGAATTCTGCCTGGCGGAAGGGAGGTGCCACTTTGTTTTTGACGACTTTGACTCGGGTTTCGCTGCCGACTACGACGTCGCCTTCTTTCACTGCACCGGTACGACGGATGTCCAGTCGAACCGAAGCGTAGAACTTCAGGGCGTTACCACCGGTAGTGGTTTCCGGGCTACCGAACATCACGCCGATTTTCATACGGATCTGGTTGATGAAGATCACCAGGCAGTTGGCGTTTTTGATGTTGCCGGTAATTTTGCGCAAGGCTTGCGACATCAAGCGGGCTTGCAGACCGACGTGGGTATCACCCATGTCGCCTTCAATTTCCGCTTTAGGCGTCAGGGCCGCCACGGAGTCAATGATGATCACGTCAACCGCATTGGAACGCACCAGCATGTCGGTGATTTCCAGTGCCTGTTCGCCGGTGTCAGGCTGGGAAACCAGCAGGTCATCAACATTCACGCCAAGCTTGGCAGCGTATTCAGGGTCCAGCGCATGTTCAGCGTCGACGAATGCGCAGGTGGCGCCCGCTTTTTGGGCTTGCGCGATAACGGACAGGGTCAGTGTGGTTTTACCGGAAGACTCTGGACCGTAGATTTCAACAATGCGGCCCTTTGGCAGACCGCCAATGCCCAGCGCGATGTCCAGGCCCAGCGAACCGGTAGAAATAGCCGGGATGGCCTGGCGCTCCTGATCGCCCATCAGCATGACGGCGCCTTTGCCGAATTGACGTTCGATCTGACCCAAGGCCGCAGCCAAGGCTTTCTTCTTGTTGTCGTCCATTAAAGTCCTCTCGTAATCAATAAGGCCTGGCGGCCGATAACTGTATAAGTAGCCAGTATTATTCCACAGGGTTTCAGGATCGCCTACCCCTGATTTTTTATTTCTCTTACCGTTCGGCGTATTAAGCCTTCCAGAGCCGCTTCGACTGTTTGCCGGCGGACATCGTCGCGGTCCCCCGGGAAATGCCTGCACTCGGCAGAAACCTCGCTGCCAACCCCCCAGGCCAGCCAGACCGTGCCCACCGGCTTGGCCGCAGAACCTCCGCCGGGCCCTGCCACACCGCTGACCGCAACTGAAAAACGTGCCCCGCTCTGCGCTTGTGCGCCGCGGGCCATGGCCTCTACCACTTCACGGCTGACAGCGCCGACCTGGGCGAACAATGGCTCCGGCACTTGCAACTGCCTGGTTTTCTGCTGATTGGAATAGGTAACAAACCCCGCTTCAAACCAGGCCGAACTGCCTGCGATACGGGTGATGGCTTCTGATATTGCGCCACCGGTACATGACTCGGCGGTCGTGACCTGCGCATTAAGAACCTGCAATTGCCGCCCAAGTTCAGCCGCAAGCTGAGTTAATTCATCCACGATCGACTCCTTTAAAGCGCTCACTCGGGCCACTAAGCTACACGACCCCAATTCGGGTCGCCACGGGCCGGGCATAACCTCAGGCGGTGAGCGCTCGTCAGCCCAAAAGGGCTAACCGTCAACCCCCAAACGCTTTGCAGCCCAACGTTGATACAAGCTGATGGCAGCATCTGCACCCGCCAGTGCCGTCAAACACCCCAAGGCGCCCGCGGCCCAGACCGACATCCCGGCCGCGTAAAGCAGCATGAACGTCGAGACCCCGCACACCATGCAAGCGCCAGAACGCAGTGCCAGCCGGCGCACCAGCGGCCATCCGCTCGCACCCTCTTTGTCGGCCCGCCACATTTCGCCAAAAATACCGCCCACCAATGCCAGAAGGACGACCAGCAACACCGGCATATCCAACAAAACTTGCGGATCATTCATCGCTTCATCACTCCTGAGTCCTTATTGAAAAGCGTCAATGTCTGACTTATAGGCTGACCACTTGACGCTCCTCTCGCACCACATCCTTGCGTAAGGTCGACCTCTGCAGCCATAAAACCAAGATTATGCCTGTATGAATATACAGTCAATGCACTGATGCATATTCTTTCTTTCGCTTATGAGTGTCAGCTGCCATCGCAAGCCGGGCAGGACATTTCTTTTCAGGTGCGAAAAAAAGCCTGCTGTGAGCAGGCCTTAGGGGGGAGAAGCGTCTTAGCGGGCGTACATGCCCCACCAGAACACATGGCCGAGAATCACCAGTTGCTCATCCTCAAGGTCGGCATAGAGGTAATCCTCGTCTGGATACTCGTCGCGGTTAAAACTGCGCAAACGCAGCCCAGTCGCCAAGCGATACAGCTGTTTTACCCGAAGCTCGCCGTTGTGGTTGATTGCATACAGATCGCCGTCCACGACATCGTCCAGTGAACGTTTACCGGCATTGACACCGACTGTTGCGCCGTCACGCAGGACCGGCAGCATGCTGTCGCCACGAACCGTTACACATTTCGCCTGATCGAACTGCACACCGTTGTGCCGCAGGCTGCGCTTGCCAAAACGCAACTTGGCTCGCTCACTTTCCTCAATGGCAAAACGCCCGGAACCTGCCGCCAGCTCAACCTGACGCAAGAACGGGATCGATACCTCGTCATCGGCCACCGGCGTATCGTCATCCCACAGGCAAATATCACGCAGCTCCGGATGCCGCGGCTCGGGGTGAGACACGGGGTCCTCACGCCCACGCAGGCGGTCAGTACTGATATTGAAATACGCGGCTATTTTTGAAAGATGGCGGTCAGAGGGCTCGGCAATCTTGCCACTCAAAATTCTGGACAGCGTGGATTGCGGGACACCGGTCAGGCGATGCAACGCCATGGCACTGATGTGGTGCCGTTCGAGCAACGCTTTAAGGACGGTTGAAACAGTACGTTTAGGCATGCGCGGAATATTGCTGGGCAAGCGCCCCGTTGGCAAATCCTAATTCTTCTCTATATAGCAACACGCCGGACTGAGCCGAGCATGCCTGTAGATGCAAGGCGCTGGCATGTTAACCTTGCGCCCATTGCCATAAAGCTGTGCACGGCACCCGCTTTTCACTCCTCTTTTATAAATGAATCCGCCTAAGCCCTGATGAGTAAAAATACTTCCGACCTGTCTTCCCACACACCGATGATGCAGCAGTACTGGCGCCTGAAAAACCAGCACCCTGATCAGTTGATGTTCTATCGCATGGGCGACTTTTACGAGATCTTCTACGAAGACGCGAAGAAGGCCGCCAAGTTGCTAGACATCACCCTCACGGCACGTGGACAGTCGGCAGGACAGGCGATTCCCATGTGTGGCATTCCTTATCATGCGGCCGAAGGTTATCTGGCCAAGCTGGTGAAGCTGGGCGAGTCGGTGGTGATCTGCGAGCAGGTTGGCGACCCGGCCACCAGTAAAGGACCGGTTGAGCGTCAAGTGGTGCGGATTATCACGCCAGGCACCGTCAGTGATGAAGCGCTGCTGGATGAGCGCCGCGACAACCTGATTGCCGCCGTTCTTGGCGATGAACGTTTGTTTGGTCTGGCCGTTCTGGACATCACCAGCGGCAATTTCTCGGTATTGGAAATCAAGGGCTGGGAAAACCTGCTGGCTGAACTGGAGCGTATCAATCCGGTTGAGCTGATGATCCCCGACGATTGGCCTCAAGGCCTGCCCGCCGAGAAACGCCGTGGCGTGCGTCGTCGTGCACCGTGGGACTTTGAGCGCGATTCAGCCTTGAAAAGCCTGTGCCAGCAGTTTTCTACCCAAGACCTCAAAGGTTTTGGCTGTGAAAACCTGACATTGGCCATTGGTGCAGCCGGTTGTTTGCTCAGTTACGCCAAGGAAACCCAACGCACCGCCCTGCCCCACTTGCGCAGCCTGCGCCACGAGCGCCTGGACGACACGGTGGTGCTCGATGGCGCCAGCCGTCGCAATCTTGAGCTGGATACCAACCTGGCGGGCGGGCGCGACAACACGCTGCAGTCGGTAGTGGATCGCTGCCAAACGTCCATGGGCAGCCGCTTGCTGACCCGATGGCTGAATCGTCCATTGCGCGATTTACCGGTACTGCTGTCACGCCAGACCTCGATTACCTGCCTGCTGGACGGCTATCGCTTCGAGCGCTTGCAGCCCCAGCTCAAAGAAATCGGCGATCTGGAGCGCATTCTGGCGCGTATCGGCCTGCGCAACGCAAGGCCCCGCGATTTGGCACGCCTTCGTGACGCACTGGCCGCACTGCCTGAACTGCAAGACGCCATGCTCGATTTGCACGCGCCGCACTTGCAGCAGTTGGCGGCCACCACCAGCACCTATCCCGAACTGGCTGCGTTGCTGGACAGAGCGATTATTGATAACCCGCCTGCGGTGATTCGTGACGGCGGCGTGCTGAAAACCGGCTATGACGCCGAGCTGGATGAACTGCAAGCCTTGAGCGAGAACGCGGGTCAGTTCCTGATTGACCTGGAAGCCCGTGAAAAAGCCCGTACCGGGCTGGCCAATCTCAAGGTCGGGTACAACCGGGTACATGGCTATTTCATCGAGCTGCCAAGCAAACAAGCAGAACAGGCGCCTGCGGACTACATCCGTCGCCAGACCCTCAAAGGTGCCGAGCGGTTTATCACCCCCGAGCTCAAAGCCTTTGAAGACAAGGCCCTGTCCGCCAAGAGCCGTGCCCTGGCCCGCGAGAAAATGCTTTACGAAGCGCTGCTTGAAACCCTGATCGGTGAATTGCCGCCGCTGCAAGACACGGCCGCCGCACTGGCCGAACTGGACGTACTGAGTAATCTGGCCGAACGCGCTTTAAACCTCGACCTCAATTGCCCGCGGTTCGTTGAAGAACCGTGCATGCGCATTCAACAAGGTCGTCATCCGGTGGTGGAGCAAGTGCTGACCACCCCTTTCGTGGCCAACGATCTGGCGCTGGATGACAACACCCGCATGCTGGTGATTACCGGCCCGAACATGGGTGGTAAATCCACTTACATGCGGCAAACCGCCCTGATTGTGCTCTTGGCGCACATCGGCAGTTTTGTCCCGGCCGCCAGTTGCGAACTGTCGTTGGTCGACAGGATTTTCACGCGTATCGGCTCCAGCGATGACCTGGCTGGCGGGCGCTCTACCTTTATGGTGGAAATGAGCGAAACCGCCAACATTCTGCACAACGCGACAGAGCGCAGCCTGGTGTTGATGGACGAAGTGGGCCGTGGTACCAGCACGTTTGACGGTTTGTCGTTGGCATGGGCTGCGGCAGAACGTCTCGCTCAATTGCGTGCCTATACGCTGTTCGCTACCCACTATTTCGAATTGACCGTGCTACCAGAGAGCGAACCACTGGTGGCCAACGTGCATTTGAGCGCGACCGAACACAACGAGCGCATTGTCTTCCTGCACCACGTATTGCCTGGCCCTGCGAGTCAAAGCTACGGGCTTGCGGTGGCCCAACTGGCGGGGGTTCCGGCGAATGTCATCACTCGTGCTCGCGAACATTTAAGCCGACTCGAAACCACCAGCCTGCCCCATGAAGTGCCTGCACCGGCCCCAGGCAAACAATCAGCGCCCCAGCAAAGCGATATGTTTGCTAGCCTTGCGCATCCGGTGCTGGACGACCTGGCCAAGCTGGATCTTGACGACCTGACGCCACGCAAAGCCCTTGATTTGCTCTACACATTAAAGACACGCATCTAACCATGCGATAGAATCGCGCGCGGTTCGGGATGCTAATGGCCTTTTAGCCTGGTCAATAGATACCACTCCCGAGCCTGGCGAGCCCGACCTGGAAGGGCTTCGCTGCCGCCGCCTGAGGAGAAAATTAGAAATGACCTTCGTCGTCACCGACAACTGCATCAAGTGCAAGTACACCGACTGCGTAGAAGTCTGTCCGGTGGACTGCTTTTACGAAGGCCCGAACTTCCTGGTGATTCACCCGGACGAGTGCATTGATTGCGCGCTTTGTGAGCCTGAATGCCCGGCGAACGCCATCTTCTCCGAGGATGAAGTGCCACAGGGTATGGAGAATTTCATTCAGTTGAATGTGGAGCTGGCTGAAATCTGGCCGAACATCACTGAACGCAAAGACCCTTTGCCGGACGCGGAAGAGTGGGATGGCAAAACAGGCAAGATCGAACACCTGGAGCGCTGATTCACGCTGCACTAAAAAGCCCCGTCTCTTGCGAGCCGGGGCTTTTTACGTTTTGACGGTGCGCTTTAATCCTCATCCGGGCCGCGCGCCTCTCCCGCCATAGCAAAGCAGGCCGGGCTTAGCGCTGATTAGCCTGCGATGTCGCACCCCGTGGCTTCTTGCAATTGTTCACGGGTAACACCGGACGCCAGCTCTACCAGCTTGAGCCCTTGCTCGGTGACATCCAGCACCCCCAAATCGGTGATGATGCGATCCACCACACCCACGCCAGTGAGCGGCAGATCGCATTGCTTAAGCAGTTTGTGGGCGCCACCTTTGGCGGTGTGCTCCATCAATACCACCACGCGTTTGACTCCGGCCACCAAATCCATAGCCCCGCCCATGCCTTTAACCATCTTGCCGGGAATCATCCAGTTCGCCAGGTCACCCTTCTCGGAGACTTGCATCGCGCCCAGGATCGACAGGTTGATGTGCCCGCCGCGAATCATCGCGAAAGAGTCCGCGCTATTAAAGAAGCTGCTCCCGGGCAAGGTGGTGATGGTCTGCTTACCCGCATTGATCAAGTCAGCATCGACTTCTTCTTCAGTGGGAAACGGACCAATCCCCAACAGACCATTCTCACTTTGCAGCCAGACGTCCATGCCTTGCGGGATGTAGTTGGCCACCAGCGTCGGCAAACCAATGCCCAGGTTGACGTAAAAACCATCCTGCAGTTCTTGGGCGGCGCGGTGCGCCATTTCTTCACGAGTCCAGGCCATGCTCAGGCGCTCCGCACAGTACGTTGTTCGATGCGTTTTTCCGGGGTGGCATTGAGGATCAGCCGCTGTACGTAGATCCCGGGTAAATGAACCTGATCAGGTTCGATCTCGCCAATTTCAACGATTTCTTCCACCTCGACCACACACACTTTCGCGGCCATCGCGGCCAACGGGTTGAAGTTGCGCGCTGTTTTATTGAACAGCAGGTTGCCTGACTTATCGGCTTTCCAGGCTTTAACCAGTGCGACGTCGGCACGCAGTGAGCGTTCCATGACGTACCACTCGCCATCGAATTCGCGGGTTTCTTTGCCTTCGGCAACCAGGGTTCCGTAACCGGTCTTGGTGTAGAACGCCGGAATACCAGCGCCACCCGCGCGCAGCTTCTCAGCCAGCGTCCCTTGTGGGGTGAACTCAAGCTCCAGCTCACCGGCCAGGTACTGACGTTCGAATTCTTTGTTCTCACCCACGTAGGAAGAAATCATTTTACGAATTTGCCGCGTGGTCAGCAGTTGACCCAGGCCAAACCCGTCTACACCGGCGTTGTTGCTGATCACGGTCAACTCGCGCTTGCCACTGTCGCGCAAGGCAGCGATCAGGGCTTCTGGAATCCCGCACAATCCAAAACCGCCCACGGCCAGGGTCATCCCGTCTTCGACGAGCCCCTGCAAGGCGGATTCAGCACTCGAGTAAATCTTATTCACTTGTTATTCCTCGAATTGGCCACGGTGCGCCTGGCACCTGTGGCCTGCTTGCTTTAGTCGAGGACGGACACCTAAGAAAACGGCTGTCGCCCATCCCCCGATCTTGGCTGCCCCAGCCTTAGGCCAGAGCGTTGCCCGAGTGTAGGGGAAGGCGGCGAAGGAACTCTAGCCATGAGTGCGGATGGCGTAGAAATAAATGCAGGGTGTGTCGCGTTTGCGCAACGCTTTGACGGGTAAGTCGGGCCACGGATACGATCTTTAACAAACTCGTAACAATTGCCCTACAAAATACTTAGCTCGCTAACTTTAAACCCGCGGCCTAGACGTATATAAAGACCGCCGTGGTAGTAAACGTCCTACAGACAAAATCTTCTCTCGCCTTATGGCTGTAGAGAACTAGACTCTGATTCAGTTTTGTCTGATGTTCGCAGGCTCGGGGTCAAGCGCAGCATATCCAAGCCCACGTCGACCCAGGACTCCGCTTCTTTATGAAGTTCAAAACTGTCGGGAACCAGCAGCCATTGCCCGAGAAGACCGTCGATATAGGCGTGAAAACAGATGGCTGCGCGGCGTACGTCAAGGGTTTCGGGGAGTTGGTGCCGATGAATCGCATTGCTCAAGGTGAGCTCGATCCGGGTGTTGCAATCGATCATCGCCACCTGGCGCTGACGTCGCAAATCGCACATTTCGTCAGTGAATTCGCATTTATGAAACAAAATCTCATTGATTCGCCGAGTTTTTGGATCAATTGCCACTTGGTGAAACAAATGGATCAGCAGCTTACGCATGCAACCCAGGGGGTCGATTTCGTCTTGGCTCTCACACGCTTGAGCGAGCGCATCCAAAGGCTCATGCAGACTGTCCAGCATGGCCTGCACCACGTCAGCCTTGTTGCTGAAATGCCAATAGATCGCGCCTCGGGTCACCCCGGCCAGCGTGGCGATATCCCCCAGCGTCGTGCGCGCAACACCTCGCTCATAGAAAGCCCTTTCGGCCGCTTCGAGGATCGCACTGCGGGTTTCCTGAGCTTCTTCTTTGGTACGACGCACCATGGCAATAAAAACCTCAATCAGGGTGGTCAAGACGACTCTGAAAAGCCTTCCAGACCTATATCGGGTGGCGTTTGTTGTGCCTTATCCCGGCCTACAGCTCACGCATTGAAAAGGGTTGCGGCATGCCTTTAACGACACAGCCCTGCTATTTACAAACAGACACGAATGTAAGTATATTCCTTAGCAAGCTACTTATCCACCCGGAACAGCTTTCTTCACCCTTCCACTATTCTTGTGCGCTTTCGCGTGCCTGACCCGAGGATCTTCATGCAATTCAAGCCAGCTGTTACCGCTCTGGTTGCCGCCGTCGCCCTGGCATCGCTGCTCAGCGGATGCAAAAAGGAAGAAGCGGCACCTGCCCCCCAAATCCCTCAGGTCGGTGTTGTCACGCTGAAAGCCCAGCCCTTTACCTTGACGACCGATCTTCCAGGCAGAACAACGTCCTACCGTTCTGCCGAGGTTCGCCCACAAGTGAACGGGATTATTCTTAAGCGCCTGTTCAAAGAAGGCTCTGACGTCAAAGTCGGTCAGCAGCTGTATCAAATTGATCCGGCCATCTATGAAAGTGCCGTCTTGAGCGCACGCGCGACCTTACAGTCGGCCAAATCACTGGCTGACCGCTACAAGCAATTGGTCGCAGAGCAAGCCGTAAGCCGCCAGGAATACGACAACGCCGAAGCCGCACGCCTTGAAGCTGAAGCCACGCTGAACACGGCTCAGGTCAACTTGCGTTACACCAAGGTATTGGCACCTCTGACCGGCCGCATCGGTCGTTCGCTGTACACCGAAGGCGCGCTGGTCACCAGCGGCCAGGCCAATGCTCTGGCAGTGATCACGCAACTGGACCCGATCTACGTGGACGTGACCCAGTCGTCGGTTGAAATGCTGGAGCTGCGCAAAGACCTCGCCGATGGCCGCCTGAAGAAAGCTGGCGAAAATGCCGCCAAGGTCAAGCTGACACTGCCCGATGGCAGTGAGTATGGTCAGGAAGGCCGCCTTGAATTCAGCGAAGTCTCGGTCGACGAAACCACCGGTTCGGTGACCTTGCGCGCCGTATTCCCCAACCCTGATGAAATCCTCTTGCCCGGCATGTTTGTGCACGCGCAACTGGAAGCCGGTATCGACAGCAATGCAATCCTCGCGCCTCAAGTGGGCGTGACCCACAACCTCAAAGGTCAACCGACAGCATTGATTGTCGGCCCGGACAACAAGGTTGAGCTGCGTGTGCTTGAAGCATCGCGCACCGTGGGCAGCGACTGGCTGGTCGAGAAAGGCCTGAACCCGGGCGACCGCCTGATTACTGACGGCCTGCAATTCATCAAGCCTGGCGTTGAAGTCAAAATCATGGAAAAACCACAAGGCGCAACCCCGGCATCTGCCCCGGCAACAGAAAAAGCTGCAGGCAGTAAAGGGGAATAAACCATGTCGAAATTTTTTATCGACCGTCCGATTTTCGCTTGGGTAATCGCCCTTGTGATCATGCTGGTCGGGGCACTTTCGATCTTGAAACTGCCAATCAACCAGTACCCGAGCATCGCGCCTCCGGCCATCTCGATCTCCGTGACCTATCCGGGTGCTTCGGCACAAACCGTACAGGACACCGTGGTTCAGGTGATCGAGCAACAGCTCAACGGTATTGACCACTTGCGTTATGTGTCGTCTGAAAGTAACTCCGACGGCAGCATGACCATCACCGCGACCTTTGAGCAAGGGACTGACCCGGACACCGCCCAGGTGCAGGTGCAGAACAAGCTCAACCTGGCCACCCCACTGCTGCCCCAAGAGGTTCAGCAGCAAGGTATCCGTGTGACCAAGGCAGTGAAAAACTTCCTGATGGTTATCGGCGTGGTGTCTGAAGACGGCAGCATGAACAAGGATGACTTGTCCAACTACATCGTCTCCAACATGCAAGACCCGATCTCCCGTACCGAAGGTGTGGGTGACTTCCAGGTGTTTGGTGCCCAGTACGCCATGCGCATCTGGCTCGACCCAGCCAAGCTGAACAAGTACAACCTGACCCCGATTGACGTTAAATCCGCCATTTCCTCGCAGAACGTACAAGTGTCTTCCGGGCAACTGGGCGGCCTGCCAGCGGTCAAAGGCCAGGAACTGAACGCCACCATCATCGGCAAGACGCGCCTGCAAACTGCCGAAGAGTTCAAAAAAATCCTGCTCAAGGTCAACACCGACGGCTCGCAAGTACGCTTGCATGATGTCGCCGAAGTCGCCCTGGGCGGTGAAAACTACAGCATCAGCGCGCAGTACAACGGCAAGCCGTCCTCGGGCCTTGCAATCAAGCTGGCGACCGGTGCCAACGCACTGGACACCGCTAAGGCGCTGCATAAAACCATCGACGACCTGGCCCCGTTTTTCCCGCCCGGCATGAAAGTGGTTTACCCGTACGACACCACGCCCGTGGTATCGGCCTCGATCAAAGGGGTGGTTGAAACCCTGGTCGAAGCGGTTGCGCTGGTGTTCCTGGTGATGTTCCTGTTCCTGCAGAACTTCCGCGCCACCATCATCACCACGATGACCGTGCCAGTGGTATTGCTCGGTACTTTCGGGATCCTGGCGGCGGCCGGTTTCAGTATCAACACCTTGACCATGTTCGGCATGGTACTGGCCATCGGCTTGCTGGTGGACGACGCCATCGTGGTGGTGGAAAACGTCGAACGGGTCATGAGCGAAGAAGGCCTGCCCCCCAAAGAAGCCACCAAGAAATCCATGGAGCAAATCCAGGGAGCGCTGGTCGGTATTGCCCTGGTTCTGTCAGCCGTACTGCTGCCTATGGCGTTCTTCAGCGGCTCGACCGGTGTGATCTACAAGCAGTTCTCGATCACCATTGTTTCGGCGATGGCGCTTTCGGTACTGGTTGCCCTGATCTTCACCCCGGCCCTGTGCGCCACCATGCTTAAGCCGGTCAAGAAAGGCGATCATGGTGAGAACAAGCGCGGCTTCTTCGGCTGGTTCAACCGCACATTCGACAGCGGTGTAAAACGCTACGAGAAAGGTGTCGGCAGCATCCTGCGCCACAAAGCACCGTACTTGCTGGCCTATGTCTTGATCGTTGTCGGCATGGTGTTCCTGTTCACCCGCATCCCGACCTCGTTCCTGCCGGAAGAAGACCAAGGCGTTCTCTTCGCTCAGGTACAAACCCCGGCCGGTACAACTGCAGAGCGCACCCAGGTCGTGATCGACCGCATGCGTGAATACTTGCTGACGGACGAGTCGGCGGCGGTGTCCTCGGTCTTTACCGTTAACGGCTTTAACTTCGCCGGTCGCGGCCAAAGCTCAGGCCTGGCGTTCATCATGCTCAAACCGTGGGCCGACCGTGATGCCGATAACAGCGTATTTGCGCTGGCGGCACGTGCTCAGGCGCACTTCTCCACCTTCCGTGACGCCATGGTGTTTGCCTTTGCTCCGCCGGCCGTAATGGAGCTGGGTAACGCCACTGGCTTTGACGTGTACCTGCAGGACCGTGCCGGTATTGGCCACGAAAAGTTGATGCAAGCCCGTAACCAGTTCCTGGGCATGGCATCGCAGAGCAAAATCCTGGCAGGCGTGCGTCCTAACGGCCTGAACGATGAACCTCAGTACCAGTTGGAAATCGATGACGAAGCAGCCCGCGCCCTTGGCGTAGGTCTGAGCGACATTAACAACACCCTGTCCATCGGTCTGGGTGCCAGCTATGTCAACGACTTCATCGACCGTGGTCGTGTGAAAAAGGTCTATCTGCAAGGCGAAGCTGACTCGCGGATGAACCCCGAAGACCTGAAAAAATGGTATGTGCGCAACGCTGAAGGAACCATGGTGCCGTTCTCTGCATTTGCCAAGGGCAAGTGGATTTACGGTGCGCCGAAGCTGTCGCGTTACAACGGCGTAGAAGCCATGGAAATCCTGGGCGCCCCGGCACCCGGCTACAGCAGTGGTGAAGCCATGGCTGAAGTCGAAGCACTGGCCAAGAAGCTGCCGGCAGGCGTCGGTATTTCCTGGACCGGCCTGTCCTACGAGGAACGTTTGTCAGGTTCTCAAGCACCTGCGCTGTATGCGATTTCCTTGTTGATGGTGTTCCTGTGTCTCGCGGCACTGTATGAAAGCTGGTCGATTCCGATTGCGGTCATGCTGGTGGTCCCTCTGGGGATTATCGGTGCACTGCTGGCCACCAGCCTGCGGGGGTTGTCCAACGACGTGTACTTCCAGGTGGGCTTGCTGACGACCATCGGTCTGGCCTCGAAAAACGCCATTCTGATCGTCGAGTTCGCCAAAGAGCTGCACGAACAAGGGCGAACCTTGACCGAAGCCGCCATTGAGGCCTGCCGCATGCGTCTTCGCCCGATCATCATGACCTCGCTGGCGTTCGTACTGGGCGTTATCCCGCTGGCCATTTCTTCGGGCGCAGGTTCGGGTAGCCAGCACGCCATTGGTACAGGTGTGATCGGCGGTATGATCACTGCAACTGTTCTGGCCGTGTTCTGGGTGCCGCTGTTCTTCGTCGCGGTGTCGTCCTTCGGCAGCGGCAAAGACAAGGACTCGGAAAAGAAAGTGGACCTGACTAAAACTCCAAATCAAGAGGCTGGCCAATGAGCAAGTCGCTTCTCGCAGTCGCCGTAGCAGCGTTTACGCTGGGCGGTTGCTCGCTGATCCCTGACTACCAGCGCCCTGAAGCGCCGGTAGCAGCGCAGTACCCGCAAGGCCCGGCCTACAAGCCTAACGAAGCGCCAGCTCAAGCGGCGGCAGAACAAGGCTGGCGTGAGTTCTTCCGCGACCCGGCCCTGCAACAGTTGATTCAGACAGCTCTGGTGAACAACCGCGACCTACGGGTCGCGGCCCTGAACATTGATGCGTATGCCGCGCAGTACCGTATTCAACGTGCCGATCTGTTCCCGGCGGTGACGGCCAATGCCAGCGGCAGCCGTCAACGGATGCCAGCACGCCTGTCGCAAACCGGCGAGTCAGGCATCACCAGCCAATATTCGGCGACCCTCGGGGTCAGCGCGTACGAGCTGGATCTGTTCGGTCGCGTTCGCAGCCTGAGCGATCAGGCCTTGCAGAACTACTTTGCGACTGAAGAAGCCCGACGCACCACTCAGATCAGTCTGGTTGCCAGCGTCGCCAATGCTTACTTGACCTGGCAAGCCGACAAAGAGCTGCTCAAGCTGACTGAAGACACGCTCAAGGCGTTCGACGAGAGCTACAAGCTCACCTTGCGCAGCAATGAAGTGGGCGTTGCTTCGGCACTGGAAGTCAGCCAGGCGCGGACCTCGGTGGAAAACGCCAAGGTTCAACTGGCGCGCTACACGCGTCAGGTGGCTCAGGATCAGAACAGCCTGGCCTTGCTGCTCGGCACGACCCTTCCGCAGAACCTGCCCGCGAGTAAACCGCTCGCCGCTGATCTGCTGACAGAAGTACCAGCAGGCCTGCCTTCAGATTTGTTGCAACGCCGTCCTGACATTCTGGAAGCCGAGCATAAGTTGCTGGCCGCCAATGCCAATATCGGCGCCGCACGTGCCGCGTTCTTCCCGAGCATCAGCCTCACCGCCAATGCCGGGACCTTGAGCCCGGACCTGTCGGGGCTGTTCAAGGGAGGCTCGGGCACTTGGCTCTTCTCGCCGCAAATCAACCTGCCCATCTTTAACGCAGGGGCTTTGCGCGCCAGCCTGGACTACTCGAAAATCCAGAAGGACATCACCGTCTCGCAGTATGAGAAGGCGATCCAGACAGCATTCCAGGAAGTATCTGACGGCCTGGCAGCGCGCCAGACCTACAATCAACAGTTGCAAGCCCAGACGGACTTCGTTAACGCCAACCAGGATTACTACCGGTTAGCCGAGCGTCGTTATCGGATTGGTGTCGACAGCAACCTGACGTTCCTTGATGCACAACGCTCCCTGTTCAGCGCGCAACAATCGTTGATCAGTGACCGCCTTTCGCAGCTGACCAGTGAAGTCAATCTGTACAAGGCGCTGGGGGGTGGCTGGTACGAACAGACCGGGCAAAACCGCCCGATCTCGTCCGAGCCGCCTAAGGCCTGATAGAGAAACTGCTAAACACACAAACCCGCCTTTTGGCGGGTTTGTGTGTTCAAGGGCGGTGAATTTACCTAAACGCGCTGAGCATTTTCTCCCCTGACGTGCCTTGGCCGTTGATCACACCAGTGGGCGTAAAAATGAAATACATGGCTTAAAGTCCTGACTGCCTTATTAGTGGATATCAGATCCCGACCCAACATGCTGCTTTGCGCAACGATGCTTAGCCCTTATGGCAACCGTAGGATATGCAAACTTGATAGTCGCCACTGCGGTTCAG
Organism: Pseudomonas sp. BS-2016; assembly: GCF_001806145.1. Taxonomy (NCBI): domain Bacteria; kingdom Pseudomonadati; phylum Pseudomonadota; class Gammaproteobacteria; order Pseudomonadales; family Pseudomonadaceae; genus Pseudomonas; species Pseudomonas sp. BS-2016. The sequence continues at coordinate 100,467 of NZ_MLCT01000015.1, forward strand.
CACTGTATAAGCGGCCCTGAAAGATTGATCCGCCTCAGTTGCCAGGCCATTTAACTACCTGACTGAACACGCAGGGTGATTTCACCCATCGCTCTTTGCGCACGTGCAACCCGTACCGTGTGGATATAGAACGCGCGTTCTATATCCACACTTCACTTATCCAAGAACACCCCCTCCTCAGAAGTTATTTGCTCCTGAAAGACGCTCATTGATTAATCATTCAATACGTTTGTTTCTTTCGTCCGATAACCTGCTGTTTTGTCACTCATGGAAGTTGACGTGCCCGAACAGCATCGGCGATAGTAGCAGCCACTGTTCAGACGCAGCACAGAACAGTCTACACGCGGGCTAAAGTGCCACTCTCTCAACCGCCTCTTCTTGGCCCATTCAGCGCCAGGACGGTCACCGAGCGATTGATTGTTGCGTGGCTTTTAAAAAGGGTGAAGTCGCAAACTTTAACAGGACAGTTAAAGCGTCCCGGTGCGTGGGACATGGCGGTTTAATAGCCGGCTTATTTATGAGCGACGTACACGGCCAATACGCATTAACCGATTCAAACTCTACTTAATTAGGTAACACTGTGACGAAAGACGAACTGCGCGCTGAACTTGAGCGTCAGGAGCAACGTTACAAGGACGTTTACGGTGGTGAAGTGACGACTTACGCAGCTCAACCCGAGCCCGAGCGTAAGCCATGGCGCAAGCGCGCCAGCCTGCTTGACCAGGCCTTCACACAAGAAATCCAGAAAATTGAAAAAGAGTTAAAACCCGAGGCCCCCTGACAGGGGCTTCGTCTGCGCCCTGCCGAAACCGGCCTGTAGGGTGAACCCGCCAAAGGCGTGTGCACCCATCATCCTGTACGAACGACTGTGTTCAAGGTGCGCAATGCAAGCCGGATCGTGCAACTGAAGCCACTCAGTAGCACTCGCCTGGGGTTTTCAGGTCTCTGACAAGAACGGGCTGCGGCTAAACACCGCAAAAAAGAAATTTCATACACCTCATTCAGACCTGCGCCAAGGGCCAACACTTGCCTGCCAAACAGCGTAGAGCCTTTGTTATCAGCGGCTTGGAAGCGTTTTCCGACCCATTGAAGCTGACCGGTCTGACAGGCTTTTTCATTTACAGATGTTACCAACGGGCAGCTAGTGCATCGATTACCAAGGTTTTCTGGCATAATCCGGCCCCCTTTATGACCGTGTCAGAAAACCTTCATGATCGATCTATTAAGCGGATTGGATGCCTGGGTTCTTGTCAGCCTCTTCTTCGCCCTAGCCTTTGTTCTCGCGTTTGAGTTCATCAACGGCTTTCATGACACCGCGAATGCGGTAGCGACTGTCATCTACACCAAAGCCATGCCGCCTCACCTGGCGGTGTTCTTTTCCGGTGTGTTCAATTTTCTCGGCGTTTTGCTGGGTGGTGTGGGTGTGGCATACGCCATTGTCCATTTGCTACCGGTCGAACTGCTGGTCAATGTGAATACCGGACATGGCCTGGCCATGGTGTTCTCACTGCTTGCAGCGGCCATCACCTGGAATTTGGGTACTTGGTACTTCGGCATCCCAGCCTCCAGCTCCCACACCTTGATCGGTTCGATCCTGGGTGTAGGCCTGGCCAACGCATTGATCACCGGTATCCCGGTGAGCGATGGCGTGAACTGGCAGAAGGCAATCGACATTGGTGCTTCGCTGGTGTTCTCGCCGCTGGCAGGCTTTGTTGTCGCCGGTTTACTGCTGGTAGGCCTTAAGTGGTGGCGTCCGAACTCCAAGATGCACAAGACGCCCGAGCAACGCCGCAAGCTGGATGACAAGAAGCATCCACCGTTCTGGAACCGTCTGGTACTGGTGATCTCGGCCATGACCGTGAGCTTCGTGCACGGCTCCAACGATGGCCAGAAAGGTATCGGCCTGATCATGCTGGTGTTAATCGGTATCGTGCCAAGCGCCTTCGTACTGGACCTCAACAGCACGACGTATCAGATCGAACGCACACGCGACGCGACCCTGCACTTGAGTCAGTTCTATCAACGCAATAACGCGAGCCTCAGCGAGTTCCTGGCGCTGGGTAAAAGCGTGAAAGACGACTTGCCCGGCGAGTTCCGCTGCAACCCGCAACAAACCGAGCCGACCATCGCGGCCTTGCTCAGTTCGTTGAAAGGTGTCGAGAACTATCAGTCGCTGTCGGCCGAGAAGCGTATCGAGATCCGTCGTTACCTGCTTTGCCTGGATGACACCGCGAAGAAAGTCAGCAAATTGCCAGTGCTTGAGCCACGCGAGAAAGCGGACCTCGAAAAACTGCGCAAAGACCTGACGGCCACCACTGAATACGCGCCGTTCTGGGTGATTCTGGCGGTAGCCCTGGCCTTGGGCCTGGGCACCATGGTTGGCTGGAAACGCGTGGTCAAGACCATCGGCGAGAAGATCGGCAAACAAGGCATGACCTACGCACAGGGCATGGCGGCACAGATCACCACCACCTTTGCCATTGGCCTGGCCAACATCTTCGCCTTGCCGGTATCCACGACTCACATTCTGTCGTCGGGTGTCGCGGGCACGATGGTTGCGAACAAAAGTGGCCTGCAAGGCAACACCATCAAGACGATTCTGATGGCATGGGTGCTGACGTTACCCGCAACGATTGCACTCTCTGCTGCGTTGTTCTGGCTGGCGTCCAAAGCGCTCGCTTAAGCGACAAACGCACTAAAAAAGGTACGCCCCCAGGGGCGTACCTTTTTTTTGCCTGACGCAGGCACTCAACGGACACTTGCGGCATGGCCTGGCAACCACGACACGCCCCTGCGCAAAACACACACGCAAAAAAATAGGCGACCGAAGTCGCCCAAAATGCCTTGCGTGCTCGCGTACCGAAAAGACCCGGCGCTACTTATTGCGCTTCTGGGAGTCTTTCCAGATAAAAATGCCCAAACCCGCGAAAAACAGGACCATGAGGCCGACGGTAAGTACTCCAGCGATAACCACATTATCGAGAAACATGACGGCCTCCTGCGCGTGTTTGTTTGCGTGAAGCCAGAATAACCAGACGCGCAGGCGAGGAACTTGACCGGGATCAATAGTGACCACCGCTTCGAGGACGTTAGGGGGAATAGTTGACGCAGATCAGGAAAAACGCCGCAGTTCAGCGTTTTTTAGGCTTTTTTTTTGGCTTTTTCTTGGGACTGGTCAGGGGCATGGCCTGCTCAAACGCCTGGCGTACTTCATTAAGGCGCTTTTCGTTGAGGTCATGCACGCGTTTGGCACGTTCGGCGCCCAGGTCTACGAGCTTGCTGTCTTGGTTCATAACGGGATCGGATCACTGTCAATGTGTCGGCAAGGGCCCATAATGCGGCGCGCCAGCCGAGCTGACCAGAAAAAATTCAGACCTCGATGTCCACCCACTGACCCTGACGCGGCGCACCGTCGATCAGCGGCGAGACGGGCACGGTATTGTCTTCATTCAACTCATCACCCGGCACGATGACCACCTCTTGAGCCTGATCGCGCGACTCACGCCGACGCTTGTCCTGCTGGCGTCGTTGCTCTTCGCGCAACAACAGCGAGGCCTGATCGGGGTCCTGATTCTTCAAGTTGATCGTGCTGTCACCCGAGCTGGCTTGCGCTGGCACCACGGGCGGAATATCCGGACGCGGGCGCACCGGATCCTGTTGGGATGTGACGGGCACCACACTGATGGGAAGGATCGGCGGCAGCATAATTATTGTTCTCCTGTTTTCAGGCTGTCGGCCCGACGCCGATTGACTTGAGGCGCCCGTTAAATCCGGCAGCAGACTGAAGGACGTCGATCAGGTTTTTATCAGAGACCTTTGGTCTCAGGCCCTCGTTCCGTTAATATACTCGGCTTTTTCAAAGCGGGAGTCAGGCAGCATGGCGCAGCAGTATCAACCGGGGCAACGCTGGATTAGTGACAGCGAAGCTGAGCTAGGTTTAGGCACCGTTCTGGCACAGGACGGTCGCTTGTTGACCGTGCTCTATCCGGCCACTGGCGAAACCCGTCAATATTCGCTGCGCAACGCACCGCTTACGCGCGTACGTTTCTCGCCGGGTGATTCCATCATCCACTTCGAAGGCTGGAAGATGACCGTGCGCGAAGTCGAAGATGTCGACGGTCTGATGGTGTACCACGGCCTTAACGAGCAAAACGAAGTCGTTACCCTGCCCGAAACCCAACTGTCCAACTTCATTCAGTTCCGTCTGGCCAGCGACCGTCTGTTCGCCGGGCAAATCGACCCGCTGTCCTGGTTTTCGCTGCGTTATCACACCCTTGAGCACACCAGCCGCCAGTTGCAATCGCCGCTGTGGGGCCTGGGTGGCGTACGGGCGCAACCAATCGCCCACCAATTGCACATTGCCCGTGAAGTCGCGGATCGCATTGCGCCACGTGTCCTGCTGGCTGACGAAGTGGGCCTGGGTAAAACCATCGAAGCCGGCCTGGTGATTCATCGCCAGTTGCTGAGCGGTCGTGCAAGCCGCGTGCTGATCGTGGTACCCGAGAACCTGCAGCACCAGTGGTTGGTTGAGATGCGTCGGCGCTTCAACCTTGAAGTCGCGCTGTTTGATGAAGAACGCTTTATCGAAAGCGATGCCAGCAACCCGTTTGAAGACACCCAGCTGGCGCTGGTAGCGCTGGAATGGCTGGTGGACGATGAAAAGGCGCAAGACGCGCTGTTCGCCGCCGGCTGGGACCTGTTGGTGGTCGACGAAGCCCACCACCTGGTCTGGCACGAAGACAACGTCAGCCCCGAGTACGCGCTGGTTGAACAGTTGGCCGAAACCATCCCTGGCGTCCTGTTGCTGACCGCGACCCCGGAGCAGTTGGGTCAGGACAGCCACTTTGCCCGTTTGCGCCTGCTCGACCCCAACCGCTTCCACGACTTGGCGGCCTTCCGGGCCGAAAGTGAAAACTACCGCCCCGTGGCTCAGGCGGTGCAGGAGCTGCTGGACAAAGGCAGCCTGTCGCCGCAAGCACACGCCACCATTCACGGCTTCCTCGGCGCTGAAGGCGATGCCCTGCTGGCTGAAGTCAATGCCGGTGATGCCGAGGCCAGCGCACGTCTGGTGCGTGAACTGCTGGACCGTCACGGCACGGGCCGCGTGCTGTTTCGCAACACCCGCGCCGCTGTTCAGGGCTTCCCGGAGCGCAAGCTGCACGCCTACCCCCTGCCCTGCCCGGACGAATACCTGGAATTGCCGCTGGGCGATCACCCCGAGCTGTACCCCGAAGTCAGCTTCCAGTCGCAGCCGGACATCAGCGAAGAACAACGCTGGTGGAACTTCGACCCTCGCGTCGAATGGCTGATCGACACCCTGAAAATGCTCAAGCGCACCAAAGTGCTGGTGATCTGCGCCCACGCCGAAACCGCAATGGACCTGGAAGACGCCCTGCGCGTACGTTCCGGCATCCCGGCCACGGTGTTCCACGAGGGCATGAACATCCTGGAACGCGACCGTGCCGCGGCGTACTTCGCTGACGAAGAATTCGGCGCGCAAGTGCTGATCTGTTCGGAAATCGGCAGTGAAGGCCGTAACTTCCAGTTTGCCCATCACCTGGTGTTGTTCGATCTGCCGTCGCACCCCGATTTGCTGGAACAGCGTATTGGCCGTCTCGACCGTATCGGCCAAAAACACGTGATCGAACTGCACGTGCCGTACCTTGAAACCAGCCCGCAACAGCGTCTGTTCCAGTGGTACAACGAAGCGCTCAACGCGTTCCTCAACACGTGCCCGACCGGCAACGCGTTGCAGCACCAGTTCGGCCCGCGCCTGCTGCCGTTGCTCGAAGCCGCCGACGATGACCAGTGGCAAGCACTGATCGACGAAGCCCGTACCGAACGCGAGCGCCTTGAAGAAGAACTGCACACCGGCCGCGACCGCTTGCTGGAGTTGAACTCAGGCGGCGCAGGCGAAGGCGAAGCGCTGGTGGAGGCGATCCTTGAGCAAGACGATCAATTCGCCTTGCCGATCTACATGGAAACCCTGTTCAACGCGTTCGGCATCGACAGCGAGGATCACTCCGAAAACGCCCTGATCCTCAGGCCCAGCGAAAAAATGCTGGATGCGAGCTTCCCGCTTGGTGACGACGAAGGCGTGACCATCACCTACGATCGCAATCAGGCACTGTCGCGCGAAGACATGCAGTTCATCACCTGGGAACACCCGATGGTGCAAGGTGGCATGGACCTGGTGTTGTCCGGTTCGATGGGCAACACCGCCGTAGCACTGATCAAAAACAAGGCACTCAAGCCGGGCACGGTATTGCTTGAGCTGATTTACGTCAGCGAAGTGGTTGCCCCGCGCGCCCTGCAATTGGGCCGCTACCTGCCCCCTGCTGCCCTGCGCTGCCTGCTGGACGCTAACGGCAACGACCTGTCTTCGCGCGTGTCGTTCGAAACCCTGAATGAACAACTCGAAAGCGTGCCACGTGCCAGCGCCAACAAGTTCGTGCAGGCCCAGCGCGACCAGCTCACGCCAAAGATCAACGCCGGTGAAGCCAAAATTGCGCCGCGTCATGCTGAACGTGTCGCTGAGGCCCAGCGCCGTCTGGCCGCTGATACCGAAGAAGAACTGGCACGCCTGACCGCGTTGCAGGCCGTCAACCCGAGCGTGCGTGACAGCGAACTCGTGGCATTGCGTAAACAGCGTGAACAGGGCCTGGCCATGCTTGAAAAAGCGGCGCTGCGTCTTGAGGCCATTCGCGTTCTGGTCGCAGGCTAACCTCAAACGCTCGTCACTGCGCCAGACTGCAACGGTCTGCCCGTCAGTCACTTCAGGATCGGGTAAGAGACTCAACGCTCTTACCCGACCGGCGTCTAATCGCTGATAGCCAGCAAGTTTGGGTATAAAAACCCGCTGCTAATAGCAAAATGGTAAGCATCATCTTGCCATCATTCCGCATTCCTACATTCCGCCTTCTACACTTCAGACAAGCTAGCGCCTGACGACTAGCACCCTGCACTCAGTGTTGAGGCATGCAATGGAATGGCTGGGCCTGCAGTTTATGGGAGACCGCACCGCCAACGGGCAACTGCTAATCATCAGCAGCCATAACCCGTACCTGGTGTTTCTTGCCTTTTTGGTCGTTTGCGCCGCGTGCCTGGCGACGTTGCATATGTATGAACGGGCGTGCAACGCCGAAAAACCGGCTGCCAAAACCGTCTGGCGCTGGGTGGGTGCAAGTTCGTTGGCGGGCGGCATATGGGCCATGCATTTCATCTGCATGCTCGCTTACCAATCCCCGCTCAACGTGCATTACGACTTAAGCATTACCGTTGGGTCGCTGTTTATCGCACTGCTGTCTGCCGTCATCGCCATGCAGGTTTTAGTAAAACCCCACGTAACACGCGCCCGCCTTCTGGTTGCCGCGCTGGTGTTCGGCTCAGGCATTTGCACCATGCATTACGTGGGCATGTCTGCCATGCACTCCAGCCATTTGCAGCACTACGACCCCGTGCTGTTCGTGCTGTCGTGGCTGATCGCCGTTTCAGCCTGTTATGCAACACTGCTGCTGGCCCGTGCGCTGCGTAGCGCCAGCGGTCTGGTGCATCAGTTTTTCAAGTACTTCATCAGCTTGGTCGCCGGTCTGGCCATTCTCAGTGTTCATTTCGTGGGGATGTGGGCATTGCACACTTATGCCCCGGCAGATGGCGCGTTAAATGCACCCATTGAAAACAATCACTGGCAACTGGCATTGACGGTGGCGTTGATCGCCCTCTTGTTAATTGGCAGCAGTATCAGCGCAGCGTTGGTCGACAAAAAGTTGCAACTCAAAGAGCATGACCTCAGGCGCGTCAACGCGCTGCTTAGCCAGCTGGATCAGGCGCGCGCCTCATTGCAACAAGTTGCCCATTACGATCCGCTGACCAACTTGATCAACCGTCGTGGTTTCAATCAATTGTTTGCCGAAAAGTTGATTGAGCGCGCCAGCAACAACAGCATGCTGGCGGTCATGTTTCTCGATATTGACCACTTCAAACGCATTAACGACAGCCTGGGTCATGATGCAGGTGATGAGCTTCTCAAGGTGATTGCCGCGCACATCAAAAGCGCAACCCGTCATCATGAAGACGTCGTGGCGCGTTTTGGCGGCGATGAGTTTTGCATTCTGTTCAGCCTGAACAGCCGCGAAGAAGCCCGAAACATGGCCCAGCGAATCATGCTCAAAATGAAAGAGCCAATCGAGCTGGCGGGCCGCCACATGGTCATGACCACCAGCATCGGGATCAGCGTGTTCCCCGATGATGGCACCACGATTGACGAACTCCTCAAGCATGCCGACCTGGCGCTGTATCAATCCAAAGACGCCGGGCGCAACAGCCTGCACTTTTTCAGTTCAAACCTGAAAGCCCGCGCCTCGCTTGAATTGCAGATTGAGGAGGAACTGCGCACGGCCATGCGCGGCGATCACGGGCTGTTCCTGCACTATCAACCGATCTTCGACCTGAAAACCGGGCAGGTTGCCAAACTTGAAGCCTTGGTCCGCTGGCAACATCCGGAGCACGGACTGCTGGGCCCGGACCGTTTTATTCATGTTGCAGAAGCCAATGACCTGATCGCAGAACTCGATAACTGGGTGTTGCGCAAGGCTTGCCATGACATGGCCGCGCTGACGGCGCTGGGCTGGACGGACATCAGCGTTGCCGTCAACTGCTCGGCGCTGAATCTGGTGCGCGAAGCGCTGGGCGACGAAGTCGAAAGCGCTCTGCGCTCAAGCGGCCTGAGTGCCAATCGTCTGGAACTGGAAGTCACTGAAAACGCCTTGATGGGCAATATCAGCAATACATCTCACCTGTTGCGCCACATCCGCTCGCTGGGCGTTTCCCTGTCAATTGACGACTTTGGCACCGGCTACTCTTCCCTTGCGTATTTGAAACGCCTGCCACTGAACACGTTGAAGATTGATCGATCCTTTATTCAAGACATCCCCAATTCCAGCCAGGACATGGAGATCGTTCAAGCCATCATCGTCATGGCCCACACCCTGCACCTGCAAGTGGTCACCGAAGGCGTAGAAACCCATCAGCAATTCGCGTTCCTCAACCAGTACAACTGCGACTTTATTCAGGGCCACCTGCTCAGCCATCCCGTGCCTTTTGAAGCGCTGCACAGCTTGCTGCAGGCGCTCAACACAAGCCCCTTGTCGAGCTTTGATTTCAGTCCCTTACAGCTCTCAAGCCAGTAAATTGCCAGCATCCTCGTAACGGACCGAAAACAGTCATTAAAGAACCCACGGTTCAGGCCGATTCTTTTCTATCCGCGCCGTTTAAAAGCCTTATACAAAATAAGGATTAAGCGCCGCGAACGCCTGATCGCCCCGTAAATACGCGATTACCACCCTCGTATTGGCCTGTTGAATGTCCCTCAACAGTCGTCCAGCCCAGACAGATGGCAAACAATGACGTCGAACAATAATGCGACACCCTTGGTCTCTGACGTGTCTCTAAAAACAATAAACGAGCCCCAACGTTCATCGAACAGTTATTCGAGCCAGCAGCCACTGGCGACTCAGCAGTACCTGTACTTCACCGAGACCAACACCGACCGGATTCTCGATAACCTCGACGGTTTGCGTGACATCGTGTTCCCGCAGCCAGAACTGATCGAGGGCGACAACGAGCACCGCGCCGAACAGCAATTCCCTTCGGTGTGCCTCATCGGGCTGGGCCGTTGCGGTTCCAACATTGCGCTGGATGTCGCCGAACTGGTGTACAACGCCCGCACGTTCTACCTCAACGAATTCAGTACGGTCGATCCGCGTCACGAAGACAAACGCTACAGCCCCGGACAATGGATTCGCAATAACCTGCGCCTGGTACACAACAAGCCGACCAAACCCGTATTTCTGGTCGAGCCGCTGGTGCTGCTGGGGGATCTGGACAAGGACATCGCCGGGCGCATCCGGTTTTCGCGCAAGAGCGAAAAAAGTAACTTCATCCGCGACTACAGCAAGATGAAGATCATGGACTTGTCGGAAGTTCACGCAGGTGGCGCGGGTAATGCGCCTATTTTGGGTCAGTACCTGGCCAAGATTATTCTCAATAAAGATGCGCAGCGCTTCTCCAGCCCCGACTGGAAGCTGATCCACTCCTACCTGATCGACTCCTGCGGCATCAAGGCCAACCAGTCGCGTCTGTATTTCTCGATCTTCAGCGCTGGGGGCGGTACGGGCTCGGGCATGGCCTCGGAGTTCGGCCTGGCTCAACAGTTCTCGTACATGAACAAAACGTTCGACACCAAGCCCGCGGATGAACACGACAGTAAAAGCGGCCACGCCTTTGTCTTCGAGCCCATTTTCACCAGCGGCATTTGCGTGTTGCCGAACATCTCGGATCACCGCAGCGAAATGTCCGAGGCGTTGCACATCAACGCCGGTCGTTTGCTGTGTAAGTACCTGTCCGAAGAGTGGGACTTCTCATACAACTTCGATAATGAAGACTGCAGCGAAGCCAGTGTCATGGGGCGCATTCGCCCCTGGAACGCGATGATGCTGATCTCCAACGACATCATGCGCTATGCCGAACAAAGCGATGACGGCACGATTCAGAACATCGACGTCAACGCGATGGAAAAGCACGCCAACCAATATATCTCGCAACAGATCTTCAACATTCTGACGGCCCAGGCAGTCACCACAGACTACGATCAGAATTACTTCCGACGCGCCGGGATCGACATTGGCGAAACCATCCGCCTCGACGCCAACGACTTGTTCATGAGTCTGGCCGGGCCTGTGGCCATTGCTTATGCAGAATCGGTGGTGCCTGAACAGCCCGTACCGGGCACAGACAAATTTAAAGTGTTCGAAAAAGAGCCGCCGCGGCTGGACATCGATGACTTGTTCTTCCGTTCCATCGATTTGCCGCATTTCAACAAGGACACCCAGGCCATCGAAGGCATCAGCCTGCTGCCCATTGAGTCTCAGCGCTACCGTGCAGCGCTGGAACAATACAAGCACTCGGGGTATGACGCCGCTGCCCTGCATGACCTGCACTTCTTCAAGAACTGCTCATCGGTGGTGTCCATCGTGTCGCTGCCCAAGGACTACAAGCTGTCGTACATGGACTTGAACCGCCTCAAGACCCACCTCAACAGCCTGTTCCCCAACACCACCCTCAAGCGCTATGCGCTGGTGATTGGCGCCTCGGCCAACCTGTCGCTGACGACCCTGATCGCGAAAAGCCCGTGTTTGTCGGATGATTTTCTGACCTTGATCGTGGCCTTTATCAAACGCTGCTTTGCCCGTAACCCTTACCGGTTTGACGACACGCTCGACGATTCGGTGCTGGAGTTCATCACGGGTGAGCACTTCGATGAAAGCCGGATCGATGAACTGCTCAACGCGTTTGAAAACCCGGCGAAAATCCTCGACACCAACTGGTACGCCATCAAACCGATGTACGAGAAGAAGTACCGCGAGCTGATCAACGATAAAGACAAATTTGTCTCTATCAACGACATCCGCCTATCACGCGATTGCGTGAAAAAAGCCATCAAATACCTGCGCGAGATCTATCGCCACCGTATCGGCAAAACCCGGATCATCTCGCTCAACAGTCACACCGGTAAAACCGCGTACTGAAGCCGCGCGGCAAATAAAAAAAACGCCACAGCACTAACTGTGGCGTTTCTCTACGGCAACTGGCCACTATCGGGCAACCGGTTACTGGCCTACACACTTGAGCGTGAGCGTTGTGCGCCTCAGCATCGCCCGATTTTGGTGCGCAGCATTAATTTTCTGCCCTTTCCTGGATCAGGATCCAGGGCGAAACCACCACTGCCCACAGCACCGGATCACGCTCGGCAAAGTCTAACGCCTGCGTATCAGACACTTTGTCGAGGGCTCCCTCGGCCATCCACTGCGCCACTTTCCCTGCCTCATCCTGGCTCACAGCCTGCGCCGCTTCGATCAAGTCCACATCGTCGCTGACCCACAGCAGTTCACCTTTGGCGAAAAACTTTTCCAGCGCTTTCCATTCGATTGTTGAGGTCTCGCCGAGCAGCTTGGCATAGAGGGTGCTAGGTTCTTCGATCATGGGGTCCACCAGGTAAAAAATCGGCGCAATGATAGCGCTGCTGACCTGGTAGAAAAACCCGGATTCAGGTGGGAGTACGAAGAAAGCGACGGGGACGAGGCATGCGGGGGGACGACAGCAACATCCTGTTAATAAAGCCCCAGCCATTTCGCCGCCATTCTGTCTCTTTCTTTCGTTTAGGCGACATTTCTCGGTTTTTCCCTCTTCAGCCCGCTATTCAACCGCTGAAGGGCCGCTCTACACTGTACCGGTACAGTTGCAGGGGGGATTGGCCGGGATTTTCGCTCAGAAACAGACCCGGTCCGGCTGCCTTGGCTTCCAGGACTATAAAAATTACAACAGAAGAGTGGAGCAACAATAAAGATGGCTATTAAGCACATGACTAAACTGTTTGCCGCTATGGTGTTGGCCGGCGTTGCCAGCCATTCGTTTGCCGCAGACACCATCAAGATCGGTATTGCCGGCGCCAAGACCGGCCCTCTGACCCAGTATGGCGACATGCAGTTCTCGGGCGCCAAGATGGCCATTGAGCAGATCAACGCCAAAGGCGGGGTAGACGGCAAAAAGCTAGAAGTCGTTGAATACGATGACGCTTGCGAGCCCAAGCAAGCCGTCGCGGTGGCGAACAAAGTGGTTAACGACGGCGTTAAATTTGTGGTTGGCCACCTGTGCTCCAGCTCCACTCAGCCTGCTTCGGACATCTACGAAGACGAAGGCATCATCATGATTACCCCGGCCGCTACTGGCCCTGAGATCACTAACCGTGGTTACAAAATGGTGTTCCGCACCATCGGTCTGGACAGCGCCCAAGGCCCGGCTGCTGGTAACTACATTGCCGATCACGTCAAACCGAAGATCGTCGCTGTGGTTCATGACAAGCAGCAGTACGGTGAAGGTATTGCCAGTGCTGTGAAAAAAACCCTCGAAGACAAAGGCGTGAAAGTAGCGGTCTTCGAAGGCATCAACCCAGGCGAAAAAGACTATTCCTCCCTGATTGGCAAGCTCAAGCAAGCCAATGTCGATTTCGTTTACTACGGTGGTTACCACCCGGAACTGGGGTTGATCCTACGTCAGGCTAAAGAAAAAGGCCTGAACGCCAAGTTCATGGGCCCTGAAGGCGTGGGCAATGACTCTATCTCGCAAATCGCTCAGAACGCTTCCGAAGGGCTCCTGGTAACCCTGCCGCAAGCATTCGATAAGGACCCGGCAAACCAGCCATTAGTTGAAGCTTTCGCTGCCAAGAAAGAAGACCCCAGCGGCCCGTTCGTATTTCCGGCCTACGCGGCTGTAGAAGTAATTGCGCAAGGTATCGCGCAAGCCAAGAGCGAAGACCCGGCCAAAGTGGCAGAAGCCATCCACAAAGGTTCTTTCAAAACCCCTACCGGCGAGTTGACCTTCGACGAGAAAGGCGACGTGAAGAATTTCAAATTCGTCGTCTACGAATGGCATTTCGGCAAACCTAAAACCGAAGTCAGCCCTCAATAAGGGCCGCGTGTTGATCTGACAACGAAGCCCACTGCACAGCGGTGGGCTTTGTTTTACGGACGTTCGTTGGACTGAATTGGGGCTGCGTTTTCGTGATCCGAAAGCCTGTCCACCTGAAAATCTTTAAAACCGTCACCAGCGGTTCGCTGGGAGAAGGCTTGTGCGCCAAGTGGATGCAAATCCACACCGCCAAGTCCGGAAAATGACTCCACCAGTGAAATGCGTCTCAGGTTTTTAGGAGCTTGGTAATGCCTGACATCTATCACTTTTTCCAAATGCTGGTTAACGGCCTCAACGTTGGCAGCACCTATGCCCTCATCGCCATCGGCTACACGATGGTGTACGGCATTATTGGAATGATCAACTTCGCCCACGGCGAGGTGTACATGATTGGTTCCTACATCGCGTTTATCGCCATTGCCGGACTGACCATGATGGGGCTGGACAGCGTGCCGTTGCTGATGACGGCAGCGTTCCTCGCCAGCATTGTGGTGACCAGTGCCTACGGCTACAGCATCGAACGGGTTGCCTACCGTCCGTTGCGCGGCAGCAATCGCCTGATCCCTTTGATCTCTGCCATTGGTATGTCGATCTTCCTGCAAAACATGGTGCTCTTGTCACAGGACTCAAAAGACAAATCCATCCCGAACCTGATTCCGGGAGGCTTCACCTTCGGGCCGGGTGGCGCGAGCGAAGTGGTTATTTCCTACATGCAGATTGTGGTCTTCATCGTCACCTTCCTTGCCATGCTGGGCCTGACGCTGTTCATCTCCCGTTCACGCTTGGGGCGCGCCTGCCGCGCCTGTGCCGAAGACATGAAGATGGCCAACCTGCTGGGCATTAATACCAACAACGTGATTGCGCTGACCTTTGTGATTGGTGCTGCTCTGGCCGCCGTCGCGGCGGTTCTGATCAGCGTGCAATACGGTGTGATCAACCCCAACGCCGGTTTTCTGGTGGGGCTAAAAGCCTTTACCGCCGCCGTGCTGGGGGGTATCGGCAGCATTCCTGGCGCCATGCTGGGCGGGCTGGTACTGGGGGTAGCTGAAGCCTTTGGCGCTGATATTTTCGGCGACCAATACAAAGACGTTGTGGCGTTTGGCCTGCTGGTATTGGTGCTGTTGTTCCGTCCGACCGGCATTCTGGGGCGTCCGGAGATCGAAAAAGTATGACTAGGAATCTTAAATCGGCGTTCTTCAGCGCCCTGTTGGTCTGGGCTGTGGCCTACCCGGTACTGGGTCTGAAACTGACCATCGTCGGCATCAACATCGAAGTTCACAACACCAGCACCTTCACGCTCAGCGTGATCGCTCTCTGTTCGTTGCTGATGTTTGTGCGCGTGTTGTTCAACCAGCAATTGAGCGCTGCCTGGAAGGCTTCGCCCAACCTGCCGAAAGTCCCTGCCAAAGCCACTAACTTTCTGACATTGCCCAGCACTCAGCGCTGGATTATCCTCGGACTGGTGGTAGTGGCACTGGTGTGGCCGTTCTATGGTTCGCGTGGCGCGGTGGACATTGCGACCCTGATCCTGATCTACGTGATGCTGGGCCTTGGCCTGAACATCGTGGTGGGGCTCGCGGGCTTGCTGGACTTGGGTTATGTCGGCTTTTATGCCGTCGGCGCTTACACCTACGCGTTGCTGTCGCACTTTTTTGGCTTCAGCTTCTGGGTGTGCCTGCCACTGGCGGGCCTGATGGCTGCCACCTTCGGCTTTTTGCTGGGGTTCCCGGTCTTGCGTTTGCGGGGTGACTATCTGGCCATTGTGACCCTGGGCTTTGGCGAGATCATTCGCCTGTTCCTGCGTAACCTGACCGACATCACCGGCGGCCCCAACGGCATCAGCAACATCCCTAAGCCCACGCTGTTCGGATTGAGTTTCGACCGCACCGCTGCCGAGGGGATGCAGACATTCCACGAATACTTCGGCATCCCCTATAACTCGATCAACAAGGTGATTTTCCTGTACCTGATCGCGTTACTGCTGGTGCTGCTGGTGCTGTTCGTGATCAACCGTTTGCTGCGCATGCCGATCGGCCGGGCCTGGGAAGCCCTGCGTGAGGACGAAATCGCCTGCCGGGCACTGGGCTTGAACCCTACCGTCATCAAACTTTCGGCCTTCACCCTGGGCGCAACATTCGCCGGGTTTGCCGGTAGTTTTTTTGCGGCCCGCCAAGGGCTGGTGACCCCCGAATCGTTCACCTTCCTGGAGTCGGCGATCATTCTGGCCATCGTTGTGCTCGGCGGTATGGGTTCGCAGTTGGGTGTGATTCTGGCTGCCGTGGTGATGATTCTGCTCCCGGAAATGATGCGAGACTTCAGTGAATACCGGATGTTGCTGTTCGGCGCCCTGATGGTGCTGATGATGATCTGGCGTCCGCAAGGTCTGCTACCGATGCAACGTCCTCACCTGGAGCTGCGAAAATGAGCCGCGAGATACTGAAAGTCAGCGGCCTGAGCATGCGCTTTGGCGGCTTGTTGGCGGTCAACGGCGTGGGCCTGACCGTGAAGGAAAAACAGGTGGTTTCCATGATCGGCCCCAACGGGGCGGGTAAAACCACCGTCTTTAACTGCCTGACCGGGTTCTACAAGCCTTCGGCCGGAAGCATTTTGCTCGATGGCCAAGCGATTGAAGGCCTGCCCGGTCACGAAATTGCCCGCAAAGGCGTGGTGCGCACCTTCCAGAACGTGCGCCTGTTCAAGGACATGACGGCTGTCGAGAACTTACTGATCGCTCAGCATCGCCACCTCAACACCAATTTCCTGGCGGGCTTGTTCAAAACGCCAGCCTTTCGCAAAAGCGAACATGACGCCATGGAGTACGCTGCGTACTGGCTGGACAAGGTCAACCTGACCGAGTTCGCCAACCGCCCGGCGGGCACTTTGGCTTATGGCCAGCAACGGCGTCTGGAGATCGCCCGCTGCATGATGACGCGCCCGCGCATCCTCATGCTCGACGAACCGGCCGCCGGTTTGAACCCCAAGGAAACTGACGACCTCAAGGCGCTCATCGGCGTACTGCGTGAAGAGCACAACGCCACGGTGTTGCTGATTGAGCACGACATGAAACTGGTGATGAGCATCTCTGACCACATCGTGGTTATCAATCAGGGTACGCCGTTGGCCGACGGCACACCGGAACAGATCCGCGACAACCCTGACGTGATCAAAGCCTATTTGGGGGAAGCGTAAATGCTGCAATTCGAAAACGTTTCAACCTTCTACGGCAAGATTCAGGCATTGCACAGCGTCAACGTCGAGGTCCGTCAGGGAGAAATCGTGACCCTGATCGGCGCCAACGGTGCGGGGAAATCCACGTTGATGATGACCCTGTGCGGTTCGCCACAGGCTCACAGCGGCAGTATTCGTTACTTGGGCGAAGAACTGGTGGGGTTGAGTTCGGCGCAGATCATGCGCAAGAGCATCGCCGTTGTCCCTGAAGGACGTCGTGTTTTTGCTCGGCTGACCGTCGAAGAAAACCTCGCCATGGGCGGTTTTTTTACCGACAAGCACGAGTACCAAGAGCAAATGGACAAGGTGCTGCACCTTTTCCCGCGGCTCAAAGAGCGTTTCACCCAACGTGGCGGGACCATGTCCGGTGGCGAACAGCAAATGCTTGCCATTGGCCGGGCGCTGATGAGCAAACCCAAGCTGTTGTTGCTGGATGAGCCGTCACTGGGGCTGGCACCGATCATCATTCAGCAGATTTTCGACATCATCGAACAACTGCGCAAAGAAGGTGTGACGGTGTTTCTGGTGGAACAAAACGCCAACCAGGCCCTGAAAATTGCCGACCGCGCCTACGTGCTGGAGAACGGCCGGGTGGTCATGCAAGGCACGGGCGAGCAGTTGCTCTGCGATCCAAAAGTGCGCGACGCCTACCTCGGCGGCTAAGCCTGCCTGTGACACGAGAGCGGCCCTTCGGGGCCGTTTTTTTTTGCGCAGCGGTTTAAGGGGTTTGGGGAGCAACGGAACAGAAAGTGCACTTAAGCTCTGGCAGTACAGTTTCGTGATCTGCCGATAGATCTGCCTGATCAGTTTATGGATCGTTCATCAAACTGAATGCTACTCGACTGCACGCTCGGGTCTGGCTTCACTTACTCCCTGGCCGGTAGACTTGTTGTCTGAAATCAGGATGAGAATGAAATGGCTGAAGGGAACTGGGCAGGACACCACTGCAAGGTGTGTTACGAGCAAGCGATGAAGGAAAAGGCGCGTCTAGAAGCGTTATTGCGCGCAAAACGGAACCGGCAATTGGTCGAGCCACCACCACGCCCAGAGCCTCCCCCTCCAGTAAAAAAAGCTCCCTCGCCCATACTCAAGGGCTGCGTCTTCTCCAAGTCGTGTGCGTTGCCCGATGGAATTATCAACTACAGCAACCCGAACGGATTTGTACCGGTCGAGTCGCTCAGCCAGTATGGCGCGTATTCGGTGCTGGGCATGGGGACGGCGGTTTCTACGGCCGGGACGGCGCTGGAGTGGATTGGCGGTTCTGGCAGCGCCATCGAGCTGGCCAAGCGTTTGGGGGGCAGTTTGTCGACGCTGGCCCCGCCGAATGTGAAAATAATCATTGGCATGGTGCTGCCAAACACGACCTCACCCGACAGCGCGTTCTACACGTCCGAGCAATACGCACAGCTCAGCGAAGGCAATACGCGGGTGCGAGTGCACATTAAACACCTCCCGGATGGCTCCGTGAGCGTATACGGATTCTATACCGGGACAAAACGGGAATGGCAGCGCGTGCCAGTGATCGCGGCGCAGGCGCGTGGCGAGCAACTTGTTGCGGATATGGGAGATGGCATCGAGGTCATCTGGACTCCCGCCGCCGATCCCAACGCTGTATTGGGTATTCCGGCTCTGGAAGGTGCCTCGCTGCAACCCGCTGCGTGGGTGTATCCACCGACCGAGCAGGCCGATCGTATCCTGATCAATCCGGTGCACCCGCCCGATTACCAGGACGCGATTATCTGGTTCCCAAACACCGGTATTCAGCCGATTTACATCTCGCTGAGCGTGTCAGGATCTGGCTATCATCCAAAACCTGACTCCTTGCCAGCGTTTCCGGACGCAAAATGGGCCAAATCAAAAACTTCAGTTCAAGGTGGAGGAGGCTTACGTCCACGCTGGAAGAGCAGAGACGGCACAATCTACGAATGGGATTTCCAGCATGGTGCAGTTGAGAAATACAATAAACGAGGCAAGCACCTCGGCGAGTTTGATCACAAAACTGGCACTCAAAACAAAGCAGCAGACCCGACAAGGAAAGTAGAACCATGAAGCATGTGATTATGGGAGTCCCTGAAGGTGAGGACTTCGCGTCTTTTGAAAAGGAAATTCCAGTTTCTGTCGCAGATCTTAAACTGATAATGGGCTGGGAAAAAGACGATGATTACGTATACGACTACCGGCTTACTTCGGAGCAAATTAGCGCTATAGAGCAGCTTTGTTCGTTGGAACTACCCAGAGATCTGGAGCTGTTTCTAACGTGCAACGCCTGATACTTGGTGGTCGCAAACCGTACCAACGCTCACCACAGACGCCCTTAAGAGAATCACGCGTCATCGTCGGGATGACGCAGTGGCCGCAACTCCCCACGAGCGACCTCTTCCGGTACCGCGAAGGATATGCTCGAAGATCAGCGGCGACAGCCGAGCCAGATCCTCGTCCAGCACCGGTTAGCCGTGCTGCTTTAGCCGTTTCACGGCTGCCGACATGTAGAGGGTGTTCCACAGCACGATAATGTTCACCACCAGACCCAGGGCACCGAGTTGATCTTCTTGGCCTTCGCGGTAGCGCTGGCGAAGCTCGCCACGTTTGCCATGGAACACGGTACGAGCCAGGCTGTGCCGGCCTTCGCCGCGATTCAACTGGGTCAGAGTAGCCCGGCGTTTGGACTCATCATCGATGTAGGTCAACGTGTGCAGGGTTTTCTCGATCCGCCCGAACTCGGCCAGTGCCTGGGCCAGGCGGGTCGGACGATCACCTGTCTGTAGAGTGCGCATGATACCGGTCGCCGGTACTCGACCGAGTTTGAGTGAGCCAGCCAGGCGCAGCAGGTCATCCCAGTGTTCGGCGATAAGGTCGAGCTTGACCGACTGCCAAGCCAGTCCGTTGAGTTTGCCGTAATCCGCATCAGGGCGTGTGCGCCAGAAGCGGGTACCACCGACATCCGCCAGACGCGGGCAGAAGTGATAACCGAGCAGACGGAACAACCCGAATACCATATCGCTGTAGGCGCCGGTATCGGTCATGATCTGTGTTGGCTGCAATTCGGTCTGTTGTTCCAGCACAACCGCTAGCAATACTAAGCTGTCACGCAAAGTGCCGGGCACCGTGATGGCGTTCAGGCCGGAGAACTGATCGGAAATCAGGTTGTACCAGATGACGCCCCGGCCGGTACCGAAATATTTCGGGTTGGGGCCAGCATGCACCGTGCGTACCGGTACGACGAAACGCATGCCATCGGCGGAGGCTACTTCGCCGCCGCCCCAGATCTGAGTCAGTTCCAGTTGGCTTTGTGCAGCCACCAGAATGGTATTGGCTGCTGACAGGGTGTCGTCGCGTAGATAGTTCTGGCTAACCCAGGACAGTCGAGCACGGCGTAGCGCTTGGTTGTCGTTGCGGATTAATGGTTCCAGGCCGGTGTTACAGGCTCCCCCCAGGAGTACGGCACACAGGCTGATCACCAGGTTATCGGCCCGCGCATTGCGTTCGGACACATGGGTGAAGGCCTCAGCGAAGCCGGTACGAGCGGCGATTTCCAATAGAGTTTCCGGCAGATCGACACGCGGCATCAAGTCGGCCACTGCCGCACGCAGTTGCAGTAGCGAGTTCGGTTCCTCCAGCTTGTCCAGCGCTCCGAGGGACAGCTCAGTTTCGCCATCAGCGCTCTCGCTCAGTTGGATGGCAGGGTTTTCGGGCACGCGGGCGGCGACTGCCTGCCACGTTGCATCCAGCTCGACAGACAAGGCGTCCAAGGTGGTTTTGGCATCGATAGTCAGGCCCAGCGAGCGGCAGATGATCGGTCGTGCCATCAGCCATTCAGCACCATCGAGCAGGCCGATACGCGGGTCGGCATAGCGCCAACGGGGTGAAACAAAGACATCGCGGCGGCGTAAGGCCGTGCGCAGCGCATCAAGCGTACAGAAGACATAGGCGCCCATGTCGAGGGAGCCGTCTTCGCGAGTGATGTGCTGCTGCCAAGCCTTGGCCACGATCTCTTGCGGTGCATCATCTTCCGGTTTCCTGCGAGGTAGGTTCAGTTGCAGCCAGTCCAGACTCGCTGCCACGCCCTTGCCTGCCGGACTGAAGCCGAAGCGAACATGCTTCAATAGGTCGGGAAGGAAACGGCGCACGCTGCGGTAGCGCTCCTCCAGGGCGAGGTAATACACATCGTTGGCCGGACGGATCAACGCGGTGACCTCTTCGAGGGCTTTCTCCAGCGTGATACGTGGTAGGTCGTTGAACAGCCGGGCACGGACGTTGTCATCACTGATTGAGCTATCCAGTACCACCTTGCATGCGGCAGCGAGCGTTGCCGCCGAGCGATCCAGGTCTTTTAGACTGCGCAACCGAGCTTTTTTGTCGGCCCTCTCTGCGTTGCTGAATAGGTCGCGCAGTAAGGCTTCCAGCACTTCTAAGGCGTCATCATGCGTAGTCGCCTCCAGACAAAGCGCAAATGCCACCAGCGTTGCCATCCGCCGTGATGCCGGCAGCCGGTTGATCGCGGTGACCTTGGCCGTGTTGGCAAAGCGTGCCAGGGCCGCGATTCGGCTGGGTGGGATATGGGCCGCTGCGTGCAAGGTGATGCCGATGCCTCGCACGTCATCGAGTCGTCGTAGCGCACGAATCAGTGCGGGCCCACTGATCATCACCGGGCCTGAGCGCAACTGATCCAGGCGGGAGTAGCGGTTACCTTCGACCACTACCAGCAATTCTTGCAGGTGCTGTCTCTGTTCATCAGTCACGCTGCGGCCTAAGGTGAGCCTGAGGCGCTCTTCGACCCGACTGCGCAGTTGGGCGATAAACCGCTCCAGTACCGTTACGCCAGGCAGTAAAACCTTATGCGTCAGCAACCAAGTCGTCGCCCGATTGAACAACTCACTAGGACGATCTGTCCCTGGCCAGCAGAGCGCATATAACCAGCGAGCAAGTCGCAAGCCGACGCTGGAGTCAGCAAACACCCGATAGCCATAACGCTCCTGAATCTCGCCAGCATGACGTTGACGCTGGCGGGTTTCAGCATAGGCCAGGATGCACGTCGGATCATTGATGCCTAGTTGACGACTGAGCACTTGCAGAACCTCATCCGGAATGGCTGAAAAGTCTTCAGGGAAGATGCCCAAGTAACGGACGCTGGTCAGTTGCGTGGCGTAGCCGAGACGGTTGTATTCGCCGCGTAGCGGCAGGAGGGCTTTGTGGTCGTCATCGCTCAGGTGGAAATAGCGCTCCAGCTCTTCGCGGCTAGGAGGATCGACATAGCGACCAAAGCCGTCGCGTTGCTCCTGAGTCATCGTGGTGTCGATATCGGGACGTATCAGAAGAGCGAACAAACGCGGGGTCAGCAGCGCAATGTCGCGTCACCGGCAGAGTCGGCCATTGAACGGGTTGCCACCATTACGTTGCGTTTGGCGGTGGAGAACAACAGCAAGTTCGTGCGCGGTCGAAAGAGGACCAAGGAGAACATTGAGCGCTATTGCCTAGAGCCATTCGGCGTGAAGCGCCTGGAGTCGGGAAACTATGAACTGACAGTTCCCTATCAGAGCGACGAGGAATTGGATAAGGAGATGCATGACTTGCTCGGCGAGATCAGCCAGGAAGCCGAGATGCGCAACTGCTTTATCGAGGCGGATGCCTGGGAGGAAGCTACTGAACGACGCTGGTAGGGCTTAAGTGCACTTTCTGTTCCGTTGCTCCCCAAATCCCTTTAACACGGTTGCACAGGCGCAGCGCGGCGTTTCAGCATCGACTCCACCCGCCCCAGCCACGCCATTTATTTTTTTTCGACTCATCTGTAACAAAACCCGAGGTCGCTTCTCTAGTGGGGTAAGCCGGTCGCCATAACGCGCTGGCCACACTAAAAACTCAACCTCGGAGAATCACCATGTCTAACCTAACCACTCGCACTGTGTCCGCCACCGCCTTGGCGCTGGCCCTGGGTTCAGCCTTGAGCATGGCCGCCCTGCCCTCCACCGCATTCGCGTCGGGCGACATGGAAAAATGCTTCGGTGTTGCCATGGCTGGCAAGAACGATTGCGCCGCTGGCGCTGGCACCACCTGCGCGGGCACAGCCAAAACCGACCATCAGGCCAACGCGTGGAAACTCGTCCCTAAAGGCACATGCGAGCGCACTGTCAGCAGCACCTCACCGACCGGCTTCGGTCAGTTGACTGCTTATACCGCCAAATCCTGACAATCGTCATCGAGCCATGATGATGCACAGCCCGACTGCTTCGCTCATCGCGCCTCGTGCGCCCCAGCTTTCGCCACGTGCGGGGCTGGGGCTCAAGGCCGAGCACTTCAAGGACGTTCTGGAGACCCGACCCGATGTCGGGTTCTTCGAAGTCCATGCCGAAAACTACATGGTCGACGGAGGCCCTTTTCACCACTACTTGAGCTTGATTCGAGAACACTACCCGCTATCAATCCACGGTGTTGGCCTGTCCATTGGCAGCGAGGGACCGCTGGATCAAGCACATGTGTTGCGCTTGCGCACCCTGCTCGACCGTTATCAGCCGGAACAATTCTCTGAACATCTGGCCTGGTCCACACACGGTCCGTGGTTTCTCAATGACCTGTTGCCTCTGCGCTATGACGACGCGACGTTGACCCGCGTCTGTGAGCATATCGATCAGGTACAAAACGCCCTGCGACGGCCCATGCTGCTGGAAAATCCGGCGACCTACGTCGAGTTCGATCAGGCCGATTACGAAGAAGCCGCGTTTATTCAACACGTGATCCAGCGCACGGGCTGTGGCCTGTTGCTGGATGTGAACAATGTGTACGTGTCCTGCATCAATCATCGCCGCGATCCCATGACCTACATCGATGCCCTGCCATTACAGGCTGTCGGCGAACTTCATCTGGCAGGTTTTGCTGAAGATACGGACAGCCAGGGTCAGCGCCTGCTGATCGACAACCATGGTTCAGCCGTGGATGACGCCGTCTGGGGACTTTATCAGCAGGTACTCATGCGGATCGGTCCCATGGCGACGCTGATTGAACGGGACAATCACGTCCCCGCCTTAAGCGAGCTGCTCATCGACGCGCAGCGCGCTGATCACTGTCTA
This sequence comes from Pseudomonas sp. BS-2016, assembly GCF_001806145.1. Lineage (NCBI taxonomy): Bacteria > Pseudomonadati > Pseudomonadota > Gammaproteobacteria > Pseudomonadales > Pseudomonadaceae > Pseudomonas > Pseudomonas sp. BS-2016. The sequence goes on from NZ_MLCT01000015.1 coordinate 124,280, forward strand.
CAGACCTCAAAGGTGCGCTCATGACCATGCAACAAGCCTTCAGCGCCGCCCTGTTCGATCCGCAGCCGAGTTGCCCGCAGGGCGTGATCTGCCCGGAGGGCAGTGATGCGGCGAGCCGGTTTTCCGTGTACCGAAACAACGTACAGAGCGGTTTGATCAACGCGTTGGGCAGCAGTTTTCCGGTGGTCGCCCAATGGGTGGGCGAGGCGTTTTTCCATGGCATGGCCCACGTGTTTGTGCAGAAAAACCCGCCAGACCATCCGGTCATGAGCCGCTACGGTCGTGGCTTCCCGGACTTCATTCAAGGCTTTGCTCCGGCCAACAGCCTGCCGTACCTGGCAGATGTCGCACGTCTGGAATGGCTCTGCGTGCAGGCGTATCACGCCGCCGATGCCCTTCCCCTGAACCCGCACATACTCGCGCGCGCAGTAGCCACACCCGAGACGCTTGAACACCTGCGCCTGACCCTGCACCCAAGCGTCGCCACCTTGCACTCTGCGTATGCCGTGGCCGCCTTGTGGATCGCCCACACACAGGACGGGCAACTTCAGGGCCTGGACCCGCGTCACCCGCAAAGTGCGTTGGTGCTGCGCCATGGTCTGAACGTGGAAGTGTTCGCCGTCAGCTCAGGCTGCGTGGCGTTTATTCGACTTTTGAAAACCCGCTGCCCTCTTGGGCAAGCTGCTGACTACGCCCTGCAAGCCGACCCAGAGTTTGACTTGAGCCAGTGCCTGGCGCTGCTCATCAGCAAAGGCGCAATCACTGACGTGCAGTCCGTCCACGAGGTAAGGCCATGAGCACATTGACAGGTTATGCCTGCACATTAGGTCATTTAGTGGCCAGAACAACGCATGCTCTGCAACGCATTCCCCACTCCCTGATAGCGTTCATCGCGCGCTTCTCCATCGCCGCCGTGTTCTGGCAGTCCGGGCAAACCAAGGTCGAGGGCTTTGCACTGGACTTCGTGTCCGGCACGTTCGAGTGGGGCACCCCGCACCTGGCCGATTCAGCCCTGTACTTGTTCAGCCACGAGTACAAGGTGCCACTGCTGCCTGCGGAGTTCGCCGCTTACGCGGCGACCGTTTGCGAACACCTGTTCCCCGTGCTGATTTTGGTGGGCCTGGCGACCCGCTTTTCAGCGTTGGCGCTGCTGGGCATGACCCTGACCATTCAACTGTTCGTTTACCCCGATGCCTACGCCACGCACGGGACGTGGGCCACGATTTTGCTGTACCTGATGGCGCGGGGACCGGGCACCCTTTCCATCGACCACTGGCTGGCGCGCCGTTATCGTCAAGGCTGATCGCAGGTCGACGCAGTGCGTTGAAACCAACTCGTGAGGTAATCCACCAACACTTGCGTGCGCTTGGGCAGCCCCCCCTGATACGGGTGAACGAGGTACATGGGGTGGCTACGCGTATGGTAATCGCGCAACACACTGCACAAGCGACCGTCAGACAGTTCAGCGTTGAGCATGTAGGACGGCAGGCGCGCGATGCCGGCTCCATTCAAGGCAGCTTTTTTCAGCAAGCTGTAGTGATTACTGGCGAAAGCTCCCGAGACTCGCACGCGGTGCAGTTCATGCTGCTGATGGTAGTGCCATTCTTCGCGTCCAAGGTAATGGCTATTGAGCAGACAGCGGTGCCCAGCCAATGCCTGTGGCGTCATGGGTTCACCGAATTGCTCTAAGTACGACGGGCTGGCGCAGGTGACTTCGTGCCAGCTCACCACTTGCCTGGCAACCAGGCGTTCGTCACTGGCGACCCGAGAACGGATTGCTAGATCAAAACCTTCGCGCGCCATGTCGCGGTAGCTGTTGTTGAGTTCCAACTCGATTTGCACCTGCGGGTAATCGTGGGAGAACTCCAGCAATAGGGAGTCAAAGAATGTTTCCCCTAATGAGACAGGAACAGTCATGCGCACAGGTCCGGCAATATCTTCCTTGAGACGTGCCAACGCCTGACGTGCGAGTTCGACTTGAACCCCAAGCGCTTGGGCCTGCGGCAACAGCGCCGCACCCGCTGCCGTTAGGCTCAAGCGACGCGTGGTTCGGTGCAGAAGCACCACCGAAAACTGCGTCTCCAGCTGGCTGATACGCTTGGATAACTGGCCTTTGCTGCACCCCAATTGTTGAGCAGCCCGCGTGAAACTGCCCGCATCGACCAATACTGCAAATGCCGCCAGATCATCCATCTCACTCATCGATTGTTTCCACATGAAAACCAAAGGTTGCTAATTAGTGTGCTTATCACATCAAAAAACCAGCCCTAGACTAAGCCCACATTCACTTCATACAGGTACAGGCCATGAAAATCCTATTGATCGGTGCTCACGGCACCATTGGCTCAGCCATTGATCGCGAACTTTCACCCCGTCACGAAATTGTGCGCATCGGCCGCAAAAGTGGTGATTTTCAGGTGGATATCAGTGATAGCGCGTCCATACGCAAGCTGTTTCAACAGACCGGTCAATTCGACGCCTTGATTTGCGCTGCCGGTAGCGTGACCTTTGCGCCCTTGGGACAAATGAGTGAAAAAGACTTCGTGCTGGGCTTACAAAATAAACTTATGGGCCAGGTCAATTTGCTGTTGATCGGCCGCGAATTCGCCAATGATGGCGCGTCGTTTACCTTCACCAGCGGCGTCATTAACCGTGAGCCTATTCGTACCGGTAGCTCGGCAGCACTGGTAAACGCTGCACTTGACGGTTTCGTAAAAGCTGCCGCCATCGAACTGCCGCGTGGCCTGCGTGTGAACTCGGTCAGCCCCACCGTACTGGAAGAAGCCATGGATCATTACGCTCCTTTCTTCCGCGGGTTCAAACCGGTTCCGGCCGCGGAGGTGGCACTGGCCTACGCAAAAAGTGTTGAAGGTTTGCACACCGGCCAGACGTATCAGGTCGGCTAAACACTTGTGATGGCAGGCGAGCCTGAGTAACGTGGCGGCACTTGTCAGGAGACCCGAAGATGCGTGCTGCCCGTTCCTTAGTTTTAGTCGCCCTGCTCCCCGTATTCGCGGGCTGCCAATTGTTCAACAGCAAACCCGTGGACAGCCATGCGGGTTTGTCGCGTCTGCAAGGCCAGTTGGTTTCGACCGACGGTGAGCTGGTCTTCCAACCCTGTGTCGGACAACAGCGTTACGTGGTGCGTGACAGCGAAAACACCACGCTCGTACAAGATGCCGCAGACATGCCCATCAAGCCCGAGGCCCTGTTCGCGGACATTCGCGGCCAATTTATCGCCAGCAAAACCGCCGGTTCGAATGGCGAGGTCAACGTCAAACAGCTCTATCGTCTTGAACGCAGCAGTACGGCCTGCCAAGACCCGAACTTCAAGCAACTGACCGTGCATGCCAACGGCAACGGCCCGGCGTGGGAAGTCCGTGCGGGCAGTAAGGGCCTGGAGTTGACCCGTGAAGGCCAACCGCCCCTGGCGCTGCCGTATGTGGAAGAGCAAGTCGGTGACGGGCGCTTTTACCTGTCCACCGAAGCCAACCACCAGCGCATTGAACTGTGGGTGGCCCCGCAACGTTGCACCGACAGTGTTAATGGCAGCGTGCAACATTTAGGCGCTGAGCTGCGGGTCAACGGGCAGGTGCAGCGCGGTTGCGGCTATTTCGGTGGCGCGCGCAACGACTAATCGACGACTGTTACTGAACATTGCCGTTTAAGCCTGACGGATTTACCCCGAAGCAGCCTATAATCGCCGGTCTATGGCTGCCGGGGTAAACCTGGCCCCAATACTGGACCACCGTCATGTTACGAATTACCGAACTCAAGTTGCCAATCGACCATCCCGAAGAAGACCTGCGCCCTGCCATCGTGCAGCGCCTGGGCATCGCCGATGATGACCTGCTCGATTTCACCTTGTTCAAGCGCAGCTACGACGCGCGCAAAAAAACCTCCGAACTGTGCTTTATCTACACCATCGACCTGTCGGTGCGTGATGAAGCGCCGTTGCTGCTCAAATTTGCCGATGACCGCAACGTCAACCCTGCACCGGACGTCAGCTACAAGGTAGTCGGTCAGGCCCCACAGGATCTGAGCGAACGCCCGATTGTGGTCGGCTTCGGTCCGTGCGGCATTTTTGCTGGCCTGTTGCTGGCTCAGATGGGGTTCAAGCCCATCATTCTTGAGCGTGGCCCGGAAGTGCGTCAGCGCACTAAAGACACATGGGGACTGTGGCGTAAAAACGTGCTGAACCCCGAATCCAACGTGCAGTTTGGTGAGGGCGGTGCCGGTACGTTCTCTGATGGCAAACTGTACAGCCAGATCAAAGACCCGCAGCACCACGGCCGTAAAGTGCTGCACGAGTTCGTGAAAGCCGGTGCGCCTGAAGAAATTCTCTACGTCAGCAAGCCGCATATCGGGACGTTCCGTCTGACGGGCGTCGTGGAAAACATGCGTCAGCAGATCGAGGCCTTGGGCGGCGAAGTCCGCTTCCAGCAGCGCGTAACCGACGTGTTGATCGACAACGGCCAATTGACCGGCGTGATACTGGCCGATGGCGAGCAATTAAATGCACGCCACGTCATCATGGCGCTGGGCCACAGTGCCCGTGACACCTTCCGTATGCTGCACGGGCGCGGTGTGTACATGGAAGCCAAGCCGTTCTCGGTCGGTTTCCGCATCGAACACCCGCAATCGCTGATCGACAGCGCACGCCTGGGCAAATATGCCGGGCACCCGAAGCTGGGCGCAGCCGACTATAAACTGGTGCACCACGCCAAAAACGGGCGTTCGGTGTACAGCTTCTGCATGTGCCCTGGCGGTACGGTCGTGGCAGCCACCAGCGAACCCGGCCGTGTAGTGACCAACGGCATGAGCCAGTACTCGCGTAACGAACGCAATGCCAACTCTGGCATCGTGGTCGGCATCACCCCCGAAGACTACCCGGGCGGGCCGTTGGCCGGTATCGAGCTGCAAGAGCGCCTCGAAGCCCACGCGTACGTGCTGGGCGGCAGCACGTACGAAGCACCGGCACAGCTGGTTGGCGATTTTATTGCCGGCAAACCCTCCACCGCGCTGGGCAGCGTCGAACCGTCGTACAAGCCGGGCGTTTCGCTGGGTGACCTGGCGCTGGCCTTGCCGGATTACGCCATCGAAGCCATCCGCGAAGCCTTGCCAGCGTTCGAGAAGCAAATCAAAGGCTTCTCGATGCATGACGCGATCCTGACCGGGATCGAGACTCGCACCTCATCGCCCTTGCGCATGACCCGCGACGCCTCGATGCAAAGCCTCAACGTCAAAGGCCTGTACCCGGCAGGTGAAGGCGCCGGTTATGCAGGCGGCATTCTGTCGGCAGGCGTGGACGGTATCCGCATCGCTGAAGCGGTCGCCCGCGACTTGCTGGGCATCGACGCTTAAACCAGGCATGGCTCGCACAGGACTGCCCGACCGTTCTGCGCGAGCCATCAAAAACAAGGGGCCCTGCGACCCTATCGCCACCTGGCGATAGCATTTTCCTTCAACTGTTTGAGCCCTTTTCCTCGGGCTTTTACGGCTAATTCGCGACTCACTTTGATACACAACTGCTAGGCTTTTGAGCGGTGTGATTTCGCGCGCCTGCTTATAACAAAAAAGAATATAGTTTTTGTTTTAACAACTAACCTCTCAGGTTAGGGTGTTGCACCCTTTCACTCACCGATGGAGAGCGACCTTGCCTCTGCGTAGCACTTTCACTCGTTTCTTTCAGTTGGAAGCTGCCAGCGGTCTGCTGTTGATTGCCGCAGCCGCTCTGGCTTTGATCATTAACAACTCACCGCTTTCACACTTCTACACCGCCTTTCTGGACGCGCCCGTGGCCGTGCAAATCGGCGCCCTGCAAATTGCCAAACCTTCGCTGCTGTGGATCAACGACGGCCTCATGGCGTTGTTTTTCCTGCTGATCGGCCTGGAAGTCAAACGCGAGCTGCTGGAAGGCCAGTTGTCCAAGCCATCGCAGGTGGTGCTGCCCGGTGCCGCAGCGATTGGTGGCATGGTGGTGCCCGCGCTGATCTACTGGTTCATCAACAAGGACTACCCGGATGCGCTGGGCGGCTGGGCAATTCCCATGGCCACCGACATCGCGTTCGCGCTGGGTGTCCTGGCGCTGCTGGGCAAGCGGGTTCCGGTGTCGCTCAAGCTGTTCCTGATGACGCTGGCGATCATCGATGACTTGGGCGCGATTGTGGTGATTGCCCTGTTCTATTCCAGCGAACTGTCTGGCCTGTCCCTGATTCTGGCCGCTGCGTGCCTGCTGGTGCTCATCCTCATGAACCGCATGGGCGTGGTGAAGGTCGCGCCGTACATGATTGTCGGCCTGATTCTGTGGGTGTGCGTGCTCAAAAGCGGCGTTCACGCCACGCTGGCGGGCGTCACACTGGCGTTCTGCATCCCGTTGCGCACCAAGAACTCCGAGCCCTCGCCGCTCATGACCATTGAGCATGCATTGCACCCGTGGGTGGCATACGGGATCTTGCCGTTGTTTGCCTTCGCCAATGCGGGCGTGTCGTTGGCGGGCATTACTCTGCACAACTTCGTCAGCCACGTGCCAATGGGGATTGCCGCAGGCTTGCTGATCGGTAAAACCGTGGGTGTATTCGGCCTGACCTGGATCGCCATCAAAACCGGCATGGCAGCGCTGCCAGCAGGCGCAAACTGGGGGCAAGTGTTTGGCGTGGCCATCCTGTGTGGCATCGGCTTCACCATGAGCCTGTTTGTTGGCTCTCTGGCGTTTGTGGCCGGCAGCAGTGAGTACGTCGGCATGGACCGCATGGGGATCCTCACCGGTTCGATCCTGGCAGCGTTGATCGGTTATGCCGTGACTGCCATGGCGAGCCGCAAACCGACAGCCATCTGATCTGCATCAGCCGTTGCTGCCTGAGGCCCAACGCCTCAGGTAGCCTCCGGGCAGACACAAAAAAACCCCGGCCAGTTCGCACTGGCCGGGGTTTTGTTTTGGCGCCGGGTCTTAGTGTGCTACGCGGCTGGTGCCATCAACGGTCATGATGCGCACGCGCTCACCGGTACGGAATATCTCGTTCGGCTGAACCTGTTGCACATAGGCACGGGTGCTGCCGTCGTCTTCACGGACAGTGATTTCAACACCCTGGGTTTTGGTCAGGCCCGATTCAGCAGCCGACCCCAGCAGACCACCTGCAACTGCACCAATCACAGCTGTCACGATACTGCCGCGACCGCCACCAATGGCGCTACCGCCCACCCCGCCCACAACAGCACCGGTTGCGGCGCCGATCGGGGTTTTGGTGCCTTCAATTTGTACCGGACGCAGGGCAACAATGGTGCCCATGCGGACTGTCTGCACGCGACGCGCTTCTTCACGCGAGTAAGAGTCGCCGGTCAAGTTGGAGGTGCAGCCGCCCAACAGGACTGTCATGGTAGAAAAAGCAGCAATTAACAGTACGGACTTACGCATTAGATCAACTCCAAAAGATCAGGGATTCATTAAACTCCGCTGCCACCACCCTGTCACGGCCGTGTGCGGAAAAACTGGCCTTTATTCAGCGGCTGTACAGCCAGATAAATGCCTTCAATCAGGTCGAAACGTCAAGCAAGGGTAGCGGGTAATCCTTCGTCACGCTGCGTTCATCACAGGACAGATATGGACTATTTCATCATTTTCATCACCACAGCCGCCGGCCTGTATTTCCACTGGTGGCTGTATGTGCGCATCAAACGCTGGATGGACAGGGATCTGGCGTTGTCGCTGGCAGGTGACGATCCGGCCCGCAGGGCGTTTATGGTGCAACGTCTGGAAGAGGCTCGCCAGCAGAAGATCAAACGCCGCGACTTGCCCCAATGGTTGCAGGCCGCGGCGTCCGAATATGCCGTCAGGGCGCCAGACGCTCGCGCGCCCAGTCAGTCCCGCACAGCCGATAGTTGAGGCGGTCATGCAAGCGGCTGGGACGGCCTTGCCAAAACTCGATGCGCTCAGGTAACAACCTGAAACCGCCCCAATGCTCAGGGCAATGGGGCTGCGTATCCGTGAAACGCTCCTGTGTGACACGAAGCAGTTCGGTCAGTTCTTCACGCCCTGAAATGACCTGGCTTTGCGGCGACGCCCACGCTCCGATGCGGCTGCCCAGCGGACGAACCTGGTAGTAAGCGTCCGACTCTTCAGGCGTCACTTTGACCACACGCCCTTCAATGCGCACCTGACGCTCCAGGGTGGGCCAGAAAAACGTCATCGCCGCAAAAGGGCGTGCCGCCAGTTGCTGACCCTTGGCGCTGGTGTAATTAGTGAAGAACGTAAAACCTTGTGCATCCAGCCCTTTGAGCAGCAGCACCCGGCAATGCGGACGCCCGTCTTCATCCACCGTTGCCAGGGTCATGGCATTGGCTTCAACCGGCGGTTGCTCGGTTTTAACCGCGTCTGCAAACCATTGATGAAACAGCGCGAAAGGCTCCGCCGGGGCCTGAGCCTCGGCGAGTCCGTCACGGGTGTAGTCGCGTCGCATATCTGCCAGCGCTTGAGTCATGCCGCCCTCCCGTTCATCAAACCAATCAGTTTTTGGCTTGAGTGTTGCTCACGTCCTTTTTGGCTGCGGCGGTTTTGGCAACCACGGCTTTCTTGGCCGGAGCAGCCTTCACCGCTTTTTTGGCCGGGGCGGACTTCTTGGCTACAACGGCTTTTTTCGCCGGGGCCGCCGCTTTTTTAGCGGTGACGGCTTTGGAAGGCGCAACGGCGGGCTGTACCGCGACCAGTTCAGCAGGCGACAGGGCGGGCTGGCTGTATTTGCTGACCAGCGCCAGCATGGTGTTTTGTGGTGTCATCAGGATTTCGACACGGCGGTTCAATGCACGACCTTCGTTGCTGTCGTTGGCCGCACGCGGCATCACCGAACCCATGCCACGCAAGGTCAGGCGGTTAGCCTGCAAGCCGCTCATGCGGAAAATCGCCGCCACCGAACGCGCACGGTCGAGGCTCAATTTGGTGTTGGCAGCCATTGCGCCCGTGGTGTCAGCGTGGCCGAGCACCAAAACAGCGGTTTTCGGATCACCTTCAACCACTTTGGCGACGCGGGTGAACGGACCGAGCATGGACGGCTTCAACAAGTCCGGGCGCGTTGGTTTGAACGCACTGTCCGCAGACGCCACGATCACCAGCAGGCTTTCACGACGTTCAAGTTGCAGGTTGGTGTCTTTAATCGCTGCACGCAGGCGTGGCTCATATTCGTCCAGCCAGGCCTGGGTCACTTTAGGGTCAGGCATCGGCACGACATGAGCTGCAACCGGCTTGGCGTCTTTAGCAGTGCCACCAAACGGCCACCACCAGTTTTTCTCGGTGCTTGACGCTGGAGCAGCGGCGACCGTTTTTTCTTTAGCGACGGGTTCGTCTTTCTTCGCGCGGTCCGAACCAAAAGGCCACCAGCTGGAATCGCTGTCTTTTTTGGCCTCGGTCGCGGCCGGAGCCGTTTTGGCGACAACAGGCTCAGCCTTCTTTTTGTCTGCCGGCTTGGCTGCCGGGGCATCGGCTTTGTCAGCCGGGGTTGGCGCTGCGGCTTGATCGGATGAGCCCAGCTGCCACCATTTGTGGCCGCCTTCAGCGTCATTTTGTGGAGTTTGTGCGCAACCTGTGATTGCCAGACAGAGGGCCAGAGCAAGGGTCTTATTAGATGACATTGAATATCCACACAATGAATTAGAAATAATTGGACGCGATATACGTATAAAAAAGCGTATTAAGCGCATTAAAGCCACAGGCATCCGACCTACGGCCTACAAAACAGTCTTACAAACAGGTTGCTAATACCCGCACCAGCTTTTGCGCACGGGGATCCATCAAGACATAGGGCCCCAGCGTGTTGGTGACAAACCCAAACGCCACATCCCGTTCCGGGTCAGCAAACCCGATGGAACCGCCCGCTCCTGGGTGGCCAAAGGCCTTAGCGCCCAGACCAAACGTCGCGTTCGCCACTTGCGGCTGATCCAGCATGCAACCCAGTCCAAAGCGTGTTTGGGTGCGCAGGGTTTTGTCTTCCCCAACGCTGTGCTCGCGGGTCAACTCGGCGAGCATTTCGGACTCCAGCAACTGGCCGTCCAGTAATCCGTTGTAAAAGCCGGCGAGGCTGCGGGCATTGCCATGGCCATTGGCCGCAGGTTGCTCCATACGACGCCATTGCGGCTTATTGGTGCTGGTCATAATAGACGGTGGATTGGTAAATGCCCGGGTGCTCATGGACGTGGGCTCATTCATCATCGCCTTTAGCAAGCGCTGGGCAGAGGCATCACCCACCGTGCCTTTGCTGCGAGCGATGTGCGCGACCCGGTAAAACTCGTCATCCGCCAACCCGACGTGGAAATCCAGCCCCAGCGGCAGTGCCGTACGGGCCATGATCGATTGACCCGGGCTGCGCCCATCGGCGCGGCGTATCAATTCGCCCAGCAGCCAGCCATACGTGATGGCGGCATAGCCATGACCTTCACCCGGCGTCCACCACGGCGCTTCAGCCGCCAGCGCGTCCACCATGGTTTGCCACTCATACAGCGCCTCAGGCGGCATAGGCTCACGCAACGCAGGCAAGCCTGCCCGGTGACTCAGCAGGTGACGCAAGGTGATGGACTCTTTACCGGCGGCGGCAAATTCCGGCCAATAACGCACGACCGGAGCATCCAGCGCCAGCTTGCCCTCTTCCACCAGTTGCAAGGCCGTCACGGCAGTGAAGGTTTTGGTACAGGAAAACAGATTGGCGATGGTATCGGTGTGCCATGCCTGTTCACCGTCTTTATCCGCCGTACCGCCCCACAGGTCTATGACCGTTTCACCGCCGACCTGAATACACAGTGCGGCGCCACGCTCTTGGGGATCGTTGAAAAGCTCGGCAAATGCTTCACGCACCGCCTCGAACTTGAGGTCGTGAAAACCCTGAATCTGCACCCGCCCCTCCTGGATCACGCATGGCTCTACAAGGCGTGCATTGTTCCAGTCCCGATCAAATTTTGAAACACACTAAACGGATCTAAACGCACAATTTTTGAGCATTCAAAAATCGAGGCTGAAGGTAAACGCATCAAGGTGGATTTTTTGTGAAAACACCACACGCCCGGGCAAGGCTAGAGCGAACCTGCCCTTAACAGGCAAGCTCGCTTGCGTCAGTGTTACAGCGCTGCGGCTACCGCCCTGGCCAATGCTTGCACCCGCTGATCCGAGAGAACATGCCCGCCCAGGGTATTGGTCACAAAGGCAACCGTTACGTCACGTTCTCCGTCGGCAACCCAGGTCACTCAGTGCCCTTGCCCCGAATGCCCGCCCGCATGGCCCGCACCCGAGCGGCCCTCGCTGCCCTCCTGAGGGGCGTGACGCGGTGCTTTGACGTCATTTTTAGCGTCAGCTTGTGCCTTGGCGGCTTCTTGGCCGAGTTGATCCAACGCTTGTAAATTGGCTTTGCGCACGCTTTCAACAAACCCGGTAAACGGTAAGTCGGTAATGCCGACCATCCCGAAATGACCATTTTCGCCATCCAGCAACCGCCCGGTCACGGGTTGGTCCAGGTACTGGAACCAGTGCACACCGACAATCGACGGCTCTGACACCGCCTGTTTGAGGAATTTGCTGTACGCCGGGCCACGCGCCTCTTCGTTGGCCACTTCGGTCACGCCGCCCCAGAACGGGCCGCGATCACGGGAGCCAAAGTTGAACTCGGTGATCATCACCGGCTTGTCGAGTTCTCGCAGTTTGGCGAAGTCATAGCCGTCCTGCGGTTGCAGGGTGTAGAAGTTGAAGCTCAGCACATCGCAATACTGCGCGCAGGACGCTACCGCTTCAGGGGTGCTGACGGCAAACCGGCCACCCAGCAGCAAATGGTTGGGGGCGTGCCACTTGAGCGAGTCAGAGATGGTCTTGAAGTAGTTGTCGGCAAATACTTTCTGGAAGTATTGATAGTCGGCTTCGATTTCCGGGTGCTCAGGGTTGGGCAACGGCGCTTCGAATCCCGGGTCTTCAAGCAGCTCCCAGGCCGGGATGTCGACACCCCAAGCTTTGGAAAGGCCTTGCTGGTTACGGTATTTGTCCCGCAGTTGCTTGAGGAACGCGCGCTTGGCAGGCACATCGGTGGTCAGGCGCAGCGTGCCGAAAGCCAGTGCGTAACGGCTTTTTGCATCGGTGCCGGGGCCCGCCCACGCCAACTCATTGTCGGCAAAATACCCGATCAGCCACGGATCATCGCGGTGATCTCGGGCGGCGATGGCAACTGCGCGCTCGGTGGCCATGGCAAAGCGCGGGTCAAACGGGTCAGGCATGCCGCCCCACCAATCGGAGCCGGTGCTGATGCTGGCGTAATCGCCCACGATCGACAGCGGTAAGGTGTATGGCACACGCTTGCTCTCGGCCAGCACCGGGTCGCTCCAGTTGCCGATGGTGTTAAAGCCCCAGGCTTGCAGGCGATCCAGCGTGTGGGCTTGCCAGCGCTGTGCATCAAAGGCTTCGGGGGCACACGGGGTCACCGCTTCAGCGCTTTGTGCCGCGTTGCCGGTGGTGCAGGGCTGACCATAAAGACGTTGCAGGTTGGCGCCATAAAAGTTGTACCAGCGCCCCGCGTCAAAGGCTCGCCCGCGGCTGGCGCCGTTGTCGCTGTTATGGTCCGAGCTGCCGTAATAGGCATGCAATGGCTCGCCCTTTTTAGGGAGTGCGCTGAACATCCATTCGCGGCCCGCCACGTAGGTTTGGCTGTCACGGGCGGTCACGGCATTCAGGCCCAAGGAATAAAACGGATGCCCTTGCGGGGTGATCAGGTTCCAGCGCCCGTCACGTTTTTCGGTGCGGAAAAAGCCCGAGGCTTCGAAGGGTGCGCCCTGGATCCAGCCTCCGTATTTATCCTGATCGCCGCGCTTGGCCAGCCAGCCCTTGAGTTGCTGGTGTTCCCGGGCGGCTGCGGCCTTGAGCTGCTCGTCATTGGCCACACGTTCGGGCCATCGGGCGCGAGTCGACTGTCCATATTCGTCCACAATCGAGCTGTAGACCGCTTTGATCACGCCGTCGCCGTCTTGCACACCAAAGCGCTCCAGCAAGATGCTTTGCGCTGCGTTGGGCTGCGGGACCGACAGCGTTACCGACACCACCTGGCTCAGGTCAATTTCGCCTTGGCTGGCAGCCAGCAAGATGCGCTGACCGTCGAGGGTCATCGGCATCGGCGGCCCGGCGCGCATTCCCTGACTGTGCGGGGTATTGGCCTTCAACGGCAGTAATAGCGTCTGTGCCGGGCCTGCCGGCAGGGCGACGCGGCTGGTCAACGTTTTGCCGTTGCTGCTTTGCAGGGTGACGTCGAGGGTCAGCGCCCAGTTCATGGCGTTTTGAATACGTAACGTCATCATGCCCGACTGCGACCAGTCCCAAACACCGGTCTGGGGCTTGAGTATCAGGCTCGGGGCTGTCGCCGGGTTGAAGGTCACACGACGCAACACCTCACCTTCGGCCGTTTGTTCCGCGTTGTACTGCGGCAAATACGCATCCACGGTCGCCACCTGCACCACATCGGCGGGGCGAACGAAGTTAAACAACGTTTGTTGTCCGGCAGGCGCCGCCAGTAGCGGGGTCGAAACCAACAACGCAAAAACAGCAGACAGGGAACGGCGAATCATAGGAATGTGGTTCTCCCTAACGACCGAAAAACGGTCTGTGAGGTGGTAAAAGTCAAAGCATAGACAGCAAAGTCGGCGAGATCGCCGACTTGCACTCAAGAAATTTCGCGCCGGAAAGGGGGCAAGGCATTCAGGATCGCCTTGCCATAGCGCTGGGTGACCAGGCGCCGGTCCAGCAAGGTGATGGTGCCGCGATCCTGCTCGGTGCGCAGCAGACGACCGCAGGCCTGCACCAGTTTGAGCGACGCGTCGGGAACGGATATTTCCATGAACGGGTTGCCGCCACGGGCTTCGATCCACTCCGCCAACGCGGCCTCGACGGGGTCGTCAGGCACCGAGAACGGAATTTTAGCGATCACCACGTGCTCGCAGTACGCGCCGGGCAAGTCCACACCTTCGGCAAAGCTGGCCAGCCCGAACAACACGCTGGAGTCGCCACCATCCACCCGGGCCTTGTGTTTATTGAGGGTTTCCTGCTTGGACAAGTTGCCCTGGATGAACACCTGCTTGCGCCAGTCACGCTCCAGACCGTCGAACACGTCCTGCATCTGTTTGCGCGACGAGAACAGCACCAGCGTGCCCTTGGACCCCTCAACCAGACCTGGCAGGTCACGAATGATCGCCGCCGTGTGCGCCATCGCGTCCCGTGGGTCGGCTTTAAGGTCGGGTACCCGCAGTACGCCCGCGTCGGCGTGGTGGAACGGGCTGGGGACGACGGCCGTCACCGCCTTTTTCGGCAACCCGGCACGCATGCGAAAACGATCGAAGGTGCCCAAAGCCGTAAGCGTGGCCGACGTGACCAACGCGCCATAGGCAACGTTCCACAGGTTACGGCGCAGCATTTCTGCCGCCAGAATCGGGCTGGCATTGACCTCGATATCAAACAGCGAACCGCTTTCAGCCAAGGTCAGCCAACGGGCCATGGGCGGGTTGTCTTCCGGGTCTTCGGTGGTAAAGGCGGTCCACAATTCCCAGTTGCCCTGGGCGCGGGACAGCAAGCTGCCAAACAGCGGATACCACTCTTCGGCCTGATTGCTGGTGATGCCGATATTGACCTCACCGTCCATGCCGTCTTTGAGAATTTCAGTCAGCCGGGTAAACAAGTCTGTAAGGCGCGAGAACCCTTTTTTCAGTTCGATGCCCATTTCCCGCATGTGATCGGGAATAAGCCCACCGACAAATCGGTGCCGCGGGCGCTCGCGCCCTTCCGGTTCTTCACCGACCTTGAAGTCAGCGATCTGCTCGCACGTGGTGAACATGAACTGCTGCTGCGCCTTGATCTCCTTCGCAAGCTCCGGCACTTGCTCCAGCAAACGGCCCAGGTCACCCGGCAGCGGGTGTTGCGCCAGTAGTTTGGTCAGGTTCTTGGCGGTTTGCTCCAGCCAGTCGGCGGTGGAACGCAGGCGCGTGTAATGAGCAAAGTGGCCGATGGCCTTGTCCGGCAGGTGATGACCTTCGTCGAACACATACAAGGTGTCACGCGGATCGGGCAATACGGCGCCGCCGCCCAGCGCCAGGTCGGCCAGCACCATGTCGTGGTTGGTGACGATCACGTCTACCTTGCCCATGCCTTCGCGGGCTTTATAGAAGGCGCATTGGCCAAAATTCGGGCAATGGCGGTTGGTGCATTGGCTGTGGTCGGTGGTCAGGCGAGCCCAGTCCTGGTCTTCCAGCGCCTGGGGCCAGCTGTCACGGTCGCCATCCCACTTATTGCCTGCCAGTTTCTCGATCATGCTGGTAAACAGCTTCTGGCTGGCTTCATCGACCTCGATCTTGAACCCTTCTTCTTCGAACAACTGGGCTGTCGTGGTTTGCGCGTGGCCTTCTTGCAGCAGCATGTCGAGTTTGGACAAGCACATGTAGCGCCCACGGCCTTTGGCCAGCGCGAAGCTGAAATTCAGCCCGCTGTTGCGCATCAGGTCGGGGAGGTCTTTGTAAACAATTTGCTCCTGCAGCGCGACGGTGGCGGTGGCAATCACCAGCCGCTTGCCTGCGGCCTTGGCCGTTGGAATGGCCGCCAGGCTATAGGCCACGGTCTTACCGGTGCCGGTGCCTGCTTCGACCGCCACCACGGCCGGTTCGCCGCTGCGATGGCCTTCTTCGTCGGTGTCGATGTCGCCGAGCACCTTGGCCACTTCAGCGATCATCAATCGCTGGCCATAGCGGGGCTTGAGGCTTTTGGCTTCGAGAAAACGCGAGTAGGCGCCCTGGATCTGGGATTTGAGTTCGTTACTAATCATGGTTCTTCGGGCGCGAGAAACGCTGGATAAATTTTCAGTGGTTCGAATGGCCGCTATCATACCCCGCTAATTCATCCCGCGCCGAACGGAGTACCTCATGACCGCCTTTGCCCTTGCCTATACCCTGCATGTTTTGGCCGCCCTGATCTGGGTGGGCGGGATGTTTTTTGCCTGGATGATCCTGCGCCCGGCCAGCGTGGCCGCCCTGGAAGGCCCGGCCAGGTTGAAATTATGGGTTCAGGTATTCCCACGGTTTTTTATCTGGGTATGGTTCGCCGTGCTGATTTTGCCGATAAGCGGCATTGGCCTGCTGCAGATGCGCTTTAACGGGTTTGAGACCGCGCCGCGTTATGTGCAGGTCATGATGGGGTTGTACATCGTGATGGTGGCGCTGTTCATTCGTATCCAGTCGTTACAACTACCGGAATTGCGCAAGGCGGTCGAGGCTGAACAGTGGGCGGCCGGAGCGGCGGCCTTGGGGCGGATTCGTCGTCTGGTGGGCTGTAACTTGATTGTCGGGCTGGCAGTGGTGGCCATTGCGGCGGCACGCCCCCTGTTGTAAAGCCTTGAGCAGTGACAGGACGACGCATTGGTCGTCCTGTCACTGCTCGCAGCCTTCGCACCAGGCGTTTTTACAGGAAGGATTACAAACGCTGGATGGTGACGGCGCCAGCAGAACCGGTTTCACCGGGTTCCCCGGCCAGCCCTGGCTTGCCTGACTTTGCGCCGTCGGTGCGGTATACCAAGCATCCTTTGGATTTGCCGCCAGACCCCGCACGCCCTGCTGCGCCGGGCTTGCCACCCGCGCCGCCGTCCACACGCACCTTAATCAGGTCATCGGGAAAGTCTCGCGGCAGCTCAACCCGAACCTGCGCGCCAGCAGCGCCTTGCTGACCGTTGCCACCGTTTTGCCCATTGTGGCCTGCGCTCGCGGAACCCCACGTGCAACCCGGCGCGTCACCGTTGCCGCCATCCAACCCGACAAAACCCGGCGCACCGGTTCCGCCACGGGCATCTACCGACAGCTCATTGGCTTGCAGGGCATCAAAACGCAGGGTCAGGTCACGCGCCGGTCGCGCCGGTTTTTCGTAGGTGCCCGCCGCGCCGCGGGCGTTGATCTGACTGCCTTCTTCCAAGTTGGCGTAAGCGGCGTGCAACTCAATGGCACGTTCAGCCGGGACGATGGTGATGCGCGCCTCACGCCCCAAATGCAATTGGTCAATCTTGACCTGAGTCACACCGGGCGGGATCAGCAACGTGCCGTAGTCCGCCACGTCCAGCTGTTCGAGTTGCAAAACGCTGGTATTGGCGGGTAAACGCATCAGCGTGTTGGAATCAACCTTGACCGATTCGGCATGGACAAACGGGCTGCACAGGGCGACCAATAAACCTAACTTACGCATGGTGAGCGCCTTGTTCAGAAGTGGAGCGAAGGGTTTGCAGGTGAAAAATGCCAACCAGAAGGATATGCAGGCGATCACGCCAAGGATTGGGGCGGTCTTTGATACTGCCGTTGAACAGTAGCAGTTCAAGCAAGTGGGTCAGCAGCAGCAAACTGCCAGCTAGGTTGACCAACACATCAAACGGGTTAATCAACGGATTGAACACATTGATCACCACAACCACCCAGAACATAAGGGTCAAGACCTTCCCCAGCCCCCAAAGCACCTTCATAGCTCCCCCTGATCGTTATGTTTTTTCTTTGAATGCACCTTAACGGGTGGCAGGACAGCTGCGCCAGAGGTCCCGACAAAAATACCTGCACGCCTCATTCAGATAACTGAGGCCGCCGGTCGCTTGCGCCTGCTGACGTTGAACCCGGTGTGCGCCCCTTTCGCCTTGCTTGAGCTGACCCACTAGGCCACAGGGTCAGGGCAGGCTAGTCTTGGGCGCTTAGACAGAGGACTTGAGATGAACGCCGGCATTTCCACCCGCACGCCCCAGCAAGCGTTGGCAGCCTTGCTTGATCGTTACGCCCCACAGCGCCTGCTGGTGGTCGGCGCCAGTCAATTTCCGGCGCTGCACGCCTTTCAACAGGCCCACCCTGACGCCCGGATCTCACGGGCCGCCCCCGGCGCGCTTCCCGAAGACTTGGCAGACCAACGCTTTGATTTAGCCCTGGTGGTGGATTGCCTTGAGCACATGCCCAAAAAAGCCGGGCTTGAATTGCTGGGCGGGATTCGCAACCTGAACGCCAGCCGTCTCGCGGTACTCGCGGATCTGACGGCATGCGACTGGAAAGAAACGGACTTTTTCGCTTTAGCCCTACAAAACAACGAGAGCTTTCAGCGTGACGACCAGATACTGACGCTGTTCACCTATGATCTACGCGAGTACAAAGACGTGCCCGACTGGCTGAATGCCAGGTTCTGGGCCAACCCGGAAAACTTTGGCAAGTATTGGTGGTAACACGATGAGCACATCTATTTGCCCGTGTGGCAGCGGCAACCTGCTCGACGCCTGCTGCGGGCATTATCACGCGGGGACAGTGGCCCCAAGCGCCGAAACCCTTATGCGCTCACGCTACAGCGCCTATGTGCTGGGGCAGGTGGATTATCTGGTGGCCACTACACTCCCGGTGCAGCAAGCCGGTCTGGACCGTGAGTCGATGAAGAGCTGGAGCGCGCAAAGTACCTGGCTCGGGTTAGAGGTTGAACACAGTGAAGTGTTTGGTGGTCAACCTGAACATGCGTTAGTCACCTTTACCGCGCGCTGGCATGACGCCAACGGCGAACACAGTCATCGGGAAAAGTCTTCATTCGTACAAAGTGCCGGTCGCTGGTACTTCATTGATCCAACCGTGCCGCTCAAAGTGGGGCGCAATGACCCCTGCCCTTGCGCCAGCGGTTTCAAATTCAAAAAATGCTGCGCCGGCTATTTCGCCCAATAAGCTGAACTGACGTGGCTGATAAGGAGCAAGGAATGGATGTTCGGGCACTTATTAAACACACCGCCGCCCTGTTACTGATAGCGGGCCTGTCGGGGTGTGCCTCCTGGTTTGAGTCATCGGACAAAGACCCCGAGGTGCGCCTGGAACGCGTCGAACTGGTTCAGGCCAAACTGCTGGAGCAGCGCTTCAAGCTGCATTTCAGGGTCAATAACCTCAACGATTCGACCCTCACGGTGCGCGGCATCAGCTACAAAGTGTATTTGGGGCCGGTTCTGTTGACCGAAGGCGAACACAGCCAATGGTTCAGCGTCGACCCCAACGGCACTGCCGAGTACATCGTTCCCGTGCGCACCAATATGTGGCAACACATCAAACCCCTGGTCAAATTGCTGGAGTCGCCCGACCAGCCCATCCCTTATCGGCTTGAAGGTACGCTGGAGACCGGTCTGTTCTACGGTAACGACGTGCACGTGATGCGCAAAGGCGAGATAATCCCCGGCGATTTTATTCCAGAGTGATTGAGCAATGACCCAACAACCCCACGTTCACGGCCCGGACTGCAACCACGATCATGACCAGCATGATCACGCCCATGACCACGGCAACGGCCACGTGCATGGCCCGAACTGCGGTCACGCCCATCAGGAGCCTGTGCGCAATGCGTTGAAAGACGTTGGCCGCAACGATCCTTGCCCGTGTGGCAGCAGCAAGAAATTCAAAAAGTGTCACGGCGCCTGATCCTGTCAAAAGCGCCCGACCAGCGCCGCATCTGCCTTCGGGCCGGTGCGGCGTTTGTGTTTTTATCGCCTGAAAGTTGCGACCAGAACCTGCGATGGCACGTTTCCCCTTCACAACAGAAGGCGTAAAACTGACAACTGCGAGTGAACTGCTACCTTTGCCGGGCATCAGTTTCAACGTGAACATTCCCTTCTGGAGCCCTTCATGATCGATCTTTACTACTGGACCACCCCAAACGGCCACAAGGTTTCACTGTTTCTCGAAGAAACTGGCCTGCCGTACAAGGTCCACCCGATCAACATCAGTAAAAATGAACAGTTCGCGCCCGCCTTCCTGAAAATCTCACCGAACAATCGCATTCCGGCCATCGTCGATAACACCCCGGCGGACGGCGGTGGGCCGCTGTCGCTGTTCGAATCGGGCGCCATCCTGCTGTACCTGGCCGAAAAAACCGGTCAGTTCCTGCCCAAGGATTTACGAGGTCGGCAAATGGCCCTGCAGTGGCTGTTCTGGCAAATGGGCGGGCTGGGGCCGATGGCGGGGCAAAACCATCACTTCAATCGTTTTGCGCCCGAGAAAATCCCCTACGCGATCAAGCGCTATACCGACGAAACGGCCCGCCTCTACGGCGTATTGAACAAGCAGCTGGAAGGCCGGCAGTTCGTAGCAGGTGACGAGTACAGCATCGCGGACATGGCGATTTACCCGTGGATCGTGCCGCACGCCTGGCAAGGCCAGAATCTGGATGACTTCCCGGCGCTGAAAAGCTGGTTTGCCCGGGTCAAGGCTCGCCCGGCCACCGAACGGGCTTACGCACTGGTGGCCAAGATCAACCCGCCGCAGTAAACACGCCTCACCGCTGCAAGCGTCATAACGCTGGCGCTGCAGGCCGATCACGCGAGGCGGCGAGTCGCGCCTCGCGCCGTTCGGTCTCGATCAGACAGCACTCGCCCATTCACGCGGCTCCCGCCCTGCTATGCCCTGCAAATCCTCAACGCTCAGTCTGCGTGAATCGGCGGTCTGCAGCGCCTCGGCTTTTCGCCAGATAGCCCTTGCGTGCCCCCGTGCGCGTCACTAACGTAGCGCCTTTCGATGACATCCCCCCTTCGCAGGAGCTTTGCCATGGCCTCGCCAGCCTTCATTCATTTTTTACCCCGGTTCGGCGTTGCCGCGGCAGTGGTCGGCGTGTTGAGCCTGACCGGTTGCCAGATGAACAACCACGCCTCACAAAGCCTTGTGCCGACGTCGGGTGTGCAACCGCTCAAAGGGCTGGCGCAGAACGTGTCGGTGCGCCGTAACGCGCAAGGCATGCCGCTGATTGAAAGCAGCAGTTTCCATGACGCGCTGTTCACCCTGGGCTATGTTCACGCCAGCGACCGCATCAGCCAAATGGTGCGCCTGCGCTTGCTCGCTCAGGGCCGTCTGGCCGAGCTGGACGGCGCCGATGCCCTGCCCACCGACCGCCTGATGCGCAGCATCAACCTGAAGAAAAACGCCAGTGAGCTGTACAAAAGTGCATCGCCGCGCCTGAAAAAATTCTTTGAAGTGTATGCGCGGGGCGTCAACGCTTACCTGTTCCGCTACCGCGACAAGTTGCCCGAAGATTTGGCCCGGGCAGGCTACAAGGCCGAGTACTGGAAACCCGAAGATTCGGCCCTGGTGTACAGCCTGCTGAGCTTCGGCATGTCGACCAACCTGCAAGAAGAGTTGAATGCGCTGGTGCTGGCGCAGAAAGTGGGCAGCGACAAACTGGCCTGGCTGATGCCGACCTACCCCGGTGAAGCGTTGCCCACCAGCGAGGCCGACAAGCTCAAGGGCTTGAACCTTGGCACTCAGTTACAAGGGCTGGACAGCGTGACGCAAGCCCTTGAACAGGTCACGCACATGAGTCTGCCGGGGGTGACGGCGTCCAGTGACTGGGCGATTGGCCCGTCACGTAGCCGGTCGGGCAAAAGCCTGTTGGCCAACGACATTCATCAGCCCATCGGCATCCCTTCGGCCTGGAGCTACGTGCAGATCCGCGCGCCCAAGTACCAGGCTGCCGGGGCCACGATTGCCGGGCTGCCGACCCTGTTTGCCGGTTTCAACGGCAACGTGGCGTGGGGCATGAGCATGGCCATGGGCGACAATCAGGACGTGTTTGTCGAGAAGCTCAAGCGCGAGGGTAATCGTCTGTATTACCTGTCCAACGGCAAATGGTTGCCCGCCAGCGTGCGCAACGAAACGTTCTTCATTAAGGGGCAGCGCCCGGTGCGTGAAGCGGTGTATGAAACCCGCCACGGGCCGCTGCTCAACAACCCGCTCAACAGTCACTTGGGCCTGGCCCTGCAACTGCCGGACTTCAAGGGTGACAGCACGCTGGATGCGTTTTTCAACCTGTCCCGGGCGCAAACCAGCGAAGCCGCCTCCGACGCCAGCCGTGAAATCCGTTCGGTCGCGCTCAATTTGCTGTATGCCGACGCCCGGCACATTGGCTGGCAAGTGACCGGTCTGTACCCCAACCGCCGCGAAGGGCTGGGCCTGATCCCGTCGCCGGGCTGGGACAGTCGCTACGACTGGGACGGTTATGCCGACGCCATGCTGCACCCTTACGATCAAGACCCGGCTCAGGGCTGGCTCGGCACGGCCAACCAGCGCACGGCGGCCTTTGGCTACGGCATGCAACTGTCAAACTCGTGGCTGTCACCTGAGCGCAGCGAGCGCCTCGCGCAATTGGCCGGCAGCGGCAAACAGGACGCGCGCAGCCTGATCGCCATGCAGTACGACCAGGTCACCCTGTTCGCCCCCAAACTCAAGGCCATGCTCACCGCTCCCGGTATGGCGCAGCCCCTGAAACAAGCCATTGCTGCGCTGCCCGCTGCCGACCAGTCCAAAGCCCGCGAGGCCCTGAGCCGGTTGCTGGCCTTTGACGGCAAGCTCAATGCGACCTCCGCCGACGCGGCGCTGTATGAATTGTTCCTGCAGGCCAGTACGCAAGTGACGTTCCTCGACGCCCTTGGCCCCGAAAACAGCGCCAGCTGGAAGGCGTTTATCAGCAACGGCAACCTGTCGTACTCGGCTCAGGCCGATCACTTGCTGAGCCGCGAAGACAGCCCGTTCTGGAGTGACGCCCGCAATGGGCAACAGCGCGACAAACCGGCCGTCTTGGCCCGCAGCCTGGTGGCGGCCGTCGATGCGGGTGAACGCCTGATGGGCAGCGATCACAAGGCCTGGCAATGGGGCACGTTGCACCATTACGTGTGGCGCAATGCCCAGGGCCAGACCGTGCGCGGGCCGATTGCAGCGGGCGGGGATCACACCACGCTGAACATGGCCGCGTATCGCCTGGGGGATTCGAACTTCGACACCACGCTGATCCCGGCCATGCGCATGATCGTCGATTTCGGGCAACCCGAGCCGATGATGGCGCAGAACAGCAGCGGGCAATCCAGCAACCCGGCCAGCCCGCATTACGCCGACGGCATCGATCCGTGGCTCAAAGGGCAGTACGTGAGCTTCCCGATGCAACCGCAACATTTCGACAAGGTGTACGGCAACACCCGCCTGACGCTGACACCGGGCAGGTAACCCCCTCAGACTGCCGCGCAGGGCGCGTTCATAGAACTCACCTTGCGCGGCCGTGTCAGCCCCGCACCTTTTTCGAACTTCCCGCCCTGCCCTCGCCTCCTACATAACAAGCCCATTGCCACGGCATGCCCATGGACCTAGTTATCGCGCGACCTGAAGGTTTGTACTGCCCGCCCGGGGATTTTTATATCGACCCGTGGCGCCCTGTCGAACGCTCGGTGATTACCCACGGCCATGGCGACCATGCGCGCACGGGCAACACCCATTACCTGGCCGCCGAACCTGGCGCGGGCATCTTGCGTGCACGGCTTGGCCAAGACATCAGCCTGCAAACTCTGGCCTACGGTCAGCCCCTGAAACACCACGGCGTCACCCTCAGCTTTCACCCGGCGGGCCATGTGCTGGGCTCGGCGCAGGTTCGGCTGGCGTACAAAGGTGAAGTGTGGGTGGCCTCCGGCGATTACAAAGTGGAGCCCGACGGCACCTGCGCGCCGTTCGAGCCCGTGCGCTGTCACACGTTCATCACTGAATCGACCTTCGGCGTGCCCATTTACCGCTGGCAGCCGCAAGCGCAGATTTTTGCCGAAATCAATCAGTGGTGGCGTGCCAATCAGCGCGTGGGCAAAGCCAGCGTGCTGTTCTGTTATGCCTTCGGCAAAGCGCAGCGCATTTTGCACGGGATCGACACCAGTATCGGCCCGATCGTGACCCACGGGTCGGTGGAGCCGCTGAACCGGGTGTACCGCGACGCGGGCATTTACATCCCCGAAACCCTGTACGCCGGGGACCTCAAAAAGACCGACCCCTTGCTACGACAGGCCTTGATCCTCGCGCCTCCCTCTTCGGGCGGCAGCACCTGGATGCGCCGCTTTGGCGATTACAGCGATGCCTTCGCCAGCGGCTGGATGCGCCTGCGCGGCCCGAGGCGACGCCGGGGGGTGGACCGCGGATTTATTCTGTCCGACCACGCCGACTGGCCCGGATTGTTGTGGGCCATCGAGCAAACCGGCGCCGAACGGGTCATGGTGACCCATGGCTCGATCGGCACGCTGGTGCGGTTTCTGCGGGAAAAGGGCCTGGATGCCCAAGGGTTTGTCACCGAATACGGCGATGACGAAGAAGCAACGCCCCCGCTGGAGCCCGCCTCATGAAGGCCTTCGCGCAGCTCTATGGTCGACTCGACGCCACCACCTCCAGCAACGCCAAACTGGCCGCGCTGCAAGACTATTTCAGCCAGGCCCAGCCCGCCGATGCCGCTTGGGCGGTGTACTTTTTGGCAGGCGGACGCCCGCGCCAACTGGTGCCCAGCCGTGTATTGCGCGAGATTGGCATGCAACAGGCCGCCCTGCCTGAATGGTTGTTTGAAGAAAGCTACCAAGCCGTCGGCGATCTGGCCGAAACCCTGTCGCTGCTGTTGCCTGAATCCCTGCACAGCAGCGAGGCCGGGCTCGCTGACTGGATTGAGCATCATCTGTTACCGCTGCGCGGAGCGTCGCCAGAAGACTTGGCGCAGCGCCTCCCGGCCCTGTGGGCGCAACTCGATCAACAAAGCCTGATGGTCTGCATCAAGTTGATTACCGGCAGTTTCCGCGTGGGCGTCTCCAAACTGCTGGTGACCCGCGCCCTCGCGGCCCTGGCCGGGGTCGACAGCAAGCGCGTGGCCCAGCGGCTGGTGGGTTATACCGAGTTGTCGCGCAAGCCTTCTGCGGCCGACTACCTGAAACTGATCGCCGAACCGTCAGCCGATGAACACGCGCAACGGGGCGGGCAACCTTATCCGTTCTTTCTCGCGCACCCGCTGCAACTGCCGGTCGAGCAATTCGAGGCCCAACTGGGGCCGCCTACCGAGTGGCAAGTGGAATGGAAGTGGGACGGTATCCGCGCCCAACTGGTCAAACGCGACGGGCAAGTATGGCTGTGGTCGCGGGGCGAAGAGTTAATCAGCGAGCGCTTCCCGGAGCTGCTGGAAATGGGCGCTGCCCTCCCGGACGGGAGCGTCATCGATGGCGAGATTGTGGTCTGGAATCACGCGCCGCAAGCCGGGCCCCGCGTGCAGCCATTCGCCTTGTTGCAGCAACGTATTGGCCGCAAGACGCTGAGTAAAAAGATCCTTCAAGAAATTCCGGTGGTGCTGCTTGCCTACGACCTGTTGGAGTGGCAAGGCCAGGATTGGCGCCAGCACCCGCAACACTACCGGCGGGCGCAACTGGAAGCCGCCGTGGATCAGGCCAACCAGCCCGCGTTGCAGCTATCCCCCCTATTGCAAGGGCGCGACTGGTCGGACTTGGCACAACAACGCACCGCGTCTCGGGCCTTGGGCGTGGAAGGGATGATGCTCAAAGCGCGCACGGCGCACTACGGCGTCGGGCGCACCAAGGACGTGGGCGTGTGGTGGAAATGGAAAGTCGACCCGTTCAGTGTCGACGCCGTGCTCATCTACGCCCAACGCGGGCATGGTCGGCGTGCCAGCCTCTACAGCGATTACACCTTTGCCGTATGGGACGGACCGCCGGAAAAATCGGATCGTCAATTGGTGCCCTTCGCCAAGGCTTATTCAGGGTTAACCGACGAAGAAATGCGCAAAGTCGACGCGATCGTGCGTAAGACCACTGTCGAGAAGTTCGGCCCGGTCAGCAGTGTGACCCCCAGCCTGGTGTTCGAGCTGGGGTTTGAAGGCATTGCTCTGTCAAAACGCCATAAAAGCGGGATCGCCGTGCGCTTTCCGCGCATGTTGCGTTGGCGACAGGACAAACCCGTGGCTGAGGCCGACAGCCTTGAAACCCTGCAAGCCTTGCTGGGCTAAAGGCCAACGCCTGTGCGGGAAACGCGGTAGGGGTGCTTTTCGCGAGCCAGCATCGCTGCCATTATTCGGACCTGTGTGACCTCATTGGCCGGAACGCTGCAGGCTGGCGCTCCCTGACCTGGCTCATCGGGACTTTTGCATGCGAACAGAGCGACATCAAACTCACACCTTGCTGGCCCCCGTGCCCGGCAGTGAACGCCAGCTTCATAGTTTTCACTATGGCCCTGAGCAGCCGCAGGGCAAGGTCTACATTCAGGCCGCGCTGCACGCGGATGAACTGCCGGGCATGCTGGTGGCGTGGCACCTCAAGCAGCGGCTGACCGAGCTGGAAAGCGAGGGCCGGTTGCGCAGTGAAATCGTGATCGTGCCGATGGCCAACCCCGCTGGCCTGGAACAAGTGCTGATGGACGTCCCCCTGGGCCGCTTTGAATTGGAAAGCGGGCAGAATTTCAATCGCCTGTTTCTCGATTTAAGCCTTGAAATAGGGGATGCCGTTGAAGGGCTTTTAACCGATGACCCCACTCATAACCTGCATCTGATTCGCCATCATTTGCGTGAAACCCTCGCTCAGCACGTGCCCGTGACCGCGCTGCAATCTCAGCGCCTGACCTTGCAAACGTTGGCCTGCGATGCCGATATCGTGCTGGACCTGCATTGCGATTTCGAAGCCGTCCCTCACCTTTACACCACCCCCGATGCCTGGCCCCGTGTCGAACCGTTGGCGCGTCGCATCGGCGCACAGGCAAGCCTGCTGGCCACCGATTCAGGCGGACTGTCCTTCGACGAATGCCTGACGCTTTTGTGGTGGGAGCTCAAGCAACGCTTCGGGCACGTCGCCGCCATCCCCCAAGGTTGTGTGTCAGTCACCGTTGAGTTGCGCGGTCAGCATGACGTCAACCACCCCATGGCCAAGGCCGACTGTGAGGCGTTGCTTGATTATTTGATCGACCTGGGGGCCATTGCTGGCGACCCGCCACCTGCCCCCGCGTTGTTGTGCCCCGCTACGCCGCTGGCCGGGGTTGAACCGGTGACGACGCCCGTCGGGGGGCTGCTGGTGTTTTGCGCCCGCCCGGGCGAGAGACTGCGCGACGGCCAACTGATCGCCCAGGTCATTGACCCGCTCAGCGACCGCGTCACGCCCATTTACAGCGCCACGCAAGGCGTGTTGTACGCCCGTTCGTTACGGCGCATGGCCACGGCCGGCATGGTCATCGCGCATGTGGCGGGGGCCGGGGAGCACCGCAGCGAGTACCTGCTGTCGCCTTGAGGCGAGCGACAATTTTTGGCACTAACCGGCAGCGCTCGCGGTCTCTGAATCAAGCCCCCTCAGAGCATTGCCCGCGCGTATGGCTGACTCCAATAACTTCGCGAAACAGTGGTTCAGTGCTCGACAGTGGGTGCCGTTCGCTTTTCAGAAAAAGGTCTGGGCGGCGGTCAAGCGCGGTGAGTCCGGTCTGCTGCATGCCAGTACCGGCGCCGGCAAAACCTATGCGGTGTGGTTTGCAGCCCTCAACCGCTTTGCCCGTGCCGCGCCAGCCAAACCGCTGACCCCGCCCAAATCACGCAAACCGGCCAGTGCACCGCTGACGGTCCTGTGGATCACCCCCATGCGCGCGCTGGCAGCGGACACTGCGCGAGCGCTGGATGCACCGCTGGCAGAGCTGGACATTCCGTGGAACGTTGGCCTGCGCACGGGCGACACCAGCAGCAGCGAACGCGCCCGACAGGGTCGACGCCTGCCCAGTGCGCTGGTGACCACCCCCGAGAGCCTGACCTTGCTGCTGACCCGTGCCGACGCAAAGGCACAGATGTCCAACCTGCGCATGCTGGTGGTGGATGAGTGGCACGAGTTGATTGGCAACAAGCGCGGGGTGCAACTGCAATTGGCGTTGGCACGATTGCGCAAGTGGAATCCACAACTGATCGTGTGGGGTATTTCTGCAACCCTCGGCAATCAGGCCCACGCCCAGGATGTGCTATTGCCGCAAGGCGGGGGCGCCAGTGTCCAAGGCAACGTCATCAAGGATTTACAGGTCGACACCCTGCTGCCGCCCTCCATCGAACGCTTTCCCTGGGCCGGGCATATCGGACTGCGCATGCTGCCCGCGGTAGTGGCCGAAGTGGACAGCAGCGCCAGTTGCCTGATTTTCACCAATACCCGCGCGCAATCCGAGATTTGGTATCAAGCGTTGCTGGAAGCCCGTCCCGACTGGGCCGGATTGATTGCCCTGCATCACGGCTCCTTGGCCCGAGGCGTGCGGGACTGGGTTGAGCGCAGCCTTAAGGAAGGCACGCTCAAAGCGGTGGTTTGTACGTCGAGTCTGGATCTTGGGGTGGATTTTTTACCGGTTGAGCGGGTGCTGCAAATCGGCTCGGTCAAAGGCATCGCCCGCTTGATGCAACGTGCGGGTCGCTCGGGTCATGCGCCGGGGCGACCTTCGCGTGTGACGCTGGTGCCGACCCACAGCCTGGAGCTGGTTGAAGCCGCTGCCGCCAAAGCCGCCGTGGCCGCCCGTTTGATTGAACCCCGCGAATCGCCCCACTGCCCGCTGGATGTGTTGGTGCAACATCTGGTCAGTATGGCGTTGGCCGGTGGCTTCACGCCTGATGAGTTGCTGGACGAAGTGCGCAGCACCTGGGCTTATCGCGACCTGAGCGAGGCTCAATGGCGCTGGGCGCTGGCGTTTGTCCATCATGGCGGCGACTCGCTGACCGCATACCCGGACTACCAGCGTGTCGAACCCGATGCCGACGGCGTGTGGAAAGTCCCCAGCGCACGCCTGGCCCGACGCCACCGCATGAGCATCGGCACCATCGTCAGTGACGCCAGTATCCAATTGAAGTACTGGCGCAAAGGCGGCGGCGGGCAATCGCTGGGCAGTGTCGAAGAAGGGTTTATTGCACGGCTCAAACCGGGTGACGGTTTTCTGTTCGGCGGGCGCTTGCTGGAATTGGTGCGCGTCGAAAACATGGTGGCGTACGTCAAACGTACCTCGGGCAAAAAAGCCGCCGTGCCGCGCTGGAACGGTGGGCGCATGCCGCTCTCCAGCGAGTTGGCGCATGCGGTTGTCGCGCAACTGGATGCCGCTCGCCAGGGTCAGTTCACAGGCCCGGAAATGCAGGCGATCAAGCCCTTGCTGGAGGTGCAACAGGCGTGGTCGGCCCTGCCCGGCACCCACACGCTGCTAGCCGAAACCCTTAAATCCCGTGAAGGGTGGCACCTGTTCCTGTATCCCTTTGCCGGGAGGCAGGTGCACCTGGGGCTGGCCAGCCTGTTGGCCTGGAGGATCAGTCAACAGCAACCGCTGACGTTCTCGATCGCGGTGAATGACTATGGTTTTGAACTGCTCAGTGCGACCGCGGTGGACTGGGCGTCCCTGCTCAAGGCGGGCCTGTTTGATGAAGCCCACTTGCTGGAAGACATTCTTGCCAGCCTCAATGCCGGTGAACTGGCCCTACGGCGTTTTAGGGAAATAGCGCGTATTTCGGGACTGGTGTTTGGCGGTTACCCCGGCGCGCAGAAAAGCACGCGCCAGGTTCAAGCCTCCAGTGGCCTGTTTTTTGAGGTCTTCAAGCAATACGACGCCAACAATCTGTTGTTGACCCAAGCCCAGGAGGAAGTATTGCGCCAGGAGTTGGATATTCAGCGCCTGGAACAGACCTTGAGTGACATGCGCGCACTGACGCTCGACGTGCATGCCATCCAACGGGCGACTCCGTTCGCGTTCCCGCTGTTGGTGGAGCGTTTTCGTGAAAGCCTCAGCTCTGAAAAACTGGCGGATCGTATCGCACGCATGGTCAAGGACCTGGAAGCCGCTGTCCTGAAAGGAACGAAATAGCATGAAAGTGGTGGTTGAACTGGCGGGTGAAGAGCTATGGCTGTTGGCAGAAAAGGCCATCTATTGGCCGCGCCGACACACCCTGTTGATTGCTGACGCGCACTTCGGCAAAGCGGCAGCCTATCGAAAACTGGGCCAGCCGGTGCCGACCGGCACGACTCAAACCAATATCGATGTACTGAATCGATTAATGCGGCGTTATCCCTGCACAGAGGTGATTTTTCTGGGGGACTTCCTGCACGCACCCGAATCCCACGCGCTCAACACCTTGGCGGCCATTGGCACGTGGCGCGAGGCGCATGCTGATGTGTCTATGAGGTTGATCAGGGGCAACCACGACCGGCGTGCCGGGGATCCGCCTGAGGCGTTGAAGATTGAGGTGGTAGCCGAACCGTGGTTGGTGGGGCCCTTTGCCCTGCAGCATGAGCCGCAGCCCCATGCCACTCACCATGTACTGGCCGGCCATGTGCATCCCACTTTCCGCTTGCGCGGTAAAGGTCGGCAAAGCGTACGTGCGCCCTGTTTCTGTCTCGGCCCAAGGATCAGTTTGCTACCGGCGTTCGGTGCATTCACAGGGGGGATGAACGTCAGCCCTGCGCCCGGTACGCGCCTGTATCTGGTAGCAGATGAAGGCGTGTGGCCACTGACGCATGACTGACTGAATATTCACGCCACTGGCGCAGGCGGTGGCTCGTCCGGAATTGTCGGGACGCCCGGTTCAGTGGGTTGCGGGGTATCGGGGTCAGGCTGGCCGGGGATGCCGCCTGCTTGCATCGGAGGGTGTGCGAGCAGCGACCAGGCCAACATACCGACCTGATTCGGTTCAAGGCTGGCCAGTTGGGCGCGGATACTCGGATCAATCTTCATAGGGGCACTCCTGAGCGTGGATCCGGCGCGCTGGGTGCATCACCGGAAATACACCCAGTAGAGTGTATTTCCGCTCAGGAATTCCCTCGGTTCGTCAGGTACGCGGCAAGGTCACGCCACGTTGGCCCTGATATTTACCGCCACGGTCCTTGTAGGAGACTTCGCATTCCTCGTCGGATTCGAAGAACAGCATCTGTGCGACGCCTTCATTGGCGTAGATTTTCGCCGGCAAGGTCGTGGTGTTGGAGAACTCCAGCGTCACGTGGCCTTCCCACTCCGGCTCAAGCGGCGTCACGTTGACGATGATGCCGCAGCGGGCGTACGTGCTTTTACCCAGGCAGATCGTCAGCACGTTGCGCGGAATACGGAAGTACTCGACGGTGCGCGCCAGCGCGAATGAGTTGGGCGGGATGATGCACACATCACTGGTGACATCGACAAAGCTGCCTTCATCGAAGTTTTTCGGATCGACGGTGGCGGAGTTGATGTTGGTGAACACCTTGAATTCGTTCGCGCAGCGCACGTCATAACCGTAGCTCGACACACCATAGGAGATCAGACGGTCGGCGCCTTCGCCACGCACCTGGCGCTCAACGAAGGGTTCGATCATGCCGTGCTCTTGCGCCATGCGGCGGATCCACTTGTCTGATTTGATGCTCATGGCGGGGTGTCCTGAATAGCGAGGTGGAAAAATTCTGTTCGGCATCTTACCGGGGCGAGGTGTCAGGTTCAAAAGCCTGAGACAGATTTATTGAAAATAGCTGTAGCGACCGGGAATACAGGCTGTGAGGCCAACCGCCAGTCACGTTTTTAGAGAAACCTTCGCAAAGACCCTTTGCACGTTCCTGAAAAAGGGTTAAGGTGGCGCCACTGTGTTGCTTGTGTCACTGAGAATCTCTACACGATGTTGAATTTCGATCCAACCATCTCCAAGAATTTTTCCTGCTCTTTGCACTCAGTCTCGGCCAGGGCTTTTCCTGAGTCGCAGTTATCTTTGTCCAAGGAGTTACACCATGTCTAATCGCCAAACTGGTACCGTTAAGTGGTTCAACGATGAAAAAGGCTTCGGCTTCATCACTCCACAATCCGGTGACGACCTGTTTGTTCACTTCAAAGCAATCCAATCCGACGGCTTCAAAAGCCTGAAAGAAGGCCAACAGGTTTCTTTCATCGCTACTCGCGGTCAGAAAGGCATGCAAGCTGAGGAAGTTCAAGTTATCTAACTTGTACTGATCCAGTAAAAAACCCCGCCCTCAAAAGCGGGGTTTTTTTATGCCTGCCGTAAAAGCAACACGCGCCCCGGACTTCAAGAGGGGGCGAGCCAGCCCGCCCCCGCTGCCGAATTTCAATCGTCGCTGGTGGTGATGGTCGGCATGGCTTGTGATGCGGCTTCGTGCAAGACGATGCGTGCACCCACATGCCGGGCCAATTCTTGATAAATCATTGCGATCTGGCTGTCGGGTTCGGCAATCGCCGTCGGCTTGCCGCTGTCCGCCTGCTCGCGAATGGCCATCGACAGTGGCAGTGAGGCCAACACCTCAACACCATATTGCGTCGCGAGCTTCTCACCCCCACCCTCGCCGAACAGATGCTCCGCGTGACCGCAATTGGAGCAGATGTGGACCGCCATGTTCTCGACAACCCCCAATACCGGGATATTGACCTTGCGGAACATTTCGACACCTTTACGCGCATCCAGCAATGCCAGGTCTTGAGGCGTGGTCACCACGACAGACCCGGTGACCGGAACTTTCTGCGCCAGGGTCAGCTGGATGTCCCCGGTGCCCGGCGGCATATCAATCACCAAGTAGTCCAGATCATTCCAGGCCGTCTGCGTCACCAGTTGCAACAGCGCGCCAGACACCATCGGCCCGCGCCACACCATCGGCGTGTTGTCATCGGTCAAAAAGGCCATGGACATCACTTCAACGCCGTGGGCCTCAATCGGCACAAACCATTTCTGGTCACGGATCTTCGGCCGTGTACCTTCCGGGATACCAAACATTACCCCCTGGCTCGGCCCATAAATGTCGGCATCCAGAATACCGACACGCGCACCTTCGCGCGCCAGTGCCAACGCAAGGTTTGCGGCCGTGGTGGATTTGCCCACGCCCCCCTTGCCCGAGGCCACCGCCACAATGTTTTTTACATTGGCCAGCCCCGGGATTTGCGCCTGGGCCTTGTGCGCTGCAATCACGCAGTTGACCTCAACCTTGGCAACTGACACGCCATCCATGTTTTCAATGGCCATTTGCAGCATCTGCGCCCAGCCATTTTTGAACAGACCGGCGGCGTAGCCCAATTCCAGTTGCACGCTGACGCGATCGCCCTGGACATCGACATGACGGACGCAGCCGGCAGACACAGGGTCCTGATTCAAGTAAGGGTCGGTGTACTGGCGAAGGACAGCCTCCACCGCTGCGCGATTGACGGCGCTCATGGGCAACTCCCGAAAAGATCTGATTAAAACAGGCCGCTATCCTAACCTTCTGAAGCGACCAAAGCAGGCTTTTAAAAGCCTTGAAACCACCATAAACCCTCAGATACGTGTCCACGGGGTGAAATATATCGCCCGGCGCTTTATAGTGGCCGACCACCGTCTCATCAAGTAGCCGAGCCCCATGTCCGAGCCACGCAAGATCCTCGTCACCAGCGCCCTGCCCTATGCCAATGGTTCAATCCACCTTGGCCATATGCTTGAGTACATCCAGACCGATATGTGGGTGCGCTTCCAGAAGCAACGCGGCAACCAATGCACGTATGTTTGCGCAGACGACGCCCACGGCTCGGCAATCATGTTGCGCGCTGAAAAAGAAGGCATCACGCCAGAGCAACTGATCGCCAACGTCCAGGCTGAACACAGCGCCGACTTTGCCGACTTCCTCGTTGACTTCGATAATTTCCACTCGACCCACGCCGAAGAAAACCGTGAGCTGTCGAGTGCGATCTACATCAAGCTGCGCGAAGCGGGCCATATCGCAACTCGCTCAATTACTCAGTACTTCGACCCGGAAAAGAAAATGTTCCTGGCCGACCGCTTCATCAAGGGCACCTGCCCGAAATGCGGCACTGAAGATCAATACGGCGACAACTGCGAAAAATGTGGTGCCACCTACGCACCTACGGATCTCAAGAACCCGAAATCAGCGATTTCCGGTGCCACGCCGGTTCTCAAAGAGTCGCAACACTTCTTCTTCAAGCTGCCAGACTTCGACGCCATGCTCAAAAGCTGGACCCGAAGCGGTGCCTTGCAAGATGCCGTCGCAAACAAAATTGCCGAATGGCTCGATGCGGGTCTGCAACAGTGGGACATCTCACGCGATGCGCCCTACTTCGGTTTTGAAATCCCCGATGAGCCCGGCAAATATTTCTATGTGTGGCTGGATGCACCCATCGGCTACATGGCCAGTTTCAAGAACCTCTGCGCACGCCGTCCTGATCTGGATTTCGACGCCTACTGGGCCAAAGACTCCACCGCCGAGCTGTATCACTTCATCGGCAAGGACATCGTGAACTTCCACGCCCTGTTCTGGCCCGCCATGCTCGAAGGCGCAGGTTATCGCAAGCCAACGGCCATCAACGTGCACGGCTATCTGACGGTCAACGGCCAGAAAATGTCCAAATCCCGCGGCACCTTTATCAAGGCCCGCACGTACCTGGACCACCTGTCGCCTGAATACCTGCGTTACTACTACGCCTCGAAACTGGGTCGCGGGGTCGACGACCTGGACCTCAACCTCGAAGATTTCGTGCAAAAGGTCAACTCTGACCTGGTCGGCAAAGTGGTGAACATTGCCAGCCGCTGCGCAGGCTTTGTCCACAAGGGCAATGCGGGCGTGTTGGTTGAAGGCAACGCAGCACCTGAGCTGACCGATGCATTTCTGGCGGCCGCTCCGAGCATTGCCGAAGCCTATGAAGCACGCGACTTCGCACGCGCCATGCGCGAAATCATGGCATTGGCCGACCGCGCCAACGCCTGGATTGCCGAAAAAGCCCCATGGGCCATGGCCAAGCAGGAAGGTAAACAGGACGAAGTCCAGGCGGTGTGCGCACTGGGTATCAACCTGTTCCGTCAGTTGATCATTTTCCTCAAGCCTGTGTTGCCGGTATTGGCCGCCGATGCAGAGGCATTCCTCAATGTGTCGCCGTTGACGTGGGACGATCACACCACACTGCTGAGCAATCATCAGTTGAATGCATTCAAACCACTGATGACCCGCATTGACCCGGTAAAAGTACAGGCCATGACTGACGCATCGAAAGAAGACCTGGCTGCGAGCCAGACCGACACTGGCTCCGCCGCCCCAAAAGGTAACGGCGAACTGGTAAATGAACCTCTGGCAGCCGAGATCGACTTTGACGCTTTCGCCGCCGTTGACCTGCGCGTGGCCTTGATTCTCAAGGCAGAGGCCGTTGAAGGTGCCGACAAATTGTTGCGCCTGACCCTCGACATCGGCGACGAACAGCGCAACGTGTTCTCCGGGATCAAAAGTGCCTACCCGGACCCGGCCGCACTCGAAGGTCGCCTGACGATGATGATTGCCAACCTCAAGCCGCGCAAAATGCGTTTCGGCATTTCGGAAGGCATGGTCATGGCGGCAGGCCCGGGCGGTGAAGAAATTTACCTGCTGAGCCCTGACAGTGGCGCCAAGCCGGGTCAACGCATCAAGTAAGACTCCGCGCCTCACATTCGCTGACGACCTGCGGGTCGTCAGCGAACGTTCTACAGTAGCCTCCCTTCCTGCCTTGTCGGATAATCAGCACCCTCGCTTGACGGCGACCATGACTGACCTGACATTCACGCGTTACTACCAAGCCCGTTTCGATGATTCCCTGATCATGAGCGCAGCGGACGGCTTGCTGTCGTTGGAAACATCACACAATGAGCCTGATACAACAGATCGATGCCTTATTGCCGCAAACCCAGTGCGGAAAATGCGGCCACCCGGGCTGCAAACCTTATGCACAAGGGATTGCGCAGGGCGAAGCGATTAACAAATGCCCTCCTGGTGGTGAAGAAACCCTTCATGCCCTCGCACAGTTGCTCCAGGTGCCTGTCATTGCCCTCGACGCAGAGCGCGGATCTGCTGCAGCTCAAGTTGCCTACATCCGCGAAGCTGAATGCATCGGCTGCACCAAATGCATTCAGGCTTGCCCGGTTGATGCCATTCTCGGCGCTGCCAAGCTGATGCACAGCGTAATCGTGGATGAATGCACAGGCTGCGACCTGTGTGTTGCGCCCTGCCCGGTAGACTGCATTGAAATGCGCCCACTCCCCGAGAACGTCATTGCGGTGATTGGTGGGCTTGCACAGCGTACGGACGAGTACCAAGCCCGCGCACAAAAACGGCAACATGCACGTTTTCGTTATGAACAACGTGAAGCCCGCCTCAAGCGTGAAGATGAGATCAGGCTAGCCGCACGCGCTGCACGCTCCCAACCTGTTGCGGTGGGCCACCCGACAACGCGCGAATCCGACGTGCAATCCATCTCCGGCACACCCGGCAGCGATGAAGCGGCGCTTAAAAAGGCCAAAATTACGCTGGCCATGGCCCGCGCTCAACTGCACAAGTCACTCAAAGCCTTTGGCCACCCTCCTACAGCGCAACAGCAAGCCCAACTCAACGTGCTCGGGCAACAATTTGAATCTGCCGAACAGGTATTGGCGACACTTGAAAAAACACCTCAGCCCTTGGCGCCCACAGCCAGCAATCAGGGCGCCGATCTCAAGCGCGCAAAAATTCAATTGGCACTGCGCCGGGCAGAGCTGAACAAAGCCATCAGCCTGAATCGCTCAACCGAAGAGTTGGCGCCATTAAAAGATGCCGCGGATCGGGCAGAACGGCTGATCATTTCGTTGAACGACGCTAGCGCTTGATATTTTTCAGTTCGATACACATTTTCTACCGCGCATAAACCGACAGCCCATCAGGAAACGCCACTACTCATGAACGCCGCAAAGCGCCTTGAAATATTTCGTCGATTCCACGAAGACAATCCTGAGCCCAAAACGGAGCTGGCTTACTCATCGCCCTTCGAACTGTTGATCGCGGTTATTTTGTCCGCACAGGCAACCGACGTGAGCGTCAACAAGGCTATGGCCAAATTGTTTCCGGTCGCGAATACGCCAGAAGCCATCTACGCTCTGGGAGTGGACGGCTTATCGGAGTACATCAAGACCATCGGCTTGTATAACAGCAAGGCCAAAAACGTAATTGAGGCTTGCCGGTTACTGATCGAGCGACATAACAGCCAAGTGCCGCGGACACGGGAAGCGCTCGAAGCACTTCCGGGTGTCGGCCGCAAAACGGCGAATGTGGTGCTCAACACCGCGTTCAGGCAGGTTGCCATGGCCGTCGATACTCATATTTTTCGTGTAAGCAACCGTACCGGCTTGGCGCCGGGCAAAAATGTGGTGGAGGTCGAAAAGCAACTGATGAAGTTCGTGCCCAAGCCCTACCTGCTGGATGCGCACCATTGGCTCATCCTCCATGGGCGCTATGTGTGCCAAGCACGTAAGCCCAGATGCGGGAGCTGCCGAATAGAAGACCTGTGTGACTTTAAGGAAAAGACGTCTGATGATTGAGCGATAGCGATTTTATTCACTGATCGATTGAGAAAATCTTTTTTACCCTGGCGATGTTTGTCGCTATAAGGGGCGCCAATAGCTGTCTTGGTCTGGAGTGAGCAGAATGAGCACTGGCAAAGAAGAACTGGATGTAGACGAAGAGCTTGTGTCAGACGAGCAGGAGGAAGAGGTCGTCCCGGCTCCGGAGGTGGCGAAGACCAATCTCGCCAAACGCAGAACCATTGATAATCTTCTGGAAGAAAGAAGACTCCAGAAGCAGCTTTCGGACTATGACTTCGATCTCTGACCAGCTGGAAAGCCTCCTGCACAAAGAGGCTTTTTTTCTGGGAGCCAGAGCGTACGGCTATCTCGCTACACACGCGAGATAGCCGTCTAAAGGTGAAACGTAATGGCGCCGTCGTTCACACCAAGCCGTTTCGCTGAGCAAGCTCGATCAGATCAACCAGGGATCGGGCATTGAGTTTCAGTAACAAGCGCGTTTTGTATGTACTGACTGTCTTGTTACTCAAGAACATCCCGTCGGCAATATCCTTGTTACTTTTCCCTCGCGCTAATTGCTGCAGTACCATCATCTCCCTGCCCGATAACCGATTAACCATATCGGCCTCACTGGCATTGCCGAGACTGGTACGCACTGAGTGCAATGCTTGGTTAGGAAAGTAACTGTATCCCGACAACACTGCTTTTATTGCACTGAGCAACTCTGTCAGATCCTGCTGCTTGCATACATATCCCGCCGCCCCGGCCTGCATGCAACGCATGGAAAAATGTCCCGGCGCCTGTGAAGTTAAAACCAGTACTTTCACAGGCAGCGCCGGAGTTGATAGACGAGCGATCACTTCCAGCCCGTCCAGCTTAGGTATCCCTATGTCGAGTATCACAATATCCGGCGCATGTTCACGCGCAAGTTGTAATGCATCCACACCGTTATCCGTCTCAGCAACGACTTCATAGCCATGTCGTTCCATGAGCATACGTACAGCAAGACGGATCACGGGATGATCATCCACGATCAGCACTTTATTCATGGGTAATTCCAATTTTCGCTGTTCGAATTTTTAGAGTCAGCACAATAGCCTAGTCGTAACACCCTGGGCATAGCGCCCCCCCCCGAGCACTAACAGCCAAAGACATCACCTACATAAAATAACGATTTTCCCTACAAAAAACTGCTCTAAAGAAAAGCTTCCCGCTTGTCAAAGCGTGGACATCCTCACGAAATAAAAACCGTATCCCACAGCATGTACGGACACACGATTAATCAAACGAGTGTTTTATTGCAATTCCATCGCACCTACGCAAGCGACACTTTGACGTAACACCATACATGTCATTTACTTCCTGAGATCCCTCCCTTATGTGGATTGACACATGCACCTGCTGCGTTTCAAAAACAGCCTTACACTCATTTACTTGTGACAAACCTTATATCAATGATATTCGTTGTGACAACACGTACAGACATGAAAATTCGTCTGAAGACTGTGGAGACACATAAATATCACTACAAAATATTCTTAAACTATGCAGGCGAACCACACTAGCACGCTCTTATGTGCCGCCACACACGTTTAATCGCACCCGGCAAAATCTACTCTTATTTCTCAAGAAAGTATTTCAAATTATCACTTAAGGAAAGGTACTACAGATCATTCGGAAAAATATGCAAGAATCATTTAACTCATATTTTTACAGGACTCGCCATAACGCTGAAAGCAGACACATCAATGACGCATAAAACATCAGTGCGAGAAAGGATTAATCCTCGTAAAAACTCCTTCTTCGACTTGCGATCAGGACTACATCCAAAAAAATTCCAGGTACAAAACATTCATCAACTATCGTCCACTTCAAACAACGTTAAACTTGCACATTCAAAACCCCACGTCTAAGTTTATAAATAGACACACTATTAAAAACGCCTAAGACCTCTTAATAGCATCGGAAAAACAATCTCCATCCGACTACTCTTACTTTCCTTCATCAATCGAGGTCTTTTCAGACAAATAGGTTCCCTTATGCTTAAGAGCAAACCCACCACCAAAAATCCGCTGACGGTGATTGCCATTTTCTCAATACTGACGCAAGCCTCAGCCTCCGTGTCCCTGCCTTACATCAACAAGGAGAATCAGGAGATCTACGTTTGGTTTTTAGTCGCATTCCCGATTGCGCTGGTTATACTTTTCTTTATAACTTTAAATTTCAATAACAAAAGGCTCTACTCGCCCTCGGATTTCTCAAATGAAGAGAACTTTTTAGAATCCAACATTCATGCAATACAACCAGGCAAAGAATGTCATGACAGTCTGCCTGCGCGCTCGAAATCAGCGCCAAAAAAAATAACCGATCACCCAGACATCAGGTTTAGCTTTTGCACCCCGCACAACCTCATACTGCTGCCTCAAAGCCAAACACATGCCCAACAAACCCACCTTAAACAAAGCACCAAAAAGACGCTCACAGAGGCTGGCAAACGGCATAAAGAAATGGATTCAGCCAAACACAAAACCTTTCGAAGGGCCATAACAGAGGGGTTGCACGTTGCCAACCTGACACGTTCGGACAAACACTTGATGAATAAACATGAACTTGAAGAAGTGCTGTCATTAATTTACGAAACCATGACCTCAGCAAGAAACTCGACCGACAAAAACAAGGTGCTTATCCTATTAATCAATAGCCACGTCAACGCACTGATAAACAAACACCCTTTACCCCCCCTGATTTATAAAAAATTTCAGCTATGGGAGACAACCACTATTTTCACTTACAACACTGAAACAGACGCATTGAGCACAACCTATTGAACATATAGTCATGCCTAAACACTCACATAAAAAAGCCCCGACCAGTGGCCGGGGCTTTTTTCGAAAGCCGCTCTTAATCAGAAAAAGCTACGACCCTTGTTCGCTGCAATGCGCATGCGCAGTGCGTTTAGTTTGATAAAACCAGCTGCATCGGCCTGATTGTAAGCACCGCCATCTTCCTCAAAAGTTGCAATATTTGCATCGAACAACGATTGATCGGACTTACGGCCGGTAACGATGACATTACCTTTGTAGAGTTTTAGACGAACAACACCATTCACGTGGGCTTGAGAGGCGTCAATCATCTGCTGCAACATAACGCGCTCCGGGCTCCACCAGTAGCCGGTGTAAATCAGGCTGGCGTATTTAGGCATCAACTCATCTTTCAAGTGCGCCACTTCGCGGTCCAGCGTAATCGACTCTATCGCCCGGTGAGCACGCAGCATGATGGTGCCGCCCGGGGTTTCGTAGCAACCACGGGACTTCATGCCAACGTAGCGGTTTTCAACAATATCCAGACGGCCAATGCCGTTTTCCCCGCCAATGCGGTTCAGAGTGGCCAAAACCGTCGCAGGCGTCATTTCAACGCCGTCCAACGCCACGATGTCGCCATTGCGATAGGTCAGTTCCAGATACGTCGGAGTGTTGGGCGCGTCTTCCGGGGACTTGGTCCAGCGCCACATGTCTTCTTCGTGCTCGGTCCAGGTGTCTTCCAGCACACCGCCTTCGTACGAGATATGAAGCAGGTTGGCGTCCATGGAGTAAGGGGATTTTTTCTTACCGTGACGTTCGATAGGGATTGCATGCTTTTCAGCGTAATCCATCAACTTTTCACGCGAGAGCAGATCCCATTCACGCCACGGCGCAATGACTTTTACGCCGGGTTTCAGTGCGTAGGCCCCAAGCTCGAAACGCACCTGGTCGTTACCTTTACCGGTAGCACCGTGGGAAATGGCATCAGCGCCCGTTTCGTTGGCGATTTCAATCAGGCGTTTGGCAATCAGCGGACGAGCGATGGAAGTACCCAGCAGGTACTCACCTTCGTAAACAGTATTGGCGCGGAACATCGGGAACACGAAGTCTCGAACAAACTCTTCGCGCAGGTCGTCAATATAGATTTCCTTGACGCCCATGGCTTGCGCCTTGGCACGTGCAGGTTCGACCTCTTCACCCTGACCCAGGTCAGCGGTAAAGGTTACGACTTCACAGTTATAAGTATCCTGCAGCCACTTCAGGATCACCGAAGTGTCCAGGCCGCCCGAATAAGCCAGAACGACCTTGTTTACGTCCGCCATGCCATCACTCCACGGGTTGTTCGAAAAGCCGAACAGTCTACCGCTCAAGTTGCAGAAATTACAGAGGCGCGACAGCTTAAGACGACAAAGCGACAGTTAGTTTCAATAGCGCGACGACGGTGACTGCTTTAAGAGACGCTTGCAGGGTTTGTGGTGCCTACAGGGGAAGTAGTTTTTTCCGGCGCGGGGACCCGTTCAAGCCGCACGCTGACACGGCGATTTTTTGCACGATTCGCAGCGTTGGAATTGCGCACCAACGGGTACTGTTCTCCGTGAAACCGCAGGGTGATTTGCGACTCTTGAATCCCGTTTTCTTTGAAGAAATCCATCACGGCCAAGGCTCGGCGCCGGGACAAATCACGATTGGTCAGTCGATTGCCGGAGTTGTCCGAGTGCCCATCCAGCGTGATGTGGTTTACCGAAGGATCTGCCTTCATGTATTCCACCATGACCTGCAAGTTTACCCGCGCCTGATTGTCCAGATCGATCCCTCCCCCCGGAAAACCGATCTGGCTTTGACGTACCTGTTCAAAGTTTTTGGGTAACAGTTTGGTCGTACAGGCTTCGTAATCGCTATACGCCTGACGAAACTTGACGGGGAGCAAACGAACCTCGGACGTTCCGCTGGTCGAGGAATAATGCCTGACCAAGGGAGTGCGCCCCTCCAGCAAACCGCGCACCAGGCTTGCGGCCTGTGCCTGGGAACTGTTGAACAACACCTGACCCCGACCAATCCGTACCGAGCCAAGGTTGATATCTCCGCGCCCCGGCTGCCAGGGAGCTGCGGCAGCCAGCAACGTGGCAGAACCCTCACCGAGCATGGCGTTGAAGGCATTCAGGCGAAAAATGGCCTGTTCACCCGCACGGCGCACGAAAACCCCGGAACCGAAGTCCGTGATGGGCTGAATCAGACGGCACTCGAATTTGTCACCTTCCACCTTCCACTCGATATTCTCCAGACGGGTCTGGAAAGTCAGGGCCATGGCAGGCAGGCTGGCAAACATACTGAGTAGGGCTAGATAACGCTGGCGCACGGGCGGCTCCACAGGCTTGTACTGCAAAAAAACAGCAAACAGATAGACGACATTCTCAAAAGATATCGGTTAAGCGCCGCAAAACTTGATAGCGAGTGCCTGACTGAGTGTTTTCCGGTAGGATTCGCCTCAGTTTGACCCGCCTGGAATCCCCAATGTCCGACCGCCTGACCCTTCTGCGTCCCGATGACTGGCACATACATCTTCGAGATGGTGCTGTGTTGCCTCACACTGTCGCGGATGTAGCGCGCACTTTTGGCCGCGCCATCATCATGCCCAACCTGGTGCCTCCGGTGCGTAACGCAGCCGAAGCTGATGCCTATCGCCAGCGCATTTTGGCCGCTCGCCCTGCGGGTAGCCGCTTCGAGCCGCTGATGGTGCTCTATCTGACCGATCGCACGCAGCCTGAAGACATTCGCACAGCCAAATCCAGTGGCTTCGTACACGCTGCAAAGTTATATCCTGCAGGCGCAACGACCAACTCCGACTCTGGCGTCACCAGTATTGACGCTATTTTCCCGGTGCTGGAAACCATGGCTGAAGTCGGTATGCCCTTGCTGATTCACGGCGAAGTGACACGCACCGATGTGGATGTATTTGATCGCGAGAAAATCTTCATCGACGAGCACATGCGCCGTGTTGTAGAGCGTTTTCCGACGCTCAAAGTGGTGTTCGAACACATCACCACTGCGGATGCCGTGCAGTTCGTCAACGAAGCGTCCAGTCAAGTCGCCGCAACGATTACTGCTCATCACCTGCTTTACAACCGCAACCATATGCTGGTGGGGGGGATACGCCCGCACTTCTATTGCTTGCCGATCCTGAAGCGCAATACTCATCAGCATGCCCTGCTCGATGCAGCAACCAGCGGTAGCGAGAAGTTCTTCCTGGGGACCGACTCCGCACCGCATGCCCAGCACGCCAAAGAAGCGGCCTGTGGCTGCGCCGGTTGCTACACCTCCTACGCAGCTATCGAGTTGTACGCCGAAGCCTTTGAACAGCGTAATGCGCTGGACAAGCTGGAGGCTTTTGCCAGCCTCAACGGACCTCGCTTCTACGGACTGGCACCCAGCACCGAACACATCACACTGGTTCGCCAGGAGTGGACTGCCCCAACCAGCCTGCCGTTCGGTGAGCTGACCGTAATCCCGCTGCGCGCCGGTGAAAAACTGCGCTGGCGCCTGCTGGAGGAACAGCTGTGAGTGACGAC
This sequence comes from Pseudomonas sp. BS-2016, assembly GCF_001806145.1. Lineage (NCBI taxonomy): Bacteria > Pseudomonadati > Pseudomonadota > Gammaproteobacteria > Pseudomonadales > Pseudomonadaceae > Pseudomonas > Pseudomonas sp. BS-2016. The sequence continues at coordinate 167,734 of NZ_MLCT01000015.1, forward strand.
CATTTCGACGATGAACATGAAGGCGGGCATGGCGGCCCACGTCACCCCATGGCTGAGCGCTTTCGCGGTTACCTGCCAGTGGTAATCGATGTTGAAACCGGCGGTTTCAACAGCTCAACCGATGCATTGCTGGAAATCGCAGCGGTCACGATCGGCATGGACGAGAAAGGCTTCGTGTTCCCTGAACACACCTATTTCCACCGCGTGGAACCGTTCGAAGGCGCCAACATTGAACCGGCTGCGCTGGAGTTCACCGGTATCAAGCTGGATCACCCGTTGCGCATGGCTGTCAGCGAAGAAACAGCCCTGACTGACATCTTCCGCGGTGTGCGCAAAGCCTTGAAAGCCAATGGCTGCAAACGCGCCATCCTGGTTGGCCATAACAGCAGTTTTGATCTCGGCTTCCTGAACGCTGCCGTTGCTCGACTGGACATGAAACGCAACCCGTTCCATCCGTTCTCGAGCTTCGACACCGCCACACTGGCTGGCCTGGCGTACGGCCAGACTGTACTCGCCAAAGCCTGTCAGGCTGCTGACATCGACTTCGATGGGCGGGAAGCGCATTCGGCGCGTTATGACACCGAAAAAACAGCAGAGCTGTTCTGTGGCATCGTCAACAGCTGGAAGCAAATGGGCGGTTGGAAAGATTTCGACGACTGAGTCCGGGACTTTCTCTCCTGCATAAAAAAACCGGACATAACGTCCGGTTTTTTTATGCCCTCAACCGACGCTTACAGCTTGTCAGCATTTTCGGACAGGTAAGCCGCTACGCCCGCGGTGGAAGCCGTCATGCCTTTGTCGCCTTTTTTCCAGTTCGCAGGGCACACTTCGCCGTGCTCTTCGTGGAATTGCAGGGCGTCAACCAGACGCAGCAGCTCGTCCATGTTGCGGCCCAGAGGCAGGTCATTCACGATCTGCGAACGAACGATGCCCTTGTCATCGATCAGGAATGCGCCACGGAAAGCGACGCCGCCCTCAGATTCAACATCGTAGGCTTTGCAGATTTCGTGCTTCATATCGGCTGCCATGGTGTATTGCACCTGACCGATACCGCCGTTGTTTACCGGCGTGTTGCGCCATGCGTTATGGGTGAAGTGAGAGTCGATGGAGACTGCCACCACTTCTACGTTACGGGCTTTGAACTCAGGAATGCGGTGGTCCAGAGCAATCAGCTCGGACGGGCAAACGAATGTGAAGTCCAGCGGGTAGAAGAACACCAGGCCGTATTTGCCTTTGATCGCGGTGGACAGCGTAAAGCTATCAACGATTTCGCCATTGCCCAGAACGGCGGCGACGGTGAAGTCAGGGGCTTGTTTGCCTACGAGTACGCTCATGGATATCTCCTGATGTGCAGCGTGGTAAACGGGAGCTGGCCAGTCATGGGTAATGACACGGTTAACAATCAGCTCGCGCATGAAAAAAGATCGGCCATCATACACCGCTCGTCGGGTCCGGCCTCCCCCCTTTTTTAAAGCCACCCGGGTTAGGCGTGGCACCGTTCGTCAGCATCAGGAATTAAACCTGCAATCGAGACCTAAGTTGCTTTGACAATCATTCTCGTTAACATTAAGATCCTTCGCATTGAATCCCAACCAGCGATGGTTCTTATTTATGTACGTTTGCCTCTGCACTGGCGTCACTGATGGAAAAATCCGAGACGCAATCTATGAAGGTTGCTGCAGCTACCGTGAAGTTCGCGAAGCGACCGGTGTTGCCAGTCAATGTGGCAAATGTGCGTGTCTGGCCAAGCAAGTGGTGCGCGAAACCCTGTCTTCCCTGCAAGCCAGCCAGGCAGCCATGAGTTACCCGGCAGAATTTTCAGTCGCCTGATGTAGCCATTTAAAGAGAACCGGACATGATGTCCGGTTTTTTTATGCCTTTAATTCAAGTGCTTAGGGCCTAGACGCGGAATACAAACATTCTTATTCCGATTAATTTTCATTTATTATTCAAATACTTAGGTTTGACAGGTGTAAGTGTGCAGATCAAACTCTTGCGCATATACAGATCATTAAGGCAGGCCCTCGCGATGAAAGGCGACATTTCAGTCATTCAGCACCTCAACAAAATTCTCGGCAACGAGCTGGTCGCAATCAATCAGTACTTCTTGCATGCGCGCATGTATCAAGATTGGGGCCTGGAAAAGTTGGGTGCTCACGAATACCACGAGTCCATCGATGAGATGAAACACGCGGATAAGCTGATCAAACGCATTCTCTTCCTGGAAGGCCTGCCTAACGTGCAGGACCTGGGCAAGCTGCACATCGGCGAGCACACCAAGGAGATGCTTGAGTGCGACCTGCGCATTGAGCGCACCGGCCATGCCGATCTGAAAGCAGCCATCGCACACTGCGAAGTTGTGGGCGACTTTGGTAGCCGAGAACTTCTAGAAGACATTCTGGAGTCTGAAGAAGAACATATTGACTGGCTGGAAACTCAGCTTGGCCTGATTGATAAAGTGGGTCTTGAGAACTATCTGCAATCGCAGATGGGTGAATAAACCAAACCTCAGCCAATAAAAAACCCCGCCCTGTCTAAACAGTGGCGGGGTTTTTAATGCGCGCTAATTTATTCAAACTCGCGCGCAAAGACCCTTAGGCTTCGGTCTTGGCGGCTGCGGCTTTAGCGGCGGCATCCTTGATCAGGGTTTGCAGCTCACCATTGGCAAACATCTCCGCCATGATGTCGCTGCCGCCCACCAGCTCGCCACCTACCCACAGTTGCGGGAAGGTCGGCCAGTTAGCGTACTTGGGCAAATTGGCACGAATCTCTGGGTTCTGCAGGATGTCCACGTAAGCGAACTTTTCACCACAGCCCATTACGGCCTGAGCAGCTTTGGCCGAAAAGCCGCACTGCGGGGCATTCGGTGAGCCTTTCATGTAGAGCAGAATGGTGTTGTTGGCAATCTGTTCTTTGATCGTTTCGATGATATCCATGGAGCACCTCGGCTGAACTTTCCGACTCAGTTGTCGGCACGGTGGCGCATTGTAACGGAAACCCAGGCACCACGCTCGGTCTCCCCCACCGACAATAGTCTGCATCTGCTGCCCATCAATTGCCAACCCATGGCAGGGCAGTGTACAAATGGGTCGCTGAGGGCAGGTAATCCACCCATTAGTGCTTACAGTGCACGCGCTTATGCCGCGTACACAGCGCCTGAAACCTCCCAAACAACACCCTTATTGGCAAGACGCGACATTTCCTTATAAGATCGCGCCTTCCCCTATTTCGTCGCCACGTGCGGCTAACGCCGCAGGTCTCGCCCGTTTTTCTGAAAAACCTGGCTTTGAGCATCTGCAGTCGTTGCAAAAGAAGGTAGTTAATGATGAGCGCAAGGCACTTTCTCTCCCTGATGGATTGCACGCCCGAAGAGCTTAGCAGCGTGATTCGTCGAGGCATCGAGCTCAAGGACCTGCGCAATCGCGGCGTGCTTTTCGAACCGCTGAAAAACCGTGTACTGGGCATGATTTTCGAAAAATCGTCCACCCGCACCCGTTTGTCCTTTGAAGCGGGCATGATCCAGCTCGGCGGCCAGGCGATCTTCCTGTCGCCGCGTGACACCCAACTGGGGCGCGGCGAACCCATCGGCGACTGCGCAATCGTCATGTCACGCATGCTGGATGCCGTGATGATCCGTACCTTCGCCCACAGCACCCTGACCGAATTCGCAGCCAATTCTCGCGTACCAGTGATCAATGGTCTGTCAGACGATCTGCACCCGTGCCAACTGCTGGCCGACATGCAAACGTTTCTAGAACACCGCGGCTCGATCAAAGGCAAGACCGTGGCTTGGATCGGGGACGGCAACAACATGTGCAACAGCTATATAGAAGCAGCCATCCAGTTCGACTTCCAACTGCGCATCGCCTGCCCGGAAGGCTATGAACCGAACCCCGAGTTCGTGGCCCAGGCAGGCGAACGCGTCACCATCGTACGCGCCCCGCAAGACGCAGTAACCGGCGCCCACCTGATCAGTACCGACGTCTGGACCTCCATGGGTCAGGAAGAAGAAACCGCCAAGCGTCTGAAGCAGTTCGCGCCTTATCAGGTCAACAAGGCACTGCTGGATCTGGCGGCCGACGATGTGCTGTTCATGCACTGCTTACCCGCGCACCGCGGGGAAGAAATCAGCGAAGACCTGCTGGACGATCCCCGCTCTGTTGCGTGGGACCAGGCTGAAAACCGTTTGCACGCGCAAAAAGCGCTGCTCGAATTCCTTGTACAACCGGCGTACCACCACGCATGAGTCAACCTCTTCTGCTGAACCTTCGTGATCTGGCCTGTGGCTATCAGGGCCAGAGCGTTGTGCAAAACCTCAACCTGCACCTCAACGCCGGCGACATCGGTTGCCTGCTGGGCTCTTCAGGCTGCGGCAAGACCACCACCCTGCGTGCAATCGCAGGCTTTGAACCTGTGCATCAAGGTGAAATCCAGCTGGGCGGCGAAATCATCTCCAGCGCAGGCTTCACCCTCGCGCCGGAGAAACGTCGCATAGGCATGGTGTTTCAGGACTACGCACTTTTCCCTCATCTCAGCGTGGCCGACAACATTGCATTTGGTATTCGCAAACTGCCGAACAAAGACCGTATCACTGAAGAACTGCTCGAACTGGTCAACCTGAAAAACCTCGGCAAGCGTTTCCCCCATGAGCTTTCGGGTGGCCAGCAGCAACGTGTGGCGCTAGCGCGCGCCTTGGCGCCTGAGCCACAGTTGCTTCTGCTGGACGAGCCGTTCTCCAATCTGGATGGCGAGTTACGTCGCAAGCTGAGCCACGAAGTGCGGGATATTTTGAAAGCCCGCGGCACCAGCGCGATTCTGGTGACACACGATCAGGAAGAAGCCTTCGCTGTTAGTGACCACGTTGGCGTGTTCAAAGAGGGCCGGTTGGAACAGTGGGATACGCCTTACAACCTCTACCACGAACCGCTGACCCCTTATGTGGCGAGCTTCATTGGTCAGGGTTACTTTATTCGCGGCCAGTTACTGAGCCCGGAGTCGGTGCAAACAGAGCTTGGCGTCCTGCAGGGCAACCGCGCCTACACATGGCCAACGGGCGGCGCCGTCGACGTGCTGCTGCGCCCCGACGATATCGTCTATGCGCCGGACAGCGACCTGAAAGCCAGAATCATCGGCAAGACCTTCCTCGGCGCATCGACGCTGTATCGCTTGCAACTACCGACCGGCAGTCAGCTGGAATCCATCTTTCCAAGCCACGTCGATCATCTTCCAGGCGCAGAAGTTGGCATCCGTGTGGCGGCTGAGCACCTGGTGATGTTTCAAACCAGCGGCAGCACCGCTGCGCAAATCCCCCACACCGACTCAGGTGTAAGACGTTTGAGCAGCGCTCACTGAACCAGGTGAAGCACAAGCGACGTAACGCCCGCGTCGCCTGTGCTTCAAACCCGCCCAATATTCGCAAAGGTCGCCCGCGTCTGCTCTGCCAGCACTGAGGGCGCCAATTCGACCTCCAGCCCGCGTCGCCCGGCGCTCACATAAATCGTCTCAAAACCTTCAGCGCTGCTGTCTATAAAGGTACGCAAGCGCTTCTTCTGCCCCAGCGGGCTGATCCCGCCCAACAAATAGCCGGTCGAGCGCTGCGCCGCTGCCGGGTCTGCCATTTCGGCTTTTTTCACTCCGGCGGCATGTGCCAGCGCTTTTAGGTCAAGACTTCCGACGACCGGTACGACAGCCACCAATAATTCACCCTTTTCACTGCTGGCCAACAACGTCTTGAACACCTGAGCGGGCGCCAGGCCAAGCTTTTCCGCCGCCTCATGGCCGTATGACGCCGCTTTGGGGTCATGTTCATAGCTGTGTATCCGATGTTCGGCGCGAACTTTTTTCAGCAGGTCCAGTGCAGGGGTCATGAGCATTCCTGTCGTTCGGTGATGGCACACTTGAGTGGGTGGATTCTAGGGCAATTCGGGCCTCAAGACGCGCTGGAACGGGCGTTCCATATGACTTTCATATGAACTGGGCGCTGAATCGTTACATCCATCCCTACCAATTTGTAGTCTTTGCTTACAGAAAAACCAATACCAAAACATCCGGCAAAAGTCAGAATGTGAATGGTCGTTCACTTTCGACCTTTGACAGCAGTGTTTCTTGTCTATATTTTTTCGATTCTGAATATATCTGCCAAAATTATGTTCCTATTTACCCGCACACGAAAAACCGGGATAAGCCATTCCCGGTATGTGTGCAGCTCCACTGCCACCTGACTGACGACGTCAAAAAACAACAAAAACGAGGTTTTACACATGACGACTGCATCGCAGCACCCCACGCTTTCAGGCCAGTGTATGGCCGAGTTTCTCGGTACCGCACTTCTCATTTTCTTTGGTACCGGTTGTGTCGCGGCGCTCAAGGTCGCGGGCGCAAGCTTCGGCTTGTGGGAGATCAGCATCATCTGGGGCATTGGCGTGAGCATGGCGATTTACCTCACGGCGGGCGTGTCAGGTGCTCACCTGAACCCGGCCGTCAGTATTGCGCTGTGCCTGTTCACCGACTTTGAAAAACGCAAACTGCCGTTCTATATCCTCGCGCAGGTCGCGGGGGCGTTTTGCGCCGCTGCACTGGTGTACACGCTGTACAGCAACCTGTTCTTCGATTACGAACAAGCCCATCAAATGGTGCGGGGCAGTAAAGAGAGCCTGGAACTGGCGTCTGTTTTCTCGACATACCCGCATCCATCCTTGTCGACGCTGCAAGCCTTTCTCGTGGAAGTGGTGATTACCGCCATCCTCATGGGCGTCATCATGGCCCTGACAGACGACAAAAATGGTCTGCCACGCGGGGCAATGGCGCCTTTACTGATCGGCCTGCTGATTGCCGTCATTGGCAGTTCGATGGGCCCGTTGACCGGTTTTGCAATGAACCCTGCGCGTGATTTCGGGCCTAAGCTGATGACTTTCTTTGCGGGCTGGGGTGAAGTTTCGTTCACCGGCGCGCGCGATATTCCTTATTTCCTGGTTCCAATCTTTGCACCCATCGTGGGTGCTTGCCTCGGCGCAGCCATTTACCGCGGGATGATTGCCCGCCACCTGCCTGCCGTCGAACCTGTGGCAACGGATGCCCAAGCAAGCGCTGAAGTGAAAACCCAAGCGTCCTGATATCGACTTATGAAACGGGGCGCACGAGACTCTGCCCGTTATCTTCTCGCGCCCTGAACCCATTACTTCATTCTGCAAGGCAATCCCATGACCGACATTCAGAATAAGAACTACATCATTGCGTTGGACCAAGGCACCACCAGTTCGCGAGCGATCATCTTTGACCGTGACGCAAACGTGGTCTGTACCGCCCAACGCGAGTTCCAGCAGCATTACCCGCAAGCAGGCTGGGTCGAGCACGACCCGATGGAGATCTTCGCGACCCAAAGCGCGGTGATGGTAGAAGCCCTGGCGCAGGCCGGCTTGCATCACGACCAAGTCGCCGCCATCGGTATCACCAACCAGCGTGAAACAACCGTGGTGTGGGACAAGGTCAGCGGCCGTCCGATCTATAACGCCATCGTCTGGCAGTGCCGACGCAGCACTGAAATCTGCGAACAGCTCAAGCGCGACGGCCACGAACACTACATCAGCGAAACCACGGGCCTGGTGACTGACCCGTACTTCTCCGGCACCAAGCTGAAGTGGATCCTCGACAACGTTGATGGCAGCCGCGAACGCGCCCGCAAAGGCGAACTGCTGTTCGGCACTGTCGACAGCTGGCTGATCTGGAAATTTACCGGCGGCAAAACCCACGTCACCGACTACACCAACGCCTCGCGCACCATGCTCTTCAACATCCACACGCTGGAGTGGGACGCGAAGATGCTGGACATCCTGGACATCCCGCGTGAAATGCTGCCGGAGGTGAAATCGTCCTCCGAGATCTATGGCCGCACCAAAAGCGGCATCGCCATTGGCGGCATCGCGGGCGACCAACAAGCCGCGCTGTTTGGCCAAATGTGCGTTGAGCCGGGCCAGGCCAAAAACACCTACGGCACCGGTTGCTTCCTGCTGATGAACACCGGCACCAACGCGGTCAAGTCCACCCACGGCATGCTGACCACCATCGCCTGCGGCCCCCGTGGCGAAGTGGCGTATGCGCTGGAAGGCGCCGTATTCAACGGTGGTTCAACCGTGCAGTGGTTGCGCGACGAATTGAAGATCATCAACGACGCCCACGACACCGAGTACTTCGCCAGCAAGGTCAAAGACAGCAATGGCGTGTACCTGGTACCCGCCTTTACCGGTCTTGGCGCACCGTATTGGGACCCGTATGCACGGGGCGCCCTGTTCGGCCTGACCCGTGGCGTACGCGTTGATCACATCATTCGTGCAGCACTTGAGTCCATTGCCTACCAAACCCGCGATGTGCTGGACGCGATGCAGCAGGACTCCGGCGAACGCCTCAAAGCCCTGCGCGTGGACGGTGGTGCTGTGGCCAACAACTTCCTGATGCAATTTCAGGCTGACATTCTGGGGACCATGGTCGAACGTCCACAAATGCGCGAAACCACTGCGCTGGGTGCGGCCTATCTGGCGGGTCTTGCGTGCGGATTCTGGAGCAGCCTGGACGAGTTGCGCGGCAAGGCCGTGATTGAACGCGAGTTCGAACCCACCCTTGAAGAAGCCAGCAAAGAGAAACTCTACGCTGGCTGGAAAAAGGCCGTGAGCCGTACCCGCGACTGGGAACCCCACGAAGAAAACAACTAAGTCCCACGCTAAATACAGCAGTTGGCGCTTCACGCGCTGGCTGCTGCATGCTGGCTTGCTCTCACCTGCGAGTAGCAGACGGCGCTTTCCTGCGGCATCATGGTCGAATTTGCTTCGCCGCCCAAAGGAAACTCCATGAATCTGCCTCCACGCCAGCAGCAGATCCTCGAACTCGTTCGCGAGCGCGGCTATGTCAGCATCGAGGAAATGGCGCAGTTATTCGTTGTCACGCCCCAGACCATTCGTCGCGATATCAACCAGTTGGCAGAAGCCGATTTGTTGCGCCGCTATCACGGTGGTGCGGCGTATGACTCCAGCGTAGAAAACACCGCCTACGCCATGCGCGCCGATCAGATGCGCGATGAAAAACGCCGCATTGGCGAAGCCATTGCCGCCCAGATACCTGACCACGCCTCTATTTTTATCAATATCGGGACGACCACCGAGTCCATTGCCCGGGCACTGCTCAATCACAACCACCTGAAAATCATCACCAACAACTTGCACGTTGCCTCGATCCTGAGCGCAAAGGACGACTTCGAAGTACTGATTGCAGGGGGCAACGTGCGCCGTGATGGCGGCATCGTCGGCCAGGCCAGCGTCGACTTCATTAATCAGTTCAAGTTTGACTACGCCTTGGTGGGCATCAGCGGTATTGATTCTGACGGCAGTTTGTTGGATTTCGACTATCAAGAAGTGCGCGTATCCCAAGCCATTATTGCCAATGCCCGACAGACCATTCTGGCGGCGGACTCCAGCAAATTTGGTCGCAATGCCATGGTGCGCTTGGGGCCCATCACCCTGATTGATTGCCTGGTCACCGACCAACCGCCTGTCCCGGAGCTGGCGCAGTTGTTGGCACAGAACAAAATCCGCCTCGAAGTGGTTTAACCCCTCCTACGCAGGATCGGGGCTCGCGCTGGCCGAGCCGCTCGGGCGCTTCGCGGGTCAGTCCTGACCTGCCCACCCATCGTAAATGTTCGAAATTCTTCCTTTAGCCGGTCTTCGATGAGTTTTTTCAATCGAAGCAGGCTGGCTGTGCGCGTGTTTATCCGCTACCATTTTCGAAAATGAACATTAATGTTCGAATTCAAATATGCGTATTCAACGCGAGGCTCCTTCATGTCGCACACCACCTTGCCTGCCACGCCTCTTGCCGAGGTTTACGACGTTGCCGTGATTGGCGGCGGAATTAACGGTGTCGGCATCGCCGCAGACGCTGCTGGCCGTGGCCTGTCAGTGTTTCTCTGCGAAAAGGATGACCTCGCCAGCCACACGTCCTCAGCCAGCAGCAAGCTGATCCACGGCGGCCTGCGCTATCTGGAACATTACGAGTTTCGTCTGGTGCGTGAAGCCTTGGCCGAGCGTGAAGTGCTGTTGGCCAAAGCCCCGCACATCGTCAAACCGATGCGCTTTGTATTGCCACACCGCCCGCACCTGCGTCCGGGCTGGATGATCCGTGCCGGCCTGTTCCTGTATGACCATCTGGGCAAACGCGAAAAATTGGCCGGCTCAACCAGCGTCAAATTTGGCGCCGACAGCCCGCTAAAAGCGGAAATCACCAAAGGTTTCGAATACTCGGACTGCTGGGTTGATGACGCACGCCTTGTCGTACTCAATGCCATGGCTGCGCGTGAAAAAGGCGCTCATGTCCACACCCAGACCCGTTGCGTCGGTGCGCGTCGTAGCAAAGGCCTGTGGGAACTGAACCTGGAACGCGCTGACGGCAGCCTGTTCTCAATTCGCAGCAAAGCACTGGTCAATGCCGCCGGCCCGTGGGTGGCCAAGTTCATCAAGGACGACCTGAAACTGGACTCGCCTTACGGCATCCGCCTGATCCAGGGCAGTCACTTGATCGTGCCGAAGCTGTATGACGCGCCGAACGCGTTCATTCTGCAGAACGAAGACCAGCGCATCGTGTTCACCATTCCGTACATGGATCAGTTCACCATCATCGGCACCACTGATCGCGAATACACAGGCGACCCGGCCAAGGTCAGCATCACTGAGCAAGAAACGGATTACCTGCTGAATGTGGTCAACGCTCACTTCAAAAAGCAGTTGAGCCGCGACAATATCCTGCGCACTTACTCCGGGGTGCGTCCGCTGTGCAATGACGAGTCCGACAATCCGTCCGCCGTAACCCGTGACTACACGCTGGCTTTATCTGGGGCGCCGGGCGAAGCACCTTTGTTGTCGGTGTTTGGCGGCAAGCTGACCACCTACCGCAAACTGGCAGAGTCGGCGATGGCTCAACTGACTCCGTTCTTCCCCCAGATCAAACCCAGCTGGACGGCAGCCGCTACCTTGCCCGGTGGCGAAGACATGACCACCCCGGCGGCACTTAGCGCAGCCTTGGTCAGTAAACACAGCTGGCTGGATGCCGCTATCGCCAAGCGCTGGGCCATTACGTATGGCAACCGCGCCTGGACGCTGCTGGAAGGCGCTCAAGGCCTGGAAGATATGGGTGAGCACATTGGCAGCGGCTTATACAGCCGCGAAGTTGACTACCTGTGCAGTCAGGAATGGGCCCTGGACGCTCAGGACATCCTGTGGCGCCGCACCAAGCTGGGGTTGTTCACCACCGCCGAAGAACAGCAACACCTGGCCCACTACATGGCCAGCCTGAACCTCAAACACCGCAAGGTAGAAGCCGCTTAACTCTCCCTTTAACGCCCACCTCGATGTGGGCGTTTTTTTATCCCCGCGCGCCCTAATCATTCGGATTTCCGAACGCGGTCCTTCATACAAGTTCGGCTTTCCGGGCAACCGCATGTTCACGCCTGCCTGCAACAAACCTATAATCCCATATAAATCAAAGTGTTAGCTTTATTAACAGGATCTGGCACGACTCATGCTCTACACTCTGGGCCGACTGCTTAAACAGCCTTAGCCTGTTGAGTTGTTCGAAGTACATAAAGGGTCCAGTGAACTGGCTCAATAAAAAAAACAATGTCGAGGAACCACCGATGCGCATCGTCCCGCAACTTTTGGCCGCAGCCATTACTGCAGCCCTGATTAGCACTCCAGTTTTTGCAGCCGAATTGACCGGCACACTGAAGAAAATCAAAGAATCCGGCACCATCACCCTTGGGCATCGTGACTCCTCCATCCCGTTCTCCTACATCGCGGACGCTTCCGGTAAACCGGTGGGTTACTCCCACGATGTGCAACTGGCAATTGTCGAAGGCCTGAAAAAACAGCTCGACATGCCGGACCTCAAGGTCAAGTACAACCTGGTCACCTCCCAGACCCGCATCCCGCTCGTACAGAACGGCACCGTCGACGTTGAATGTGGCTCTACCACCAACAACGCCGAACGCGCCCAGCAAGTCGACTTCTCGGTCGGCATCTTCGAAATCGGTACCCGTCTGCTGTCCAAAAAAGACTCGCCATACAAAGATTTCGCTGACCTGAAAGGCAAAAACGTCGTGACCACCGCCGGGACCACTTCCGAGCGCATTCTCAAGGCCATGAACGCCGACAAGCAGATGGGCATGAACGTGATCTCGGCAAAAGACCACGGTGAAGCGTTCAACATGCTCGAATCGGGCCGCGCCGTCGCATTCATGATGGACGACGCCCTGCTCGCCGGTGAAATGGCCAAGGCCAAGAAGCCCACTGACTGGGCTGTAACCGGTACGCCTCAATCGTACGAAATCTACGGTTGCATGATGCGCAAAGGCGATCCTGACTTCAAAAAGGCCGTGGATGACGCCATCGTTGCGACCTACAAGTCTGGCGAAATCAACAAGATCTACGACAAGTGGTTCCAGCAGCCAATCCCGCCTAAGGGGCTGAACCTGCAGTTCCCGATGAGCGACGAGCTAAAAGCGCTGATCGCAAACCCTACCGATAAGCCTGCTGACGACAAGCCAAAAGCCTGATGCCGGTTACTACCGGGCGTGAATAATCGCGCCCGGTAGCCTTGATCACCCGCTGTACTCGCTACTGACTGCATTAGAGAGCACTCGACCCGCCGGTTGTCGAGCGGGGAGCGTGTGCCTGACGATCGTGTCAGGTGAGAACGGATTCCCTGAAGCAAGTGCTTGTGACTAGAACCATCTGAGGGGAGACCCTGCATGAATTACAACTGGGACTGGACCGTGTTTTTCAAGTCCACCGGCGTAGGCAGCGAGACGTATCTCGACTGGTTTATTTCGGGCTTGGGCTGGACCATCGCGATCGCTGTCGTCGCCTGGATCGTTGCCTTGATGCTGGGTTCGCTGCTGGGCGTGATGCGCACCCTGCCGAACCGCTTCATCGCCGGCATCGCCACCCTTTACGTTGAAATCTTCCGTAACGTACCGCTGCTGGTGCAGTTGTTCATCTGGTACTTCCTGGTGCCCGATCTGCTGCCGCCGGACTTGCAGGAGTGGTACAAGCAAGACCTCAACCCGACCACCTCGGCTTATCTGAGCGTCGTGGTGTGCCTGGGCCTGTTCACCGCCGCCCGGGTGTGCGAACAAGTGCGTACCGGTATCGAAGCGCTGCCCCGCGGTCAGGAGTCAGCCGCTCGCGCCATGGGTTTCAGCATGACGCAGATTTACTGGCACGTGCTGCTGCCGCAGGCGTACCGGATCATCATTCCGCCCCTCACCTCCGAATTCCTCAACGTGTTCAAGAACTCGTCGGTGGCCTCGTTGATCGGTTTGATGGAACTGCTGGCGCAAACCAAACAGACAGCCGAATTCTCAGCCAACCTGTTTGAAGCCTTCACATTGGCCACGTTGATTTACTTCACCTTGAACATGAGCCTGATGTTGCTCATGCGCCTGATCGAGAAGAAAGTCGCCGTACCCGGCCTCATGTCTCTGGGGGGCAAATAATGGACTTCTTTGATTTCAGCGGGATCGTCCCTGCCCTGCCGGGCCTGTGGAACGGCATGATCATGACCCTCAAGCTGATGGTGATGGGCGTGATCGGCGGCGTAGCGCTGGGGACCGTTTTGGCCCTCATGCGCCTGTCTTCAAGCAAGTGGCTGTCCAATCTGGCGGGCGCCTACGTCAACTACTTCCGCTCGATTCCGTTGCTGCTGGTCATCACCTGGTTCTACCTGGCCGTTCCCTTCGTGCTGCGCTGGATCACGGGTGAAGACACCCCGATCGGCGCCTTCGAGTCGTGCCTGGTGGCATTCGTCATGTTCGAAGCGGCGTACTTCTGCGAGATCGTGCGAGCGGGCGTACAAGCCATTCCTAAAGGCCAGATGGGCGCCGCCAAAGCGCTGGGCATGAGTTACGGCCAGGCCATGCGCCTGATCATCCTGCCTCAGGCATTCCGCAAAATGACCCCGCTGCTGCTGCAACAAAGCATCATCCTGTTCCAGGACACCTCGCTGGTTTACACCGTAGGCCTTGTGGACTTCCTCAATGCCTCGCGCTCAAGCGGCGATATCATCGGCCGCTCCAATGAGTTCCTGATCTTCGCCGGTCTGGTGTATTTCATCATCAGCTTTTCCGCCTCGCTGCTGGTCAAGCGTCTGCAAAAAAGGTTTGCCGTATGATCTCGATCAAGAACATCAACAAGTGGTACGGGGACTTTCAGGTACTGACCGATTGCAGTACTGAAGTCAAAAAAGGTGAAGTGGTGGTGGTCTGCGGGCCATCGGGCTCCGGCAAGTCGACCCTGATCAAGTGCGTCAACGCCCTTGAACCGTTCCAGAAAGGCGACATCGTAGTGGACGGCATTTCGATAGCCGACCCTAAAACCAACCTGCCGAAATTGCGTTCGCGCGTGGGCATGGTGTTCCAGCATTTCGAACTGTTCCCGCACATGACCATCACCGAAAACCTGACCATTGCTCAGGTCAAGGTACTGGGGCGCAGCAAAGCCGAAGCCACCAAAAAAGGCCTTGAGTTGCTGGAACGCGTGGGCTTGTCGGCCCACGCCCACAAACACCCTGGCCAACTGTCGGGCGGCCAGCAACAGCGTGTGGCGATTGCCCGTGCGCTGGCGATGGACCCGATTGTCATGCTGTTTGACGAACCCACTTCAGCCCTCGACCCGGAAATGGTCAACGAAGTGCTCGACGTGATGGTGCAACTGGCCCACGAAGGCATGACCATGATGTGCGTCACCCATGAAATGGGCTTTGCCCGCAAAGTGGCCGACCGGGTCATCTTCATGGATCAGGGCAAAATCGTCGAAGACTGTCAGAAAGATGAGTTCTTTGGCGATGTGAGCGCCCGCTCGCAACGCGCTCAGGACTTCTTGGGCAAGATCCTGCAGCACTGATAACTCAACCACCCGTCAGGGTGTTCGCCACACGCCTGTAACCGGGCGCAGCCTGCGCCCGGTTACAGCATTGGCCACCTCTTTATTGCGCAGTGGTTGACCCAAGGCATCTGTGATGAAATGCGACCCCACACTTTATCGCGGTGCCCCGCCCTCACTTGCCGTGAAACCTCGTCTGCTGCGCCATTGGCTGTTGCCGCCCCTGATTATCCTGCTGACTATCGGCCTCGGGTACGCGGGCTATCGCGTCAGCGAGCATTTCGGTATCCGCGCCCTCAGCGAAAACGGTGAACGCCAGCTGGAGCTGCACGCCCGCACCGTCGAAAGTGAACTCGGCAAATACACCTACCTGCCCAGCTTGCTGGAGCTTGAGTCCAGCGTATCGAAGCTGTTGGCCGACCCGAATTTGCAAAACCGCAACACCGTCAATCAATACCTAGAAGGCCTCAACCGCCGCAGCCGCAGCCGCGCCATCTATGTCCTCGACACCACGGGGCGGGTGCTGGCCACCAGCAACTGGCGAGATGCCGACAGCTACCTGGGTGAAGACCTGTCCTTTCGGGCGTACTTTCAAGACGCCGTACGCGGCCAACCGGGGCGCTTCTACGGCATCGGCAGTACCAGCGGCGAGCCCGGTTACTACCTGGCCCACGGTCTGGAAGAACAAGGCAAAATCATCGGCGTCGCGGTCATTAAAGTGCGCCTGGAAGCCCTGGAAGAACGCTGGCAGCGGGCACGGCTTGAAGCCTACGTCAGCGATGAGAACGGCATCATCATCTTGTCCAGCGACCCTACCCGGCGCCTGAAATCAGTCAGACCGCTTTCGGCCGACACCAAAGAAAAACTCGCGCGCAGCCTTCAGTACTACTGGTGGCCGCTCAACGAGCTGCAACCGTTGCAGCGCGAACAGTTGGCCGAAGGCGTCGAGAAAGTCACCTTCGCCACCAACAGCGAAGTCATCACCGATCATCAGCAAGTCAGCTACCTGGCGCAAACGCGCAACCTCAACGACACACCGTGGGACATCACCCTGCTCACCCCCCTGCAAGACCTGCGTCGCGAGGCGGCGAATCAGGGCATGCTGGTGGCGGTCGGTTTTGCCCTGCTGGCCTTCCTGCTCATCGCGTGGAACGAGCGGCGCAAGGTGATTGCCACCCGGCTGGCCGCACGCGAAGCCCTGCAAGAAGCCAACAATCAGCTGGAACGGAAAATCACCGAACGCACCACCCACCTGCGCGCCAGTAACGAACGCCTCAAAGGGCAGATACGCGAACGGCGTCAGGCCGAAGACACCCTGCGCCGCGCCCAGGACGAACTGGTGCAGGCTGGCAAACTTGCTGCGATCGGGCAAATGTCCACCAGCATTGCCCACGAACTCAACCAGCCCTTGGCCGCCTTGCGCACGCTCTCGGGCAACACGGTCCGGTTCCTGGAGCGTGGCGACTTGAAAGTGGCGGCTGAAAACCTCGGCACCATCAACAACCTGGTGGACCGCATGGGCCGTATCACCGCCAACCTGCGCTCATTTGCGCGGCGCGGCGACGACGATGGTCATGCCAGCCTGAGCCACGCCGTAGACGCCGCCTTGCAACTGCTCGATGCCCGGCTGGAAGCGTCGGGCGCAAGCGTGCAGCGTGATTTCAGCGACGCCCATTTGAAAATTGACCAGACGCGGCTCGAGCAAATCCTGATCAACCTGATCGGCAACGCGCTTGATGCCATGCAGGGCCAAAGCACGCCGCCGCACGTGTGGCTCGAAGGCGCTGTCAGCGAAGGCAAATATCGCCTGCAAGTGCGCGACAACGGCCCGGGCATTGACCCCGAAACCCGCAAGCACCTGTTTGAACCGTTCTTCACCACCAAACCCGGCGAGCAAGGGCTCGGGCTCGGCCTGACCCTGTCAGCCAGCCTCGCGGCCGCCGCCGGTGGCAGCCTGAGCGTTGAATTCCCGGCCAGCGGTGGTGTTGCGTTTGTCCTTTTATTACCGTTGCTGCAACCCGTTAAGGCCGAGCCGCTATGAACCCTGAATTAAGCGTCCTGATTGTCGAAGACGACCCCCATGTCCTGCTGGGTTGCCAGCAGGCGCTGGCCCTGGAAGACATCCGCAGCGAAGGCGTAAGCAGCGCCGAACAAGCCCTGGCACTGGTGGGTGACAATTTCCCCGGCATCGTCATCAGCGATATTCGACTGCCCGGCATTGATGGCCTCGAACTGCTCAAACGCCTCAAGGCCCGCGACCACAGCCTGCCCGTGGTGTTGATTACCGGGCACGGCGACATTTCCATGGCCGTGGGCGCAATGCGCGATGGGGCCTATGACTTCATGGAAAAACCGTTTTCCCCCGAGCGCCTGGTGGACGTCGTGCGTCGCGCGCTGGAACAACGCAGCCTGGCCCGTGAAGTGTGGTCGCTGCGTCGGCAACTGGCGGAGCGCGATTCCCTGGAAGGCCGCATCATCGGGCGCTCGCCCGCCATGCAACACTTGCGCGAACTGATTACCAACGTTGCTGATACGTCTGCCAACGTGCTGATCGAAGGCGAAACTGGCACCGGCAAAGAACTGGTCGCCCGCTGCCTGCACGACTTCAGTCGACGCCACCCCCAACAGTTCGTCGCCCTGAACTGCGGCGGCTTGCCCGAGAACTTGTTCGAAAGTGAAATCTTTGGCCACGAAGCCAATGCCTTCACGGGGGCGGGAAAACGGCGGATCGGCAAAATCGAACACGCCGACGGCGGCACGCTGTTTCTCGATGAAGTCGAAAGCATGCCCCTGAACTTGCAAATCAAACTGCTGCGGGTGTTGCAGGAACGCACACTCGAACGTCTGGGCTCGAACCAGAGCATTGATGTCGATTGCCGCGTGATTGCGGCCACCAAATCCGACCTCGACCAACTGGGCAAAGCCAACCAGTTTCGCAGCGACCTGTACTACCGGCTGAACGTGGTCACCCTCGAACTGCCGCCTTTGCGCGAGCGCCGCGAAGACATCCTGCAGTTGTTCGAATATTTCTTGCAGCAATCCTCCTTGCGCTTCGACCGCGCCGCACCCGAGCTGGACAACCAGACCCTCTCCAGCCTCATGAGCCACGACTGGCCCGGGAACGTGCGCGAGCTGCGTAACGTGGCTGAGCGCTTTGCCCTGGGGCTGCCCGCGTTTAAGAAAACCGGCGGCAGTGTTGCGCAAGGGCTGGGGTTTTCCGAAGCAGTGGAAGCCTTCGAGCGCAACCTGCTCAACGACGCCCTGCAACGCAGTGGTGGCAACTTGACCCAAGCCAGCCAGGAGTTGGGCATGGCCAAGACCACCCTGTTCGACAAAGTTAAAAAATACGGTTTGGCGCACTGATGGATCTGATTTTAAAAGCAGCCCTCGGGGCAGGCGTGGTCATCATTCTGGCCATGCTGGCAAAAACCAGAAACTACTACATTGCCGGGCTGGTGCCGCTGTTTCCAACCTTCGCCCTGATCGCGCATTACATCGTGGGCAAAGGCCGGTCCATCGAGGACCTGAAAACCACCATCGTGTTCGGCATGTGGTCGATCATTCCCTACTTTGTGTACCTGGCGGCCTTGTACGTGCTGGTCGACCGCATGCGCCTTGAAGCCTCGCTGGCGCTGGCAGCGGTGGCCTGGCTCATGGCCGCAACCGTATTGGTCAGCGTCTGGGTCAGGCTCCACTGACCCCAAACCGGCGGCGCCGCTCACCTCGCTGACACCTTGGCCCGTCCCTTGCATTTACCCCTTAACGCCCGCCGAGCTTGATCCGGCGGGGATTGAATGGGGTAAAGCTGACGTTGAACATTCTCGATCTCGATTCCAGCCTGACGGCGCAACCCGCCATCGCTGAACGGCTGCTGGATGGCCGTGCCACGCGCCTTGACCTGCTGGCGCTAGGCCCGCAACTGCGGTTATGGTCCACCGTGCGCACCTACCGGCGCTTCGAGCAGCAACTGAAAAAACGACCGCCGCGCCCGGCGCACCGGCCTGAACTGTTCTTTGTCGGTTCCGGCGACTATCACCACCTGACCCCGGCATTGCTCAGCGATTTGCCGGAGCCCGTCAGCCTGATCCACTTTGACAATCACCCCGACTGGGTGCGCCTGGCGCCCAAGCGCCATTGCGGTTCCTGGGTCAATCGTGCGCTCGAAATGCCCAACATTGCGCGCATCATCACCCTGGGCCCGTGCAGCGACGACCTGGAAAATCCGCAAATCAAGGGCGGCAATCTGGGCGCCCTGCAACGCGGGCACTTGCAACTGTTCCCCTGGCAGCACGCACCCACTCAAGTCTGGGGCCGCATCGGCGATGGGCCGGGCCATGAGCAACATGAAAACCTGCTGCACTGGCGCAACCTTGCGGACGAGGACTGGCCCGCGTTTATCGACGCCCTGATCGACGACCTGCCCACCGGGGCGGTGTGGATCACGATCGACAAAGACGTGCTGGCCAGCGAAGACGCCGCCACCAACTGGGATCAAGGCGGCATGCGCCTGACCCACTTGCTGCACGCCATCCGCGCCTTGGCCGCACGCACACGTGTACTGGGGATCGACGTGTGCGGCGAGTTTGCCAAGGCCCCGCACCGCAATTGGCTCAAACGCTGGGAGGCCAAATCCGACCAGCCCCCGCCGCAGCGTTGGAGCGAGCAGGACCTGCTGCGCAATGCCCACACCAACGAGGCATTGATCACACTGTTTGAGGAGCTTTTTCCGTGACCCTGATCGTGATTGCGCTGGTGGCGTTTTCCATCGTGCTCGATGTGATCGGGCAGCTGTGTTTCAAAATCGGCCTCGACCGCTTGCCTGAGCTGGAGGGCGGGTTCCGCCTCAATGCCTTCTGGGCACAAGTATTTAACGCCCCGATGCTGTGGGCCGGGATCGCCGCCTACGTGATCGAGTTTTTCGTCTGGCTGGAAGCGCTGTCGCGCGCGCCCTTGAGTCTGTTGTTTCCCGCCGCAGCCCTGGCGTATTGCGGCGTGGTGTTCGCTGGCAGCGTGCTGCTCGGCGAACACGTCAGTCGGCGCCGCTGGCTGGGCACACTGGTGATTACCGTTGGCGTGATGCTGGTCTGCATCGCCGGGACCTGAGGAGTTGAACATGCAATCTGAAAACACCCTGAGCACTGCCGCAGACGGTTGGCTTCACGGGCGGTTGGGCACCGTTGTGCTGTGGGCGCTGCTGATTGCGCTGGAAAGCAGTGGGCAGATCGCCACCAAAGTGGGCGGCGACCAACTGGGACAGATGGACTTCAGCCTGCAATGGCTCCACGCGGTGATGATGAACCCCGGCGTGTGGGTCGCCATTGCCTGCTACATCGGGGCGTTTTTCGTGTGGATGCTGATTCTGCGCCGCAGCAGTTTGTCGCTGGCATTCCCGTTGAGTTCGCTGGTGTTCGTCGGCGTCTTGCTCGGCTCGTGGCTCGGGCTGGGGGAACACATCAGTGTCCTGCACTGGGTGGGTGTGGCCGTGATCATGATCGGCATCGCCCTGCTGGCCGACGGAGAACCTGAGCATTGATCCGCCTGCGCACAGGGCGGCAGCAGGGTCAGAATGTATAACTGATGGCCGTCTGCACGCTGCCCTGGTTCACCTCGCCGCGCTCTTTGACGATGCTGCTGTCTGCGGCCGATCCCAGCAGGTGCATCCAGCTGGCACTGGCCACCAGCGACCAGTGCGCGGCCAGCGGGAACTCAAGGTTCTGGGTCAGGCTGATCTGCTGGAACCCGCCGCTGGCCTTGTACGCGCCGATGCCTGACGCTTGCGCTTCACGGCTGCTGACACCAAAAAACGTTGAGGTCTGACGCCCGTCTGCAAAATGAGCGGCTAATTGGCTGCTGCCAATAATCCCCCTCCCCAGCGGGTAACCCAACTCGCCACCGACTTGCCCCAGCACCCCGCCCTGACCGCCTGCGCCGCCGACCGCTTGCCCCAGCTTGGCGTACACCCGCCAGAATTCGGCCGGGCTGTACTGCACAAAACCGCCCAGTTGGGCCATGTCCGAGACATCGCGCAAACCACGCAACGAGCCGTTGGCATCACGCCCCGGCAGGTAGTTAACGAACGGCCCCACCGTCCAGTCGCCCGCCTGGAGCGCACGCCAGCTCAGGCCATCCTCGGTGTCCAGGCTGACATCGCCCCACTCCACATCGACATACGGCAACGGCACGGTTTCATAACGGCTGGCGCTCGGGTCATAAGGCTGATAACCCACGCCTGCACCGATTTCGCCAGTCGGGCCATCGGCGGCGAACACCCCCGCCGAACCGAACAGGACAAACAGCAAAACAGCAGGCAAGGGCGTTTTCATCTCAGGGGTTCCGTGGAGGTTCAGGCGCGCATCAATCCCTGTTTTGCCCACCCTGCGCAAGCACTGATGTTGTTTGTAGCAACCTACAAAAATTGTAGCTTCAACCCCCCC
This sequence comes from Pseudomonas sp. BS-2016, assembly GCF_001806145.1. NCBI lineage: Bacteria > Pseudomonadati > Pseudomonadota > Gammaproteobacteria > Pseudomonadales > Pseudomonadaceae > Pseudomonas > Pseudomonas sp. BS-2016. Next base: position 189,086 of record NZ_MLCT01000015.1, read on the forward strand.
GCTGAACCCCCGTCTCGCTCAAAGCCCCGGCCCGCCGGGCGTGCGCAGGTTGGCACAGTCAATGCAATCCCCTGTTGCAAGCGCACTGTGCGCACCTCCTCCACAGGACAACGCAGATGATGCAATGGCATATCGTGTGTGACTTCGACGGGACCATCACCCGGACTGACGTCATCGACAACATTCTTCAGCGCTTCGCCGACCCGAGCTGGCAAGCCATTGAAGCGCAATGGGTGCAGGGCGAGATTGGCTCGCGGGAATGCCTGAGCCGCCAACTGTCACTGGTCAACGCGTCACCCGCGCAATTGCTGGCCTATTTCGACAGCGTTGAGATCGACCCAGACTTCCCGGATTTCGTCGATCACGTCATTGCACGGGGCGCCTCCCTCGAAGTCGTCAGTGACGGCATCGAACAAGGCATCGCACGGATTCTGGCCCGTCACTACGTGACCTTGCTGCCGATCCTTGCCAATCGGCTGCGTCAGGTCGACCAGCACAGCTGGCGCATCGATTTCCCCTACGCCAGCGATGCATGCCGCGCGGCCTCGGGTAATTGCAAATGCGCCTCCACCCCCGCAGGCAAACGCGTGCTGGTGATCGGTGACGGTCGCTCAGACATGTGCGTGGCCGCCAAAGCCGACTTTGTGTTTGCCAAGGACAGCCTGGCCGACCATTGCGAGCGCAATGGCATTCCTTACGCGCGCTTCGATTCGTTCGCTGAACTGCCCGCCTTGCTCGCCCGCTTGCCGAACCATGCCGCCAACGCCCCCCACTTTTCTCGTGAACAGCAGGAACTCTTCAACCATGTCTGACATCCGAATCGCCACCCCTGAAGACCAGATCCTTCTGGAAAAAGAAGCCAAATACTGCTCTTACGGCGACACCGTTCACTACATTGAGCCCCCGCGTATTTTCAGCCGCTGCGAAGGTTCCTACGTTTGGGACACCGAAGATCAAGCCTACCTCGACCTGCAAATGTGGTACTCGGCGGTCAACTTCGGGTACGCCAACCCGCGCCTGAACAACGCGCTGAAACAGCAAATCGACACCCTGCCGCAAATCGCCAGCCAGTACCTGCACAAGGGCAAAATCGAGCTGTCGGAGTGCATCGCCGTCGATGCCAAAAACAAATTCGGTCTGGACGGCCGTGTGCATTTCAACGTGGGCGGTTCGCAGTCCATCGAAGACTCGTTGAAAGTGGTGCGTAACGCCAGCAACGGCAAAAGCCTGATGTTCGCGTTCGAAGGCGGCTACCACGGGCGCACCCTCGGCGCGTCCTCGATCACGTCCAGCTACCGCTACCGTCGCCGCTATGGCCACTTTGGCGAGCGCGCCAACTTTATTCCGTTCCCGTACCACTTCCGTGGGCCGAAGGGCATGACCAAGGAAGAATACGGCAGCCATTGCGTGCAGCAATTCGCCCGTTTGTTTGAGACGGAATACAACGGCGTGTGGGACCCGAAAGTCGGCCAGAGCGAATACGCCGCGTTTTACGTCGAGCCGATTCAGGGCACTGGCGGCTACGTCATTCCCCCGATGAACTTCTACAGCGAGCTCAAGCACGTGCTGGATCAGCACGGCATCTTGATGGTGGTCGATGAAATCCAGATGGGCTTTTGGCGCACCGGCAAGCTGTGGTCGATTGAACACTTCGACGTCAAACCCGACGTGATCGTATTCGGCAAAGCATTGACCAACGGCCTCAACCCGCTGGGCGGCATTTGGGCCCGCGAAGAGCTGATCAACCCGACGGTATTCCCGCCAGGCTCCACGCACTCCACCTTCGCCTCCAACCCGCTGGGCACCGCCGTGGGCCTGGAGATGTTCAAGATGACCCACGAAGTCGATTACGGCGCGATGGTCATGGCCAAGGGCAAGCACTTCCTGGCCGGGTTGCAAGACCTGCAAAAGCGCTACCCGATCATCGGGGACGTGGACGGCCTGGGGCTGGCGCTGCGCTGCGAAATCTGCGGCCCGGACGGCTTTACCCCGGACAAAGCGACCCTGGACTACATGGTGGAAGAAGGCATGAAGGGCGACATCGACATCGATGGCAAGCGTCTGGGCCTGATTCTGGACGTGGGCGGCTACTACAAAAACGTCATCACCCTGGCCCCGTCGCTGGAAATCAGCTACGCAGAAATCGACCTCGGCATCGCCCTGCTCGACCGCCTGCTGCACCGGGCCATGCAGCGGTGAACGCGGCCGTTTCACTGACAGGCGCCATCGACTTGGGTGAAGGCGACGCCGGTTTCGTGATCGGCACCGGTGAGGTCGCGGTGTTGTTAATCCACGGCCTGACCGGCACCCCGACAGAGTTGCGTCGGGTGGCCATGGGCCTGGCCAAAGAGGGCTGTACGGTGTACGTCCCGACGCTGGCCGGGCATTGCGGCGACAACGCCGATTTGCAAGCCACGGGCTGGCAAGACTGGTACGCCAGCGCCCGCAACACCTTTGTCGGCATTCGCCAAAAACACGCTCAGGTGTTTGTCGGCGGGCTGTCCATGGGCGCGGTGATGTCGATGCACCTGGCTGCCGAACACCCTGGGCAGGTCGCGGGCTTGCTGCTGTATTCCACGACCCTGCGCTACGACGGCTGGAACATGCCAAAAGCGGCGGTGTTGACACCGCTGCTGATGGCGATTCCGTTTGGCGTGCACCTGTGTCGCTTCAACGAAACACCGCCCTACGGGATCAAAGACCCGCGTTTGCGCGCCATCGTTGAACGCCAGATGAAAGCAGGCGAAAGCAGTCATGCCGGGCTGTTGACCATGTCGGGCGTCAGCGTGCGCGAGTTGCATCGCCTGATCGCGGCAGTCAAACGCGCCATGCCCAAGGTGATGACGCCCGCGCTGGTGATTCATTCCCGTGAAGACGACATCACCAGCCGCTGGAATGCCGATTATGTCGAACGTCGCCTGGGCGGCCCGGTGACCAAGGTGCTGCTCGACAACTGTTACCACATGATTACCGTCGACTTGCAATACCGACGCGTGATCGAGTTAAGCGTTGATTTCGTGAGAAACCACAGCGCCGATTCAGAGGCCGCCGCGCCGTACGCGCAGCAGGCCTGACAACAAGGACGCCACATGATTGAAGCCCACGCCTTTTCATCGATTCAGGCCATCGAACGCGACGCCTGGAATGAGTGTTTTCCAGACGCGCTGGAGGATTGGGATTACATCGTGGCGGTAGAAAAGGCCGGCATTGAGGGGTTCAACTGGCGTTACCTGACGCTGTTTGAAGGCCCGACCCTGATTGCCGTCGCCACCGCCTTCACCACCTGCTATCGCCTGGACACCACTGTGCAAGGGGTTGGCAAGCGTTTTACCGAAGCACTCCATCGAGTGCTGCCGGGGCTGATGCAATTACCGCTGTATGCCATCGGCTCGCCGGTCACCGAACAATGCCGCGCCGGCACCGCCCGCCACATCACCCCGTCACAGCGCCCCGCGCTGTTAGGCCGCTTGCTGAGCCTCGCGCAGCAGGATGCCCGCGCGCTGGGCATCGGCCTGATGGCAGTCAAGGACGTGCCGAGCCATGACGACGATTGGGCAAACAGCTGCAAAGGCGCCGGGTTTCAGTCCATGCCCAGCTTGCCGAGCGCGCTGCTGCCTGTGCCGTTTGACTCGGTCGACGGTTACTTGGGTTCGCTGGGCAAATCCACCCGCAAAGACATGCGCCGCAAATGGCGCGCGCCGGGGCCGCAGGTCGAGTGGCGCAGCCACATCGACGACGTGCTGCCCGACGTCATGCGTTTGTACGAAGCCTCGCTGGCGCGCAGCGACCTGCAATGGGAGCGCTTACCCCCCGCGTATTTCACGGGTATCCTCCAGCAACTGGGTGACCGGGCCCTGTGCGCGCTGTACTGGATCGATGACACGCTGGTGGCCTTTAATCTGGTGCTGCTCGATGAGCACCGGTTGATCGACAAGTTTTTCGGCCACGACCTGGCGCTGACCCGCGAATACAACCTGTATTTCAGGAGCTGGCTGGTGAACGTCGACTACTGCATCCGCAATGGCATCGGGCTATACGAATGCGGGCAAGCCGGTTACGCCAGCAAGATTCGCCTGGGCTGCACGTTTGAAGGCAACACGCTGTTTTTTCGTCATCGCAACCGGCTAATCAATAACGCGCTCAAACTGGTCAAATTGTTTATCCGCCCTGACCGCCATGACCCTGCCATGGCCGCCGCTATAAGCGAGTCCTAATGCCGACCACGCCCGACGCATCGCGCCCCCCGCAACCGTTCAAGGTCTCGCGCTGGACCGTGCAACGCAAACTGGTGCTGGCCTTCTGGCTGGTGAGCGTGATCCCGACCATGATCGCCGCCGAACTGGCCGCCACCACGCTGTCGCAGATTTTCGACAGCAACGTGCGGGTCTGGCTGCAAGAGTCGACCAAGATCGTCAAGGATGAGATCAGCGAAATCCTCGCGGACAACGCCCGAGTGGCCAAGCTGTTCTTGCAGTACACGCACCCGCAGACCGACCGAACAGTCATTCGCCACGAACGGCTGACCGCCGACATTGCCGATGCCTTGGGTATCGATGTGGTCGCCCTGATTCGCGACAGTGACCACAAAGTGGTGTTCAGCACCGCCAGCGACAACATTGTCGATCAGATCAGTCTGGCGCCGAACGCGGTGTTGCAGACCATCAAGGTAGGCGAAGTGCCGACTGGCACCGTCGTCTCGACGTTCCCTACTACTCAGGACGGTGTGGATTACCAGTTATTGGTCGCGACCTACATGGACAGCAGCTTCCTGACCAGCGTGGCCGAAGTCCACTCGCTCGACTTGCGGCTCTATCTGCACAACCCCAGCGGCTTTGCCGAGATTTTCTCCAGCCAGCGCTTTGAAGACCGCCAACCCACGGTGCCTCAGGCCATTGAGCAAACCCTGCGCGACACCAAACTGCCCAGCGAACAGTTCACCAGCCGCTACAGCGGTTTGTACTGGCCGATTCTGAACGACACTGGCGAACTGCAAGGCGTGATTTACAGCGGCCTGCTGCGCCACACCAGCCTCGTAGGGCTGGTCAACCAGACCAACCTGTTTGTGCTTATTTTCCTGCTCGGTTCGGTACTCTCGCTGACGGTTGGCTGGCTGGTTTCCGAACGCCTGACACGCCCGTTGCGGGCGCTTTCCGAAGGGGTGCGCGCCGTCACGGCGGGGGATTACAACCAGCGCGTGGCGGTGTCCGGTAACGATGAACTGGCTGAGCTCAGTAGCACCTTCAACCACATGACGGTGCGTTTGGGTCAGCTGCATCACCTCGAAGCGCAACTGCGGCGCCGCGATCGCCTGCACGCGCTGGGGGAAGTGGCCATGGGCCTGGCCCACGAAATCCGCAACCCGCTGGGCATCATCAAAACCGCCACCCAATTGCTGCACCGGCGCGCCGACCTGGGCGACAACGACAAGCGCCACCTTGAGTACGTGGTCAGCGAAGTCACGCGCATCAACGACCTGATTACCGAGTTTCTCGACTTCGCCAAACCCAGTGCGCCCGTGCGCTGCGTTCAGCCCGCACAGCCTCTGGTGGAGGACATTCTGGGGTTCTGCAAACCTGAACTTGAGTCTCATCGCGTTGAAGCCCGCATCGATGATCAGGCACCCGGCGCCACCTTGTATGCCGATGCGCGGCAGTTGAAGCAGGCGTGCCTGAACCTGATTATCAACGCCATCGACGCCATGCCCGACGGCGGCCACCTCACCGTCGGCATTGCGCAGGAAGACGATTACACCGTCATCAGCATTACCGACACGGGCGAAGGCATTGCGCCCGACATGATGGAGCGGATTTTCACGCCCTTTGTGACGACAAAAGCCTCGGGCACAGGCCTGGGGCTGGCCAAGGTGTTCTCAATCATGGACAGCCACGACGGCCGCATCGAATGCGTCAGCGACAAAGGCGCCGGTGCCACCTTCAATCTGTATATTCCGGCCCACGGAGGGGATGAGTCATGAGTCATAACGTGCTGGTGGTCGACGACGAACCGAAGCTGTGCGACCTGCTCAGTTCGGCACTCAGCCAGAACGATGTGCAGGTGTTCACGGCAGGCAATGGCTTGCAGGCGCTGGCGATCCTGGAACAGCAAGACATTGACCTGGTGATCAGCGACTGGCGCATGCCGGGCATGGACGGCCCGCAATTGCTGGCCGAGGTCAAACAGCGCTACCCGCAGTTGCCCGTGATTGTGATGACCGCGTACAGCACCGTAAAAAACGCCGTCCAGTCGATGCGCAATGGCGCCTACGACTACATCGCCAAACCCTTTGACATTGACGAGCTGGACATCACCGTCAACAAGGCCCTGCAATTTCGCGACATCTTGCGCGACAACGCCCGCATGCGCGCAGAACTGGACGAACATCAGCACGTTGATAGCCTGATCGGTGACAGCCCGAGCTTTCGCCGCGTGTTGCAGGCCATCGACTCCGTGCGTGACAGCAGCGCCACCATTCTGCTGACCGGCGAAAGTGGCACCGGCAAAGAGATGGTCGCCCGCGCCATTCACAAGCATGGCAGCCGCGCCGACAAGCCGTTTGTCGCGGTCAACTGTGCGGCGATTCCTGAAGGTTTGCTTGAAAGCGAGATGTTCGGCCACCGCAAAGGCGCGTTTACCGGCGCCGTAGCCGACCGTGTCGGGCGTTTTCTACAGGCCGACAAAGGCACGTTGTTTCTCGATGAAGTCGGTGACATGCCGTTGGCGCTGCAAGCCAAGATTCTGCGCGCGCTGCAGGAGCGAGTCATCGAGCCGGTGGGAGATCCCCGCGAGCGCAAGGTCGACGTGCGAGTCATTGCGGCCACCCACAAAAATCTGCTGGAGGCCGTGGCCAATAAAGAGTTTCGCGAAGACTTGTACTACCGCCTGAATGTGTTCCCGATCCCACTACCCGCCTTGCGCGAGCGTGTGGAAGACATTGCCCCGCTGGCCCGCCACTTCGCCCACAGCCTGGGCGCGACGGCCGGTAAACGCATCACCGGCTTTAGCCCCGACGCCTTGCAGGCCATGGCCGAATACAACTGGCCGGGCAACATCCGCGAACTGCAAAACTGCGTTGAGCGCGCCACCATCGTGGCCACCAGCCAGACCATTGAAGACAGCGACTTGCCGCCGTACCTGTTTACCCCACAACCGAATCAACACGGCGCCGTACCGGAATCGGGCCCCAGCGTGCCGCCGGACCTTGAGGCCGCCTTGGCCGAGGTCGAGAAAGCGTACATCCTGGCGGCCTTGCAACAGGCCAACGGCGTGCAGGCGGCTGCGGCGCAATTGATCGGTATTTCAGAAAGAAGCTTTTGGTATCGACTGAAAAAGCTAAACATCCATGTCGAAAAAATAGCCCGCTAAAGTCAGACCACTTCAGCCCGTAGCTTGCGGGCGGCGGCCACCATGTTGATCAACGCAGCTTCGGTCTCGGCCCAGGCGCGGGTTTTGAGGCCGCAATCGGGGTTGACCCACAACCGTTCTGCCGGGATGCGCTGCGCGGCCTTGCTCAGCAATTTGACCATTTGCGCCGTGTCCGGCACCCGTGGCGAGTGGATGTCATAGACCCCCGGTCCAATGTCGTTCGGGTAATCGAACGCTTCAAAGGCCTCCAGCAACTCCATGTCCGAGCGCGAGGTTTCGATGGTTATCACGTCGGCATCCATCGCGGCAATCGACTGGATCACGTCGTTGAATTCGCTGTAGCACATGTGGGTGTGGATCTGGGTTTCGTCACTCACGCCCGAGGCGCACAGGCGGAAGGCTTCCACCGCCCAGTCCAGGTACTCCTGCCACTGCGCGCGGCGTAACGGCAAACCTTCGCGGAACGCCGCTTCGTCAATTTGCACAATCTTGATACCGGCTTTTTCCAGGTCGAGCACTTCGTCACGGATGGCCAGCGCCAATTGTCGCGCTTGCACGTGGCGCGGCACGTCTTCGCGCGGGAATGACCACATCAACATGGTCACAGGACCGGTCAGCATGCCCTTCATGACTTTGTCGGTCAGGCCTTGGGCGTACGTGATCCACTCCACGGTCATGGCGTTGGGGCGGCTCAGGTCGCCAAAAATGATCGCCGGTTTCACGCAGCGCGAACCGTAGCTCTGCACCCAGCCATAGTGAGTAAACACGTAGCCGTCCAGTTGCTCGGCGAAGTATTCGACCATGTCATTGCGTTCGGCTTCGCCGTGAACCAGCACGTCCAGACCGAGGCGCTCCTGAGTCTCTACGGCATTGCGGATTTCACTGTGCATGGCGTCGGTGTATTCGCTGGTCGACAACTTGCCCTGTTTGTACGACTGACGCGCCAGACGAATCGAAGCGGTCTGCGGGAAGGAGCCGATGGTTGTGGTCGGAAACGCTGGCAGGTTCAAGCGCGCACGCTGCACTTCAATACGTTCGGCAAAGGGCGATTGACGCTGGCTGTCAGCAGCCGTGATGGCCTCCAGGCGCGCTTGCACCGCCGGTTTATGGATGCGCGGCGAGTGGGCACGGCTGTGCTGTAGCGCGCGGCTTTCGGCCAGCGCCAGTTGCACCTTTGGGTCTTGCGGGATGTTCAGTGCGTCACGCAGCACGGCGATTTCGCTGCATTTTTGTTTGGCGAAGGCGAGCCAGCTTTTGAGCTCCGCGTCCAGTTGGGTTTCGCGGTCCAGGTCCACCGGGCTGTGCAACAGCGAGCACGAACCGGCGACCCACACATTGTCCCCAAAACGTTCTTCGGCCAGTTGCAATTGCGCCAAGGCGTTTTCCAGGTCGCAGCGCCACACGTTGCGACCGTTGACCAGCCCCAACGACAGCACTTTGTAGGTCGGCAAGCGATCCAGAATCCCGTGCAACTGGTCCTGAGCACGCACCAGATCAACGTGCAGCCCTTCCACCGGCAGGCTGACCGCCAGACCGAGGTTGTCTTCCAGCCCGCTGAAGTAAGTCGCCACCAGCTTTTTCAGGGGCGAGTACTGAAGAATGTGATACGCGCGTTCGAAGGCGTTTTTCCAGGCTTGCGGCAAGTCCAGCGACAGGATCGGCTCGTCGATCTGCACCCACTCCACCCCTTGCTCAGCCAGGCGCGAAAGGATCTGTGCGTACACCGGCAGCAGGTTTTCCAGCAGGTCGAGTTTGTCGAACGCGTTGCCTTTGGCCTTGCCCAGCCACAGATACGTCAGCGGACCGATGATGACGGGCTTGACCTTGTGGCCCAACGCCAGCGCTTCATCGACTTCCTCAAACAGTTCGTTCCAGCTCAGCTCGAAGCGCTGAGCCGGCGTGAATTCCGGGACCAGGTAGTGATAGTTGGTGTCGAACCACTTGGTCAGTTCCTGAGCGTACTGGCCTTGGCTGTGTTCGCCGCCGCAGCAGCTGTGGCTGGCGCCACGGGCCATGGCGAACAGGGTGTCCAGGGTCGGGCGGCCGTTGTTGTCCAGCGTGTTGGCGAAACGCGCCGGGATCGCCCCGAAGGTCAGCGAGTGGGTCAGTACCTGGTCGTACCAGGCGAAGTCGCCCACGGGCAGCAGATCAATACCCGCGTCTTTTTGCAGTTGCCAGTGTTTGGCGCGCAATTCACGGCCCACGGCTTGCAGCGCGGCGTGGTCGATGTCGCCTTTCCAATAGGCTTCAAGGGCTTTTTTAAGTTCGCGATCCGCGCCGATGCGTGGGAAACCAAGATTGTGGGCCAGGGCCATGACGGCATTCCTCCATGTCAGTAATGGCCCAATTATCGACAGACGGTGCAACATGAGACAAACTCAACGTTTTCGTGTTCATCATCAAAATTACTCATGGAGCACCCGTGCTGGAAATTCGTCACCTCAAAACCCTGCACGCCTTGCGCGAATCCGACAGCCTGGTGGAAGCGGCAGAACGCCTGCACCTGACCCAGTCGGCGTTGTCTCATCAATTCAAAGAGTTGGAAGAACGCATGGGCATGCCGTTGTTCGTGCGCAAAACCAAACCCGTGCGCTTCACCAGTGCCGGTTTACGCCTGTTGCAACTGGCCGACGCCATGTTGCCGCTGATGCGCAGCGCGGAGCGTGATATCGCGCGCCTGGTGGGCGGCACTGCCGGACGCCTGCACATGGCCATCGAATGCCACAGCTGCTTTCAGTGGCTGATGCCGACCATCGACCAGTTCCGCGATGCATGGCCCGAGGTGGAGCTCGATCTGGCCTCGGGGTTTGCCTTCGCCCCGCTCCCGGCGCTGGCCCGAGGCGACCTGGACCTGGTGGTGACTTCCGACCCGCAGGAGATTGCGGGCCTGACGTATGTGCCGTTGTTCACCTATGAAGCCATGTTGGCGGTGGCCAATCAGCACCCGTTGGCCAGCAAGCCGTTTATCGTGCCCGACGACCTGAAAAGCGAAACGTTGATTACCTATCCGGTGGAACGTGATCGCCTCGATATCTTCACCCGCTTTCTGGAACCCGCCGACGTGGAGCCCGCGCAAGTGCGCACCTCGGAGCTGACCGTCATGATGATGCAACTGGTCGCCAGCGGGCGCGGGGTCTGCGGCATGCCGCACTGGGCGCTGCATGAATACAGCTCGCGGGGCTATGTAAAGGCCAAGCGTCTGGGGGAAAAAGGCTTGTTCGCCACGCTGTACGCAGCCATTCGGGCAGACATGCTGGATGCGCCCTACATGCGTGACTTCCTGCTGACCGCCAAGGACACCTCGTTCTCGACGCTGGACGGTGTCAGCGCGGTGCGTTGACACCCGCTCTGCACCTGTCGACGCCGGGCGCAGCTATGCCGCTGCGCCTGCCGGGTCATCCGGTCGATTGACCTGCCGGCGCATGTGCACACGGTCGTAATAGTCCTCGCCCACCCTGATGGCGCAGTCTTCCAGGCCCGACTGTTGAAACCCGCAACGGGTGTACAGCGCCAATGCCGGGAGGCTGTTCGCACTCACCGTCAGCTCAATCACGTTGAGATCGGGTTCTTCTTCAGCCAGTGACAGCACGGCCTGCACCAACTGCTCGCCCAGCCCCTGCCCCCGGCAGTGCTCACCCACGTACAAGCCAAACAAGGTGGCCTTGTGCTGCATGTCTTCCCAAGGTTCGAACGCCAGACCGATAACCCCCACCAACTGCCCCTCCACAAACGCGCCATACAGCGTGCTCAGATCGTCGTCCAGCTGCGATTCCCACCAGCTCAACGGCATTGTTTCGCGACGGGTAATGCGGGAGACAAAGGCCTCGGGGTGGTGTGCGAACGCCGCAAGCATTAACTGGCGATACGCCCTGGCGTGTGAAGGGTTAAGCAGTTCTATAGCCATTACAGGTCCACGTCATACGGTTTTTCGTTGCTCCAGCATCAGTCTCACGGCCAGCGCAGCCAGCACCCCGCCCATCACATAACGCTGCACGGCCAACCACAGCGGGTTACGCACGAACCAGACGGCAATGCCGGAAGCGAACAATGCAATCAACAGATTCACGGTGAAACTGACGCTGATTTGCGTCAGGCCCAACAGGATACTTTGGATAAACAGCGAACCGTGCTCCGGACTGATGAACTGCGGAAAAATCGACAGGTAGAACATCGCCACCTTTGGGTTCAGCACACTGGTCAAGAACCCCATCAAAACCAGCCTTGACGGGGCATCCGGCAGCAACTCCCGGGCCTCGAACGGCGAGCGCGCGCCAGGCCGCACCGCTTGCCAGGCCATCCATAAGAGGTACAGCGCGCCTGCCCACTTCAAGGCTTCATAGGCCAGTGGAACCGCGAGGAACACGGCCGTAAGCCCGATCGCAGCCGCCAGCATGTGCACGAAAAAGCCGGCCACCACGCCTAGCAGCGACGTCACGCCCGCCTTGCGACCCTGACAGATCGAACGTGAGATCAGATAAATCATGTTCGGCCCGGGCGTCAGCACCATCACCAGACACGCGGCGGCAAACATCAGCACATCATGGGCAGGCATCAGGGACAGTCCTTGTCAGCAGTCAGTCGGGATCAGGCAGGAATAATCTGGCGGTAGAACGGCAAAATCACATCACGGGTCAAAGGGGCCAGGGTTAGGCCACCGTCCCCGCTCGGGTCAATCCACTGCACTTCCTCGATCTCCGCAGCCGGGGCCACGACCGTATCGATGTGCAGCAAAAACAGTTCGGCCTGCACTTCAAACCCCGGTTCATTCACCGCTGGCGCGCAAAAATGCCCCAAATAGGTGGCACGGGCCGGGTCGATCGTGAGCGCCAGCTCTTCTTCCAGCTCTCGGGCTAACGCGTCGATAGGTTGCTCATGGGCATCGATTTTGCCACCCGGCTGCATGAACGCCTGCGTGCCGCGCTTGCGCACCAGCAAGGTTTGACCGTCAGGGCCGATCAGCACGGCCGCCGCGATTCGAATGGTATTGGGAGGGATAGCGCAGGAAATATCTGAAGAACTCACAAGCATCAGCCAACTAACCAGAAAGAGCGCGAAGGATCACATGACTGCCCCCTGACGAAAAGACACAGATAGCGCGCTGCCAGCTTCAGTCTGTATGGTGAGGCCCTTGAAAGCCCCGTCATTGATGCGGTGTGCGTTCACGCCACGACTTTCGTCGGGATGCTGCGCCCTGCGAAATCTCGTTCAATGGCGAGTCTGCTTTCTGTACTGGCGCTTGCTTGATACAGGGCAAGCACCTCCCCGGGGAAACCTCCAGGCTAAAGAGAGGGTCCCAAGGGTCAGTACGCCATGTTTCAACGCCGCCTGAGCGAGCGCAGATTCATGTCGTACCGAGCCTGACCGCAGCGTGAGTCCCTGCTCGTGCTGCAGACGAGCCCTTCAGGCGCAATGGCCTGACTGAACAAATAAGCCTGAAACAGGAAACCGTATGAGCCTGTCACTGTTGAGCCGTTATGCGTTTTTTGCCTTTTGCGTGATATTCACGCTCGCCAGCCTGCCGTTCATGCACCACGAGTGGTTGTGGCCGTTTACCGCGGTCACCCTGGTGTTGAGCCTGATCGGTATTTTCGACCTTATGCAAACCCCCCATGCGGTGCGCCGCAACTACCCGATTCTGGGCAACATCCGCTACATGGTTGAAACCATCCGCCCGGAGATTCGCCAGTATTTGCTGGAGTCCGACAGCGATGCGCTGCCCTTCTCCCGCGCCCAACGCTCGCTGGTCTATTCCCGCGCCAAAAATGAAAGCGCTGATAAACCGTTCGGCACGCTGATTGACGTGTACCAGTCGGGCTTCGAGTTCATCGGCCACTCCATGCGCCCTGCGCCGCTGAGCGACCCGGCCAGTTTTCGGGTGATGGTGGGCGGCCCGCAGTGCACCCAGCCGTACTCCGCGTCGGTGTTCAACATCTCGGCCATGAGCTTTGGCTCCCTCAGCGCCAACGCGATCCGCGCGTTGAACCAGGGCGCCAAGCTGGGCAATTTTGCCCACGACACGGGCGAAGGCAGCATCAGCCCTTACCACCGGGAAAACGGCGGCGACCTGACCTGGGAACTGGGCAGCGGTTATTTTGGGTGCCGCACCGCCGACGGGCGCTTCGACCCGGAGCGCTTCGCCGTCCAGGCGCAAAACCCGCAAGTGCGCATGATCGAAATCAAGATGAGCCAAGGCGCCAAACCCGGCCATGGCGGGATCTTGCCTAAAGACAAAGTGACGCAAGAGATCGCAGAAACCCGCGGCATCATGATGGGTGAAGACTGCATTTCGCCGTCGCGGCACAGCGCGTTTTCGACCCCTATCGAGCTGATGCACTGGATTGCCCAATTGCGCGAGTTGTCCGGCGGCAAACCCGTGGGCTTCAAGTTCTGCCTGGGTCATCCGTGGGAGTTCATGGGGATCGCCAAGGCGATGCTCGAAACCGGCATCCTCCCGGACTTTATCGTGATCGACGGCAAGGAAGGCGGCACGGGCGCCGCCCCGGTGGAATTCACTGACCACATGGGTGCGCCCATGCGTGAAGGGCTGCTGTTCGTACACAACACGCTGGTAGGGCTGAACCTGCGCAGCAAGATCAAACTGGGCGCCAGCGGCAAAATCGTCAGCGCCTTCGACATCGCCAGCGTGCTGGCCATCGGCGCGGACTGGGCCAACTCCGCGCGGGGCTTCATGTTCGCCATCGGCTGCATTCAGTCGCAGTCGTGCCACACCAACCGATGCCCCACCGGCGTTGCCACCCAAGACCCCTTGCGCCAACGCGCACTGGTGGTGCCCGATAAAGCGCAGCGGGTGTTCCACTTCCACCGCAACACGCTTAAAGGGCTGGCAGAGATGCTGGCAGCGGCGGGCCTTGAGCACCCGTCACAGCTCCAGGCCAAGCACTTGGTACGTCGTGTATCGGCAACCGAGATCAAGCTGTTCTCCCAATTGCATGTATTTCTCAAACCCGGTGAATTGCTCACCGGCGAAGTGAATGGCGAATTTTATTCGCGCATGTGGCAAATGGCGCGCGCAGACAGTTTTGAGCCCAATGTGATTGCCGCCGCGTAAAGGTATATTCAACGACGCCGGGGCATATTAAACACATACCCCGGCCACCGAATGCCATTAAACCTAACCCCCTAACAGCGGGCAGTAAATAACTACTTTTGAATACTAAATACAGGTTCAAATTGTTACTTATCCGATCAGCCATTTAGACTTTTTACTCACCCTTAAACTTCCTAGACTCAAGGTCTTTTCACGCCATGGAAGTTTATACATGCCCACCTCTTCAGCCACGCCAGTGCCCGACCTTCAACAACTTGGCATTCATCACGACTTCATTAAAAACGCAGTCCACGAGCCGGTCAGACAAGCCCCCCAACAGGTCTTATCCCAACTGCCCGATCATGCCCTTGATATCCCGCGCTGGTACAGCGACGCGTCTGACGCTCAACGTGAAGCCTTAAAAGAGATACAGGCGCTTAATAATGTGTCACTCACGGCCCTCAATACGTACCTCAATCAAATAAGCTCCGTTGAAGCCTTCGCCAAACCTTTATTGACCACTGCGCTGTTCACGCGTTTCGGCATCGAGTGCGATGTCGACAACAACATCATTACCCAGACCACACTTAATTACTTCACCCAGGAAGTCACCCGCACGACCACGCAAACATTGTTGCAAGCGGCGTTGAATAACTTCGAAGACAGTCAGGCCCAGGCGGGCGGTATCCCCAAAGGCTCGCACCTGTGGAGTCATAAATCTCAGGGCAATGACACCTCGGCGCCGCGCCTGATTGATATACCCCCTGTTGAATTCGCGCAGTTGTGCCGAGAACTGGATATTGGCGGTCAATATCAGACGCACTTGACGACCCTCTTCAATCCCGCCGACAACGCCGCGAAGAACCAGCTGTTTAAAACGTTCGAGCGCCATGAGCGCAATGTCATGATGTTGCAGGCACAAATTGCCCTGATGAAAGGTGACATCAGCGCCTCGACACACTCGATGTTGCTGGGTTATTGCCGGGGGGATAACAACCCCGTCTTCCATGGTTTGCCATTAACCTGTAACGCCCTGCAAATGGACGACATTCCCTTCAACTCGATGATCCTGTCCCATGGCGACCCGCTTGAGCGTGATCGCCGCTGCGTGCTGTATATCCCCGGCGATCCGATCAGTTGCATCAAGGAATATGCATCTGTGCGTCTGGCTGCGACCGATTGGTTATATAAAATGCAGGACCCGGAATACCGGCGTTTCTTTATTCATCTCGCACCCCAACGCCAAAAACTGCAACTGACCAAACGCTTGAATGCGCGTTTTATCGACAAGAACAACGACCCGCTGGAGATGACGCGCAACCCGATCAGCACGAACCTGTTCAGTTATCTGTTTGAACTTAAAAAATTCCAGCTCATGAACGACGCACGCTTTATTGCCGTGCCCACGGCAGAAATAAATCGGCTCTCGTTACTTAACCGCATCGAACATTATTTCGATGTCGGCCTGAATGTTTTAAATATCGCCGCACTGTTTGTTCCCGGCCTTGGGGAAGTGATGACCGTGGTGTTTGCCGCGCAGATCATGACCGACATTTACCACGGCATCGAGGCGTGGGAACAAGGCGATCAGGCGCAAGCCTGGTCTTACACCCGTAGCGTATTGCTGAACGTGGCTTTTATCGCTGCCGCTGGAAAGTTGGCCAAGGAATTCAAAGCCGCCCCGGCCATTGAACGGTCGCCCCTTGTGGAAGAACTCGACACCGTTGAAATGCCGGACGGCAAAACACAGCTATGGATGCCCGACCTCGCCCCCTTTGAGCATGATGTACCGCCCCACGCCGCTGCCAAGGTTGATCAGCGCGGTCTCTATACCCATGAGGGCAACAGTTATCTGGAACTCGAAGGCAAGCAGTATCAGGTTCAATACCAGGCCAACAACACCTATCGCTTGAAGCACCCCACCCGGACGAATGCGTATTCACCATTAATCACGTCCAATGGCCAGGGTGCCTGGACACACGAGATTGACGAGATTCAAACGTGGGAGCCGGCCACATTTGTGCGCCGCCTCGATGTTGCCCTTCAGGGACTGAGCGATGAGCAAGCGCTCAACTTTTTAAAGGTGTCTGGCACAGACGAATCAGCCGTCAGGCAGAGTTTTATCGATCAGCAACCTCCCCCCGCGTTACTGAGTGATTGCATCCAGCGCTTTAAGGCACGTCAGGACCTCAATGAATTCATTACACGCATGCACGCCGGGGACGTGCAGGCCGACCCGTTGTCACAGCTTCAAGTGCTGACCCATCCCGAGATCTGGCCTGCCAACAAACGCCTGCGTTGCATCGACAGCGCGGGCAACACACTGATCGAATATGGGCCGGTTCAAGCAGGCAAAGTGCCTGTGATCCAAGTGCTCGACAGCCAGGTGCGCCAAGGCCAGTTGTTTAAAACGGTGCTCATGTCGCTGGACACGGCAGAAATCATGGACCTGATCGGGGTAGATCCCCTGACAGGCACCTTTGAATCGGATATCAACGAACAGGTCAGGTTATTGGGCTCAAGGGTTGCCAAACACACTGAATATCTGCGCGAAGACCTGCTCGATGTGCAATACCGGCAGTCTCAGGAATCGGATGATCCACTGATTCAAACGCTGACCCGCAACGCCCCGACGTTACCGCTCTCAGCGGCCAACGAAATCATTGGCGCGGCCACATCCAGTGAAATCGTTCACCTTGAAGAGGGACGCGTTCCCTTGCGTTTGAAAGAAGAAGCCCGGCTTTTCGAGCAGGAAAACCGCTTGATGCGTGCCTATGAGGGACTGTACTTCGAGCACGCGCCCTCCCTGGACACCCAAAAACTGATCCTGCACAGCCTGGCCGAGATGCCGGGTTGGCCGAAGGATTTGCGACTGGAAGTGCACGACAGCACGCTTTCCGGGACCGTGATCGATGAAATCGGTGCCCCGGATGCTTCCATTCGTAAAGTGCTGGTCAAACAGGGCACTCGCTACATCACCTACAACGGCGAGCATCAAGAGCTGCACGGGCTGGATAACCTGTACGCCTCAGTGCTGCACGCCTTGCCTGATGCGCAACGGGCCGCGCTGGGTTTTCCATCCACCGCTCAGGGGAAATTGCTGGAAGAAGCACTGCTGGAGCGCCCCATTCTTACCCGCGCCAAAGCCAGAAAATTACTGAACTTACCCCCACAAACCACGGCGCCTCACTCTCCGTTACGCCGGGTCAAAGGGCGCATGGGCTACCCTCGGCTTGAAGCCGAAGGCGCGCGTTGTGTTCGGGCCCCCTTTGCCTGTATGTCGATGCACCCGCGACGGATCAGGCATTTGACAACAAAGCTGTTCCCGGCGCACAGCACGGAGAACATCCAGGGGTTTATCGGCGTTGACAGCCTGTTCAGCCGTGCGGGGTTGAGCCGGCTTGAGGCCTTGAACAAAGAGTTCAAGGCGTTGAAGAACAGCCTGGCCGATTGGCAAAACGAACCCCTGGAGTTTGTACAGTTCAGCGATGAGCATATTCGGCCGGTGCACATACGGGACAAAGCGCGTTTTGCCGACAAGCTGATCAAATGCTGGCAGCGCCATCCGGAATCCGGTGCGCTGATGCATGGCTCACGTTTGGACTTCAGCAATATTCAGCTCGGCAAACTGCCCACGCTGGAGGCTGATTTCAGTCATGTCACGTCCCTGAAAATGAATAACCAGTACTTGCATTCCAGTTATGACGCCTTTTTAAAACGCTTCCCCAATCTGAAAGAACTCAGCTTTGAATCGACCCATCTGCGCGAACTCCCTGAATCACTCTTCACGCTGCAAGGGCTGAGCACACTCAAGTTGCACAAAAACAAGTTGGCGCTCACCCCGGCAGCGGCCAGCAAACTCGCCACCTTAAAGAACCTCAAGGTGCTGGACCTCAGCCATAACAAGCTGGAACACCTGCCTGACTTCAGCCAGATGACAGAGTTACGCAGCCTGAATGTCAGCCAAAACCGACTCACGCAATGGCCTGCGGGCGTTGACGATTTACCTTTTTTAACCCAGCTCGACCTGCGCGGGAACAGGATCACGACCCTGCCAGAAGGGTATTTCCAGCTACCCGCGGACAGGCTCAGGGGCACGTTCTTGCATGACAACCCGTTAAACGCCCGTACCCATGATTCCGTCAACGAACTCAGAAGCCGTTTCGGGCTTGCGCTGGAGTCGCGGGTGCATGCCCCTGACACGCCGCACCCGGCCAATCTGTGGATGGCCCCGGACTTGCCTGCTGCCGACGTCAGTTTGAAAAATGACCTGTGGGACGCTTTGAGTGCAGAACCCGGCTCTGAGAGCTTCTTCAAGGTCATTCGAGACCTGGTGGCCAGTGCTGATTTTGAGCGTGATCGCGCACTGTTGACCGACAGGGTCTGGCGCGTCCTCGAAGCTGCTGCCATCGACAGCGACTACCGCGCCAGCGTGTTTGCCCACTCGATTGAAAACGAGACCTGCGTTGACCGGGTGGCGACTATTTTCAGCCGCTTCGGGTACAGGGTCTTATTGCGCGAAGCCTTGTTATCGGAGGGCGCCGAAAAAGAGCTCAAACTGCTGAAACTGATGAAAAGCGAAGTTCGACTCATTGAGCTCAACGACATCGCTGAGACCCAGATCGCGTTGCAGCAAGAGGCCTATAACGCCGCGTTACGCCAGGCTGTATTGCCCACATCGGACATTGCACAGCTCAAGCCTGACCCGCTTGAAGTCAAACTGATTTACCAGGTTGACCTGGCCAAACGGCTTGAGCTGCTTTGGCAGCCTGCGCATATGAAGTTCAGGAATGTGTCGAAGATAACGCCAGCGCAAATTGAGGACGCTTACCAGATCATCGTCAACAAAGAGGCCTCGCCCGGTTTTATGGCCAATCAGCTGCTTGAACTGGAGCCCTGGAAAAACCACATTGAAGCGGCCTACAAAGGCAATATCAAAACCAGTAACGCGTTGCTCGACCAGCGCTATCTCAACCTTGAAACCTTGAGTGAAAAACACAAGGCATGGGTCGATGCCGTGGCGGCGAACAATCAGGACGCCGTGGCCATGCTGGAAGGCGAACTCAAGGAACTGGCGCAGACGTTAGTCATTGATGAAAGCAAGGTGTTCACGCAGACCACTGCGTTTGAGGGTCTCTACAATGGCGAATTGACCACACTGGCCAACATGAAGAAAAAAAACCTGGTGCAGATCACCCAAGGCATTTTGGATAAAAAGCCCCTCGAAACGATTAAAGAGGAGTGAGTGAGCAACTTTAGCCGCCCCGTCTGTAGCAATTAGAGACAATGCGTCATATCAAGACTTTGCATTTACCGCTAATTGCCTTCACCCTGCGCGCCGCCGTTGTGCGGCGCGCAACCTCTGCCGCGCCTGCGGGTCTTTTTATAACCTTTGTCTGAGTACTGCCGTGATGACGACCGGACGCGACCACCGCATCGATTTCTTCCGCGGGCTGGCGCTGATTTTTATTTTCTGGGATCACATTCCGCACAACCCGCTGGCCGAACTGACCGTGCGCAATTTCGGTTTCAGCGATGCGGCGGAAATTTTTGTTTTTCTGGCCGGATACGCCGCCGTACTGGCTTACGGCAAGATCGCACAACGTGACGGCTTCGTTCGGGCAGGGATCAAAATCCTGCGCCGTGCCTGGGTGCTGTACGTGGTGCACATTTTTTTGCTGGCAGTGCTGATGGGCATCGTGTTCTTCGCCAACAGCCACGTCGAAACCCGTGATCTGGTGCAAGAAATGGGCTTGCAGTACTTCTTGAGCAACCCGCAGCAGGCGCTCACCGATGAGCTGTTACTGCGCTTCAAACCCAACCTGATGGACCCGTTGCCGCTCTACATTCTGCTGTTACTGGGGTTACCGCTGGTGTTGCCCCTGCTGCTGCGCGGGTGCGCCGTGGTGGTGGGCGTTTCGTTTCTGGTGTACCTCACAGCCCCCTACTGGAACTTGGCCGCACAGGAAGGCGGCGTGTGGTTTTTCAACCCGCTGGCGTGGCAGTTCCTGTTTGTCCTCGGGGGCGCTGCGTCCCTGTGGGCGCAACGCGACAAGGCGCCAGATCTGCGTCCCCTGACGCGCCAACCGATGTTCATTGGCGCTGCGTTGTACCTGCTGTTGACCGGGCTGCTGGCGTTGTCCTGGAAATGGCCTCAGGTACACGATGCAATTATCCCGCTGTGGCTGGGCGAACAGCTCTACCCGATCAGCAAGACCAACTTGTCCCCTGTGCGTTTATTGCACTTTCTGGCGTTGGCGTATGTGGCGGCAAAACTGGTGCCCCACAGCCATTGGCTCAACCTCTGGGTGGCACGGCAAACCTGTCGGATGGGGCGGTATTCGCTGGAAGTGTTTTGTCTGGGGGTGGTGCTGGCGCCGCTGGCTGACATGCTCAATGCACTGGGCGGTGACACGCTGGCGATCAAACTGATCAGCGCCGTGTTGGGCGTGGGGATGATGGCGGTACTGGCAGCGTGGCTGGACTGGAACAAACAGTTGAATGCCACTGCAAAATAACCGTGCCGCAATGAGTTCACTCGCTCCGGCACGGTGTGTCACTGGGTCAGTGCATCAGCTTTTTTTCAGCTGCGCGCCCGGGTTCGGCTCGCTCACCTGAGTCGGCTGCAACTTGAACACGTAAAACAGCACGGTCAGCAGGATCAGAAACGCAGGCCCTACAAACAGCGCCACGCGTGTCTCCACGAAGTACGCCATCAGCCCGACCACCAACAGCAAGAACGCCAAAGCGGCATAGGAGCTGTACGGGTACAGCCACATGCGGTATTTGAGGGCGGCGGCTTCTTCCGGGCTCAGGTTTTTGCGGAAGCGCAGTTGCGCCAGCAGAATCATCAACCAGGTCCAGATCGCGCCGAAGGTGGCGATGGCCGTCACCCACACAAACACTTTTTCCGGGGCCAGGTAGTTCAACACCACGCCCAACAGCAACATCGCAATCGACAGCAGCAACGCCTGACGCGGCACGCCGTTCTTGGAGGTTGTACCGAAATTGGCAGGCGCCTGACCATTCTGCGCCAGGCTATAGAGCATGCGCCCGGTGCTGAAAATGCCGCCGTTGCACGACGACAATGCCGCCGTAATGACCACGAAGTTGATGATACCGGCAGCGGTCTTGATGCCCAGACGCTCAAAGGTCATCACGAACGGGCTGCCCTGGGTGCCGATTTCGTTCCATGGATAAATCGACAGGATCACGAACAGCGCGCCCACGTAGAACAACAGAATGCGCCAGAACACCGAGCCAATCGCGCTCGGAATGGTTTTTTGCGGGTTTTTCGCTTCACCGGCGGTGAGGCCGATCATCTCAACGCCCAGGTACGCAAACATCACCATTTGCAGGGACATCAGCACGCCCTGCACGCCATTGGGCATGAAGCCGCCGTGGGTCCACAGGTTGGAAATACCCAGCGCGACGCCATCGTTGCCAAAACCGAAGGCGATGATACCGATGCCACCGAGCACCATCGCAATGATGGTCACGATCTTGATCAGGGCAAACCAGAACTCGAACTCACCGAACGCCTTGACCGCGATCAGGTTGATCGAGCCCATGCTGATCAGCGCCGCGAGCGCCCAGATCCAGCGCGGGACATCCGGGAACCAGATCCCCATGTACACCGCCACCGCCGTGATTTCCGCGACGCAGGTCACCAGCCACAGGAACCAGTAGTTCCAGCCCGTCAAAAAGCCCGCCAACGGGCCCAGATAATCTTGTGCGTAGCGGCTGAACGAGCCGGCTACCGGGTTGTGCACGGCCATTTCGCCGAGCGCGCGCATGATCACCAGAATGGCCAGGCCACCGATGATGTACGACAGCATGATGGCAGGGCCTGCCATTTCAATTGCCTTGGCCGAGCCCAGGAACAGGCCGACGCCGATACAGGCGCCAAGCGCCATCAAGCGAATGTGACGCTCGCCCAGTTCACGCTTGAGCGGACCGCCCTGAGCGGTGTCGCTGTGGGGCTGGTGGTTGCCGACTGGCATAAAAGTACAACCTCATATTGTTATTGGATGTGGCATCAATCGGGCGCTCTATCAAGCCGGGCGTGTGGCCCGGCTCCCCTCTTGATCGGCCCGGACCTCGTGGGTCGGCAGGTCAAAAGGGAAATGCCCTACTGAGATCGGCGGCGAGTATTGCACAGCGTTGGTGCACAGTCATGCCCCTACCTAGGACGTATTTACCTTACTTGAAGGCTCTATCCCTACACTCTTGGGACAAACGCCTTACAGCCGCAAGTGGGGCAACGGGTGGAAATCCCACGCGAAGAACGGCACACAAAGTTCTCGTGCCCGTGGCCCACCGTCTACGCTTGATTCAAGCGCAGCCAAAATGCGCACGTGGATCGGTCAACTATGGGCGCACTGTGGCATTCAACCTCCAGCAAACTCGCAGTGCCTGATACGGCAGTGGAGGACGCCCCGTCCCCGGCCCCACGGCACCGCGGGCGGCGTTATGGCTGGATGGCGTTGGGCGTGCTGCTGTTGATCGCGCTGGTGGTTCTGGGGTTCGCCATCGAAAAAGAAGTGCGCACTTCCCGGCTACAGGCGCAAGCGTTCAGTCGCTTTGCCGCAGCCCTGAACTATTCGATGCACGCGGGCGCCAGCGACTCCATGCTGTATCCCGGCGCAGGGCCGTTCGACAAGCGCTTGGGTTACAGCTCGCTGGGCGACTTTTTGCCGCGCCTGTTAAAACGCGATTACGTGATTGCCGAGCAAACTCGCTTCTCGCCAGAACTGTTGAGCTACAGCAAGAAAGGGTTTTTCGTCCCCTACTCGGAAAAAATTCAGGCCGGGCTCTCCATTACGGATTGCTCGGGCGCGCCGCTGTACCACTACAACTACCCGCAGCAGCTGTATTCCGACTTCGCCAGTATCCCGCCCGTGGTGGTGCAGAGCTTGCTGTTCATTGAAAACCGCGACTTGCTCGACCCCGCCCAGCCGTTGGCCAACCCGGCGGTGGACTGGCCGCGCTTCGCCATGGCCGCCTGGTCACAGGTGGCCAAATTACTCCACTTGCCCGGCCAGTCAGCGGGTGGCAGCACGCTAGCCACCCAGCTTGAAAAGTACCGGCACTCCCCCGATGGGCTGACCGTGTCGGGCAGTGAAAAACTGCGGCAGATGGTTTCTGCCAGCGTGCGCGCATATCAGGATGGCCCCGACACCTTAAAAGCACGCCAGACGATTGTGCGTGACTACCTCAACAGTGTGCCGTTGTCGGCGGTGCCCGGGCATGGCGAGGTGCACGGTATGGCCGAGGGCTTGCGCGTCTGGTACGGCGCCGATTTCAACCAGGTCAATCAGCACCTGGCCAGCACCGCCAGCGACCCGCAAAGCCTGGCGCAACGCGGGTTGGCGCTGCGCGAAGTGCTGTCACTGATGATTGCCCAACGCCGACCTTCGCATTATTTGGCCAAAGGCCGCGACGAGCTGGCGGTGCTGACTGACAGCCATATCCGCCTGCTGGCCCAGAATCAGGTGATCAACCCTGCACTGACCACTGCGGCATTGGCCAGCCGTGTGGCTTACCGGGACTGGAACACCGCCCCGACGATCCAGCCGATCGAAACCAACAAAGGCATCAGCGTGGCCCGCGGTCGTTTGTCGGCCCTGCTCCAACGCCCGCTGTATGACCTTGACCGCCTCGACCTGTCAGCCACCAGCACCTTGCAGTACGACTTGCAGCGCCAGGTCAGCGAATACTTGCGCAAACTGGCCGACCCCGCTGTTGCCGGCAAACTCGGACTGCTGGGCGAGCGGTTGCTGACCCCCAGCAGCACGGCGCAGGTGCGTTACAGCTTCACCTTGTTTGAGCTGACGCCCGATGGCGCCCGCGCACGGGTGCAAACCGACAGCACGGACCAGCCGTTCGACATCAATGAAGGCAGCAAACTGGAGCTGGGCTCGACCGCCAAGCTGCGGGTGATGACCACTTACCTGCAAATCATCGCCGAGTTGCATGAGCGTTACGGGGGCCAGTCCAGCGCCAACCTGAAGAAAGTCCAGATCAATGAGCAAGACCGCTTGAGCCGCTGGGCCGTGGACTACTTGATCCGCGACCCGAACGCGAGCCTTGCCGGCATGCTCGATGCAGCGCTCAACCGCACCTATTCGGCAAATCCGGGGGAGCGTTTTTTCACCGGCGGCGGCATGCATCACTTCAATAACTTCCGCGTTCAGGACAATGGCCGCAACCCGACCCTGCGTGACGCGATCCGTGAATCCATCAACCTGCCGTTTGTGCGCCTGATGCGCGATGTGGTGCGTTACACGACGTATCAGGCGCCGAGCAACAGCGCAGAACTGCTCAAGGACGACCTCAACCCCCGTCGGCAGGAATACCTGGCGCGCTTTGCGGACCGTGAAGGCACCACCTACATGCTCAAGTTCTGGAAAAAGTACAAAGGCAAGGACACGCAGGCGCGCCTCGATACCTTTCTGGACAGCATGCACCCCACCCCTATTCGCATGGCGGCGGTCCACCGGTATCTGTTTCCGCGCGCCGATCAGGCGACCTTCAACAGTTTCGTGCGTTCGCATTTACGCAGTGACAAGGTCCCTGACGAGCGCCTGGCCAAGCTCTATCAAAGCTACGGCCCTGGCGCGTATGACCTGCCGGATCAAGGCTACATTGCCAAGGTCCACCCGCTGGACCTGTGGCTGATGGGCTATTTGCTGAACAACCCGCAAGCCACCTTCCAGCAAGCCGTCACCGCCAGCCAGTTTGAGCGTCAGGAGGTTTACAGCTGGCTGTTCAAAAGCCGACACAAGAGTGCCCGTGACAGCCGGATTCGCACGATGCTGGAGATTGAAGCGTTCCTCGATATCCACCAGCGCTGGCAGAAAGTCGGCTACCCGTTTGATCACTTGGTGCCTTCACTGGCCACCGCGCTGGGCAGCTCGGGGGATCGTCCGGCAGCGCTCTCCGAGCTGATGGGGATTATCTTGAACGATGGCGTGCGTTTGCCGGTGTTGCGCATCGATACCCTGCATTTCGCCGCCGACACCCCCTACGAAACCCGCCTGATCAATGACCCGGACAAAGGCGAGCGGGTCATGCCCAGTGAAGTGGCCAACGCACTGCGCGAGGCCCTGTCACAGGTGGTGGACGCCGGTACGGCACGCCGTGTGTCCGGCAGCTTTAAACAACCCGACGGCGCTGTGCTGGCCATGGGCGGCAAAACCGGCACCGGCGATAACCGCATCGAAAGCATGGGTGCTGGCGGGCGCCTTATCAGCTCCAAGTCGATCAACCGCACGGCGACCTTTGTGTTCTACATCGGCGAACAGCACTTTGGCACCCTGACAGCGTTTGTGCCGGGCCGCTCGGCCGAAGCCTTCACATTCACCTCCGCGTTGCCGGTGCAAGTGCTCAAAGGCATGGCGCCCATCCTCACGCCCTATCTGCAACCCGCCACCCACACGTTGTGTCATCCGCCCACCGCGCAGTTGTAACGCCTGCCCAAACACCCGCATCTGAAAAAACGCCGGCGCTCACTTGAGAATCGTTACCGTTCATCCTTTCAGCTTGAACACTCTTAAGATATATCTTAAGTTGTATCTAACTTATACAGAGAGCGAAGAGAACATGAGCGAACATCATCACCCCCACCACCGAGAGCATGGCGTGCACGCGGATGGTTTCGAGAAGCGCCCCGGCCGTGAACGCGGTGGACGAGGCCCTCGTGTGTTTGCCCCGGGCGATCTGAAATTGCTGCTGCTGGCCCTGATCGCCGAACAGCCTTGCCACGGCTATGACCTGATCCGCCAGATCGAAACCCTGTTCGAGGGCGCGTACAGCCCAAGCCCCGGCGTGATTTACCCGACCCTGACGTTCCTTGAAGAAAGCGAGATGATTCAGGGCGAAACCGAAGGCGGTAAAAAGCGTTATGCCATCACCGAGGCGGGTCGCCAGTCGTTGACTGAACAGGCGATTGCGCTGGACGGCGTGCGGATGCGCATTGACGTGAGCAAGCGCTCGCTGCGCGGCCATGACCGGCCGGAAGAAATCCACGAGGCCGTGCACAACCTGCGCCACGCCCTGCAAATGCACCACGGCCGCTGGAACCCGGAAGAAATCCTGCGCGTTCGCGACCTGCTCAACACCACCGCCAAAGCCATCGTCGACGGCCCCGTGACTCCCCGGCCCACGCAGGAGAATGCCCAATGAATGCCGCAACGCCGCAGACCATTCACCGCGTCATGCATGAAATCAAACGCCGAAAACTGACGGTACTGCGTCTCGTCGACCTGACCCCGCGCATGCGCCGCATCACCGTCGGCGGGCCTGAGCTGGCCGGTTTTATCAGCCTGGGCAGCGATGACCACGTGAAGCTGTTCTTCCCGCAAACCGCTGAAGAACAGGCGTCACTTGAAGGGCTGGAGCTGAGCGCCGGCCTGAAAAGCAGCAGCCTGCCACCGATGCGCGACTACACGCCGCGTCGCTTTGATCTGAAGACAGGCGAACTGGACATCGATTTCGTGCTGCACGGCGACGGCCCTGCGTCCACTTGGGCGGCGCAGGCGCAACCCGGCCAAACCCTGCACATCGGCGGCCCGCGGGGCTCAATGGTGGTGCCGGATATGTTCGACAGTTATCTGCTGATCGGCGACGAAACGGCCCTGCCCGCCATCGCCCGCCGTTTGGAAGAGTTGCCGGCCAACCGCCGGGCCACGGTGGTGGTTGAGGTCGAAAATGCGGCAGAAGAACAACCGCTCCAAAGCGCCGCGAGCGTTGAGGTGATCTGGGTCCACCGCGATCAGGCCACTGAAGACCTGCTCAAAACGGTCGCGCAATTGAAGATGCCCGAAGGCCATTTGTACGCATGGGTGGCGACCGAAAGCGCACTGTCGCGCAAAGTGCGCAGAGTGTTGCTCGACACCCATGGTTTGAATGACGAGTGGGTGAAAGCCGCTGGCTACTGGCGGCTGGACACCAGCGCCGAAGAATAAACCGCCTGGCGGATCGCTGGCACAGCGCCATGATTCACCGGCGCTCATCTCCTACTTCCAGCGATCCAGCCCCACCACGATGACGGCCACGACGATAAACCCCGCCAATATGCCGCTGGCATTCAGGATCGTCAGCGCGTAGCCCAGCTTGTCTACATCCACAAACGGATACGGGTAGACGCCTAACAGATGCCCGCGTAGCAGGATGTAGCCGAAGTACACGAGCGGGTACAGCACCCACAGCCCGATGTGACGGATACGCAGCGCCCCTTTAGGCACGCACCACCACCAATACAGCGCGTACAGCACCGGCATCACATCGTGCAGCAGCTCATTGGCGAGCCATTGCAGCCCCTCGGGTTGCCAAAGGTTGCGCAACAACAGGCTGTAGGCAACGCCCACCACGATCATGCTCACGCAAATTCCGCTGCTGACCTTGGGTTGCAGGAAAAACCGCCTGCCCGCCGAGTCAAGCCGCGTGGCTTGGCAGGTCAATACCGCTGCGGCCAGGGTGTTGGTGAGGATGGTGAAGAAACCGAAGTAATTCACCAGCCCGCCCAACAGGCTGGCGCCTGACGTCCAGCGCGCCATCAGGATCAGGTCGAGCTGAATCGCCAAGCCGCTCCAGCCGAGGATCGCCAGCCAGGAGCACAGCGTGCGTACAGTGGCTGCGCTGAATGTCGTCGGGCGAGAAGTCATCGGGCCGTCAAATATCGCGCTTGGTGCGGGCGTATTTCACATACAGCTTCTCAACCTTTTCCCGCGCCCAAGGGGTTTTACGCAAGAAGGTCAGGCTCGACTTGATGCTCGGGTCACTCTTGAAGCAGCGAATATCAATGCGTTGCGCCAGCCCTTCCCACCCGTAATGCGCCACCAGCGCGGTCAGGATGTATTCGAGCGTCACGCCGTGCAGGGGATCGTTGTTGGGTTCAGTCATGCCGAGCCTTAAGTAAGCAAAAGAAGGAAAGCCGCGCACCTTAGCCGAGCGCTGCCTCAGGGGGAAGTGCGAGTGCCCTGCCGCAGTTTAGCCCTGAGTGGGCATACGGGATGAAAGTTCCCCTTGGCGACCATTAAAGCGATGTTATATTGTAACTATTATTATCCCGATAGCGCGTACGCCGCGTCCGTTTTTCGCTGCCCACCTTGCCAAGGAACTTGCAATGTCGTCCCCTGCTTTGCCCCGCCCTCTTCGCCGTTTACCCCTCACCCCGTTGGCCGCCGCTCTGCTCATCGCCTCTCCCGCCTACGCTTTGGAACTGCAACCCCAAGTGATTACCGGCAACCCGCTGGGCAGCAGTCAACTGGCGTCCCCGACCACCGTGCTCGAAGGTGACGACCTGACCCTGCAACAGCAAGGCAGCCTGGGTGAAACCCTGAACAAGCAACCCGGCGTGTCGTCGTCCTACTTTGGGCCGGGCGCCAGCCGCCCGATCATTCGCGGCCTCGATGGCGACCGTATCCGCCTACTGCGCAATGGGGTGGGCGCGCTGGATGCCTCGTCACTGTCCTATGACCACGCCGTGCCGCTGGACCCGGTCAACGTCGAACGGATTGAAATAGTGCGCGGCCCCGCTGCCCTGCTGTACGGCGGCAATGCGATTGGCGGGGTGGTCAACACCTTTGACAATCGCATCCCCACCGAGGCCATTGAGGGCATTCAGGGTGCCGGGGAACTGCGTTATGGCGGCGCAGCCACAACGCGCAGCAGCGCAGGCAAACTCGAAGCCGGCGATGGCAGCTTCGCCTTGCACCTGGACGCGAATGCACGGACCTTCAATGACCTGAAAATCCCCGGCTACGCACGCAGCCGTCATGCACCGCAAAGCGAAGACGGCGACGAGAAGAAAGGCCGTCTGGGCAACAGCAATGGCCGACAGGATGGCGGTGCTGTCGGCGGTTCCTACACGTGGGACGACGGATACGCGGGCCTGTCCTACAGCAACTACGACGCCAACTACGGTTCGCCAGCGGAGCAGGATGTGCGCATCCGCATGAAACAGGACCACTACGCGTTCGCCTCAGAGCTGCGCAACCTGCAAGGCCCCTTCAGCTCACTGAAATTCAACGCGGGCTATACCGACTATGAGCACCGTGAAATCGAAGACGGCGAAGTCGGCACCACCTTTAAAAACAAGGGGTATGAAGCCCGGATAGAGGCCAGGCACGTACCCCTGGGCCCTCTTAATGGAGTGGTGGGTGCACAGGTCAATCGCAATGAGTTTTCTGCCTTGGGCGAGGAAGCGTTCGTCCCGCACACCGACACCCACAGCGGCGCGCTATTCATTCTCGAAGAGCTTCAGGCCACCGACCGCCTCACACTCAGCCTGGGCGGACGACTGGAGCACACGGTGGTTGACCCGGACGCCAAAGGCAATGAGCGCTTCAGCGCAGCGGACAGCTCAAAAAACTTCACCGCTGGCAGCGTCTCTTCAGGCGCAGTCTTTAGCCTGACGCCGGTCTGGTCGCTGGCAGCCACGCTGGGCTACACCGAGCGCGCCCCGACGTTCTACGAGCTGTACGCCAACGGGGCACACGTGGCCACCGGCACCTATGAAGTGGGCAACGCCAACCTGTCGAAAGAAAAAGCCGTCTCCAGCGACTTGGCACTGCGTTTTGACAACGGCACCCACACAGGCAGCGTTGGCGTGTTCTACAGCCATTTCTCCCATTACATCGGCCTTCTGGGCACAGGTCGCACGCTCAATGACGAAGGCGAACCTGACGCTGATGGCATGCCCGAATACACCTACTCCGGGGTTCGCGCACGTTTCACCGGGTTTGAAGCGAAAGATCACTGGAAGCTGGGCGAAAGCGCCTACGGTAAATTTGCACTGGAACTGTCGGGCGATTACACCCGCGCCACCAACCTCGACACCGGCCAAGCCCTGCCGCGGATTGCCCCCTTGCGCCTGAGCAGCGGTTTGCTCTGGGAGCTGGACCGCTGGCAGGCGCGGGTGGACGTCGAACACGCCAGCAATCAGGGGCGCGTCCCGGACAACGAGTCCGGCACCGACGGCTACACCACGTTGGGCGCCAGCGCCGGTTATCACTTTGATGTGGGCGGCAGCCAATGGCTGGCATTCGTCAAGGGCGAGAACCTGACCAACCAGACCGTGCGTTATGCCAGCTCGATTCTGCGAGACATCGCACCAGCCCCTGGCCGCAGCATTGAAGTGGGCTTGCGTACGACGTTTTAACGCAAGCGGCTAGCAAAAACGCCTGCGGCCCACGCCCGCAGGCGCTCGGCAACAGCTCTGGATCGGGCATGAGGTCATGACCTGAGCAAAAAAATAAAAGCAAACACCCGCAGAATCGCTACGCTCCCACTCCGTTCTCACTGTGTCACTGTTACATCCATGGAGCGTCAGGAGTCCCTATGAACGGAAGCTATCGTCACACCACTGCCTCAAAAATTCTGCATGAAATCCTGCACTACAGACGTCGTTTTTCCGGTAGCGATCAAGATATATCCCTGGAAAACGAACTCGTCATCCTCACCCAATTGCCGCGCATTCAGACATTTGTCAGCGCCAATCTGCCGATTCACTTCATCCTCCCGGCATTCCCCGCCAAATCCCCGAACCCCAACAAAGTGCTCGGCACCGTGCCGGACATGGCTGAAAAACTGGCGCTGACGTTTCTCAACGCGCTGTGCGAGAACATCAAAGCCCACTATGCGCCAGGCGCGAGGCTGACCATCTGCTCGGATGGGCACGTCTTTTCTGACCTGATCAACGTCAATGACGACACGATCAACACCTATCAAGGAAAGATCAAAGCATTGATTCACGATGAGCAGTTGAGCTGCCTGGACGTGTTGAACCTGGGGGATATCGACGAGTTCGCCGCCTTGACTGATGACTATGACGTGCTGCGCAGCACCTTGTTGCAAGGCTATGCAGACCCGCTGGAAGACATCCGCACGTTCCTGATCAACGATGAAGACGGCACCCGCCTGTACCGGGCCATTACGCGGTTTATGTTTGAAGACGGCTTGATGCCCGACTACCAGGGCTCCAAAACGGCACTGCAGCGGGACGCTCGACAGCGCGCCTATGGGGTGATTCAAAGCAGTTGGGCCTGGGGCAATTTACTGGCGCAGTGCTTCCCGGATGCCATCCGCCTGTCCATTCATCCGCAACCGGCATCGAGCCTGAAAATGGGCATTCACATGCTGCCCACTAAAGATGACTGGCTAACCCCGTGGCACGGCACGGCTGTCGAAGTGGACGGGACATTCTTGCTGATGAAAAAGACCGAAGCCGTGGAGTTGAACGCCGAACCGGTCTGGGTGGATGGCAAGCACAGCCACTACACGCTGGACTCGCGAAAGTCCGTCGCACACGCGTGAGCCGCCCCCTGCGTCTGAACGTTCACCCTCTGACTCCGGTAACCCGTTATGGAAAACACACACGCTTTCAAGGCCAGCCTTCACGCACCCTTTGGTTTACTGATCACCCCCGGCTTTGCGGGGCAAACGGCTGAACAACTGGACGTTGAAGTACTCAAACAGCTGGCGCGCGAGCACCACTTACTGATCCTGCGCGGATTTGCTCCGACCTTCGTCGATTCAGCCAGCTTCACCCGCTTTGCCGAGCAATGGGGTGAGATCAAGATGTGGCCCTTTGGCGCCGTGCTTGACGTCAAGGAACACCCGGACGCCACCGACCATATTTTTGATCACAGCCTGGTTCCGCTGCATTGGGATGGCATGTATAAGCCGACAATTCCTGAGTTTCAGTTGTTCAATTGCCTCTTTGCACCCGGCGAAGATGAAGGAGGTCGTACGACGTTTCTGGATACCCAAGGATTGCTGGCGCGCACGCCCAAAGCCGTGATCGAACGTTGGCGCCGCATCAGCGTGACCTACCGAATTCGCCAAGTGGTGCATTACGG
Source organism: Pseudomonas sp. BS-2016 (assembly GCF_001806145.1). NCBI lineage: Bacteria > Pseudomonadati > Pseudomonadota > Gammaproteobacteria > Pseudomonadales > Pseudomonadaceae > Pseudomonas > Pseudomonas sp. BS-2016. The sequence continues at coordinate 221,360 of NZ_MLCT01000015.1, forward strand.
CGGACAGGTGTGCTCGCCCTTGCTGGTGGAGCATCCGCGTACCGGCCAAACCGTCTTGCGTTACAACGAACCGGCTCAGGATGACGTACGGTTCCTCAACCGCCATGCATTGCACTACCACGGCCTCAGCCCTGAACAGGTGCAAGGGTTCGAGGAGGACTTGCAGGCCCGGCTGCATGACCCGCGCGTTTACTACCGGCATGCGTGGCAACAAAACGACGTGGTGATCGCCGACAACTTTTCCCTGTTGCACGGGCGCGAAGCCTTCACCGCGCGCTCCGCACGGCATCTGCAACGCGTGCATATTCACGCCAATCCCGTTTGCCATAACAGCGCCCTGCAACCACAGGGCTAAGCCGCAACCTCGCTCATCGTCGCGTTTGGCGATGAGCGAGGTCGGGGCCTGGCGCGCTACCCGGCGACGCAGTCATTAACCCAAGACGTGTAAAAAACACTGCCTGCGCCCCATTTCGTCTCCGTGCGAGGGAGATCGACGAAGTTTTTTTCACCCCGCATGCGTTCGCCGCCCTGACCCGGCAAAGCCAGCAAATACAGGGCCGTAAAGCCCTGAGACGATCGGTCGCAGCACACTGTTACCAATTACGAAATGATCCATGTCATTTAAAGTGCTGTTTCAAAACGTTACAGCACTTTATCATTCCATTTGTAGAGGCTGAACCGATTCATTCCGCCTCCAAATCCAGAAGGGCTAGCACTGTTTTTCTCAAGACAGCGCTACCACAGCCACAGCCATACCTACAAAGACTCGCAACCTCAACCTATGTCCAAATTTCAGATTTTGCGCAAACACAGTGCGTTGTTTCCTATTGCCGGGCAAAAAGCCGTGAACCTGATGGGCGGACTCACCGCTCTGGGGCTGGCCACCTGCGTCAACGCGGCCCCTGCTTTCGACAGCGATTCCAAATGGATGCTCGGTGACTGGAATGGCACCCGTAGCGAGCTGGAGCAAAAAGGCTACGCCTTCTCCCTCGATTACGTAGGCGAGGTAGGCTCCAACCTGCATGGCGGTTATGACCACGACCGCACCGCGCGCTACAGCGACCAGTTCGGCCTGGGCACGCACCTGGACCTGCAAAAGATTCTGGGGTGGAGCGATGCCGAGTTTCAGCTGACGATCACCCATCGCAGCGGCAACAACATCAGCAACGACCGCATCAATGACCCGCGCGTGGGCGGGTTCACCTCCGCTCAGGAAGTCTGGGGCCGCGGCCAGACCACTCGCCTGACGCAGATGTGGTATCAGCAGAAATTTTTTGACCAGAAGCTCGACATCAAAGTCGGCCGCTTTGGTCAGGGCGAAGATTTCAACAGCTTCCCGTGCGACTTCCAGAACCTCGCGTTCTGCGGCTCGCAAGTCGGTAACTGGGCTGGCAGCATCTGGTACAACTGGCCCGTCAGCCAGTGGGCGTTGCGCGTCAAATATCACCTGACCCCTGAGCTGTATGCGCAGGTCGGTGCTTACGAGCAGAACCCGTCCAACCTCGATCGCGGCAATGGTTTCAAGCTCAGCGGCAGCGGCACCCAAGGTGCGGTGTTGCCGGTTGAGTTGGTGTGGACGCCAAAAATCAACGGCCTGCCAGGGGAATATCGTGCCGGTTACTACTACAGTAGTGCCAAGGCAACAGATGTTTACAAAGATGCCAATGGCCAGCCGGCAGCCTTGAGCGGCGAAGCCTATCGCAGCAGTTCGAGCAAGCACGGCATGTGGTTGGGTGTGCAGCAGCAACTCACCAGCCGCGCCAGCGATCAGTCGAGGGGCTTGAGTGTGTTCGCCAATGCCACCGTGCACGACAAGAAAACCAACCCTATCGATAACTATGTTCAGGCGGGCATCGTTTACAAAGGCGTATTCGATTCACGCGCCAAAGACGATATCGGCTTTGCCATGGCACGGGTTCACGTCAACCCGGCGTACCGCAAAAACGCCCAGGCGACCAATCAGGCCCGTGCTGTCTACGATTTCGACAACGCCGATTACCTGCCACCCCAGGACACTGAATACAGCGCCGAACTCTACTACGGCGTGCACGTGACCAACTGGCTGACCGTTCGACCGAACCTGCAATACATCCGGCACCCCGGCGGCGTGAGCCACCTGGACGACGCGTTGATCGGCGGTCTGAAGATTCAAAGCTCGTTCTGATTCTGGGACGGACTCTCGCGACGAGCACGAAGCTTGAAGCTGACTCACAAGGACTTATTTCACTGATTCGCACCCGCCTGGCGCTGCGTTCTGCAGGGCCTGCGCGGGGACACTATCAACGTAACGGAGAACCACACTATGAGCACTGAAGGTGCTTCAAGTCGTAGCCGCCTGTTACCGACGTTGCTCGGTATCCTGCTGCTGCTAATGGGCCTGGCCATGCTGGTCGGGGGTATCAAGCTGGTCACGCTGGGCGGGTCGTTGTACTACCTGCTGGCAGGTATCGGCTTCGGTCTGTCGGGCGCATTGCTGATGGCGGGACGCCGCGCGGCGCTTGGCTTGTACGCAATCGTGCTGTTCGCCAGCACGGTGTGGGCACTGATGGAAGTGGGCCTGGACTGGTGGCAATTGGTACCGCGCCTGGCCCTGTGGTTTGCGATCGGTATCGTACTGCTACTGCCTTGGTTCCGTCGTCCGCTGACGGGCAGCCAATCGGCGCCGGTCACGACGGGCGCACTGAGCGTCGCCGTGGTACTGGCAGGCCTGGCTGCACTGGCCAGCCAATTCACCAGCCCCGGCGAAATCAAAGGCGAACTGGACCGCGATGCCGTTCCAGGCATGACCAACACCGCACCGGCCATGCCGGACGGTGACTGGCAGTCCTACGGGCGTACTGCCCATGGCGACCGCTACTCGCCGCTGAAAGAAATCACCCCGGAAAACGCCCACAAGCTGGTACCTGCGTGGACATTCCGTACCGGTGACATCCCGGGCGAAGGCGATCCGGGCGAAACCACGGCCGAGAACACCCCGCTGAAAGTCAACGGCATGCTGTACGTGTGTACCCCACACAGTCAGGTGATTGCCCTTGATCCGGACACCGGCAAGGAAATCTGGCGTTACGACCCGAAGATCAGCACGCAGAACGCTGAAAACTTCAAAGGTTGGGCCCACATGACCTGCCGTGGCGTGAGCTATCACGACGAAGCGGCCTATGCCAACACCGCCACCGAGCAGAGCGCTGCCGAGCCAGCGGCTGAAGCAGCCACGGCGACCGCCAGCAACTCGTGCCCGCGTCGCCTGTTCCTGCCGACTGCCGACACCCGTCTGATCGCGCTGAACGCCGACACCGGTAAAGTGTGCGAAGAGTTCGGTGACCACGGTGCCGTCGATCTGCGCCACAACATCGGTAGCTTTGCACCGGGCGGTTACTACTCCACGTCGCCACCTGCCGTGACCAAAGATCTGGTCGTGATCGGCGGCCACGTGACCGACAACATCTCCACTGACGAGCCGTCGGGCGTGATCCGTGCGTACGACGTACGTACCGGCAAGCTGGTATGGAACTGGGACAGCGGCAATCCGCAAAACACCACGCCGATTGCTGAAGGCCAGACCTACACCCGCAACTCGCCTAACATGTGGTCGATGTTCGCGGTCGATGAAAACCTCGGCATGCTGTACCTGCCGATGGGCAACCAAATGCCTGACCAATATGGCGGCGACCGTACCGAAGACTCCGAGCGTTACAGCGCCGGCGTAACTGCGCTGGACATCAACACCGGTAAAGTCCGTTGGTATCGTCAGTTCACGCACCATGACCTGTGGGACATGGACGTGGGCGGTCAACCGACCCTGATGGACCTGAAAACAGCTGATGGCGTGAAACCGGCTCTGCTGGCGTCCACCAAACAAGGCAGCATCTACGTTGTTGACCGTCGTACCGGCGAAGACATCGTACCGATCCGTGAACTGCCAGCTCCGGGCGGCGCTGTAGAAGGCGACCACACCGCACCGACCCAGCCACGTTCGGACCTGAACATGATTCCGCCGGAACTGACCGAGCGTGACATGTGGGGCGTGACACCGTTTGACCAAATGCTGTGCCGGATCAACTTCAAATCCCTGCGTTACGACGGCATGTACACCCCGCCATCGCTGCAAGGTTCGATCGTTTATCCGGGCAACTTTGGCGTGTTCGACTGGGGCGGCATCTCGGTTGACCCGATCCGTCAAATTGCCTTCCTGAACCCGAGCTACATGGCCTTCACCTCCAAACTGGTTCCCCAGGCGGAAGTGGCGGCAATGGGCCCGCGTAAAGGCGAGACCTCCGGCGTACAACCGAACAAAGGCGCGCCCTACGGCGTCATCCTTGAGCCTCTGTTGTCCCCGTTGGGCCTGCCTTGCCAGGCACCGGCATGGGGTTACGTTGCAGCGGTCGACCTGACCAACAACAACGTGATCTGGAAACACAAAAACGGCACCGTGCGTGACAGCTCGCCGGTACCGATCCCACTGTCGATGGGCGTTCCAAGCCTGGGCGGGACCTTCACCACCGCAGGTGGCGTAGCCTTCCTGAGCGGCACCCTCGACCAGTACCTGCGTGCCTACGACGTCCGTAACGGCAAGCAGCTGTGGGAAGGTCGCCTGCCAGCAGGCGGTCAGACCACCCCGATGACCTACACCGGCAAGGACGGCACGCAATACGTCGTCGTCATGGCGGGCGGTCACGGCGGTCTGGGCACCAAAAAAGGTGACTACATCATGGCGTTCAAACTGGCCGACTAAGTAACACGGCTCGTTAAAAGAGAAGCGGCTATCGAGAGATAGCCGCTTTTTTTGTGGGTGCAAGGTGCTACACCTTCAGCCCCGCAACAGAAAGTTTGACAAGGCCAGGCACATAAGTCGCGCTAACACTGACAACAATCCTTGTGATTTTAAAAAATACATTTATTTGTAGGCACATTCATAAAAATAAAAAAGAACCCACCTACAATCAATCCTCCACCACACCACATACTTAAAGTACTTCAAGGGCTATAAATATGCTTTTCAGCGTTTGGAAAACAGTGGGAGACACTCTATGCCGCCTATTTCTACGACCCAAAAAAACCAGTTCAACAACTATAAAAAAATGATCTCCTTGGCAGAGTCTGACTGGCAGAAGGCTGACCTCGATAAGGTATCCAACCTCAACGTTACCATTGAAGGCGTAAATTATTTAAAGGATCAACATGGCCGAAACTTCCACCATTTCTGCACCACCTCCTATCTTGGACTTGACTATCATCCCGCACTATTGAAAGGCGCAATTGATGCCCTCACCCTGACCGGTTCCTTGCGCATACCCAACTCAAAGAATCGATGCAAACTCAATATCCTGGAAAATTATGAGCAGGAACTATCATCACTTTTTTCCGCCCACTGCCTGAGCACGCTATCCTGCAGTGCGGCCAGCGCTGGCCTACTTCCACTGCTCGCCAGCGGAGTCTTCACTCAAAATACTGCTCCGTTGATGTGCTTCGACCAATATGCCCATTATTCAATGAATCACATCAAGGCTTCTTGTTCAGATGAAACGGAGGTTGTTACCTGCCCCCACAATGACATGAACTATCTGGAAAGCCTATGCAAGAAAAATAGACGCGTTGCCTATATTGCAGATGGCGTTTACAGCATGGGTGGGATCGCCGATATTGAAGCCATAAAATACCTGCATCATCGGTATGGTGTGTTTATTTACATAGATGATTCGCACGCCGTTTCAGCCGTAGGAAGACAGGGCTTAGGCTATGTCAGAACCCACATAAACACGCTTGATCAACACTGCATTGTTGTTGCCTCCCTGGCAAAATCATTCGGCGCCAGTGGCGGCGTAATTATGTTCGGCAACACCGAACACAAACAAAAAAGCCTGCGTTATGGAGGCCCGTGCAACTGGTCGCAAAGCCTTAATAGCGCCGCTATTGGTGCGGGTCGAGCATCCATAGCCTTGCACCTTACTGATGAACTGACAAACCTTCAAAACAAGTTGCTCGCCAACATCATGTACTTTGACAGCCTTATAAAAACAAAACAGAACGGCAGCTTTACACCTATACGTCTTATTCACTGCGGTCAGGCAGAGACTGCAACCCGTGCCGCCTCCTATCTGGCAGAAAATGGTTTCTTCACCGCCTCAGTATTTTTTCCGGTTGTCCCTAAAGATCAAGCTGCACTTCGTATTACGTTGCGAGCTGACATGTCCTCCGAACTCATCCAACAATTTTGCACTCTCGTGCATGCATATTGGCATCAGCATAATTTACCCACTTTGGCCCAACTATAAAAAATAAGCGGCCTCCATCGCCCACTCACAGAGAACCGCAATGATTAAAGCCGCAAACAGTGGCGTGATCGTCAGCATGGCCTGTATGACTGTTTTCCTGGCACAGCTAGGAATGATGATTTATTTGCCGGGCGTTCCTGCGATTGCATACTCCTTTCATGCGTCAAGTAGCGTGATTTCGTTGTCACTGCCAATTTACTTAGTGGGCATGGCTGCACCCATGTTGATATGGGGGCATTGGGGTGGGCGCTGGGGAACTAAAAAAGTGTTAATGGTTTCACTCCTTCTTTTCAGTCTGTGCAGCGCGTTACTGGCGCAAAGCAATACGATCGGGACGTTTCTGTTTTTGCGTTTCTTTCAAGGATTTGCTGCCAGCGGGATGTCAGTCATGGCACGCTCTTTGATCGCTCAGCGTTTCAAAGGTGCTCAACTCGCCAAGGCACTTTCCTGGTTATCCATTGCGTTCGTTATTTCTTTGGGAGTCGGGCAATACATAGGCGCTGTTTTAATAAATGCAGCGGGTTGGACTGCCACGTTCTGGCTTCTTGCACTCGGCGCGTTATTTCACACAGGATTATTTTTTTGGTTCATACCGGATTCACAACAACCCGAACGTTCCTCCACTGGCTGGAAGCTGTATCTGACGATAGTCAGACATGGCCCCTTCCTTACGCCGGCGCTGATGGGAGGATTGGGCTATGGGTTACTGATAGCGTTCAATACTGCCGCGCCCGCTATTTTTCAAACGGTTTATCAGTGGTCCGTCACGGATTACGGGAACTTTGGCTGGGCGATGAGTGTGGCTTATATGTCGGGATCGTTGAGCGTCAATCGCTGGGTGATGAGTCTCGGGCAATCACGGTTCAATACTCTGGGCATTCGAATCATGATGGCGGGGAGTACTGCCATGACGTGCGCAGTCATTGTTGCCCCCACTTATGCCCTGATGATGTGGCTCCCCTACTGTTTTATCGTTTTCGGTCAGGCGATCAACTACCCCGTCAGCTTGTCGCAAGCCAGTGAAAACACCCCTATTGAAGGGCCTTATACAATGGCTATGTGCGGTTTCATTCATCAATTGCTGGCTGCTTTTATAGGTATGACTGTCAGTCTGATTGACGCTAGAGAACCTTTGCATCTGGCTTTTATTTTCCTGTTATTGGCCTGTGTGATCGGGAAATTAAACTCGGTGAATCAACGTTTCATCAAGGCGAGTTAATGGAGTGATGCGACGTAACCGATGGAGCCGGCATGTCACGCCCCCCCATTTCAGGCCGTTTCTTCCAACCGTGACAGCCATGCTTCTAACGCCGACGCCTCCAGCGGGCGGCTGATGAGGTAGCCTTGGGCCGTGTCGCATTGCCAACGCGCCAGCAGGTCAAGGGTGTGCGGGTACTCCACGCCTTCGGCCACGACCTTCAACCCCAGGTTATGGCTCATCTCCAGAGTCGAGCGCACGATGACTGCGTCTTCGCTGGTCTCGTCCAGGTTACGGATAAACGACTGGTCGATTTTCAGCTCTTGCACTGGTAGCCGCTTGAGGTGCGCCAGTGACGAGTAGCCCGTGCCGAAATCGTCCACCGACAGCCCTATGCCACCCTCGCGCAGTTTTTCCAGCACGCTGAGGGAGTGCTCCGGGTCGCGCATGACCGCACTTTCGGTGATTTCAAAAATCAATTGCCCGGCCGATACCTGATAGCGCGAGAGCAAGGCGTCGACGCTCAACAGCAGGTCTTCGCCCTGTAAATCCGCCGCCGAGATGTTGAGGGACAGTTGCAGGTGCAGCCCTTTGCGATTCCACTCGGCCAGTTGGCGCACGCCCTCTTCGATGACCCAGTGCGTGAGCAACGGCATGCTGCCGGTGCGTTCGGCCAGCGGGATGAATTCGGCTGGCGACACCACGCCCAATTCGGGGTGGCGCCAACGCAGCAGGGCTTCAGCCTGTTGCACGTGGCCGCTTCTGATGTCGAGTTTGGGCTGGTACAGCAAAAACAGTTCGCCCTCGCTCGCCGCGCTGCGCACGTCGCGTATCAGCTGGATTTGCCGTTGATGGGCCAGGTCGCGGTCTTGCTGGTACACCTGCAAATAACCCGGCAGCGCAGCAGCATCGCGTCGGGCGAGGGCAGCGCGACTGATCAGTTCTTCGACGCTTTGCCCGTTGATCGGGTAGGCCGCAATGCCCATGCAGATTTCCAGCGACACCTCATGCCCATCGATGCTCAGGGGTCGATTAAACAGCCGGTAGAGCCTGTCGGCCATGGCCACGGCGGCATCGATCTGGGTGCTTTCCAGAAGCAATAAGAACTCATTGCCGGTGATGCGCGCGGCGGTGTCCCGTTCGTGCAAGGTGTCGAGCATGACGCGGCTGATTTCGCGCATGATCAATTCCAGGCCGTCCTGGCCGAAGCTTTCGTTGATCACCCGGTAGTTTTCGACCCCCAGATAAATCAGCACCACTCCCCTTCTCGCACTGATGGCGCTGCCCAGTCGCTCCATGGCCAGCGCGCGGTTGGGCAAACCGGTCAGCGCGTCGTGCAGCGCGTTATGCGCCAGTTGCTGTTCGCGCAGGGCGATGCCGCTTTGCATCGCGTTGATTGCCTTGGCCAAAAAACCCAACTCATCCTTGCGCTTGAGTTCGACCGGCACCTGATAATTGCCGCGTCCGATTCGCTGGGCGGCCTCGGCCAGCAAGCTGACCGGGCGCGACACCGCACGCGCCAACCACAGGGCGCCGAGCAACGACAGCAACAACGCGCCGAGGGATATCCACAAGAACTTGCGATCCAGTGAGTTGAACGCCTGCATCGTCTGGTCCAGCGGGCTTTGCAAGAAAGCCATTACGTGCCCGTTTTGCGGATCGTTTGAGGTGGTCAGTTGCAGCAACTGACCGAGAAAGCGTTTGTCCTGAAACTCGTTGAAATAGACCTGGGTGCCGACCGGGCGGTCCCTCATGAAGGTGGCGATGCTGGTGTTCATGGCGTCAGGCAGGGTGCTGCTGAGAACGCCACTTTCGCCCTGTTTGAGGGCCATGAATGACACTTCCAGGTTGCTCAACGAGCGCAGCTCGTGGGCAAACACGTCGTCCATCGGCATCCCCGACACCACCCGCACGACGGGCAAGGGGGTGAGCACCACGCCCTGGACCATCATGTAGGGGCGATTGTCCAAAACGCCGATCAACATGGATTGCGCGTGGCGGCGTGCGAGCCTCAAGTCTTTGGCGTAAGGAAAGCGCTGTCCGGGGGGCAGGCCTTTGAGGGTGCTGGTGATGATGCGACCGTTGAGGTCCAGTACGAATAACTCACTGCCGCGAATGCTCGGTTCGAATTCTTGCAGGGCGGCTTCGATTTGTGAGGGGCTGCCGTTGAGTGCCGCCTGGCGAAAGTCCGAGTCATTGGTCAGCCAGTTGAGGCCGTACTGGATCCGCCGCCAGCGTAAATCCATGAAGCGCTCGAACACTCGCGTGCCTGTGTGCAGCTGCTCTTCGGCCTGGTCTCTGGCAACGGTGATGGTCACGGTCTTAACCGCGAAATACACCACCCCCATGAGCAACAGCAGGAGCAACGCCAGAAACAGGCTGATACGGGCCTGAAAACTGTTGCGCAGCTTCATGGCGCGGCCTCGATCCACTGAGTCAATGCCTGCACCCACCTTGCGATGATTCCCTGAGGCATACGCGCTCCTTGTGCGCCCTGAAGGCAGCCACGGAAGCGGCCGCCCACTCCATCTTTATTGTTATGAATCGTAACTGTCGCCCAACAGAAGATCGCCTAATAATTTCGGGCCGTCTACCGTCAAGTTGTTGGCGACAAAGGCCTAGCGAATACGCGGGTGTACCCAGGTTTTATCAATCACCGGCAGAGGTTTTGCGCTGGCTGCCGGGCCCTTGCAAAAAGCCGTCCGGGCGCCATCGGCTACGCTACCGGCGCAGTCTTCGGCAGCGGCTAGAGGATGAAAAACGTTTCACCATTGAAACCACTGACACCGCGCCCCATCTAACCCCCATACCCCATTGCGCAGGTGCCCCATGAGCGACCAGCAAGATTTCCCGGATAACACCACTGAATACGCAGACATAGAACACACCGAATCCGTACACAAACCCCACTCGGTCGGGACTGAACTGGCATTGCCGGAGCAGAATCTGCCGGACAAGGTGTACATCATCCCGATTCACAATCGCCCGTTCTTCCCGGCGCAAGTATTGCCGGTCATCGTCAATGAAGAACCGTGGGCCGAAACACTGGAACTGGTCAGCAAATCACCTCATCACTCGCTGGCCCTGTTTTTTGTCGATACGCCACCTGATGACCCTCGCCATTTCGACACTTCCAGCCTCCCGGAATACGGCACGCTGGTGAAAGTGCATCACGCCAGCCGCGAAAACGGCAAATTGCAATTCGTGGCCCAGGGCCTGACCCGTGTGCGCATCAGCATGTGGCTCAAACACCACCGCCCGCCTTATCTGGTGGAAGTCGAATACCCGCAGCAGCCCAAAGAGCCCACCGATGAGGTGAAGGCTTACGGCATGGCGCTGATCAATGCCATCAAGGAGCTGCTGCCGCTCAACCCGCTGTACAGCGAAGAGCTGAAAAACTACCTCAATCGCTTCAGCCCCAACGACCCGTCGCCGCTGACCGATTTCGCGGCCGCACTGACCTCGGCAACCGGCAACGAGCTGCAAGAAGTGCTCGATTGCGTGCCCATGCTCAAACGCATGGAGAAAGTTCTGCCGATGCTGCGCAAGGAAGTCGAAGTCGCGCGCCTGCAAAAAGAAATTTCCGCCGAAGTGAACCTGAAAATCGGCGAGCATCAACGCGAGTTCTTCCTCAAAGAACAGCTCAAGGTAATCCAGCAGGAACTGGGCCTGACCAAAGACGACCGCAGCGCGGACATCGAGCAGTTCAAGCAGCGCCTTGACGGCAAAACCCTCACGGCTCCGGCGCAGAAACGCATCGATGAGGAAATGAACAAACTGTCGATCCTGGAAACCGGGTCGCCAGAGTACGCAGTCACCCGCAACTACCTGGACTGGGCAACGTCGCTGCCCTGGGGTGTGTTCGGGCAAGACAAACTCGACCTCAAGCATGCCCGCAAGGTGCTCGACGCCCACCATTCGGGGCTCGACGACATCAAAAACCGCATCCTCGAATTTCTGGCAGTCGGCGCCTACAAGGGGTCGGTAAGCGGTTCGATCGTGTTGCTGGTCGGCCCGCCGGGCGTGGGTAAAACCAGCGTCGGCAAGTCGATCGCCGAGTCCCTGGGACGACCGTTCTACCGCTTCAGTGTCGGCGGCATGCGTGACGAAGCCGAGATCAAGGGCCATCGTCGCACGTACATCGGCGCCCAGCCGGGCAAGCTGGTGCAGGCCCTCAAAGACGTCGAAGTGATGAACCCGGTCATCATGCTCGACGAGATCGACAAGATGGGTCAGAGCTTCCAGGGCGACCCTGCCTCTGCCCTGCTCGAAACCCTTGATCCGGAACAGAACGTCGATTTCCTCGACCATTACCTGGATTTGCGCCTGGACCTGTCCAAAGTGCTGTTCGTCTGCACGGCCAACACGCTGGACTCGATTCCGGGGCCTTTGCTCGACCGTATGGAGGTGATTCGCCTGTCGGGTTACATCACCGAAGAAAAGATCGCGATTGCCAAGCGTCACCTGTGGCCTAAGCAGTTGGAGAAAGCCGGGGTGTCCAAAAACAGCCTGAGCATCAGCGACAGCGCATTGCGGGCCGTGATCGATGGCTACGCCCGCGAAGCCGGTGTGCGTCAGCTGGAGAAGCAACTCGGCAAACTGGTGCGCAAAGCCGTGGTCAAGTTGCTGGAAGACCCCAAGGCGGTGATCAAGATCGGCCCCAAAGACCTCGAAGCGTCATTGGGCATGCCGGTGTTCCGCAATGAGCAGGTCATCAGCGGGACGGGCGTGATCACCGGGTTGGCGTGGACCAGCATGGGCGGCGCGACCCTGCCGATTGAGGCTACCCGTATCCACACCCTCAACCGCGGGTTCAAGCTGACCGGGCAATTGGGTGATGTGATGAAGGAGTCTGCCGAGATTGCATACAGCTATGTCAGCTCCAACCTCAAGCAGTTTGGCGGTGATCCCAAGTTCTTCGATGAGGCGTTTGTGCATTTGCACGTGCCCGAAGGCGCCACGCCCAAAGACGGCCCGAGCGCCGGTGTGACCATGGCCAGCGCGCTGCTGTCACTGGCGCGCAACCAGCCACCGAAAAAGGGCATCGCCATGACCGGCGAGCTGACCTTGACCGGGCATGTGCTGCCCATTGGCGGCGTCCGTGAGAAAGTCATCGCGGCACGCAGGCAGAAGATTCACGAGTTGATCCTTCCCGAAGCCAACCGCGGCCACTTTGAAGAACTGCCTGACTATTTAAAAGAAGGCATTACCGTGCACTTTGCCAAACGCTTCAATGACGTGGCCAAAGTGCTGTTCTAAACCGCTGAAAGCCACGGGCTACAGCGCCGCCATGCAAACATGACGGCGCGGTAGCACCGCCCGTGCAAGACTACCCCTGTCATTTCTGTCAGTAGACACAACACCCGTTCCCGACACTAATAGGCCCCAGAACCGTTAGCGTTGGATGGGCTTTGATCATGCCACTGCAACACCCTGCATATGGAAACCCTGCCGTTATATGGCACAAACTTCTGGGCAAGCCGGTGTTCAACCCGCGAACAACGGGCGAGCTAAGGGCTGAGGTGGCCTGCCGGCATCTATTCGAAGCGCAAGAAATTACCTTTGCCAGCAGCAAAAAAAAGATAGTGATCACCGCTGAGATCGAAGACTTCGGGTCGCCGCAATATCGCAGCTTGGCTTTGACCCTGGACGTCAATATCCAGTCCGGCATTTACCTGTACAAACGCGGGCAACCCGGCCCAATACGCGACATGTCCTACATTGAATGCATCGAGAAGGATGGCGATCTGGTGTATCACCTGACCCAGGCTGATATTGGCACCCTGCACCTGTCCGTCATCGAAAGTTGCTACAGCGCACGCCTGTTCACCTTTGAAGGCACTGATCACCTCAGCGACCCGTTCGAGGTCTGCGGCGAATTCACGGTGACCCCGCCTCACGCCGCAATGAGTTATTGAGCACCACGGGCAACTTTAGCCGCGTGGCATAGCCCGATTGCCGTCTTGGGTTATGCTGCGCGCTTGTTCTTGTCCCGATGGAGCCTTCAATGTCCCCCGCGCGTCTCATCCCCTTGCTCACCTTGACCTTGCTGACGGCTTGCGCCCAGCAACCGGCGCACAACGTGATTGTGGAAGAACAGAGTGACTGCCCGATGCAATTGCACACCGGGCAAAATCTGACGCTGACGCTGCCCAGCAACCCCACGACCGGTTACCGCTGGGCCATTCAGGATTCGGCAGGCGGCGTGTTGCGCAGCCTCGGCCCTGAAGTCTACAAAAGCGCCGACAGTGGCCAGTTGCTGGGCAGTGGCGGGCAATCCACCTGGCGCTTTCAGGCCTTTGCGCCGGGCACCGGTCGCCTGCGCCTGACCTATCAGCAGCCCTGGGAGCCTGAAGCAGAGCCCGCCCACGTGTTTGACTGCCCTGTCACGGTGAACTGACATGCCGTGGCTGATCCTCGCGGTCATGGGCGCCGCCGCCTACCTGTATGGCGTGCACATGCAGTCCACGCTGTTGTGCCTGCTGAGCAAACCCTTGCCCGTGCTGGCCTTGCTCGGTTGGCTACAAGACGCGCCGCCCAGCCTTTATCGGCGCTGGATCAGTATCGGTTTACTGTTTTCGTTGCTCGGTGACGTGCTCCTGGCCTGGCCCGTAGACCTGTTCGTGTTTGGCCTCGGGGCTTTTCTGCTGGCCCATTTGGCGTACCTCAAGGCCTACCTGGCCGATTGCCGACGCATCGCAGCGCTGCCTCTGCTACTGGCGCTGGTCGCCGGCGGCGGGTTGTTGAGCGTTATGGCCAGCCATGGCCTGGGGGATTTGCTGATCCCGGTCATCGTCTACGCCCTCACGATCAGCGCCATGCTGTGGCGCGCCCTCGCCCGATTGGGGACTGACGTGCCTGCGCGCTCGGCCTGGCTGGCAGCGGGCGGCGCACTGGCATTTGTAGTCTCTGACAGCCTGATCGGCATTGACCGCTTCGTGATCAAGTTCGGTGCCGCGCCCTACCTGATCATCCTCAGCTACTGGCTCGGTCAATGGGGCATTGCCGCATCGGTGTTTAGCCAGCGCAAACGCTGACCCTCCTGTCACTTATGACAGTAGACGCCATGCCCGTTGCCATCATTAATACCGTCTCTGCACACTCAATCAGTCAGCGAGGGTTCGATGATGGCCAATCACTTTTCTACGCGTGGCAAAGACAAAATCAAAGGCACGCTCAAACCAAACCCCAAGCAACCGCCACGCTCTAAACAGGCACTGATCAGCGATGCATCGGCCACCATTACGGACCGCGCCGATTTCAAGGCCGATGACATCATGTTGGGCAGCGGCCTCAAGACCCTGTCCATTGCGGCCTCGGCTGCAACCTTTGGCTCTTACGAATACCGGGTGATTAATTTCATTTTTGACCTGGGTATTGAAAGCGGTACACACATCTTCGAGCCGGGTGGAGCCGGACCGATCCGGGGCTTGTCGTATGTGGAGTTCGCGGTCGTGGGCGGCAATGAAATCTATTACAACTGCGAAGGAATCAGCGGCTCTTTGACGCTGGACATCATCGACCACGCGTACTACATCCGTGAGTTCACGTTCACCGCACAGGACAGCGAACAGAAAAACATCACCCTGACCGGCCATGTGAGCGTCTCGTCCTCGTTGTGTGAATGCCCCTGACACCCTGTCAGCACATTCAGAATGCTGCGCGGTTTATCAGACAGACCGCGCACTCCGGCGCCAACTTGGCTAAAATGCCGCCCCTTTTGAATTTCCATCGCCGGAACCCTCGTGAGCAAAGAACCCGACCGTATTTTCGCCCAGCCCCTGGCCCAGGTGCCGGACTTCGCCTTTAACGAAGACGTGGTACGGGTGTTCCCGGACATGATCAAACGCTCGGTGCCCGGTTACCCGACCATTGTGGAAAACCTCGGTGTGCTGGCGGCGCAATTCGCCCAACCCCACAGCGTGCTCTATGACCTGGGCAGTTCGCTGGGTGCGGTGACGCAGGCGTTGCGCCGTCATGTGCGCAGCGAAGGGTGCAAGGTGATTGCGGTGGACAACTCGGCGGCGATGGTCGAGCGCTGCCGCGAATACCTCAACGGGCAGAACTCGATGTTTCAGGAGCTGTTGCCGGTTGAGGTGATCGAAGGCGACATTCTTGCGCTGCAATTTGAACCGGCCTCAGTGGTTGCGCTGAACTTCACGCTGCAATTCATTGCCCCCGAGCAACGGCTGGCGCTGCTCGGGCGCATCCGCCAGTCGCTGTTGCCGGGCGGCGCGCTGATCCTGTCGGAGAAGCTGCGCTTCAATGACGCTCAGGAGCACGCCTTGCTCACTGACTTGCACATTGCGTTCAAGCGCGCCAATGGCTACAGCGATCTGGAGATCGCGCAAAAACGCAGCGCCATCGAAAACGTCATGAAGCCCGACAGCCTCGAAGAACACCGCGAACGCCTGCTGGCCGCCGGGTTCTCGACCGTCGTGCCGTGGTTCCAGTGTCTTAACTTTGCCTCGTTGATTGCCTTGCCATGATTGATCTTTCCCCTCTTGCCCGGCGTCTGGCCGGCACGCCCCTGGCCGAATGGGCCACCACGCTGCAGGCTCAGCTCGACCTCAAAATGGAGAAAGGCCACGGCGACCTTGAGCGCTGGCAAAGCGCGCTGGATGCGTTGCCCGACGTCAAGCCTACCGAGATCGACCTGCTCAACGGGCTGACCCTGGACACCGACTGCGACGACGACACCCGCGCGCAGATGCATCAGGCGCTGATGGGGCTGTCGCCGTGGCGCAAAGGGCCGTTCGACCTGTTCGGCGTGCATGTGGACACCGAATGGCACTCGGACTGGAAATGGTCGCGGGTCGCGCCGCACATCGACCTCACAGGCAAGCGCATCCTCGATGTGGGCTGCGGCAACGGCTACTACATGTGGCGCATGTTGGGCGCCGGCGCCCACAGCGTCATCGGCGTAGACCCGAACTGGCTGTTTTTCTGCCAGTTCCAGGCCGTGCAGCGCTTCTTGCAGCAAGAAGCCGCGTGGCATTTGCCCTTCCCGTTCGAAGACCTGCCAGCGAACCTCGAAGGCTTCGATACCGTGTTTTCCATGGGCGTGTTCTACCACCGCCGCTCCCCCATCGAGCATTTGCTGGCGCTCAAGGACTGCCTGGTCAAGGGCGGCGAACTGGTGCTCGAAACCCTGGTGATTGAAGGCGACGAAAATCAGGTGCTGGTGCCGGAAGACCGCTACGCACAAATGCGCAACGTGTGGTTCCTGCCGTCAATTGCGGCGCTGGAGCGCTGGTTGCGGCGCGCCGGTTTCAGCGAGGTGCGCTGTGTCGACGTGAGCATCACCACCGTGCAAGAACAGCGGGCAACGCCGTGGATGAAATTCCAGTCGTTGAGCGACTACCTCGACCCGAACGACCACAGCAAAACCATTGAAGGTTTGCCTGCGCCGATGCGCGCAGTGATTGTGGCCCGCAAGTGACCACGCGTTAACCCGGCTACAACGGCTGTTTGGCGCGGCGGGCCTTGAAAAAGTCGCTCAGGATCGCGCCGCATTCGTCGGCCAGCACCCCGCCTTCAAACAGCACCCGGTGGTTGAGAAAGCCCTGGGTGAAGAACTGCCCCTGACTCTGCACAATCCCGGCCTTGGGCTCCAGCGCGCCATACACCACGCGTGACACCCGCGAATGCACGATCAGGCCCGCGCACATGCTGCACGGCTCCAGCGTGACGTACAGCGTGCTGCCCGGCAGGCGGTAGTTACAGGCCGAGGCGGCTGCGGCACGTATGGCGACCATCTCGGCATGGGCGCTGGGGTCGTGACCGCTGATCGGGCAGTTGAACCCGCGCCCGATAATCTCGCCGTTTTGCACCAGCACCGCACCCACCGGCACTTCCCCCAGGGCCGCCCCCTGAGCAGCCAGTGCCAGCGCTTCACGCATGTAGTCTTGATCGCGGCTGCGGTCGATGATCTGGGGTTGACGCCCTTGTCGCATCAGGAAACCTCAATGGCGGCCATCAGGCCGGTTTCCATGTGGTCAATCACATGGCAGTGGAACATCCACACGCCGGGATTATCCGCCACCAACGCCACGCGGGCACGTTCGTTTTTACCCAACAAATAGGTGTCGGTGAAATACGGGGTGATTTTTTTGCGATTGGACGCCAGCACCTTGAAGCTCATGCCGTGCAAATGGATCGGGTGCTGGTACTGGGTCATGTTCTTCAATTCGAAGATGTAGCTCTGCCCCAGCTTGAGTTTGGCAATCGGCCGATCGGCGCAGGTCTTGTCTTTGATGTCCCAGGCAATGCCGTTGATTTGCCACAGGCTGGGGGGTTGATCGCCGTCTTGATTCTCGGACACCGAACCGACCCATTCAAAATTGAAGTTGAGCTTCTCGGCATTGGCCACATCCGGCTCGGCAATCGGGTTGGCCGGCAAGGCGGCAGGCCACTGGGTCGCGGCACCGGGGCTGGCCACCGCCCGCAACGTACCCAGGCGCACAGGCCCGTCACGCAGGGACAATTCTTCGCCTTCGGCGGGTGCCTTGATGGCCAGGCAAATGCGCATACCGGGGCCCAGCCAGTATTCCTTGCCCAGCGGCCGTGGCTCGATGGGGTTGCCGTCCAGCGCGTAGATCCTGGCCTCCACCCCCGGGATGTTGATGCGGTAGGTCAAGGTGTTGTCAAGGTTGAGCAGACGCACACGGGTGATTTGCCCGGCGGGCAGTTCGATGGTCGGCACATGGCTGCCGTTGATCGTGGACAGGCGCCCCGCCGTACCGCCGCGTGCGGCTTCGCGGGTGATGCTGAACGGCATGAACCCGCCCTCTTCATCCACGTGCCAGTTTTTGAGGCTCAAAGTGCGTTCGTGGGCAAAACCGGTCGGCTCGCGCTCCTCGACAATCAGGGGACCCACCAGCCCGCGACCCAGCTCTTCACTGCTGTTGACGTGCGGGTGATACCAGTAGCTGCCAGCGTCCGGCACACGGAATTTGTAGTCGAAATACTCGCCCGGCAGTACCGGCAACTGGGACACATAAGGCACGCCGTCCATCTCCAGCGGCAGACGGATCCCGTGCCAGTGAATGGTGGTGGGCACCGGCAGGTGGTTGATAAAGCGCACCCGCAGCCATTCGCCCTGACGCACCCGCAACTCGGTACCCGGTGCCGACGGACCAAAGGCCCAGGCTTCGGTCTGATGCCCGGGCACCAGTTCGACGTCCAGCGGTGCGGCAATCAGCTCGTAATCGTGGCCGGCCTCGGCGTCGGCCATTTTCCCCAGCCAGTAACGCGAAGCGCCACCCGCTCCGACACCCACCACGACCAGGCCGGCCAAACCACCGAGTATTTGTCGACGGGTAAAGGACATGGGCTCAACTACCTCTCGTATCGTAAACGGGCTTACGCCCCGCAAAAGGCGAATACGATACACCTGCAGTTGAGAAACAGTAAGGCCGGGGTGGCGAAGGGCCGCACCCACGCCCGCAAGCCTGAACCTCGACGAGGCGTTTACAGCCCTACGAGCACATGCACCACGCCATTGGCCAAGGGCATGACATTCGGTAATTGCTGCGCGTGCAGGGTCAGTTTCGAGGCATCGCACACTTGGACGCGCACGCGGGTAAGTGCGACTTTCTGTTCGGATGTAATGTTCTCGGCCCCGCCCAACGCCGCCAATACAGCACTGTCCAGCAACGACGAGGCCGGGCGGGTCACGTCGGGCACCAGATCCGGGGTCAGCGCTTTCCAGAGCGCCTGATGAAGTTTTTCAAACATGTTCAATGCTCCAGCACTAACGATTGAGGCTGTAAGGTGGCCCGCACGTGCTCGGCGCTTTCCAGCGCCAGCACCTTGTCGGCCAATGCCTTGCAGGCGGTGAATTGCACTTCGCGTACTCGTGCCTTGATGGCCGGGATCAGCGGCACGCTGACCGACAGTTCATCCACCCCCAAGCCCAGCAGCACCGGCACCGCCAACGGCTCGGAGGCCAGCGCGCCACACACGCCCACCCACTTGCCATGGGCGTGGGCGGCCCGGACCGTGTGAGCGATCAGGCGCAACACGGCCGGGTGCAAGCTGTCGGCCTGACGGGCCAGGCGCGGATGATCGCGGTCCATGGCCAAGGTGTATTGGGTCAGGTCGTTGGTGCCAATCGAGAAGAAATCCACCTCGGGCGCAAACAGGTCGGCCATCAAGGCCGCCGCAGGCACTTCGATCATGATGCCCAGCTTGGGCAACGCGCTGAGCCCCAGCCGCTGCGCCTCTTCCTGCAACATCTGCCGCGCGACCCGCAGCTCGGACAGGTGCGTGACCATCGGCAACAGGATGTGCAGTTGCGTCAGCCCGGCACAGGCCAAAATGGCGCGCAATTGGTCGCGCAGCAACTGCGGACGTTCAAGGCACAGGCGAATACCGCGCATGCCCAGGAACGGGTTGAGTTCACTGGCCATTGGCACGTAGGCCAGCGGTTTGTCACCGCCCACATCCAGCGTACGCACCACCAGCGGGTGTTCCGTGCCCACGGCGCAGGCAATCTCGCAATAGGTGGCCACTTGCTCGTCATGGGAAGGGGCGCGGCTGCGATCCAGATACAAAAACTCCGAGCGCAGCAACCCGACGCCGTGGGCGCCCAAGGTCATCGCGTGTTCAGCCTCCGCGCGCGAGGCAATATTGGCGGTGATGTCCACCGGGTGCCCGTCCAGGGTGCAGGCCGCCAACGACGCGAGCTGTAAATCCCGTTGTTGACGGTCCTCACGCAACGCGCGCTGCGCACCCAGTCGCTCCACCTGCCCCACATCAGGCTGCACGTGCAACTGACCCGCATCGGCGTCCAGCAATACCGGCAGGCCACTGGCCAGCGCCCGCACCTGAGGTGACACCCCGCACAATGCCGGGATGCCCAAGGCACGGGCCAGAATGGCGACATGGCTGGTGGCGCCGCCGCCCACGGTGACAAACCCCACGACTTTGCGGGTGTCGAGCCCGGCCGTTTGCGAGGGCGTCAGTTGTTCTGCCACCAATATCGCCTGATCGGGCAACGCCAGCGCACGGTCATCCACGCCGAGAATCCGTTTGAGCACGCGCAGCCCCACGTCTTCCAGATCCAGCGCCCGCTCAGCCAGTAACGGACTGCCCAGGCCCTTGAACAACGCCGAGGTGGCTTCGGTCGCATTGCGCCAGGCAAAGGCTGCACTTTTGCCCGCGTTGATCAGCTCGGCGGCATGCTCCAGCAAGCTCGGGTCTTGCAACAGCTGCTGATGCGCCCGAAAGATGTCGCGCTGCGCCGGGTTGGATGCGTTATCGCGCAGCCCCTGCAACTCATCGGCCGCCCGGGCCAACGCGTGTTGCAGCGCGGCGTGTTCGCGTTGCGCTTCGCAGGCATGTTCGTCCACCTCCAGCGCGCTCTGCGCCACCTGCACCACGTACCCGAACGCCGAACCGGTGGAGGCGCACACGCCGCGCAGCCCATCCGACACCTCGTCATGGGCGACAGGGTCGGGATCTGGGGCCAACACCACGTGCTCAACCTCTTCGCCACAGCCTTGGCTCAGCAGCTCGGACAACTCGCGCAGGGCCGCCTCGGCATCCGGCCCCGCCGCACTGAGGTAAACGCTGTCTGCATACGCGGTTTGCAACGCCATGATCGCCACCAGCGACTTGGCGTTGGCGCTGTCGTGCTGGCGATGCAGTTGAACACGTGCCGCAAAGCCTTTCGCCGCCTGGGCCAACACCCCGGCCGGTCGCGCATGCAGGCCATTGGGGTTGGGCAGCAACACGGCCTGCGAATGCAACACCGGGCTGTCTTCATGACCGGTTGCCCCATCGCCTTTACCCGCGTGCACTTGCACGTGCAAAAGAGGCTGCCCGGTCTGGATGTGCGCCTTGCCGTGCGCCAGCGCCTGAAAACCCTCACCGCTGATCACCAGCATCAGCGTCAGCAAACTGCGGGCATGCAGCGCCAGGTAGTCGGCATCGAACTCAATCAGCGGCTGCCCGGCCTCAACCCGCTGGCCTTCCTCAACCTGCGCGATAAAACCTTTGCCCTGAAGGTTCACCGTGTCCAGCCCAATGTGCAGCAGCACCTGCACACCGCTGTCATGGGTGATGCTCAGGGCATGCCCCGTGTGTTGCAGGTTGCTGACCACCCCGGCCAGCGGGGCGCATAACATCTGTGACGTCGGGTCGATGCACACACCATCGCCCATCAGGCGACTGGAGAACACCGGATCAGGGACATCGTCGAGCGCCAGCACTACGCCTGACAGGGGCGCCAGCAGTTCCAGTTGTGAGGGTGTGACCATGACTTCACCTGCAATAGAGAGTTTGAATGCCGAGGGCGTGCGCGCCTCGCCAGCGTCGCTTATTTCCACCAGTACTCGACCTGCAATCCCATATTTGAACCGTGCCGCGCCCTGCCAAACGCGCCGCTATCAGATAACGCCGACCCGGCGTCCAATCGATTGGCGGCCAGCTGTGCGGCTTTGTTCCAGCGGGCATAGGTGTAATACAGGCGAATTTCGGGGCGCTCCCAAAAGCCGGGCCCCTTGGGCGACCAGGTGGGCGCAAAGGTAAATTTGCTCAAGGTGCGGGTGCCGTCGGCGGCCTTGACCTGATCGTGGCCAAGCTCGGTGACCAGCTTGAACTGTTGACTGATCGCGTACGCCGGGCGCACACCCAGCGACAGCCACTCTTGATTGCCACCCTGGGGGCGAACGTCTTTTTGATAGACCGCCTCGACCTGACCGCCGAAGCGCGGCGTCACTTGCCAGTCAAAAAACTCCACCAGCCGATACCGTTTACTGCTGTTGTCCAGCCGAGTGTTGCCGGTGTAGCCAAGCCCCGTCCCTGGACCCTCGCCGTATTGCAGGGCAACGGTGTTGCGCCCCCCCAAAAAGGCGTTTTGCACGTGCTGCGCCGTGATCGCCCAGCCACTGTGGGCATCGGTGCGCCGGGGTTTTTCGAGGTAGCTCACACCGAACTCCAGCTCGCCTCCGGGGTTGGTCTTGAACCCGGCAACGTTGACGTCGTGACGGGTGACAGCCTGCTCCTGATAAAGGCTGTCTTTGCGCGAAAACGCATAGCTGTATTTCAACCCGCCGATCAGCACATCTTCGATGCCGCCGCCCGTGGCGCTCTGGTTCCAGTAGTAAAAGTCGGAGATGTGGATGTCATTGCGTTTGTAGTAGCGACGCCCGGCCCACAGCGAACCGCCATTGAGACGCGGCAGGTTCGACCATTGCGCGTACAGCTGGGGCATGCGCACCGAACCGTTCTCCCCTTGAAAGGTGAGCTGGTGGTTGTACTGGTTGTAAAACGAGGCCATGCCGTCGACGCTGAGCACCGAGCCGTCATCCAGGGTCAGGATGTCCTGGCGAAGTTCCAGCTCCGCGTACTGCTCGCACTCGTTACCCAGCCGGTATTTGGTTTCAGCGCCGGGCAGTTTGAAACACGATTGTTTGCCCCCGTTGAGCGAGTTGCCGACGCCGCTGCGCAGGTAACCCGAGAATTCCAGCGCCTGCGCCGGGAGCGGTGCCAGCAGGCATAACGATGCGGTAAGCACGCAGCGGTTGAGTGGTGTGTTCATAAAAGATGACCTTTCTTATTGTTATGGGTAAATCACAACGGCTAAACCGCTGGCAGGGGTTAGCCCGCGTCAGTCCTGCACGTGCAAGGCGAACGATTCGTAGGGCCGTAACGTGATGCGCCGCGTTCGCTGCGGGCAGTCGTCGTAGTTACTGATGAGCACACGCTGTTGCCGGTGTGGGTCGATGACCTCAGCGGGCAATTCGACATCGCAGGGCGTGCCGTAAAAGTTGTTGAGCACCAGCAATCGCTCGTTATCGCCCTGACGCAGGTAGGCCCAGACACGTGGGTGGTCCAGCAGCAACGGGCGGTATTCGCCGTGTTGCAGTAACGGCTCGGCACGGCGCAAGGCGATCAGGCGGCGGTAGTGGTGCAGCACCGACGACGGGTCGTGGCGCTGGTCTTCGACGGTGATGCGAGTGGCGTTGTCCGGCAGGTCTATCCAGGGTTTCGCGGTGCTGAAACCTGCATTCGGCTGGTGGTTCCATTGCATCGGCGTACGGCCGTTGTCCCGCGACTTTTGCATGATCGCGGCCATGCACCCGGCATGGGGTTCGCCTGCGTCGCGCTTGAGGCGGTAGATGTTCAGGGTTTCGACGTCGCGGTACTGCTCGATGTGCTCGAAGCCGGGGTTAGTCATGCCGAGCTCTTCCCCCTGATAGATAAAGGGTGTGCCTTGCAGGCCATGCAGGGCGGTGGCCAGCATTTTGGCCGACAGCACGCGGTGTTCGCCGTCATCGCCAAAGCGCGAAACGGCGCGCGGTTGATCGTGGTTACACCAGAACAGCGCATTCCAGCCGCCCCCGGCCTGCATGCCCTGCTGCCACTCGCTGAGGATGCGTTTGAGCGCGAGGAAGTCGACGTCGGCGCGCACCCACTTTTGCTGGTTCGGGTAGTCCACCTTCAAGTGATGAAAATTGAAGGTCATCGACAGCTCGCGGCGCTGCGGGTCGGAATAACGGATGCAGTGTTCAAGGGAGGTCGAGGACATCTCTCCGACACTGAGCAAGTCATGCCCGGCGAAGACTTCGCGGTGCATCTCTTGCAGGTACTCATGCACCCGCGGGCCATCGGTGTAAAAACGGCGCCCGTCACTGTCATCCTGGGCAAAGTCCGCGGGCTTGGAGATCAGGTTGATGACATCCAGACGGAAACCGCCCACGCCTTTGTCGCGCCAGAAACGCATCAACGTGTAAACCTCGGCGCGGACCTTGGGGTTGTCCCAATTGAGGTCGGCCTGGGTGTGGTCAAACAGGTGCAGGTAGTACTGGCCGGTTTGCGCCTCGTACTCCCACGCCGACCCGCCAAACTTGGAATGCCAGTTGTTTGGCTGGTCGCGCCAGATGTAAAAGTCTCGGTACGGGTTATCGAGGCTGCTGCGGGCCTGCTGGAACCAGGGGTGCTCGATGGAGGTGTGGTTGACCACAATGTCGAGCATCAGCTTGATGCCCCTGGCACGGGCTTCGAGAATCAGCAGTTCGCAATCGGCCATGCTGCCGTAGCTCGGGTCAATGGCGTAGTAGTCGCTGATGTCGTAGCCGTTGTCGCGCTGGGGCGAGCGCAGAAACGGCGTCAACCACAGGTAATCCACCCCCAGCCATTGCAGGTAGTCGAGCTTGTCGACCACCCCCAGCAAATCGCCAGTCGCGTTGCCGGCATGACTATGAAAACTCTTGGGGTAGACCTGATAGATCACCGAACGCTGCCAATCGTGCATGGGGGGAAGTTCCTTGTATTGCCTTGGGTTATCGCGGTTGCGCCTTTCAGGAGTGGCAGCCTGCCGCCGCCCCTCAAGTGAGGGTTCAGGCCACCCGGTAACCGGGGCGGATGATTTTCATGCTCAGCACACACGTCAGGGCAAACGGCACGACGATGGCCACCAGCATCCCGATGACGAACATCGGGATGTGCTCGGGGATGATCGAGATAAAACCGGGCAACCCGCCGACACCGATCGCCGAGGCCTGCACCTGATTGAGCGACAGGAAAATACTGCCCAGTGCCGACCCGGTGAGCGCCGCATAAAACGGGAATTTGTAACGCAGGTTGATGCCGAACATCGCCGGTTCGGTGATGCCGAAATAGGCGGAAATTGCCGAGGTTGACGCCATGCTGCGCTCGCGCAGGTTGCGGCTCATGTAGAACACCCCGAGCGCGGCACTGCCTTGGGCCAGGTTGGACATCACAATCATCGGCCAGATAAAGGTGCCGCCCTGCGTGGAGATCAACTGCAAATCGACCGCGAGGAACATGTGGTGCATGCCGGTAATCACCATCGGCGCATACAGCACACCAAAGATCAGCCCGCCGATCACCGGCGCCAGGTCAAACAGCATCACCAGGCCCTGGGTAATCAGAATCCCCAGATGCCGGGTGACCGGGCCAATCACGGCCAGCGCCAGCACCCCGGTGATGACAATCGTGGTAATGGGCACCACCAGCAGTTGAATGGCATTGGGCACCCGCGCGCGCAGCCATTTCTCGATCACGCTCATCACGTAGGCAGCCAGCAGAATCGGCAGGATTTGCCCCTGATAGCCGACTTTTTCAATCTGGAACACGCCAAAGATGTCGAAGTACGGCAGGCTCTGGCCCTCCAGCCCCGCCACCGCCTTGCCGTAGTTCCAGGCATTGAGCAGGTCGGGGTGCACCAGCATCAGGCCCAGCACGATGCCGAGGATTTCACTGCCGCCAAAGCGCTTGGCCGCTGACCAGCCGACCAGCGCGGGCAGGAACACAAACGAGGTATTGGCCATCAGGTTGATCAGGCTCCACAGCCCGTCCAGCGAGGGATAAGCGTCGAGCAGGGTTTTGTCGGCAATGAACATGCCTTTGGCGCCGATCAGGTTGTTAATGCCCATCAACAGGCCCGCAATGATGAGCGCCGGCAGAATCGGCATGAACACATCCGAAAACACCCGCACCAGGCGCTGCAAGCCATTGCCCTTGTCGGCGCCCATCTGTTTGACGTCTGCGAGCGTCGAGGCCGCCAACCCGGTTTGCTCGCGCAAGGCGGCGTAGACCTTCTCGACATCGCCGGGGCCGATCACCACCTGAAACAGCCCGCCGTTGAAAAAGGAACCTTTGACCAGATCGATCTGATTGAGGGTCGCGCTGTCGACCCGGTTTGCATCTTTGAGGGCCAGGCGCAAACGCGTGACGCAATGCGCGGCCTGTTGGATGTTCTCGGCACCACCGAGGCTGGTGATCAGCTCGCTGGCGATGGAAGAGTAATCGTGGCTCATGCCGGATCTCCTGCCTGGAATTATTGTTATGGGGCGTCGTTGAGGCAGCACGCTGAAACGAAAAATACTCGTCTGTACCAGTTAAATCAACAACTGGTACAGACGAGTTAAAGTATTGTATGTTTCGCTCGCCAGCACAGGACCGGGACTGAAAGACAAATCTGAAGACTGCGTGTGATGGCTCCCAATCTTTTATGGGACTTGCGCTACCTGAACCCTGCACTTAAGGTTCGGGCCCAGAGCACCCATCGGCATCGAGCCATCGCCATGACCAAATACAACCAGATCTACAGCGATCTGCTTGCCAGCATCACCAGCGAGCGCCTGCAACACGGCGCCCGCCTGCCCTCGGAAGCTGAATTGATGGCCACCTACGAGGCCAGCCGCGGCACGGTGCGCAAAGCGATTGAGCAACTGCAGGAACGCGGTTTTGCGCACAAGGTGCATGGCAAAGGGACGTTTGTACTGTCCACCCGCCCGATTGAGTTTCAACTGGGCGGCATCGTCAGTTTTCAAGAAACCTGGCCGCGGCTGGGTGAAAACGTCAGCACCGACGTGGTCGAATTCAGCCAGATTGCCCTTGAAGGCGCGCTGCACGCGCACATTGATGCCGAGGCTGGCAGTTCGATCACCCGCATCAAACGGGTCAGGCGCATCGATGGCAAACGCGTAATTCTGGACATCAACCACTTCGTGACCGACCTGATCCCGGGGTTGGACGAAGGCATCGCCCAGCACTCGATTTATGCCTACATCGAACAGCACCTGAAGCTGCAAATCAGCTACGCCCAGCGCACTATCGAAGCCGTGCCGCGCAACCAGGACGATCAGCAACACCTGGACATGGACGGCCAAAGCCATGTGATCGTGGTCAGCAACCAAACGTTTTTGCAGGACGGACGGCAGTTTGAGTACACCGAGTCGCGGCACACGCTGGACAAGTTTTACTTTTCCGATGTGGCACGGCGCTAGGCTCACGGGTTACGCGCAGCCTTGCGCTCGTCAGTAACCGCCACCCCGCTTAGCCGCACGGTGACAAAGCGCAGAAACAAAAAAGGCGGTCAACACTGAGTGTTGACCGCCTTTTTCACATTGAACCGGTTAACCGGCCAGGCTTATTCCCACTCAATCGTTGCCGGCGGCTTGCTCGACACGTCGTAGGTAACGCGGGAGATGCCTTCGATTTCGTTGATGATGCGACCGCTTACGGTTTCCAGCAGTTCGTAAGGCAGGTGTGCCCAACGCGCAGTCATGAAGTCGATGGTTTCTACGGCACGCAGGGCAACAACCCAGGCGTAACGACGGCCGTCACCGACCACACCCACCGATTTCACCGGTTGGAACACCACGAACGCTTGGCTGACTTTGTGATACCAGTCGGCCTTGCGCAGTTCTTCGATGAAGATGTGGTCAGCACGACGCAGGATGTCGGCGTATTCCTTTTTCACTTCACCCAGAATGCGCACGCCCAGGCCCGGGCCCGGGAACGGGTGACGGTAGACCATGTCGTACGGCAGGCCCAGTTCCAGACCCAGACGACGAACTTCGTCCTTGAACAGCTCGCGCAGCGGTTCAACCAGCTTGAGGTTCATTTCTTCCGGCAGGCCGCCCACGTTGTGGTGCGACTTGATGACGTGCGCCTTGCCGCTTTTGGCGCCAGCCGATTCGATCACGTCCGGGTAGATGGTGCCTTGGGCCAGGTACTTGATGTTGTCCAGCTTGCAGGATTCGGCATCGAACACGTCGATGAAGGTACGGCCGATGATCTTGCGCTTTTTCTCAGGGTCGGATTCGCCCGCCAGGTTGTTGAGGAACTGGTCCTCAGCGTTGGCGCGAATCACTTTGACGCCCATGTTCTCGGCGAACATGGCCATCACTTGCTCGCCTTCGTGCAGGCGCAGCAGGCCGTTGTCGACGAACACGCAAGTCAGCTGGTCGCCAATGGCCTTGTGCAGCAGGGCCGCCACGACCGAGGAGTCCACGCCGCCCGACAGACCGAGCAACACGTTGTCGGTGCCGACCTGGGCGCGGATGTTGGCGATTGCGTCTTCAGCGATCTTGGACGGCGTCCACAGGGCTTCACAGCCGCAGATGTCGAGGATGAAGCGCGACAGGATACGGCCGCCCTGTTTGGTGTGGGTCACTTCCGGGTGGAACTGAACGCCGTAGTAGCCGCGTTCGTCGTTGAACATACCGGCAATCGGGCAGCTCGGGGTGCTGGCCAGAATGTGGAAGTCAGACGGCATTTTGGTGACTTTGTCACCGTGGCTCATCCAGACGTCCAGGCCGAACAGGCCGTCGGAGTCGATATGGTCTTCGATGCCGTCGAGCAGGCGGCTTTTGCCGACAACGTCTACGCGGGCATAACCGAACTCACGCAGCTCGGAACCTTCAACCTTGCCGCCCAGTTGCTCGGCCATGGTCTGCATGCCGTAGCAAATGCCAAAGACCGGTACGCCCAGATCGAAAACGGCCTGTGGCGCGCGCGGGCTGTTGGCTTCGTGAACCGACTCCGGGCCGCCTGCCAGGATGATGCCTTTAGGGGCGAATTCGCGGATCGCGGCGTCGTCCATGTCGAACGGGTGCAGTTCGCAGTAGACACCGATCTCGCGCACGCGGCGGGCGATCAGCTGGGTGTACTGGGAACCGAAGTCCAGGATCAGGATGCGGTGAGCGTGAATGTCGAGGGCCATGACAAAATCTCGATTAATTTCAGAAACGACACGGGGCTGAATCAAACAGCCCCGGTTACTTAATTCGCATCGCACCCGGCATTGGCCTGGGTGCGATTACTATCAACCTACGCGATAGTTTGGCGCTTCCTTGGTGATCTGCACGTCGTGGACGTGAGATTCAGCCATGCCGGCACCGGTGATACGCACGAACTCTGGCTGGGTACGCATTTGTTCGATGTCGGCGCTGCCGGTGTAACCCATCGAAGAACGCAGACCGCCCATCAGTTGGTGAATGATCGCTGTCAGCGAGCCTTTGTACGGCACGCGACCTTCGATGCCTTCGGGCACCAGCTTCTCGGCACCCGCGGAGGAGTCCTGGAAGTAACGGTCGGAGGAACCCTGGGACTGCGACATCGCCCCCAGCGAACCCATGCCGCGATAGGCCTTGTAGGAACGGCCCTGGAACAGCTCGATTTCGCCCGGTGCTTCTTCAGTACCGGCAAACATCGACCCCATCATCACGCAGGACGCACCGGCCACGATGGCCTTGGACAGGTCACCGGAGAAACGGATGCCGCCGTCAGCGATCAGGGGAACGCCAGTGCCTTCAAGGGCAGCGGCCACATTGGCAATCGCGCTGATTTGCGGAACGCCCACACCGGCCACGATACGGGTGGTGCAGATCGAGCCAGGGCCGATACCGACCTTGACGGCGTCCGCGCCCGCTTCAGCCAGCGCCAGTGCCGCTGCGCCGGTGGCAATGTTGCCGCCAATGACTTGCACGTCAGGGAAGTTCTGCTTGACCCAACGCACGCGGTCGATCACGCCTTTGGAGTGACCATGCGCGGTGTCGACTACGACAACGTCAACGCCGGCAGCAACCAGGGCTGCAACGCGATCAGCGGTGTCTTTGCCGGTGCCGACCGCAGCGCCCACGCGCAGACGACCCTGGTCGTCCTTGCTGGCCAACGGGTAGGCCTTGGCTTTTTCGATGTCGTTGACGGTCATCATGCCTTTGAGGGCAAATTTGTCGTCAACGATCAGAACGCGCTCGATGCGGTGTTTGTGCAACAGCTCGCGGGCTTCTTCTTTGTCGGCGCCTTCCTTGACGGTGACCAGACGCTCTTTGGGCGTCATCACATCGCGTACGGAGGCTTCCAGACGGTTTTCAAAGCGCACGTCACGGGAAGTCACGATGCCGACCAGGTCGCCATTTTGCAGGACCGGAACGCCGGAGATGTTGTGCTGGCGGGTCAGTTCGAGCAGTTCACGGACGGTGGCATCCGCTTCGATCGTGATGGGCTCTTTGACCACACCGGCTTCGAAACGCTTGACCTTGCGGACTTCGTGAGCTTGCTGCTCGATGGTCATGTTCTTGTGGATGATACCGATACCGCCTTCCTGAGCCATGGCGATTGCCAGACGGGCTTCAGTTACGGTGTCCATTGCGGCGGAAACCAGCGGAATATTCAGTTCAATGCCACGGGTCAAACGAGTCTTGAGGCTGACTTCGTTCGGGAGAACCTCGGAATAACCGGGGACGAGAAGGATGTCATCGAAAGTGAGTGCTTCTTGGCTGATACGCAGCATCGCTGGGGCTCCCGAGCGGGAAAATGGAAGCGCGCCATTGTACTTAAAACACCTGTGCGGCTCAACGGAAACCTTTAGAGAGTTTTGCGCTAAGGGTCAATGATTTGCTGACTCTCAAGGCAGAAAAAATGCCCCGGCGCTGGCGCACGCGTTAAAGCTCCACCCTCACCCACGCCACGGGTTGATCCAGCCAGTCGGCAAACTCGTCCAGGAAGCTCTGTTTGAAACCCGCCTCGGCCCAATTATTGAAGATGAACCCCAGATTGGAGAACGCACAGGGCTGCAGGAACAGGAAACCATTGATGTCATCTTCATGGCCGCACAACGGGCACGTGAAGTTGTCGGTGCGCCCCGGCATCCAGTCTTCAAGGCTTTCGAACAGGGCCTCACCGACTTCCTTGCGACACTCGGCGCATCCGGCCTCTTCAAGAAACCCTTTGGCCGGGGTGTAGATGCAGCGCTTGGTAATGATTTCCAGACCATTGACCGGTTCACCGAACGGCAGCGCCTCGGGGTGCAGCACGACCTCGGCAGCGCCTGGCGCGATGGCATGGGCCATGCCGTTGCCGGTGCGACCGCAGGTGGTCAGGGCTTCTTCAATGATATTTTTGCGCACCAACCAGCGCACGATGGCGCGGGCGCGCGGCTCATGAACCGGCAAGGTGGAGATTTTGGGGACGATGATGCTTTGCGAATTCATGAAAAACGACACGTATAAAAAGAGAACAAAGCCAAAGGTGTAAACGCTGGCGCAGACTGCAAGGGTTTCAGGGGGCGCAGCTTAAAGCCTGATCCCCCGAGGTCAAGCGCTCAAGTAGCGCACGATCAGGGCAATGCCGCTGGCCAGCACCAGCCATGTCACCAGTCGCACAAAGGCCTCGCGGGACAATTTGCGCGTCAATCGGCGTCCCGTCCATAACCCGAGTGCCATTGCCGGTAACAGACAGACGGCCAATAGCAGCAGCGCGCCATCGGCGTACACCCCGGCCATCACAAACAAGATCAAGCGCACCACCGTGCTGCAACTGATCAACGCACTTTGCGTGGCCCGCGCCGCCTCTTTGGGCAAGCGTGCATTGAGGTACAGCGCATACAAAAAGCCGCCACTGCCAAACAATGCACCAAACAACCCGCCCACCGTGCCGGTCGGAATCGCCCAACCGGCCGCCACCTGCCTTGGCCGCGCCTTCACGGCCAGGCTGTAGATCGCATAGGCGCTGATGAAAATCCCCATCATCAGCAGCAACACATCTGATTTGAGGTTCAGCAGAAACACCACACCGACCAGGCAACCCAGCGCCATGCAGGGCAGCAAGCGTAAGAGCTCGGCGCGTGCCACGTCGCGACGCGCGGGCAACCAGTTCCCGAATGCCGCCACAAAATCGAGCAGCACCAGCAACGGGATGATTTTCGATAACGGCAGGCACAGGATCAACAGCGGGCCCGCCACCAACGCGGTGCCGAACCCGGCCACGCCAAATACGATGTACGCCAGCGCGATGGCCAGCTCCAACAACAACCACTCGCTCCCGGTGTAAGGCAGATCCATGGGACAACTTCCTTGTTTTTAGTGCGCGGACTGTAACCAGATACGTGCAGTGATAACAATCCGCCCTTATGATGGCCGACATGATTAAAGACCCCTTTGCAAGACTCAATCTGGACCGCGAAGTCCTGACCGTCAGCCAGCTAAACGGCCGTGCCCGAGTGTTGCTCGAAGACGTGTTCAGCAACATCTGGGTCGAAGGCGAAATCTCCAACCTCGCTCGCCCGGCGTCCGGCCACGTGTATTTCACCCTCAAGGACAGCGGCGCCCAGGTGCGGTGCGCGCTGTTTCGCAACAACGCTGCCCGCGTACGCCAAGCCTTGAAAGATGGCCTGGCGGTCAAGGTGCGCGGCAAGGTGTCGTTATTCGAAGGCCGGGGCGATTACCAACTGATCCTCGATACCGTTGAGCCTGCGGGTGACGGCGCGCTACGGCTGGCCTTTGATGCGCTGAAAGAAAAGCTCAGCGCCGAAGGCCTGTTCAGCGCTGAACGCAAGGTCGCGCTGCCCGCCCACCCGCAGCGCATCGCAATTATCAGTTCGCCCACCGGCGCCGTGATACGCGACATCATCAGCGTATTTCGCCGACGCGCACCTCAGGTCGAGTTGACCCTGATTCCTACCGCCGTTCAGGGGCGCGAAGCCACTGCGCAAATCGTGCGTGCGTTGAAAATTGCCGATGCACGTGGCTTTGATGCGCTGATTCTGGCCCGTGGCGGGGGTTCGCTGGAGGACTTGTGGTGCTTCAACGAAGAGGCCGTCGCCCGCGCCATCGATGCCTGCGTCACCCCGATCGTGAGCGCTGTCGGTCACGAGACCGATGTCTCGATCAGTGACTTCGTGGCCGATGTGCGAGCGCCTACGCCGTCTGCCGCCGCCGAGTTGCTGGCCCCGGATTCCAGCGACTTGCAACACCGCATTGAAAGCCTGCACAGACGCCTGGTGATGCGTATACGTGACCGTTTGATGCGTGAGCGCCTGCGCCTTGACGGGCTCGCGCGTCGCTTGCGTCACCCCGGCGAGCGTCTGCGCCAGCAAGCGCAGCGCCTGGATGACCTGGACATGCGCATGCGCCGCGCCTTTGAACGCAGCCTCAATACCCGTCGAGAGCGCCTGATTCGCCTGGAAACGCGCTTGGCCGGTCAACACCCCGGGCGTCAACTGGCTCTGCTGCGCCAGCGCCTCGACAGTCTGGCCGAGCGCTTGCCGCGCGCGATGCGCGAAGGCCTCAAGGCCCGTCGACTGCAGTTGCAAAGCCAGATGCAAACGCTGCACGTGGTCAGCCCGCTGGCCACCCTGGGACGCGGGTACAGCATCCTGCTCGACGAACGCGGCAACGCCATTCGCAGCGCCGGACAAACCCACAACGGCCAACGCCTGAAAGCCAAGCTGGGTGAAGGCGAACTCCATGTGCGCGTCGAGGACAACCACCTCACGCCTGTCACCCTTTCATTACTGGATTGATCGATGCTGCGTTTCGCCTCTGCTCTTTTGTTGCTATGCCTGACCGTCAACGCGAACGCGGCTGACAGTTACATCACCCGCCTGCTCAACAAACCGGTGCCGGGCGGTGTGGCCGTGATTGAACTGGGCAGCGGCGCGCAAGCGCCCAAGGCCACCTACCAGGGCAAACCGGTGCTGGTGGTCAAGGAACAGGACACCTGGCGTGCCATCGTCGGTATTCCGTTAACGGTCAAACCCGGCACTCAATCCATCAGCGCAGGCGGCCGTGACCTGAATTTCACGGTTGGTCACAAAAAATACCCCGAACAGCGCATCACCCTGAAAAACCAGCGTCAGGTCAATCCGAACCCCGCTGACCTCAAACGCATCGACAACGAGCTGGCCATTCAGATCAAGGCCTACCGCACGTTCAGCCCCACGACGCCGAGCAACCTGTTGCTCGACAAACCGGTCAATGGACCGCTGTCGAGCAAGTTTGGGGTGCGGCGCTTCTTCAATGGCGAAGAGCGTAACCCGCATGCCGGTCTGGATTTTGCCGTGCCCGCAGGTACGCCAATCAAAACGCCCGCAGCAGGCAAGGTGATTTTGATCGGCAATTATTTCTTCAACGGCAATACGGTGTTTGTTGACCACGGCCAAGGGTTCATCAGCATGTTTTGTCACATGTCGAAGATTGACACCCAGGTCGGGCAGCAACTGGCACGGGGCGATGTGGTGGGCAGGGTCGGATCAACCGGCCGCGCTACCGGACCGCACATGCATTGGAATGTCAGCCTGAATGATGCGCGCGTCGACCCGGCGATTTTCATTGGCGCTTTCCAGCCGTAACATTTGCACCGAGCGCGCAGAGCACAAAACGCTGGCAGTACTCCTTGAAGCGCAATCTAAAGCAACAATAAAAGACAATTGCGCTATTTACCTTCGAAAACCATTCATTTACGAGCATTCCTCTCAAAGTTTTTTGGCCGCTTGCCATCCTTACTGCCAATGGTTAGGGTTGAGGCCATGAAAACCTCTCACACCCTCATTCTGCAACGTCAACATCGCAGCCTTTGCCTCGTCAGCGCACGACTGCAAAGCTGATTGCGGTGCCTCGCCCCTCTGCTTTGTATCTCCGGTTAGCCGCCTTTTTTCGGCTCGTACAATAAGGATTGCCTGATGACCATGCTCAAAAACCCGTCTTCCAAGTACCGCCCGTTCCCCGTCATTGATTTGCCTGACCGGACCTGGCCGTCGAAAACCATCACTCAAGCACCTATCTGGTGCAGCTCCGATCTGCGCGACGGCAACCAGTCGCTGATCGAACCGATGGATGCGGCGAAGAAGCTGCGCTTCTGGAAGACGCTGGTGAGCGTGGGTGTGAAGGAGATTGAGGCGTCGTTCCCGGCCGCTTCGCAAACCGATTTCGACTTTGTGCGCACCCTGATTGAAGACGGCCATATCCCGGATGACACGACCATTCAGGTCTTGACCCAGGGCCGCGAAGATTTGATCGCCCGCACGTTCGAGTCGCTTCGCGGTGCCAAAAAAGCCATCGTTCACTTGTACAACGCGACCTGCCCGGCCTTCCGCCGCATCGTGTTCAACCAGGACAAGGACGGCATCAAGGAAATCGCCGTCAGTGCGGCCAAGCTGTTCGTCAAATACGCGTCGCAACAGCCCGAAACCCAGTGGACATTCGAGTACTCGCCCGAGACGTTCAGCGCCACTGAGCTGGAATTTGCCAAAGAAGTGTGTGATGCCGTGATTGAGGTCTGGAACCCGACCCCTGAGCACAAGATGATCCTCAACCTGCCTGCCACGGTTGAGTGCGCCACGCCGAACATTTACGCCGACCAGATCGAGTGGTTCGGTCGCCATATCAACCGTCGTGACAGCGTGATCATCAGCCTGCACACCCACAACGACCGTGGCACCGGTGTGGCGGCCACCGAACTCGGCCTGATGGCGGGCGCCGACCGTGTCGAAGGCTGCCTGTTCGGCAACGGCGAGCGCACCGGTAACGTCGATCTGGTAACCGTGGCATTGAACATGTACACCCAGGGCCTGGACCCGCAACTGGACTTCTCGGACATCGACGGCGTGCGCAAAGTCGTCGAAGAGTGCAACCAGATTCCGGTTCACCCGCGCCACCCGTATGTGGGCGACCTGGTGCATACCGCCTTCTCCGGCTCGCACCAGGATGCCATCCGCAAAGGCTTCGCTCAGCAGAAGCCAGACGCGTTGTGGGAAGTACCGTACTTGCCAATCGACCCGGCAGACATCGGTCGCAGCTACGAAGCCGTGATTCGCGTGAACAGCCAGT
This sequence comes from Pseudomonas sp. BS-2016, assembly GCF_001806145.1. Taxonomy (NCBI): domain Bacteria; kingdom Pseudomonadati; phylum Pseudomonadota; class Gammaproteobacteria; order Pseudomonadales; family Pseudomonadaceae; genus Pseudomonas; species Pseudomonas sp. BS-2016. The sequence goes on from NZ_MLCT01000015.1 coordinate 257,200, forward strand.
CCGGCAAAGGCGGCATTGCCTACTTGCTCGAGCAGGAATACGGCATCAGCTTGCCGCGCCGCATGCAGATCGAGTTCAGTCAGGTGGTGCAACGTGAAACCGACCGTCTGGGCCTTGAGATGACGGCCCAGCAGATCCACAGCCTGTTGCACAGCGAATACCTGCAAGCCAACACGCCTTACGCGCTGGTGAGCCATCGCTTGCAAGAAGAGAACGGCCACAGTGCTGTCGACGTCGAGGTGTCTGCCAAGGGCGCGGGCGAAACCAACCTGCGCTGGAGCGGTAAAGGCAATGGCGCTTTGGAGGCACTGGTAGCAGGCTTGCCGGTCAAGGCCGAGATCATGGATTACAACGAGCATGCCATCGGTGCGGGCACCCACGCCAAAGCGGCGGCCTACATTGAATTGCGGGTCAACGGCGAGCGCGCCGTGCATGGCGTCGGCATCGATGAAAACATCACCACCGCCAGCTTCAAAGCCCTGTTCAGCGCACTGAACCGTGCCCTGAGCGAAGCCGAAGCAAAAGCCGCTTAACGCAGGCCAGCGACACAAAAGCCCCCATGGTGAAGGCCATGGGGGCTTTTTTTGCGCGCTACACCCTGAACGCCCTCACCGCCCGGCTGGACGGTGCGCCATCAGACTTTCAGCTCGAACGCATCGGCATCCAGATCCGCCGGAAAACGCTCACGGTAGGCGGCCAGTTCACCGGCGTTCAAGCTGACCTGGAACACGCCATCCGCCTCACCTGCGCTGAGCAGTGACTCGCCCTGAAAATCGAGAATATGGCTGTCACCCGTGTACACCAGTCCCTTGCCATCGGCTCCGACCCGGTTTACGGCGGCGACATAACACAGGTTTTCAATGGCCCGGGCAGGCAGCAGGCGATTCCAGTGCAGACGCCGCGCCCCCGGCCAGTTGGCGGTGTAAAGCAACAAATCGGTGTCATGGGGATCGCAACTCCAGACCGGGAAGCGCAGGTCGTAACAGATCAATGGCCTGATGCGCCAGCCCTTCACTTCGAACTGAACCTGACGTTCACCGGGGGTGAAGTGTTCGTGCTCGCCTGCCATACGGAACAAGTGACGTTTGTCGTAGTGCAGCACGACACCGTCCGGGCGGGCCCACAGCAGCCGATTACGATGGCTGCCATCCGCCGCTTCAATGATGATGCTGCCTGTCACAACGGCATCGAGTTTTTTGGCTTGCTCGCGCAACCACGTGGTGGTCGGGCCATTTTCTGCTTCAGCCAGGGCTTTGGAGTCCATGCTGAAACCGGTGGTGAACATTTCAGGCAGTACCACCAGGTCCGCGCCCGCGGCCTGCTGCAGCAGGTCGTCGAAATGATCGAAATTGGCCTGACGGTCATGCCAGGCCAGGGTGGTCTGAACCAGCGCTACAGTTAAATCGGGTAAACCACTTAGATCACGCATAGTTTTTCTGCTGCTTCACGCAGCGTCTCCTCGCGTTTTGCAAAACATAGGCGAACCAGCCGCTGCCCTTCGGGCGGGGTCTGGTAGAACACCGAAACCGGAATCGTCGCCACGCCATGTTCGCGGGTCAGCCACACGGCCATGTCGACATCATTAAGGTCCGGACGAATAAGGGAGTAATCAACCAACTGAAAGTAAGTCCCCGCCACCGGCTTGAAGGTAAAGCGCGATGGGCTTAACAAATCACAAAACAGGTCGCGCTTGGCCTGATAAAAAGCAGGCAGTTCTTCGACGTGCTGCGGGCAAGCGGCCATAAAATCGGCCAGCGCATATTGCAGCGGCGTCACCCCACAAAAACTGACGTATTGGTGCACTTTACGCAGCTCTGACGTCAGGGCGGGCGGCGCGACCACATACCCGGTTTTCCAGCCGGTGACGTGGTAGGTCTTGCCGAAAGAACTGACAACGAATGCGCGATGGTACAACTCGGGATGTGACAAAACACTGACGTGGGGCACCCCGTCGAATACCAAATGTTCGTACACCTCATCGCTGATGAGGTAGATGTCACGGTGTTCGATCAGTTTTGCCAACTGGTCCAGCTCCCCGCGGCTGATCAGCGCCCCGCTCGGGTTGTGGGGGCTGTTGAGGATAATCATGCGCGTACGGGGGCCAATGGCCTCACTGAGTTTTTGCCAGTCGATGGAGAAATCATCCAGTGCCAGCGGCACGTGAACGCAACGGCCACCGGCCAGCTCTACGGAAGGCTCGTAACTGTCGTAACAGGGGTCAAACACGATGACTTCATCACCAGGGTGAATAACAGCCTGAATGGCACAGAAAATGGCCTGAGTCGCACCCGGCGTGATGGTCACTTCAGCGTCCGCATCGACCGTTACGCCATAGCTGCGACTTATTTTGGCGGCCACTTGCTGACGCAGCGCGGGCAAGCCGGTCATCGGGGCGTATTGGTTGTGACCACTGGCAATGTGTTGACCGACAGCATCACGCAAGGCTTGCGGGCCATCAAAGTCAGGGAACCCCTGAGACAAGTTGAGGGCGCCGGTTTCAGTCGCGAGCTGCGACATGCGCGTGAAGATGGTGGTGCCGACGTTCGGCAACTTGCTGGTGATCATGGCCGTTCCCTGTTGAGTTCCCGGCACTGACTGCGGCACAGGACCCACGGAGGATAGCCCAAACACCAGACACGAAAAAGGGCCCGTCAGGACCCTTTCTCATTACGCGTGGAGGTTGCGCGATCAGCGCTTGTCTTTGCGTTTTTTCTCGGCTTTCTTGTGGTGCGACATCATGCGGCGCTTCTTGTTGACCTGACGGTCGGTCAACGAGTTTTTGTTCGCCTCGTACGGGTTCTCACCCCCTTTGAACTCGATGCGGATCGGCGTACCGACCAGCTTCAAGACACGACGGTAGGTGTTTTCGAGGTAACGGACATAAGACTTCGGCACCTTCTCAACCTGGTTACCGTGAATCACGATAATCGGCGGGTTGGCACCACCCAAGTGGGCATAACGCAGCTTGATGCGACGGTTGTTGACCATCGGCGGAGCGTGCTCGCCCACGGCATCTTCAAGGATCTGGGTCAGGCGGTTCGTTGGCCAGCGGGTCACCGCCGACTTGAAGGAGTTCTGTACCGACTGGTACAGGTTACCCACGCCCGTGCCGTGCAGCGCCGAGATGAAGTGGATGTCGGCAAAGTCGACGAAGAACAAGCGGCGTTGCAGCTCGGTCTTGACGTAGTCGCGCTCGCTCGGGGTCATGCCGTCCCACTTGTTGATCGCGATGACCAGAGCCCGACCGGCCTCCAGCGCAAAGCCCAACAGGTTCAGGTCGTGATCCACCACGCCTTCGCGCGCGTCCATGACAAAGATCACCACGTTGGCGTCTTTGATCGCTTGCAGGGTTTTGACCACGGAGAATTTTTCGACTTCTTCGTGGATCTTGCCGCGCTTGCGCACACCGGCCGTGTCGATCAGCGTGTACTTCTCGTCGTTACGCTCAAACGGGATGTAAATACTGTCACGGGTCGTGCCCGGCTGGTCGTACACGATAACCCGGTCTTCACCGAGCATGCGGTTGACCAGTGTCGATTTGCCGACGTTCGGACGACCGATGATCGCGATCTTGATGCCGTCTTTCTCGCCCGGCCCAGGAATGCGCTTGGCTTCCTCGCCTTCAAGAACGATTTCCGGTTCGCCTTCTTCGGCATCGTCTTCGTCACGCGGGAACGAGGACAACGCCACTTCGAGCAACTGCGAGATACCGCGGCCGTGGGCACCGGCGATCGGAATCGCGTCGCCCATGCCCAACGGTGCGAATTCTGCGCGAGCCATGTCCGGGTCGATGTTGTCGACCTTGTTGGCAACCACATAGGAACGCTTGTTTCGTTTGCGCAGGTGTTCGCCGATCATCTGGTCAGCGGCAGTGAAACCCGCCTTGGCATCTACCAGGAACAGCACCACATCAGCTTCTTCGATGGCCAGCAGTGACTGCTCGGCCATCTTTTCGTCCATACCGTGCTCGTCACCGGAGATACCGCCGGTGTCGACCAGAATGTAGGAACGCCCTTGCCACTTGGCCTCACCGTATTGGCGATCACGGGTCAGACCGGACAAGTCGCCGACGATGGCGTCACGTGTCCTGGTCAGGCGGTTGAACAAGGTGGACTTGCCGACGTTTGGTCGGCCCACCAGGGCGATTACGGGAACCATGCGGCTCTCCACTTCGTTATTTCAGAAAATACAAAAGCCGCTGCAAGGCAGCGGCCAGAGTTCGGAACAGCACAAAAATGTGCCGCAAACCTTGCCAGAGCAAGGCTGCCCGAGGCCCTAGAGCCTCAAGCATAGACGCCTTAGCGAATGGTCAGGGCTTCCAGTTTGCCGCTGTTACCAAACACGTAAATCATGTCACCGACCACCAGCGGACGTGCCCGCAGGCCATCGCTGTCAATGCGGGTACGGCCTACGAAACGACCATCAACCTGGCTCAACAGGTGCAGATAGCCTTCCATGTCGCCGACCGCTACATAGCTGGAGAAGACTTCCGGTGCCGACAGCTGACGGCGGGCCAGGGAATCGTTGCTCCACAGGGCGGTGGTCGAACGCTCGTCGACGCCTTCAACAGTGCCGGACGCCAGGCTGACGTAGACGCTGCCAAAACCTTGTGCGACACCGGCGTAGCTGGAAGCATCACGCTGCCACAGCACACGGCCGCTTTCCAGTTCCAGTGCCGCCATGCGGCCCTGGTAACTGGCAACGTACAGCGTGCCACCAGACAGCAGCAGGCCACCGTCGATGTCAACAATGCGCTCCAGTTCGGAACGGCCTTGCGGGATGGCAACACGCTGCTCCCAAACGGGCACGCCATTGCGAGTGTCCAGCGCCACCACTTTACCGGTGGAAAGACCTGCCACCGCCAAATGGTTGGTGACCACAGGAGCCCCCGTACCCCGCAGGGTCAGAACACCCGGCGTGCTGTCGTAGGTCCAGCGCTGGTCGCCGGTCGAGGCATCCAGGCCGATCAGGCGGTCGTCCTGGGTTTGAACCACCACCACGTCACCGTTGGTGGCAGGCGGAGCCAGGACTTCGCTGGTCACTCGGGAGCGCCACTTTTCTTCGCCAGAGCTGGCGTCAAGCGCAACCACTTCACCTTGCAAGGTACCCAGCAGGACCAGACCGTAACCCGCGCCAACAGCGCCGGAAACAGGCAGTTCAAGGTCCTTTTTCCATTTGACGTCGCCGTTCATGCGGTCCAGCGCCATCACGACACCGGTCACATCGGCCGCGTACAGGGTATTACCTTCAACGGCTGGCACCAGCATGTTGTAGGTTTTGCCCTGGCCGTCGCCAATCGAGCGGCTCCACTGCTTTTGCAAAACGACTTCTTCTTTGAAGTCGGTCAGCGCGGCCGGTGGCAGTTCTTTTTTGCTGTTGCTGCTGCAACCCGCGGCCAAAATGGCCAGAGCCAGCAATGCTGCATGTTTCCAACGAATCACGTTACGCATCCCCTTTGGCCAGGTCGTCGAGCTTGATTTGTAAGCCGCCGACTGCCGCCTCATCCGAGAGCGCCGCCTTGGCTTTTTCGTAGGCTGCACGCGCGTCATCAGTGCGACCTTGCTGAACCAGCAGGTCACCCTTGAGCTCTTCACGGCTGGCCAGGAATGCTTTGTCCGAATCACCTTCAAGCAGCTTCAAGGCTTCATCAACCTTGTTCTGTGCAGCCAGAACCTGGGCCAGACGCTGACGCGCGACTTCGCCCAACGTGGCATTGGCAGGCTTGTCGACGATGATTTTCAGCTCATTGGCCGCGTCATCCAGCTTGCCGCTGTCAACCGCCACCTTGGCAACAAACAGACCACCAAATTGCGCGTAGGCGCTGCCGCTGTATTCGTTCTTCAGCTTGTTGGCCAGATCAGCGACTTGCGCGGCATCAGGCTGGCCGCTCGGCGTCAATGTGGTTTCAAGCAGTTGTTGGTAGAGAATCGACGCACCCTGCGACTGATTGCTCTGATATTTGTGCCAAGCCTGCCAGCCGAACACCACCACCAGCGCCAGCAAGCCGCCAGTGACCAGGGGTTTGCCGTTGCGCTGCCACCAGTCTTTCAACTCGCCCAGCTGATCATCATCGTTACTCGACACCCCAACACTCCTTATTCGATAAATCGGCTGTTTTTACAGCTTCAACCCTGCACGACGCAGGTGGCCAAGTGCTCTGAAAGAGCATCCCAGGCAATAGTTTGTTGTTCACCCTGGCCACGCAGGGGTTTGACGCCTACCACTTGCCGGGCCAATTCGTCGTCGCCCAGGATCAGCGCATACAGCGCGCCGCTCTTGTCGGCCTTCTTGAACTGGCTTTTGAAGCTGCCCGCACCGGCATTGACTTGCAGGCGCAGGTTCGGCAACTGATCGCGAACACGTTCGCTCAAGGCCAGTGCGGCCAGTTCAGCAGCTTCACCGAAGGCGCACAGGTACACATCGACCTGGCGCGAGATTTCTTCAGGGATTTGCTCAAGGGTTTCCAGCATCAGGATCAGACGCTCGATGCCCATGGCGAAGCCCACGCCGGAGGTCGGTTTGCCGCCCATTTGCTCAACCAGACCGTCATAACGCCCACCGGCACAGACAGTGCCCTGGGCACCGAGTTTGTCGGTGACCCACTCGAATACGGTCTTGCTGTAGTAATCAAGCCCGCGAACCAGTTTCGGGTTGATGACGTAAGGAATGCCCGCCGCGTCGAGACGCGCCTTGAGGCCCTCGAAGTGCACGCGGGACTCTTCGTCGAGATAGTCCACCAGCTTCGGTGCGTCAACCAGAACGGCCTGTGTGTCAGCGTTCTTGGTGTCGAGAACACGCAGCGGGTTGGACTTGAGACGGCGCTGGCTGTCTTCGTCCAGTTCGCTCAGGCGCGAAGTCAGGTATTCAACCAGCGCGGCACGGTAGCGGGCACGGGCTTCGCTGGTGCCCAGGCTGTTGAGTTCCAGTTTGACCGCGTCACGGATACCCAGCTCGCCCCACAGGCGCCAGGTCAGCACGATCAACTCGGCATCGATGTCCGGACCGTCAAGGTTGAACACCTCGACGCCCACCTGGTGGAACTGGCGATAACGGCCCTTTTGAGGACGCTCGTGGCGAAACATCGGGCCGACGTACCACAGTTTTTGCACCTGACCGCCGCCGGTGATGCCGTGCTCAAGCACAGCACGCACACAGGCCGCAGTGCCTTCGGGGCGCAGGGTCAGCGAATCGCCGTTGCGGTCTTCGAAGGTGTACATCTCTTTTTCGACAATGTCGGTCACTTCACCGATGGAACGCTTGAACAGCTCGGTGAACTCGACGATCGGCATGCGAATTTGCTTGTAACCGTAGTTATCCAGCAGACGCGCGACCTTGCCCTCAAAGAAACGCCACAGGGGCGTCTGCTCGGGCAGGATGTCGTTCATGCCACGAATGGCTTGCAGTGACTTGCTCACAGAAAATCCTTAATTCGTTTGATTAGCCGCGCGCAATAACAGCTGCGTCGGCTTCGACCTTTTCGGCCGCTTTCTGTCGGATCAGTTTTTCAAGCTGGTCCACCAGATTTTCATTCGTTAATTTCTGCGACGGCTTGCCGTCGATGTAAATCAGGTTTGGCGTACCGCCGGTCAAGCCCACATGGGCCTCCTTGGCTTCGCCGGGGCCGTTGACCACACAGCCGATCACAGCAACATCCAAGGGGACCAGCAGATCATCCAGGCGCCCTTCCAGCTCGTTCATGGTTTTTACCACGTCGAAGTTCTGGCGCGAACAACTTGGGCACGCAATGAAGTTAATGCCACGGGAACGCAAACGCAGGGATTTGAGAATGTCGTAGCCGACTTTCACTTCTTCTACCGGGTCGGCGGCCAGCGAGATACGAATGGTATCGCCAATGCCCTCGGCAAGCAGCATACCCAGCCCCACGGCAGATTTCACTGTGCCGGAACGCAACCCGCCTGCCTCGGTGATTCCCAAGTGCAAAGGCTGAACGATTTCCTTGGCCAGCAGGCGATAGGCCTCAACGGCCATGAACACATCGGACGCTTTGACGCTGACTTTGAAGTCCTGAAAATTCAGGCGCTCAAGGTGCTCTACGTGACGCAGTGCTGACTCGACCAGCGCGGCAGGGGTCGGCTCGCCGTATTTCTTTTGCAAATCTTTTTCGAGGGAGCCGGCATTCACGCCGATACGAATCGGGATACCCCGATCACGTGCTGCATCCACAACGGCACGTACACGGTCTTCGCGACCGATGTTGCCGGGGTTGATACGCAGGCAATCGACACCCAGCTCGGCCACACGCAATGCAATGCGGTAGTCAAAGTGAATATCGGCGACCAATGGCACCTTGACCAGTTGCTTGATGCGGCCAAACGCTTCGGCAGCATCCATGTCCGGGACGGAAACCCGCACGATATCGACGCCTGCGGCTTCAAGGCGATTGATCTGAGCAACGGTCGCTGCAACATCATTGGTGTCACTGTTGGTCATGCTCTGAACCGCGATAGGGGCATCGCCACCTACCGGTACAGAGCCGACCCAGATTTTGCGCGATTCGCGACGTTTGATGGGTGATTCGCCGTGCATGACTTATTGACCTAGCTTCAGGCGAGCAGTCTCGCCACTGGTGAAAGGAGCCACATCCACTGCTTGACCGTTGTAGGTCACTTGCGCACCCCGGGCATAGCCCAGACGCAGGCTGAGTGGAGGCTTGCCGCTCACTTCAAGATTTTCGCCCTTGCGCTTCAGACCGCCAAACAGCACTTTGCCGTTCGCATCGGTGACCTGAGTCCAGCAATCGGCGGTGTACTGCACGCCCACCTTGCCAGCACCTGCCACTGCAGGGGCCGCTTCAGTGACGGGTGCAGCGGGAGCGGCCGCGGAGGCAGGCGCTACCGGCGTCACCGGTGTTGGCGTTGGCGCTGTTTGAGCCGCCGGCGCAGGGGTTGCAGGCGCGGGCGCAACAGCAACGGGCGCTTCGGGTACGCCAGGCAGTGCTAACGCAGTCGCGCCCGTCTGGTCGCCTGCGGGTTCGGCCGGGACAGCCGCATCGCCTTCGGTTTTGGCTTCAGCGACGGCCTGATCTTCCGGTTCATCCAGCGGATGGATCTGGGTTGTGCCGTCCGCGCCTTCCACTTCAACGTGCTCAGGCGTGAGGCCAACAAGGTCTTTGGCGCGCATGGACGTCTGGTCCTGCCACCAGAGAAAGCCGCCGCCGATCACTGCCAGCAGCAGTAACAGGCTGACAATACGCAAGATGGTATGCGACACACGCACGGGCTCTTCGATTCGGCCAAGGCTGTGAACGCTGCTGCCGGTCGAATCCGTCCCTGTGTAGACATCAAACTCATGCACCAGCGCAGCCTGGTCCATGCCCAGCAATTTGGCATAAGCGCGGATGTAGCCACGGGCAAATGTATGACCCGGCAATTTGTCGAACGCGCCCGCCTCAAGATTACTCAGGGAGCTGACCGTGAGATTGAGCTTCAAGGCAACTTCGGCCAATGTCCATCCATTGTTCTCCCGGGCCTGACGCAAGGTCTCGCCGGGATTGACTCGTGTCACTGCTGGAACTTCGGGTTGCGCCGCTTTCATCATTGCTCCGACAGGTATTGCTGATATTCCGGCGTGCCGGGATAAAGTCGTTTTAGTTGCTGGCCAAACGTGGCAGGTGTGGCACGGTCTTCGAAGACAGTCGCCAACCGCGCGCCGAGCAATAGACTACGTGCATTTTGCCCACTAAGCAGGCTAAAACGATCGTAATAGTCACGGGCAGGCACATATTGCCTGTCCTGATACGACAGCTCGGCCATCTCCAGCAAGGCTCGCGGCTGCTTCGGATTCCGACGCAGAGCTTTTACCAGATGCTGGCGCGCCACTTCGGCTTGCCCAAGCTTGAGCGCCGTTATACCCAAATTTTCGTAAACACGGGAGCGTTCGGGGTAAAGATTATCGGTGGCGGCTTTCTGAAACTGCGCAAAGGCCTCTTGATAGCGTTGCTGCTCAAACAGGAAACTGCCGTAGTTATTGAGCGTACGCGCGTCTTGGGCACGGGCGCTCAGCGATTGACGGTAACTGTTCTCTGCAAGCTCGGGTTCCATTTCGGACTGATACAGCAAAGCCAGTGCGGCGAGGGTGTCCGGGTCACGCTTGTCGAGTTCGAGTGCCTTACCCAGCGGGATCTTCGCCTGCTCGGCCAAACCTTGCTGCAAATAGCCGAGCCCCAGTTGCACATACGCCTGACGCGCTGCATCACGGCCCTTGTCGGTGCTCAACGGGTTTGATCCACCCGATGAAACGCAGCCAGCCATTACGCTGACCAACACCACACAAAGCGCCGCGCGCAGGGTCATAGCGTTCCTCTCTTAAGGCCGGGCGGCTGCGTTTTGCGCCAGATCGGCTTCAATCGAAGCAATGTGGCGCTCGCTGCGGCGCGTCCGGTCATTGACCTGCCCCACCAACTGCCCGCACGCCGCGTCAATGTCTTCACCACGCGTGGTACGCACGGTCACGTTGTAGCCCGCGTTTTGCAGCAGCTCCTGGAAACGGCGAATAGCGTTGTTGCTAGGGCGCTCATAACCGGAGTGAGGAAACGGGTTGAACGGGATCAGGTTGATCTTGCAGGGCGTGTCTTTGAGCAGTTCGATCATTTCACGCGCGTGATCGACATGGTCGTTCACGTCTTTGAGCAAGGTGTACTCAACGGTCAAAACGCGCTTCTCACCCAGGGTCGCCATATAACGACGGCAGGATTCCAGCAACATTTTGAGCGGGTACTTTTTGTTGATTGGCACCAATTGACTGCGCAGTGCGTCATTGGGTGCGTGCAGCGACAACGCCAGCGATACATCGATGTGCTTGGCCAGCTCATCGATCATCGGCACCACGCCAGACGTGGACAGGGTTACCCGGCGCTTGGAGATGCCATAGCCCAGGTCGTCCATCATCAGGTGCATGGCAGCGATAACGTTGTCGAAGTTCAGCAGCGGCTCGCCCATGCCCATCATCACCACGTTGGTGATGGCGCGGTCGATGGTTGCCGGAACGCTGCCAAAGGATTTGTTGGCAATCCACACCTGGCCGATGACTTCAGCGGCCGTGAGGTTGCTATTGAAACCTTGCTTGCCGGTGGAGCAGAAACTGCAATCCAGGGCACAGCCCGCCTGGGACGAAACGCACAAGGTGCCACGTTTGCCCTGGGGAATATAAACGGTCTCGACGCAGCTGCCGGATGCCACGCGAACGACCCATTTACGGGTACCGTCGGTGGATATGTCCTCGCTGACGACTTCAGGACCGCGAACCTCGGCAATGGCCTTGAGCTTATCGCGCAAGGCCTTGCTGACGTTCGTCATGGCGTCGAAATCATCGACGCCAAAGTGGTGAATCCACTTCATGACCTGACCGGCACGGAAACGCTTCTCCCCGATTGAGTCGAAGAATTTCTCCATTTCCGGTTGAGTCAGACCCAACAGGTTAGTTTTGCCAGTCGTTGCAATCATGTCTTCACCCTCACTCACAAGCCGATGCTTATCGAGTGGTTACTTCAGTAGCTGCGAAAAAGTAAGCGATTTCGCGAGCAGCGGCTGCTTCGGAGTCGGAACCGTGAACAGCGTTAGCGTCGATGGATTCAGCGAAATCGGCACGAATGGTGCCAGCAGCTGCTTCTTTAGGGTTGGTAGCGCCCATCAGTTCACGGTTACGAGCGATAGCGTTTTCGCCTTCCAGAACCTGAACAACAACCGGACCGGAAGTCATGAAGGCAACCAGGTCACCGAAGAAACCACGTTCGCTGTGCTCAGCGTAGAAACCTTCAGCTTCGGCTTTGGACAGTTGCTTCATTTTCGAAGCAACAACGCGCAGGCCAGCGTCTTCGAAACGAGTAACGATCTTGCCGATAACGTTTTTAGCAACGGCGTCAGGCTTGATGATGGAGAAAGTACGTTGAACAGCCATGGTGTAACTCCAGAAACAGTGATTGAAGCGAAAAATTAAACCCGCGAATTATACGCGGGTTCAGGGGTATTGCATAATTACGTGCGTTGCAGGCTTAGTCAGCCTCTTCGATCCACAACCCCTGAATGGCTTCGAGGACCTTTTCCCCTCCGCGATCAGGGACGTCATCGAAGTCTGGCAGCGCCATCACCAGATTGCGCAGCTTGACGAAATTCACCGTCAGCGGATCAACATCCGGATGAGCCTCAGCCAGCTGAATCGCGATTTCCTGTACATCAACCCATTTAAGGCTCATGACACTTCCTTTAAAAGCAGAGTCTTATACCGCTCAGAACCTTGGCGCGGCTGAAAAGAGGGAATGACCCGAATCAGCCAGCGCACCCCGGCAGCGATCGAATCAGTGCGGCGCTTCGGCAGCATGATTAAGCGAATACTTAGGGATTTCGACCGTCAGGTCTTCGGTCCCGACCTTGGCCTGACAGCTCAGGCGCGAGTGTGCCTCCAGGCCCCACGCGCGATCAAGGTAGTCTTCTTCGAGCTCGTCAGCTTCTTCCAGCGAATCAAACCCTTCGCGAATGATGCAGTGGCAAGTGGTACAGGCGCAGACGCCACCGCAGGCGCTTTCGATCTCAATGTGGTTGTCATGCGCCACTTCGAGGATTGACTTACCGGTCTCGGCCTCAACAACCATACCGTCCGGGCAATGCTCGGCGTGTGGCAGAAAAATGATCTGCGGCATCAGTTATTCCTCGATTTCATTCAGGTTGCGCCCGGCCAGAGCCGCCTTGACAGTCAGGTCCATACGGCGGGCAGCAAAGGCATCGGTCACGTGCGACAGACGCTTGGTCTGCTGCTCAATGGCGTAACCATCGGTGCCTTTTAACAATTCGGACAATTGCTGCATGTGCAGCTCGATCACCTTGCGCTCTTCAGCATCAAGCAGGCGGTCACCGTCCACCTCCAGCGCGGCTTGCACGGCTTCGATCAGGCGCTGCGCATCGACTTGTTGCTCACGCAACACGCGAGCCACTTTGTCGTCACCTGCGTACTGGAACGAATCCTTGAGCATTTTGGCGATTTCACCATCCGTCAGGCCGTAGGACGGCTTGACCTGAATACTGGCTTCAACGCCCGATCCCGTTTCACGGGCTGACACGCTGAGCAAACCGTCGGCATCCACCTGGAAAGTCACGCGGATTTTCGCGGCACCTGCGACCATCGGCGGTATGCCACGCAACTCGAAACGCGCCAACGAACGGCAGTCGCTGATCAGCTCGCGCTCACCCTGCAGGACGTGGATCATCATGGCCGTCTGGCCATCTTTGTAAGTGGTGAAATCCTGAGCTCGCGCGACGGGAATCGTGGTGTTGCGGGGAATGACTTTCTCCATCAGGCCACCCATGGTCTCAAGACCGAGCGACAACGGGATCACGTCAAGCAGGAGCAACTCCCCCCCCTCACGTTTGTTGCCCGCGAGCGTATCGGCCTGAATCGCTGCCCCAATGGCAACCACTTGATCCGGGTCGATGTCAGTCAACGGCTGACGGCCAAACATGTCGGCGACTGCCTCGCGCACCCGCGGGACGCGCGTCGATCCACCCACCATGACCACGGCCTGCACATCTTCGACTTCGATATTGGCGTCGCGCACGGCTCGGCGACAGGCTTTGAGGCTGCGGGCGACCATTGGCTCGATCAGCGCATCGAGCCTTTCGCGGGTCAGCTCGGCAGACCACTGTCCAAACGTAACCGTCACGCTCGATGCATCCGTCAGCGCTTCCTTGGCCGCGCAGGCGCTTTGCAGCAGTTGACGCTGAGTGCCGGGGTCCAGATCAGCCGACAACCCTGCCTGCTCGACTATCCAACTGGCGATCGCATGGTCGAAATCGTCACCCCCCAGCGCGCTGTCGCCGCCGGTCGCCAACACTTCGAATACACCGCCGGTCAGGCGCAGGATTGAAATATCAAACGTGCCGCCGCCCAGATCATAGATAGCGACAACACCTTCAGCAGACTGGTCAAGACCGTAAGCCACCGCAGCAGCAGTCGGTTCATTGAGCAAACGCAACACATTAAGACCAGCCAGCTTGGCCGCATCTTTGGTCGCCTGACGCTGAGCGTCGTCAAAATAAGCGGGCACCGTAATCACGGCACCGACCAATTCACCACCCAGTGTTTTCTCGGCACGCTCGCGCAATACCTTGAGGATTTCCGCCGATACTTCGACCGGGCTTTTGGGCCCTTGGACCGTATCGATGAACGGCATGTGCGACTCACCGCCCACAAAGCGGTAAGGCAGTTGCTCGCCCAGTTGCTTGACGTCGGACAGACCACGCCCCATCAGGCGCTTGACCGACAACACCGTATTGAACGGATCGGCAGAAGCCGCCAGGCGCGCTGATTCACCCACCTCTACGCGGCCAGGGTGATAACGCACGGCTGAGGGCAAAATGACATTGCCACTTGCGTCAGCCAAAGGCTCGGAAAGGCCACTGCGCAACGCAGCAACCAGCGAATTGGTGGTGCCCAAGTCGATCCCCACAGCCAGACGTCGCTGGTGCGGTTGAGGACTTTGGCCGGGTTCGGCGATCTGCAGTAGGGCCATCGTTATCAGGACTTATCTGTAATCAGGCGTGCAATCGGAAAAGCACGGAGTTAATCGTCGAGGCGCTCTTCTAGCTGGCGCACTTCGTAAGTGAGCTTGTCGAGGAACTGCATGCGCCGCATCAGGCGTTCGGCCTGTTCACGCTGCGCAACATCATCCCAACAAGCAGCGAAGCTGTCGTTCAAGGCTTGCTGAGCGTCTTTCAGTCGACGCTTGAAAGCTGCAATACCTGCCATGTCGGCGGTGTCGTGCAAGTCTTCAAGTTCTTCGCGCCACTGCATCTGCTGCATCAAAAATTCAGGATCGTGCACCGTTGCTTCCAGAGGCACGTCATTACCCTTGAGTTCGAGCAAATAACGCGCGCGCCTGGATGGGCTTTTGAGTGTCTGATAGGCCTCGTTAAGGCTGGCGGACTGCTCCAGCGCCATGCGCTGCTCCCGCTCGGAAGCATCAGCAAAGCGATCCGGGTGAACACCGCGCGCCAACTCACGGTAGCGCGTAGCCAACTGATCGAGATCCAGATTGAAGCTCGGCTGCAGTTCAAACAAAGCAAAATGACAAGGAGTACCCACGACTGGCCTCAAATGTTGAAGCTCTCGCCGCAGCCACATTCGCCACGCACGTTGGGGTTATTGAACTTGAAGCCTTCGTTAAGGCCTTCCTTGACGAAATCCAGCTCGGTGCCGTCAAGGTAGGTCAGGCTTTTGGGATCAATGATCACTTTTTCGCCATGGGTTTCAAACACCTGATCGTCTTCGCCCACTTCGTCGACAAACTCCAGCACATAGGCGAGGCCGGAGCAGCCGGTGGTGCGAACACCCAGACGAATCCCCTCACCCTTGCCGCGCCCATCAAGGGAACGGCGAATATGTCGGGCCGCCGCTTCTGTCATGCTGATAGCCATCGTGACTCCTTACCTGTTGCCAGTTTCTTCACCACATGTGCGCCATATTGGGGCGCAATGGATCAGATCAAACCTTTCTTCTGCTTGTAGTCGCGAACGGCGGCCTTGATGGCGTCTTCAGCGAGTACAGAACAGTGAATCTTGACGGGCGGCAGCGCCAACTCTTCAGCCAACTGAGTGTTCTTGATGGTCTCTGCTTCGTCCAGAGTCTTGCCTTTCATCCACTCGGTCGCCAGGGAACTGGAAGCAATGGCCGATCCGCAACCGTAGGTTTTGAACTTGGCGTCTTCGATGATGCCCTGCTCGTTAACCTTGATCTGCAAGCGCATCACGTCGCCGCAAGCCGGCGCGCCGACCATGCCGGTACCGACATCCGGGTCTTCCGCGTTCATCTTGCCGACGTTGCGTGGGTTCTCGTAGTGGTCAATGACCTTTTCGCTGTAAGCCATGGTACTAATCCTCACTCATCAGAGAGTCGCTCTTGAGCCACTGTAAACGCTGCTATTCGCTGCATTTACAGCGGCTGTCTGCGGCGACTTGAAATATCAGTGCGCCGCCCACTCGATTTTCGAGATGTCGACACCGTCTTTGTACATGTCCCACAGTGGCGACAGTGCGCGCAACTTGGTCACCGCCTCGCACACTTTCTGCGCGGCGTAATCGATTTCTTCTTCCGTGGTGAAACGCCCGAACGTGAAGCGAATCGAGCTGTGAGCCAATTCATCGTTACGACCCAGCGCACGCAACACGTAAGACGGCTCAAGGGAAGCCGAGGTACAGGCCGAACCGGAAGACACGGCCAGATCCTTGAGCGCCATGATCAGCGACTCGCCTTCAACATAGTTGAAGCTCAGGTTCAGGTTGTGCGGCACGCGCGCAGTCATGCTGCCGTTCACGTACAACTCTTCGAGGTGTTCAACCTGCTTGAAGAAACGATCGCTCAACGCCTTGATACGCACGTTTTCAGCCGCCATTTCTTCTTTAGCAATCTGGAACGCTTCACCCATGCCCACGATCTGGTGGGTCGCCAGCGTGCCGGAACGCATACCGCGCTCGTGACCTCCGCCGTGCATGGTGGCTTCGATACGCACGCGAGGCTTGCGGCTGACGTACAGGGCGCCGATGCCTTTAGGGCCATAGGTTTTATGAGCCGAGAAGGACATCAGGTCGACTTTGAGCTTGGACAGGTCGATTTCTACCTTGCCCGTGGACTGAGCGGCATCAACGTGGAACAACACACCGCGCGAGCGAGTCAGCTCACCAATGGCAGCGATGTCGTTGATGGTGCCGATCTCGTTGTTCACGTGCATGACCGAGACCAGGATGGTGTCTTCACGCAGGGCCGCTTCAACCATGGCAGGCGTGACCAGACCGTCTTCACCCGGCTCGATGTAGGTCACTTCAAAACCTTCACGCTCCAGCTGACGCATGGTGTCGAGTACGGCTTTGTGTTCAATTTTGTCGGTAATCAGGTGCTTGCCTTTGGACGCATAGAAGTGCGCAGCGCCCTTGATGGCAAGGTTGTTGGCTTCGGTCGCGCCGGAGGTCCAGACGATTTCACGCGGATCGGCGTTAACCAGATCAGCGACCTGGCGACGTGCGTTCTCGACCGCTTCTTCGGCCTTCCAGCCAAAAACGTGGGAGCGCGAAGCCGGGTTACCGAAGTTCCCGTCAACCAGCAGGCAGTCGCTCATTTTTTGAGCAACACGCGGATCAACCGGGGTGGTGGCTGAGTAATCAAGGTAAATCGGCAATTTCATGGACTATCTCCTAAATCAGGCTGGCTGGCGCACCGTCGTTTTTATGCAATCACTCGACGGCGGACGCTTCGATCTTATCCAGGTGCGGCGCTTTGCCATTACAGCGGCGCTGATCCTGACGCTGGGCTACTTCTTGTACCTCACGGCGAGTAACAAGATCAGCCAAGCTGATACCGCTGAGAAACTCGTGGATTTGCAGGCTCAGGTCGCACCACAAGTGGTGTGTCAGGCAGGTATCGCCAGCATGGCAATCGCCCAGACCCTGGCAACGTGTCGCATCGACAGACTCGTTGACTGCATCGATCACCTGGGCAACCTGAATACCTTGCATATCGCGCGATAGCTGATAGCCACCGCCTGGGCCACGCACACTGGAAACCAGACTGCTGCGGCGCAACTTGGCGAAAAGTTGCTCAAGGTAGGAAAGGGAAATGCCCTGGCGTTCGGAAATATCGGCCAGGGACACCGGCCCGTGCTGTGCGTGCAACGCCAAATCGAGCATTGCAGTTACGGCGTAACGGCCTTTTGTAGTCAGTCTCATGGACAGGTACCACGGAATTCGGAATGGGGGCGAGTATGCTATTCCCGAGTATTTAAGTCAACTATTAGACCTAGTACTTTAGTCGGGATTACCCGCAAAACAGCGCGCGCATTGTAGCAGGCTATGCGACGTAATGGCACACGAGCGATGCTGCGTTTGCAGTGCGCTCGTTGCCGCAAACCTCAAGAAAGAAGCAGATTGCGCCGCAGCCATTCACAACCGCCTGGAACCACTAGCGACCTAACCGGGCTTGACTTCATCTTTACCCTGAACACAAGCGAAATCTTCCTCGCGCAACGCGGGCAAATCCTTGGCGCAGTAGGTACTGCCCAGCTCCTTCAGGGCCCCGCACATACCATCCAGCTTGCCATCGACGGCTTGCAAATGATCCAGCAATTGCGCAATAGCCCGCGCCACAGGATCGGGCATGTCCTCGCTGACACCGTAAGCATCGAAGCCGATTTTCTCCGCCATCGCCTTACGCCTGGCTTCAACGTCACCCTCGGCCTTGATGATAATTCGCCCCGGAATCCCAACAACCGTCGCACCCGCCGGCACCGGCTTGGTGACGACCGCATTCGAGCCCACCTTTGCGCCTGCACCCACCGTAAATGGGCCCAGCACCTTGGCGCCCGCACCGACGACGACACCGTTCTCCAGCGTAGGATGGCGCTTGCCTTTGTTCCAACTGGTGCCACCCAGGGTTACACCCTGATAAAGCGTGACGTCATCACCGATCTCTGCGGTCTCGCCGATCACAATCCCCATCCCGTGATCAATGAAGAAACGACGACCCACCTTGGCACCCGGATGAATTTCAATGCCCGTCATCCAGCGGCCGAAGTTAGAGACCAGCCGCGCCATCCACTTCCAACCTGCATGCCACAACCACCCCGACAATCGATGAAGCCAGATGGCGTGCATGCCCGGGTAACAGGTCAACACTTCAAACGCATTGCGCGCAGCAGGATCGCGATGAAACACACTCTGGATATCTTCACGCAGACGCTCGAACATCTTCAATCCTTGCGCTTGAGCAGCTCGCCACGGGCTGCTTTTTGGGTTTCGGTCAGAATGCCACGCAATATATTCATCTCGGCACGACTTACCGAGCTACGGCCATACAAACGACGCAGGCGCGCCATCAGGTGACGCGGTTTTTCAGGATCGAGAAACTCGATCGCCACCAAGGTCTGCTCCAGGTGTTCGTAGAAACGCTCGAGCTCATCCATCGTCGCCAACTCTCCACTTTTGGTGGAGGCGACTTCATCCTTCTCGACCTTGCTCGGCTGCCCCTGCGCAGCCAGCCACGACATGCGAATTTCGTAGCTCAGCACTTGCACAGCCGCTCCCAGGTTCAGCGAGCTGAACTCAGGGTCCGACGGAATGTGCACATGATAATGACAGCGCTGCAACTCTTCATTGGTCAGGCCGGAATCTTCGCGACCGAAAACCAAGGCTATCTCAGCGCCTTGAGCCGCCTCATCCACGACCTTTTGCCCGCATTCGCGCGGATCCAGCAGCGGCCAGGGAATCCGGCGATCACGCGCACTGGTGCCCAGGACCAGATTGCAACCCACCAGCGCCTCTTCAAGGGTCGCAACCACTTGAGCATGCTCGAGGATGTCACCGGCGCCCGAAGCGCGCGCATCCGCCTCGTGATGAGGAAACAGTCTTGGCTCTACCAGAACCAATCGCGACAAGCCCATGTTTTTCATGGCACGCGCAGCACCGCCGATATTGCCGGGATGACTGGTATTGACCAGAACGACACGAATATTTGACAGCAATGGAAGCGCTCACAGACCGTTAAGAGGGTGCAAATCTTACCTAAGCCCATCACCTTACGCCACGAAAGCTAACGCAAACCTTCATATGCCAAACTTTTCTGCTAGAATGTTCGGCTTTCTTTAACGACCTAGGTGAAACGTCCATGCAGCCCATGCTGAATATCGCGCTGCGCGCCGCCCGCAGCGCCAGTGAATTGATTTTCCGCTCCATCGAGCGCCTGGATACCATCAAGGTTGACGAAAAAGACGCCAAGGATTACGTCTCTGAAGTCGATCGTGCTGCCGAACAGAAAATCATCGACGCCTTGCGCAAGGCTTATCCGACCCACGGCATTCTCGGTGAAGAAACCGGCCTGCATGCGGGCAGCGGCGAAGGTGCTGACTACCTGTGGATCATCGACCCGCTCGATGGCACCACCAACTTCCTGCGTGGCGTTCCGCACTTCGCTGTCAGCATCGCCTGCAAATACCGCGGCCGCCTTGAGCACGCCGTCGTCCTTGATCCGGTTCGCCAGGAAGAATTCACCGCCAGCCGTGGTCGTGGCGCTCAACTGAATGGTCGCCGCCTGCGTGTCAGCGGCCGCACCAGCCTGGAAGGCGCCCTGCTGGGTACCGGCTTCCCGTTCCGCGACAACCAAATGGATAACCTGGATAACTACCTGGGCATGTTCCGCAGCCTGGTAGGCCAAACTGCAGGCATTCGTCGCGCCGGTGCTGCGAGCCTGGACCTGGCTTACGTCGCAGCAGGCCGTTTCGATGCATTCTGGGAGTCCGGCCTGTCCGAATGGGACATGGCTGCGGGCGCCCTGCTGATTCAAGAAGCAGGCGGCCTTGTCAGCGACTTCACCGGTAGCCACGATTTCCTTGAAAAGGGCCACATCGTTGCCGGCAACACCAAGTGCTTCAAAGCCGTACTGACTGCAATCCAGCCTCACTTGCCGGCCTCGCTGAAACGCTAAGCGAACCGCGCAAACCAAAAAAGCACCCCTCGGGGTGCTTTTTTTTGGGCACTACTTCAATACACCTTGATCGCTGCGCCCGCCGATAAACGGCCAGAGGCTGAAACTGACTCTACAGCCTCTAGAGCGGTATCAATTGAGTATGAGCTTGCCCTGCTTGTCGACGGCAATTTCGCTGCCCGGCTCGTGATCCATCCGAACCTTGCCTTCCTTGCCATCCAGCACGTAACGCACGTCGTAACCCACCACCTTGTCACTGATGTCGTTGACGGTATTGCAGCGGGTTTGAGTCGTGGTGTACGTATCGCGGTTCTGCATGCCTTCCTGAACCTTGTTACCGGCATAGCCACCGCCTACGGCACCCGCAACGGTCGCAATCTTCTTACCGTTACCGCCACCCACCTGATTACCCAACAAACCACCCGCCACGGCACCAATGACGCTGCCAACAATTTGATGCTCATCCTTAACCGCCGCACGACGCGTTACGGTTACGTCCTTACACACCTCGCGAGGGGTTTTAATCTGTTGCTTGACCGGCTGAACAGCCAGCACCTGCGCAGACTCAGGGGCTTTAACCAAGCTGTAAGTAGCAACAGCACCACCGGCAGTGACACCGACAGCACCCAAAACAGCACCTACCAGCAAAGATTTATTCACGTGAACCTCCAGGCCTTTCTACGCAGGAACAATCCCGCGCTAATCCCAGCCTTGGAGCATAAAAAAAGGCGCGAGTTCAATACTCGCACCTTTTTAGTGACCATTGGCCATCAACGAACGGTCATGGACGGTCGTCGATTTCCTTTTCACTCGCCGCGGGCGGAATCAGGTCCTCAGCATTGAGGTTCAGCCAGATCAGCACCACGTTGGCGATGTAGATCGACGAGTAAGTACCCGCCAACACACCGACAAACAGGGCAATCGAGAAACCCCAGAGATTGTCGCCACCAAAGATCAGCAGCGCCGCAATGGCCAGCAACGTGGAGATCGACGTCGCCATGGTCCGCAGCAGGGTCTGCGTGGTCGAGATGTTGATGTTCTCGATCAGGCTCGCCTTGCGCAGCACGCGGAAGTTCTCCCGCACCCGGTCAAACACAACAATGGTGTCGTTGAGCGAGTAACCAATGATCGCCAGCACCGCCGCCAGCACCGTCAGGTCAAACGTGATCTGGAACCACGACAACACGCCCATGGTCACGATCACGTCATGCACCAGCGAAACAATTGCACCGACCGCGAACTTCCACTGAAAGCGGAACGCGAGGTACAACATGATGCCGCCCAAGGCCATGAGCATGCCCAGACCACCCTGGTCGCGCAGCTCTTCACCCACTTGCGGGCCCACGAACTCGACGCGCTTGATCACGGCCGGGTTGTCGGTATCCGCCTGACCCAGCGCCGCCGCAACCTTGTTGCCCAGCAAAGGGTCATCGCCCGGCATGCGCACCAGCAAGTCAGTGGTCGCACCAAAGCTCTGCACTACCGCATCGTGAAAACCAGCTGTCACCAGCTCGTTGCGCACTTTGGTCAGATCAGCCGGCTTCTCGTAGGTCAGCTCGATGAGCGTACCGCCAGTGAAGTCCAGGCCGTAGTTCATGCCTTTGTGGAACATGCTGAACAAGGCCAGCACGGTAAGCAGCACAGTGACGCCGAACGCAACGTTGCGAACGCCCATGAAGTTGATTGTACGTAACATGGCAGCCCCTTAAATCCACAACTTCTTGAAGTCCCGACCGCCGTAAACCAGGTTGACCAACGCGCGGGTCACCATGATGGCCGTGAACATCGAGGTAAAGATCCCGAGGGACATGGTCACCGCAAAGCCTTTGACCGGCCCGGTACCCATGGCAAACAGAATCCCGCCGACCAACAGGGTTGTCAGGTTGGAGTCGACAATCGCCGTGAACGCGCGATTGAAGCCTTCATTGATCGCCCGCTGCGGCGTCATGCCATTGGCAATTTCCTCACGGATACGCGAGAAGATCAGCACGTTGGCGTCGACCGCCATACCCATCGTCAATACGATACCGGCGATACCCGGCAGGGTCAGCGTAGCCCCCAGCAAAGACATCAAAGCCAGCAGCAGTACCATGTTCCCCGCCAGCGCCACCGTCGCAATCACACCGAAGAAGCGATAGATCGCGATGATAAAGATGGACACAAACAGCATGCCCCACAGCGACGCATCGATACCCTTGGTGATGTTGTCAGCACCCAAGCTCGGACCAATGGTGCGCTCTTCAGCGAAGTACATCGGTGCAGCCAGACCACCGGCACGCAGCAACAGCGCCAGCTCGGAAGCCTCACCCTGACCGTTCAGACCGGTAATCCGGAACTGACTGCCCAGCGGCGACTGAATGGTCGCCAGACTGATGATCTTTTTCTCTTCCTTGAAGGCCTGGACCGGCACTTCTTTCTCGACACCATCGACCACTTGCTTGGTGTAGGTCGTCACCGGCTTCTGCTCGATGAAGATCACCGCCATGCTGCGACCGACGTTGCTGCGCGTGGAACGACTCATCAACTCGCCACCATGACCATCAAGCTTGATGTTCACCTGTGGACGACCATGCTCGTCAAAACCTGCCTGCGCATCCGTTACCTGATCACCGGTGATGATCAAACCACGCTCGATTTGCGCGGAAGGACGATTGCCTTCACGGAACTCGAACGTTTCGGAAGTGGCTTTGGAAGCGCCCGGCTCTGCCGCCAGACGGAACTCAAGGTTGGCCGTCTTGCCCAGAATACGCTTGGCTTCGGCGGTGTCTTGCACGCCCGGCAGCTCGACCACGATGCGGTTAGCACCCTGACGCTGAACCAAAGG
Organism: Pseudomonas sp. BS-2016; assembly: GCF_001806145.1. Classification (NCBI taxonomy): domain Bacteria; kingdom Pseudomonadati; phylum Pseudomonadota; class Gammaproteobacteria; order Pseudomonadales; family Pseudomonadaceae; genus Pseudomonas; species Pseudomonas sp. BS-2016. The sequence goes on from NZ_MLCT01000015.1 coordinate 280,499, forward strand.
CTCGGCAACACCCAACTCGTTCACCCGGTTACGGACAGTGGTCAGGTTTTGCTTGATGGAATATTCACGGATTTCCGCCAGCTTGGCCGGGGTCATCGCCAGACGCAGCACCGGCTGGCCATTGAGGTCGGCAGCGGTAATGTCGAAATCGTTGAAGTTTTTGCGAATCAGGCTACGCGCTTGCTCACGGGTCGCTTCGTCGGCAAAGCCCAACTGAATGGCGCCATTGAGTTGCGGCAGACTGCGATAGCGCAGCTTGTCTTTACGCAACAGGCTTTTGACGTCGCTTTCGTACACTTTCATGCGCGCGTCAACGGCCTTGTCCATGTCCACTTCCAACAGGAAATGCACACCGCCCGACAAGTCCAGACCCAGCTTCATCGGGTGAGCACCCAGATTACGCAGCCATTGCGGCGTGGTCTGAGCCAGGTTCAGTGCAACGACATAGTCGTCACCCAATGCCTTGCGCACCACGTCTTTGGCCGGCAACTGATCGTCTTTGCTCGCCAGGCGCAACAAGCCGCCCTTGCCGTTCTGGGCCAGTGTCGCGCCTTTCACCGCAATGCCAGCATCCTTGAGCGCCTTGCTCGCACGCTCCAGGTCAGCATCAGTGACTTGCAGCGCCGTGCTCGCGCCCGACACCTGAATTGCAGGGTCATCCGGGTAGAGATTGGGAGCGGAATAAATAAAACCGATCGCCAGCACTGCCAGGATCAGTACGTATTTCCACAGAGGGTATTTGTTCAGCATCAATCACGCCGCCCGCTTAGAACGCGGGGCGCCTTGCGCGCCCCGTCGATTGTTAAAAGTTGAAACTTTAGATCGCTTTCAGCGTGCCTTTAGGCAACGTGGCGGCTACAGCGCCCTTCTGAATTTTCAGCTCGACAGTGTCAGACACTTCGATCACAACAAAAGCGTCAGTCACTTTGGTGATTTTGCCGGCGATGCCGCCAGTGGTAACGACTTCGTCGCCTTTTTGCAGGTTACCCAACAGGGCTTTCTGCTCTTTGGCGCGCTTGGCCTGCGGGCGCCAGATCATCAGATAGAAGATGACCAGGAAGCCGACCAGGAAAATCCACTCAAAACCAGTACCGGCTGGGCCAGCAGCAGGTGCAGCAGCGTCCGCGAAAGCGGGAGAGATGAAAAAGCTCATTAAGCACTCCAGTTGCAAAAAGTGTTTCTTAGGGTCCGAAAATCAGTCCAGGGGCGGTACAGGCAACCCGCGCTTGGCATAGAAGGCATCGACAAAGGCGGCCAATGTACCCTGTTGAATAGCCTCGCGCAAACCAGCCATGAGCACCTGATAGTGCCGCAAATTGTGGATGGTATTGAGCATGCTACCCAGCATTTCACCGCACTTGTCCAGATGATGCAGATAAGCACGGGAGAAGTTCTGGCAGGTATAGCAATCGCAGGTCGGATCCAGCGGCGAATCATCATGGCGATGGAACGCGTTGCGGATCTTCAACACACCGGTGTCGATAAACAGATGCCCATTGCGGGCATTACGGGTTGGCATCACGCAATCGAACATGTCCACACCGCGGCGCACACCCTCCACGAGATCTTCAGGCTTGCCAACCCCCATAAGGTAACGAGGTTTGTCAGCTGGCATCTTGGCGGGCAGGTAGTCCAGCACCTTGATCATCTCGTGCTTGGGTTCACCCACCGACAGTCCGCCAATGGCCAGACCATCGAAGCCGATCTTGTTCAACCCTTCCAGCGAACGCTCGCGCAGGTTCTGGTGCATGCCACCCTGAACGATACCGAACAGTGCCGCCGTGTTATCGCCGTGGGCGTTTTTGGAACGCTGAGCCCAGCGCAACGACAGCTCCATCGAAACACGGGCCACGTCTTCATCGGCCGGGTACGGGGTGCACTCGTCGAAAATCATCACCACGTCAGAACCCAGGTCACGCTGGACCTGCATCGACTCCTCCGGCCCCATGAACACCTTGGCACCATCGACCGGGGAAGCGAACGTCACGCCCTCTTCTTTAATCTTGCGCATGGCGCCAAGGCTGAACACCTGAAAGCCGCCCGAGTCGGTCAGGATAGGCCCTTGCCATTTCATGAAGTCATGCAGGTCGCCGTGCTTCTTGATGACTTCAGTGCCCGGACGCAGCCAGAGGTGAAAGGTGTTGCCCAAAATCATCTGCGCGCCAATCGCTTCGATATCGCGCGGCAGCATGCCTTTGACCGTACCGTAAGTTCCTACCGGCATGAACGCAGGGGTTTCCACCACACCACGCGGGAAGGTCAGACGACCGCGACGCGCCTTGCCATCAGTGGCCAGCAGCTCGAAGGACATACGACAGTTGCTCATGCTTGATCCTCTGGGGCCGGGGCGGGAGCCGTCGGCGCAGGATTGCGGGTGATGAACATTGCATCACCGTAACTAAAGAAGCGGTACCCCTGCTCAACCGCAGCCTTATAGGCCGCCATGGTTTCGGGGTAGCCGGCGAACGCCGAAACCAGCATCAACAGCGTGGATTCCGGCAAATGGAAGTTGGTCACCAGCGCATCGACCACATGAAACGGCCGGCCAGGGAAAATAAAAATGTCCGTGTCACCACTGAACGGCTTGAGCGTACCGTCGCGCGCGGCACTTTCGAGCGACCGCACACTGGTGGTGCCCACCGCAATTACGCGACCGCCGCGCGCGCGGCAGGCGGCCACGGCGTCGACCACCTCCTGACCCACTTCCAGCCACTCGGTGTGCATGTGATGGTCTTCAAGACGCTCAACCCGCACCGGCTGGAACGTGCCCGCCCCTACGTGCAACGTCACGAATGCGGTCTCGACACCTTTGGCGGCGATGGCCTGCATCAGCGGCTCATCGAAATGCAGCCCGGCGGTGGGCGCTGCCACAGCACCAAGACGTTGAGCGTAGACCGTTTGATAACGCTCGCGGTCGGAGCCTTCGTCAGGACGATCGATGTAAGGCGGCAGGGGCATGTGCCCGACACGGTCCAGCAACGGCAGCACTTCTTCAGCAAAACCCAGCTCGAACAACGCATCATGGCGCGCCAGCATTTGGGCCTCGCCACCGCCATCGATGAGGATTTTCGACCCCGGCTTGGGCGACTTGCTGGAGCGCACATGCGCCAGCACCCGGTGGCTGTCGAGCACGCGCTCGACGAGGATTTCGAGCTTGCCGCCGGAGGCCTTCTGGCCAAACAGGCGGGCCGGAATCACCCGGGTATTGTTAAACACCATCAAATCGCCCGAACGTAAATGTTCAAGCAAATCAGTGAATTGACGATGAGCCAGCGCCCCGCTTTCCCCATCCAGGGTCAGCAGGCGGCTGTTGCGGCGCTCCGCCAAAGGATGGCGTGCGATGAGCGAATCAGGGAGTTCGAAAGTAAAGTCAGCAACGCGCATGATAGGTTTCGTCTAGCAGGGCCGGGGAGTTTAACGGACTTAGCAAAAATAGACCAATAAGTTGTTGACCGACCTAAAGCTCATCTCTATACTTCGCCGCCATTGAGCCCTGATGGCGGAATTGGTAGACGCGGCGGATTCAAAATCCGTTTTCGAAAGAAGTGGGAGTTCGAGTCTCCCTCGGGGCACCATCTTAAAAAAAGACCTTGAAATTCAAGGTCTTTTTTTTCGCCTGCAGAAAAGTGAACGCTGCCATACGGCACCTTCTAACAGGAAATCCCAACATGGAATCGTCGCTGGAGACTGTCGCCCTTTTCTCTCTGAAATTGGTCTATGAGACCGACGGTCATAGCCCAATTCTGCGTGACGACCCGGTGATGGATGACTATCAGCGCGAAGTGTTTGCGTTGCTGGTGCGCAAAGACGACGCCCCTGGCATTCAGGCAAAAGTGGCGGATTGTCTGAGCCAGGCGCTGAACGCGTTAGGCGGCACACAAAAGCCCTTGGGACGCGAACTGCACAAGCTCGCCACCGCCTTCGCACAGGCTCAAACCCTGGAGCAAATGGGCACGCCGCTGACTTACCTCACGAGTTACTTGAAAGACATTCAGTGATCGGCGTCCTGAAAGGTCTCCAGGTAGGCCAGCAGGTTGTCGATTTTTTCCTGATCGCTGATCCCCCAGAAAATCATGCGCGTACCACTGACGACCTTCTTCGGGGCTTCGATGTAGGCCGCCAGCTTGTCCTTGGTCCACACCACGCCTGAATGCTTCATGGCATCGGAGTATTGATAATCGGCGGTTGCCCCGGCAGGCCGTCCGATCACGCCATTGAGTTGCGGGCCAAAACCGCCCCGGGCGCCTTTGCCGATGCTGTGGCAACCCGCGCACATTTTCGTGAATAACCTGCCGCCCGCTTCAGCATCCCCCGCTGCGACGGCCGCTGAGCTCAACATTCCGGCAGCGACAATCAGGGCCAGGCCTGGCAAGACGGGGGATTTCATGGGCGACTCCAGTCAGATGTTGCAAACAATGTCAGTGACCAATTATGCCCGCACCCGCGGCGTCTCTCCAATCACGACCCGACACCGTTGTGTATGCATCCGCGCACGCAGTGATTGCAGTGGCCATCATCTCGCCGCTACTATTGAGAACTATTCGCACTCACATCTGGACGCCAACCGGTGCATTCTCCTTCGACCAGCAAGCTGGGTTTCTTTTTCAGCGATCATCATCGCTGGTTGCTGCAACACATTCAGCGCCGGTTACGTAATCACGCCGACGCACAGGACACGGCGGCGGACACGTTTTGCCAGTTGCTGGCGGCCCAAGTGGACCCGGACAGCATTGAGCAACCCCGTGCTTACCTCTCGACCATTGCCCGGCGGCTGATCTTCGATCGACACCGGCGACGCCAGCTGGAACTGGCCTATCTGGAGCGATTGGCGCTGTTGCCGGAAGCCGTCGCCCCCTCGCCAGAAGAACAACTGCAACTGACCGAAGCACTGATTGCCATTGACCGCGCGCTCGACGGCTTGCCGATGGCGGTCAAAGCCACATTCCTTTACAGCCAGCTCGACGGTTTGAGCTACGTGGCCATCGCTCAAAAGCTGGGGCTTTCAGAACGCACCGTCAGCCGCTACATGAAGCAAGCCTTGCGCATGTGCTACCTGTGCGAGGCCAGCCAATGAGCAAGCCGCAACTGGACCCGATCAGCGAACAGGCGATTGACTGGATGGTCAAACTGCGCGCCGAGACGCCCACGCCGGATCTGCTCAAGCGCTTCACGTGTTGGCTCAATCACGACCCGGCTCACCAGCAGGCGTGGACCACGCTGCAAAACCGCATCGGCGCCTCGTTCAACCCATTGCGCGCACTGGATAACCGCGTACCCGGCCAGGCCAGCGAAGCCCGCAAGGTCCTGCTTCAACCCCACACCACGCGGCGTGACGCCTTGCGCATGATCGCAGGGCTGGGAGTACTGGGCGGCGGTGTATGGCTCGGCGCAAAAAGCCCGTCTGGTGTTTCCTTGCTGGCCGACCTGTCAACGGGCCGCGCTCACCGTCAAGACTTCAATCTGGCAGATGGCAGCCACTTGAGCCTCAATGCCAACAGCGCCGTGGACCTACACTTCGATGCCGCTCAACGCCTGCTCATCTTGCGCCGCGGCGAACTGGTGATTCAGGTAGCGCCCGATCCACAACGGCCCTTGCGGGTGCGTACGGCGCAGGGTGAAGTCCGCGCCTTGGGCACGCGTTTTCTGGTGTCTCAAGAGCACGGAGTCAGCCGTGTGGTGGTGCTGCAGCATGCCGTTGAAACCCGCCTGCCCAACGGCGCAACGCTTAACCTGCAAGAAGGCCAGTCAGCGCTGCTGCATGCCGACCGCATCACCCCGGTGCCCGGTGAACAACGCCAGCGCGCCGACTGGCAAAGCGGCAGGCTGAACGTGCTGGATGCTCCGCTGGAGCAGGTCGTGGATGCGTTGAGGCCTTATACCCGTGGCTTCGTACGCGTGGCGCCCGAGGTACGGCAATTACGCGTACAAGGCGTGTATCCGCTCAACGATCCCCAGCGGGCATTCGCCGCACTGGCAGAAACCCATGCCATTCGCGTGGATCACTACAGCCCATGGCTGACCGTGATCAGTGCCCGATGAGAGTGTTGTTTTCTTTTTGAACATTAATCGTATTTGTGTCCGGTTTTCATTTCTCATCCCACCTATCTCCTGACACCTTCACACGATCAGGAGAATGCTGTGATCAACCCGTGGCCCAACGCCCTCTGCGTTGCCGTTGCTCTGGCAACGGTGGCGAGCCCTGCACTGGTTCAGGCGCAAGACGTGAATTTCAACCTTCCGGCTGGCCCCTTGGCCACTACCCTCAATGCGATTGCCAGCCAGAGCGGGAACATCATCTCCCTTGAACCCGCCCTCGTGCAGGGCAAACAGGCACCGGCTGTGGTCGGGCGCATGTCGCCCGAGCAGGCGATAGACGCGGCACTGGCAGGCAGCCGTCTGCAATTGCGCATCACGGGCCAGGGCAACTTCAGCGTCGAACCGGCTCCGCAAAACGGCGATGCCCTGCAATTGGGGGTCACCCGTGTCGTCGAGCAAAGCCGCGACGCCACCACTGAAGGTTCCGGGTCTTACACGGCCCAGGCGGTCACCATCGGCAAGGGTTCACACAGCCTCAAAGAAACACCACAGTCCGTCACCGTGATCACCCGCAAAATGCTCGATGACCAAAACCTCAACACCATCGATCAAGTCATGGAAAAAGTCCCCGGGATCACCGTGTACGACTCTCCCATGGGCGGTAAGTACTTTTACTCGCGCGGATTTCGCATGAGCGGCCAGTATCAGTACGACGGCGTGCCGCTGGACATCGGCAGCAGCTACGTACAGGCCGACAGCTTCAACAGCGACATGGCAATTTATGACCGGGTTGAGGTGTTGCGCGGTGCCGCCGGCATGATGAAGGGCGCGGGCGGCACGGCGGGCGGGGTCAATTTTGTGCGCAAACGCGGCGGGTACACGCCGCACACGCAACTCTCGCTCTCGGCGGGCACATGGGACAACTATCGCGGCCTTGTGGACACCGGCGGGCCCTTGAATGAGTCCGGCACGTTGCGAGGCCGCGCCGTAATGGCCCAACAAACCCGCCAGTATTTTTATGACGTCGCTGAACGCCGCGACCAGATTTACTACGGCGCCCTTGATCTGGACCTCACCCCGGACACCACGCTCGGCCTAGGCCTGGCGTATGAAGACGTAGATGCCACCCCGTGCTGGGGTGGGTTGCCGCGCTATGCCGACGGCAGCGACTTGAAGCTCAAACGCTCCACCTGCCTGAATACCGCGTGGAATAACCAGCGCAGCAAACGCACGACCGTCTTCGGTGACCTGACCCACACCCTCAGTGACAACTGGGCACTCAAGGTGGCCGGGGTGTATTCCAAAAATACCCAGGACATGGAATACGCCTTCCCCAGCGGGCCCGTTCCCGTAGGTGCTACCCACACCAACACGCTCATGCTGGGGAGCATTTACGACTACGATCAGGTCGACTACGGCTTCGATGCCTATGTCGATGGCACGTTTGATGCCTTCGGCCAAGCGCACGAACTGATCGTGGGCGCCAACGCCAGTCGCTCGCATAAAGATGACTTCTACGCCGTGGCGGCCCTGCCCCAGCGCCAGGACATCTTCAATCCGGATCACCATCTGCCACGGCCGGACGAGGGCTACTACCTTGCCAATGCCTCGCGGGGCGGCCCGGTGGACATGCGCATCCAGCAATATGGCGCCTACAGCCTCGCCCGACTGAAACTGGCCGATCCTCTGACCGTTGTGGTTGGCAGCCGGGTCAGCTGGTACTCATCGGACAGCGACTCCACCACCTACTGGCGCGGTGAAGGCACCCCGGTCAACTCAAAAGCCAGGGAAAGCGGGCAAGTCACCCCCTTTGCCGCCGTGTTGTTCGACATCAACGATAACCTCACCACTTACGCCAGCTATACCGACATTTTCACCCCACAAGGCGGCTACAAAACCATCGACGGCAGCAGCCTCAAACCGTTAATCGGCAAAAGTTACGAGCTGGGGATCAAGGGCGAATGGTTCGAAGGACGCCTCAACAGCTCTTTTAACCTGTTCCGCACCGAGCAAAACGATGCCGCGCAAGATGATCCGTTGTGCCCGGACAGCAGTTGCTCACTGAACTCCGGCAAAGTCCGCGCCCAGGGCTTCGAGGCAGAAATCAGCGGCGAAGTTATCGAGCGCCTGCAACTGCTGGCGGGCTACACCTACACCCAGAGCAAAGTACTGGAAGACGCCCAGCCCGATCAGAAAGGCCTGGCCTACACCTCTTACGTGCCGCGTCACCTGTTGCGGGTGTGGGCCGATTACGCACTGACGGGCGCCCTGGAGCGCGTCACGTTAGGGGTGGGCGTCAACGCGCAGAGCAGCAATTACCGCGTGTCGCCCATCAGCGGCAACGACGTCAGCCAGGCGGGTTACGCGGTATGGAACGGGCGCATTGGCTATCGCATTGATGACACCTGGTCGGTGGCGCTCAATGGCAACAACCTGTTCGACAAACGCTACTACGCCAGTATCGGCACCGAAGGGTTCGGCAACTTCTATGGCGAACCGCGTAACGTCGTCATGTCGCTCAAGGCAGACTTCTAAGCCCTGCACCGTCGCTGCCCTGACACACGGGCAGCGACGGGTTACAGCATCTGCTCGGCCAGCAATATCAGGGCAATCAGGATCATGATGGCGCCCGAGGTCTGACTGACCCGTTGCGCCGCGCCGGGCCGGGTTTGCAGCACCGCTCGGGCGCCGAATCCAACCAGTAAATACACAACGCCGCAACTGACCGCATGCAGCCCGCCCAGGGCTACGATCTGCGCAGGCACTGGCCATGTCGACAGGGGGTCGGTGAACTGCGGCAACAGCGCCAGAAACAACAAAAACACCTTCGGATTCAAACCGCTCACGCACAACCCCTTCCACGCCCAACGTGACCAGGAGTCCGCCACCTGAACGCTTCCGGACACCGGGGTTGCGGGGTTTCTGAGCATCCCCACGCCAAGCCAGAACAAATACAGCGACCCAGCCACGGTCAGCACCTTGAGAATCATCGGATTGCTGGCCATCAACCCGCCGACGCCCGCCGCGACAATGATCGTCGCCAGTAAATGCCCCGACAACAAACCTGCCACCGCAGGCGTTACCCAACGGCCGCGCATGCCCGCCGAGATGGCATACGCCCAATCGGCGCCAGGGGTGATGATGAACAGGAACGACACCGCCCAGAACGCGGCCAGAACACTGAGAGTCACGAGATAAGCACCTTCTAGGGGCCAAACAGGGTTAAAGGGCAAGCCAGACGACTGAGGCCGCTCGTGGCGAAACCGACCGATAGAAGATTAAGTAAATGCTGCTAGGATTACTTTGCGTTTATCCCCGACCAGCGCGACACAATTAGAAGGTTCTTCTCAGTGGATCGAATTGACCGAAAGATTCTTGCTGAACTGCACACCGATGGCCGGCTTTCTCTCACTGAATTGGCTGATCGCGTGGGCCTGAGCCTGTCGCCGTGCCATCGTCGGGTGCGGGCACTGGAAGAAGCCGGGGTGATATTGGGGTATCGGGCTGTGCTGGCGCCCAGCGAGCTGGGGCTGAACTTTTCGGCCATGGTGTTCGTGACCTTGCGCGAAGTCACGCGTCAAGCCGTAGCCGATTTCGAGGCTGCACTGCCAGACATCCCGCAAATCGTCGAAGCCCAACGGCTGTTCGGCGACCCGGACTACCTGCTGCACGTCATCGCCAAAGACTTGCCGGCCTACCAGCAGCTCTACGACGAACACCTCAGCGCATTGCCCAACGTACAGCGCCTGGTGTCGACACTGGTGATGAAACGGGTCATCCATGACCGTGTGTTGCCGCTGTAACACAACAGGACGACCTACCCCGCAAAGCCTCCACTCTCCAGATAAGCGCGCTCAGCCTGCGTCGTCACCCGTCCCAACACCTCATTGCGATGAGGAAAACGGCCGAATGTTTCGATGATGCCTGCGTGCTCTTTGGCCCATTTGAAATCCTGGGGCTCCAGGCCTTGATGCAGTTGCAACGACAGCTGCTGATCGACAGGGTCTTCAGAGTGCTCGAACGGCAAGTAACAGAAAATACGCAGATCAGCGGCCACCTGCCTGTCCATCCCGCCATCGATCATCTGCCGCGCGTAAAACCGCGCCAACGGGTCAGTGGCAAACATATGCGCCGTCCCTCTGAACGCGTTGCGCGGGTATTGATCGAGCAAAATCAACAACGCCAGCGCGCTGTCAGGCGCCGCAGACCAATGCTCCAACTCCCGCCGCGCGGCGTAAAAGTGCGCAGTGTAAAACGCATCACGAAACCGCTTATCAAACCCTGCATCCTTGGCAAACCACTGTTTTGGGCCTGCGTTTTTCCAAAACTCAAGGACTGTGCCTGCAGAAGGCTGAGCATCACGCTTCACCATGTTCATCACTTTCCCCGCCGGTCATTAAATAAACAGGATTTACTTTGCCGCTACAGCATAGAACCAGAACCTCGAACAAGGTGCATGATCCGGCTGTCGCAAAAGGAAAAGCGCGATAACAATTCAGCTTTATGAATTGCGAAATGGGTCGCACAGGCGCAGAGTCGTACAACCCGCTGGATTAAACAGACACTCTTTTGAAAGACCGCCTTGCCGGACGGTGGCAAAGCGGCGAAACAGCACAATACGACTACAGCATGACAACGTTAAGCTTTGAACATTCGATCAAATACTGCGTCCTGTATCCGCTCATGCATAAAATGATAGGTCATGCTTGAACTTTCGTTTTGCGAAACAGCCTTCACATCCGTAAACCCCAATGTTTTGATGATAGCTTCGCGCAATACACGAGCACGCAACCACGGATCTACAAACGCATACGTTGCTCGATACAACGTCTTCAAATCTTTACCAGAACGACTGACATCGATATTAATCACGGGCAAGTATGAAGCCTGAATAATATCGCCATCATCTATGCCGGGCGCCATATAAAAACACGTCGCTGAGGTTCGTCCTTTAACCAATTCGGACCACAATGCACAATCGGCTCCCCGCACATCAGGCAAATAGCCGGGATGAACATGCACAAACTTCAGATGTGGCATGTCCAACAGTGCTTTGGGCACGATGCCGCCCCCCGTAAACAACAAGGTGGTCTCAGGCAGTGCGGCCAAATAACTGTGCAGGGCATTGTCCTTCAAGCCATTTATCATGAGTTTTTCAATTGAGGACGAATACGTCCTCAAATCCTTCACTGCCAAGGCTTCATCGACAATTGCATCGGAAAACCCCAGTGAAGATTCGATACTCCGTTTTAGGCTGTTGAAAAGTTCAGACTCCTTTATTTGCAAGGCTCGCGACCAGTAATGGATGCTGCTTTTCTGGCGATAGTGAGCGTACGCAAGTCTCGCTGTACCCGGTAAAAAACGGCCGATGGGTTTTGCGCTGGCGAGATCATTTGCGGAGATAAGATGAATGATTTTTTTGGGTTTTAAACCCATCCCTTTAAGCGTAGCCAAATAAGCTCGGGCTATCGGGCCTTCCCAAAACAAAACCGTAACATCCAGCTCTTTTAACAGTGGTTTAACAGGCGACAACTGGGAAGGTGTTTCTGCCGTGCTAGACGCTGCAAACCCATTTAGAAATTGATCCGCCCGAGTATTAATAAACGATACTAAATCTTCATTTACTTCAGTTGATTGCGTCTTGACGAACGCCAACAACTTAAGGACTGCATTTAAGCGTTTAAGCGCTACAACAGATTGACCCGCCTGCTCCAGACGTAAGAAGTCCCTAACGAGAAGAAGAAGCGCCAACTCTAGATACGGAACATCTAACCAGCGGTGCGTCGCCCTCCCCCCCGTTGACAAGTAACTCTCGTAAAGTCCGCGCGAAATTTCAACACGCTTGGATAGAAACTCTAGTGTGTCCAGCGCGTGTTCAGCACATACTGATGCTTCTGCAACCGCTTTTAACGCGCAGGCCGTGTCAAAGTATGCCTCTGCAATCGGCTCTGGCTTAAGCGTCTCTAGACGGCTACTAATAGCCTGTTCAATTAACATAATTTATTCAGCCTTTATTATTTTTTGATGCAGCACTTGCAAAATATTGGCCGATGTCCAATACAGGACCATGCCTGCTGGAAAGGAATAAAACAGAACGAAAAAACCCAACCCCATCAACAATGACGTCATCGTTTGTTTGAAAGAAGTCTTTGCTCCGGAGGCCGAGGCCACTTTGATACTCAGCAGCGTCGTGAGGGCCATCAGCACTGGTAGCAAATTAAAATAGGCGCCCAACACAGGCAAATCGATACCCCACGAGAACAACTGATCCGGCTCTGCCAGTGTTTTAATCCACAAGAAAGAAGCATCGCGCAGTTCAAAAGTTTGCCCTAACAAGTGATACAAAGAAACAAACACAGGCACTTGAATCAAAATGATCAGCAGCGGCTTCATTCCGGCTAGCGGGCTTACATTGTTGCTTTCGTACAGTTCTAAAATGCGCTCACTTTGTTCACCGCCTTTGTAGCGACGACGAATATCTTCGAGCTGCGGTTGAAGACGTGCTTGAACCATTGCGAATTTTTTTTGTGCCGTCATGGCATTTTTGGCTATCGGGTACATGGCCAGACGCACTAAAACCGCGAGCAGTATTATTGACAACCCCCAACTGCCTATCACTGCATGAATGAACTGAAGGACTTTCATAATGAACAGACTCAGCCCGCGTAACCAGTCCCACAAACCAGAAAACAATACGCCACCCAGATCCGGATTCGCCTCCGTTAAAGCACCGTAGGCTTTACCCCCACCGAATACATTCCAACGGTAGGTTTGCGTGGAAAGTTCTTGCGATTTCTCAATGGGTAATTCAATAAAAATTGACGTTAAAAAACTGGCTGGCATCTGCTTCGACTCAGACTGCTCAGGCGCTTTGGCTGTCCACTGCAATGGCTTCTGCGATGCGTTCGTCGGGACTAAAATCATAGCCAGGTAGCGACTCTCCAACCCTACCCAGTCCCAGTCGGTAAGCGAACTGGATGAGAATTGGCTGGGTTCGTCTTCACCTCCTAGCCGGACTGTCGACACACCTTGCGCGGTGTTATAGACCAGCTGGGTGAAGGAATAAATGCTTTGCCCCATTCCCAGTCCGGAGACGGGTTTTTCTCCAACACCCGGCCCAACTTGTAATTCCAAGTGATCTCCGTCTGCACGATGGGCCGCAGGCAACTCCAGACTTACATCAAAATCTGCACGCCAGGCGTGCTCGCTCAACCGCCAGGTCTTCTTCAGAACAAAAGGCAACTGGGGGCTTTTAAGGCTGAGTACAACCTCTTGCGAAGTCTGCTGTTCTAAAGTCCATCCTTGCGCAAGTTGCTCCCACTCCTGCAATGGCTTGCCAGCCAATTGGCCTTGTAACGCAAAAAGTTGCCCCGTGGGCGCTGCCATATCCTGTAATTGGTCGTCAGCATTCTTAACGCCTGGAAGACGCCAGTGATCAACGTTTCCTGTAGACAGATCGAAGGTTATGTCAAGACTGTTATTTTTTAACGAAATACCTTGCGATTCATTGGCTGTCACACTGAAAGCACACAGCAAAAGCAACCATGCACTCAAGAGGCTAAGGTATTTATTTTGATAATTTGGCATGAGAGAAGGTGTTCTTAAATACTTAAAAAGACATTAACCCGCTATTGCTGATTTACAGCATTAGCGGGCTAAGCATAGATGAAGTTAAACTTCTTCTTCAGACTTGTTTTTTTTGAGCGTGTCTTTACGCAGCCCCAACACACGCAACAAACGGTGCCAGTACAACTTCAATACCATCGCAATGGCGGCTACTGCTCCCAAAATCCCTTGCAACAACGCACTGCCAGTACCCGGATCCAGGTAGGCAAATGCATTGATTGGCAATAACGCCAGACACACTAACGCAACCAAAGAAGCATCAATTTTTTTCACAACCCTTCACCCCTGCCATTCACCAAAGAAATCAGATAGTTTGCAGCAACCTCACCGCTTGTACCTGAATTAAAAATCCAACGTTCACGCGCAGCGCAAATTGAGGCCCGTAATTTCTTCGAATTTTGGACCATCTCATGGGCCAACTGACCGGCTTGCTCCAAGCGGTCAGTCGACAACACAACACCCAACTGCTCTCTCACCTGCACTTCGAGCGGCTCAAGACCCAGCGCAGGATAGTCGTTATTTAATACCTTACGCGGTACATCAACAAAGATGACCGGTCGTTCAAGCCCAAAGGCAAATTCCAAAGCAGCACCTGACCAGTCACTGAGCATGAGATCAGAGCTCAACAAAGACGCCCGTCCATCACCATCTTCATCCAGACTAAACAAAGGCTCTTCACGGTAGTGCTCAGCAATCTGTTCCAGCTTTTGCGCAGCCAGCTTACGAGTCCGCGGATGAGGCCGCAGTATAACTCTGCAACCGGCCTCAATCAGCGGACGTATGACATCAATGCCATGACGTTCGAAGACACCGTTTTCACCCCACGTAGGTGCAACCAGTACTTGCACAGGATGCCCAGGGTCTTTGCCTTCCAGTGCATGGCTGCGTTCTTTCAAGAGCGTATCAAGTCGTCCGTACCCATGCTCGATCAACGCCTTGGGTTTCAGCCCATAGGCCACTTCACGTGCTCTGGTCTCGTCGATGTGATGCGGTCCCACACACAAGATTGAATCAAAGTGGTCGAAAGCCGCCGCTCTGTAAATCATGTGTGTGCTCACAATTGAGTGATGCACATACACGTAATGCACAGAAAACGGGGACCGCTTTATATGGAAGCTCTGAAGATCCGGCATAGTCATCAACAACACGTCGGCTTCGAGGGTCGCAAAAAAAAGGGTCCGCACACTGCCTTCGCCAATATAAAAAGCGCGCATGCCGGGTAAAGGATTGAGCAACAGCGGATCATTCTCAGCAGAAGTGACATACACCACATCCTGTGAATGCCGGGCCTGCAGACTGACGTAGATCGGCTCAAAGTAAGACCAATAACCGCGCCCTTCCGAATAAATGACAATGCTCCGGTCTTTAGCAGATAACCGCTTGAAGGCCTTGAGGCTTTTCCATTCCCGGAACAGCTTTTTTAAAGCGGCAAGCATTTTAGTGCTTCAGCTGGATAAATGAATCCAGCTCACCCGTGCTAATCATATGGTGATACTGATCAAGGTCTTCGACTGTGTCGACTTCCAACCAGCCGTTCTCAGTGTAAGCCGCCTTGGCCAGCCATCCAGCGTTGATGAGTTCTTGCAGAAAAGTCGTCATGTACATGTTGTCGAAATTTTTTCCATCACGAAGCACATCACGATCCAGCGCGTTCCAGAACTCACGAAACGCACGAACACAATCCCCTCGGACCTTGATCAACCCCATGTATTGACCTTGAATTTCATCGTAGCTTTTGGGTTTTTTACCTAGCTCAACAATATGATCTTCAGGGTCAAGTTTCAGCGTTTCAGCATCGGACAGTGGATCGTCCATACGGATGGACCAAAAACGACGCCACTCGGTGTCAATCGACACCCCGAGTGGAGCCTCCACCGCCAACAACGCTTGCAATACGCGCTCTTCGTAAATGATATCGCCATAAGCGATCAATAAATCCCGACCGTCCTGCATCCACTCTTCTGCACAGAACAGAGTCGATACCATGTTGGTCTCTGCAAATCTGGGGTTGCGGTACAGATGAACCCCCTCTGCTTTTAATCCTTCGGCGCAGTAACCACCGACAAGCGCAATGTCGTTAAGACCACAGGCACGTAATACATCAAGTTGACGGTGCAGCATCGGGCGTCCATGCAATTCAACCATGCATTTTGGACGATCATCCGTATAGGGCCGCAAACGAGTCCCCTGACCGGCGGCTAAAATGATCACACGCATCAAATCTGTCCTTGGTTTAAGTAAAGCTGACGAATAAGTTGTGCATCCAGGCGTGCATTTTCAGAAGCCCTCTCGGGGTGCCACATGATACCAATCCACGGCAAAACCTTATGGGAAAAAGCTTCTACCGTTCCATCGTGAGCAACGACCTCTGCCGTGCAATCTGCGGCAATTGATTGCGGTTCAATCCCCCAGTTATGAAAACTATTGACGCTTTGGTACTCGTCAAAAACAGAACACCTTGCGGAGTCAAATTTTCGTACCGAGTGCGTACAGCCTGCATGACCAGAAACGGGTAGCAAATCGCCGCCCAAGTAATGATTGAGCATTTGCATGCCTCGGCACACACCCAGCACAGGCAGAGTGTTGATCCGCGCCCAGTTGAGCACTTCAAATTCAGTTTTGTCTCGTTCAGGTGCCGAGCGCTGTGCGCCTGCCAAATGCGCAAGATCATTGCCTCCGCTCAACAAAACACCCTCAATACCCTGTCGCGACAACCAATCAGCCGGGCGTTGCAATGTATTGGGCACAGGAATCAGATCCATCCCCAAGCATTCAAATAACGTCGTCCAGGCTTGGTCCAAACAGTCGCGGCGTTCGCAATAACCTGCGACCTGCTCAACGCGCTGTGTAATGGCTATGCGTTTCAATGGATAACCCTGATAGTGCGATTACCCGCGTTGAGGTCGAGTTCTTTCGCGGACGCAAGTTTACGAAACAAGGCCTCCCCAACCCCCAGTGCAGCCGGTAAACCAAATTCAGCGGCACGAATCGCCATATGAGAGTTAGCCCCTCCATACATAGTGATCAAACCTGCGATTTTCCGGCTAAATAGCCAGTCGTATCCCGGATCTGCCTGAGGAATCAGCGCAATTTTCCCTTCCAGATTCAACTCATCGCGCTCGAGGCTCAAATCAACACAGCTGCCTTGCACCCGACCACTGCCCACAAAGTTTGGCTGTGTCGAAGGGTACAAGAACACCTTGAAATCCTCTACTTTGCACAACAAAGGCGGCAGTTCGATCGACTTTATCTGCATGTAGCGGCTCAATCCCTCCCGAGCAAGTTGCGATAACCACTTCTCCGTTTCCACGTCATCGAGAACACCACTGCGCAATGACAAAATCGCATCCAGCTCGACGTGAGCCAATGCTTCACGTGGCACACCTAACGTATTACCCCACTCTGCAAGCTCATCGAGCGCCAACGACAAATTCCGACTAAAGGCGAACTTCGCTGACTCTCGCCCTTCAATGGCTTGCCTTAAAAAGCGCTCTAATTCTTCGACCGTACAGTTGAGTCCCTCGCTGACCAAAGCATCACAGAATCGTTGCCGGGCACCATTCCATAGTTGACCCGATGCGTGATCCAAACTGGTATGAGGCGTGCTGTTATTCACAATCGGGCGCAGATAACGCTCTGCGTCAGCACGATAACTCAATGAATTTATATCGTAAGTACCGGGTCGCAAATGACCGTATTGCTGAACAAACATATCCCACGACAGCGTGCCGGACGCACAGGCTTGTGCATCATCAGACAGCTGATGACTAACCGTGCGGATCGAATTCAGGAAATCGTTAAGCTCGGCTTCGCTCAAAATCCTGGCATTCACGGCTGAGCGCAAAAGCGTAATTGCTACAAACGCACTGCGCGCCAAATGTGCAAAAGGCAGGGTTCCATGCAACCGGCAGTCGTGCAATAACATCCAGACTTTATCCAGAGGCGGCAAGGCCTGCTGCCTGATCTGCTCAAAACGCAGCTCAAGCTTGGCGATATGTGCATAGTCCTGATCGTTACGTTTCAATGCCTGGGCGCTGATTTCTCGAAGCGAGTCACGCAACTGGTCAACTTCGCTCTCAGAAAATCCACCCTGTTCAATCAATCGAATGCGCCAATGATCGAAGTCGAGTGCAAAGCAAGTCGGGACAACATCGAACTCAACTTTGTCATGCAGGTGGGGGTTGGACTCTAACCAGCTCAGATAAAAATCAACGAGACGCTCAGCCAGAGATTCATTCAGCGCTGCGGGCACGAATGAGTTAAAACTGGCGCGGATATCCACATAAGGATGGCCCGCAAAACTCACCAACAAAGGTTGAGGGCGCACATCCCGGTAACCATATTCAGCACGTTGGGCCGCCCATGTATCGTCCATGATCAAATGTTTATAAAGACTTGTCGCCAAAGCGCCGGGCTTGGTCCCAATAATTTCAGCGGGGTTCCAGTCGGGCATCACCCCAAACAGAGCCTTGCGGCCCACTACAAAAGGCGAAGGCTGCTGCAGCTTGATGAAACGCTCCTCAGCCTCATTGAGCAGGGCGAAGATCTGTTCGTCGCCACCATCATGAACCGAGTGCTCAACCGCGATGGGCCTGACTTGCAGAATATGCAGTCCACCCTGGGGTGTAATTGCAAACTCAACATCCAGTGAGTCGTAATTAAGCAACGACTCTATCTCGCGCAAGGCAGGCAGCAAGTCGCGTACCCGCACCGGGATGTTGGCACTTGATGAACAAGCATCGCGCCGAACCACGAGAGTTTTATGCTCTTGGCTACTACCGCTGGTTATCGATTCAGTGCTGCCGCTAACATCGTCATAATTGATAACGTAATACGGCGCCCCGTCGCTCAGGCTTCGAGTAAAAACCACACCGCTCGCGGTGACATTTTCAAGCATGGGTTGAACCAACACCTGATTTTCAGGATTGGTATCGGTGTAGGACGCAATGACATGTTCAATGGCATTAGACAGCGCTTGCAGATTTGCCCCTTCAATATTCAGCAGGCTTGAGTAAGCGCCTGCGTTCGAATTGGCAAAACCATCTTCAGACAACGCGCTGCTTCGGATGACCAAACGTTGCGAGGTGAATTGCGACTCGATAGCCGATAACACGACAGACTTGTTTTGAAGCCACTGATCGACCGTAAAACTGACTTGATCTTCAATGCGACTGCATTTGACCATCCGTCGCAATCTTCTCAACGTTTGCGCTTTAGTCCCCAGTACAAAGTGCGCAAGATCCTGTGGCTCGTTCAGCTCTGCCCACTGTCCGTGAACGTCAACTGATTGAACAGAAAAACCTGAAAGACGCATGGCTTCTATGAGGTCGGAGAGGTTGCCGGATCGCAGATGTTGGCGTAGATCCACCTTAGACTCGTGCAGATACTGAAGCGCCTGCCGGCCAAACTGAACACATCCCACAAACTCTGCTGACGCCAGGTCCGGAGGGATATCTGTGCCCAGACGCATCACCGTCTGCCCATGAAGGCATGTTTTTTCACAGCGCTCTATGTCCATCCGAGTACGCCCGGCATATCGCGTGCGCCAATGGCTATCGACCGCAACGGTGATATCTGCCTCACACCGACGTAGTTCTTGAACCAGGCTTTTTCGGATCAAAATATCGGAATAAAAGACGAGGCATTTTTCCTCAGCCTCCACATCAACTTCCAGCAAAGAGTACGCAGCGCCGGACGTCTCCCAATCAGCATTGATCCAGTATTTCAAGCCCGGGTAGCCTTGCTGGATCGATTCGACTTTGTATCCGCCCACAAAATGAACAGCTGCCTTTAAAGGCTCAACCGCCCGCAACAGCCAGTCGAGCACCCGCGCATGCCCTGACGCATTGCGTAGAGCTGCGTGTTCGTCACCCTGATAAGGCTTTCCTGCGCCGAGGATAATTACTGCTGACTGCATGGGACCGACCTGACCTTTTTCAATAAACGTATTTAATGGGCAAAACTGAACCACGGATTTTGCTTACCAGTTCACAGCACCTGCGCTCCAGTAACCGAATGCCCAGCAATTTCTGGCCGGATCCACTCTTTGCGGAGCGCTCGCTGCGGCTAACTGACAGGATTTGATATCACCGTGGGCAATCAGCTTGTAGTCAACCCCATTTGAGCTATAGAGATATTGCAACGTCGGTGAATCCGTATTCGTAGGATCCTGAATCAACTTCGGGATGTACGTCGGGGCAAGTCCACGGATCCAGTCCGGCGCAGAGCGTCCCCAACTGGAATAGATGCCGTCCCACTGATCACTCTTTGGATACGCACCGTTCACTTCATAATAACGGGCCAGTGCTGCATTAAGCTGCCCCAAATCATCCAACCGTTGTTCGTACAGTGCACCTGGCCCACCAAATACCACTTCACCACTCTTTTTGAATGCACTCACAATATCGGCCTCGCGCAAGAGCTTCGCCGTTTTTTGCTCATCGAAGGTGTAGGAGGATTTAGCGTCTTTAACTACATCAATATAAAGATATGGGTCTGTTTTCACATCTCGGTCACCCAACAGATCAAGGCCAGGATAACGATCACACTCAGCGGAAGGTGTCTGCGACTTCAAGCACAATGTCTTGGCCAAGTCACTTAGGCTGACAGGGTCATTATTAACACTCATGGCTTCATTATTGACTGACTCAGCCTTTACCATCAGCAATGGGCGGTAGCGATTATAACCCCACAGAGAATGACCATTGATCGTGTAACTATCTGGTGCTTCTTCGAAGTAATGTGCGACAGCACCATGATCACTCTTTAACACCAGCAACGTTTTATCGTACACGCCTAATGCTTTTAGTTTTTCAATTACACCTGCGGCCTGCTGAAGTGAGCAACGGGTTTCGTTCAACAGGCCCTGCAAGTTTTGATTCGCAGCAAACCACTGCGCATCGTCGCTTCTGTATTGACAGGTCTCGTCAAAATCAACTGGGAAATGGGTATGTAAGAAATGCATATAACGCACAACGCGAGGTGATTCGCCAGTTTTGAGCTTATGCGTCAATTCAATTAAATCATCAACCTGCAACGTACCTTCGGCATCCCAGGACGCCCCCTTGTGCTCCGTCATTCGCTCAAGGTTGTATTTGCCAAGTAATGTTTTTTTCAGGTTTGCCACACCATCCCCAACAATACCTGAAAGGTATCCCGTGCCTACACGCGCCGCAGCATAGGTGTAGATATCAAAGGCATTGGACAACTGCTGTCCTTGCAAACGTTTAGCCAGAGCGCCGGGGGCGACTCTGGCATTGACGTCAGGATTAAAATCACCATAGACGCCGTATGTCATCACGTCAGACTGTGCGTTAATTTCGCGCTGAATCGAATTTACATTGTCCTTTAATTTCTTATCGACCTCTTTCGAATTTTCCGACAAGGCTCGAAAATCTATATTCCCCAATACTTCTGACCGAAGGGAAGCAACCGTTGCAGGCGCAGTGGAAACAGCATTATTGAAGAAAACAAAATCCCCAAACACTTTTTTCAGTTCGGGATCAGCCTCCAGTACGCGCGCAGCTACATTGCCTGCAAGCCCATCAAAGCTTAAGACCAGCACGTTACTTTTATTTGAAAGCGTCAAGAAACGTTCAACGGACTGATCAGCATCCGGTCGCGTCATCATGTCGTAAAACGTTGGCATGGCAGCGCCTACAGACCCGACAGTCAGAACGACTGCAAACAACTGCACGGCCGACTTCAGACGTGTAAACGTCAATACCGTCATCACCAGCGCACTTAGGCTAACAATGACAAGATTCAAGGTATGGGTAGGTAATTTATCCAGTTCAACCATTCCCGCACGCTCAACCAGCGGAAAAATAAAACCGGCAATAATCACCCAGAACAAAACGTAGTACATCACTAAATCAGACAACCACCTCAACTTCAAAGCGCCAAGTACGACTGCCATCAACACTAAAAATAAAGCCCCAACCCCCCACACAATTAAAACAACTTCTATAAAACTAAACGCATTTAAGTTGACGTCACTTCCAGCCAAATAAACTGCATAAAGTGGTATGCAAACACCAATGACTAACGCTAGCAAAACCGGCAGCGCATAGTGCTTTACATAATTACTCATCATACTTTCAACATCCATAATTCAGTATTCTTCGCAGCTACAATGCCGGAATATTAATTTTTAGTGACAAAATAATATCACTAAGCTACTACCTGCGCACGAACAAAATAGACACATCCCCCCTCACTCAAAGCATTTCCCCTACTGTACAAAGCGAAGATCCGACTGCCTCAATCTCCCCCCCAGGGAAATCCGTCGAAGGCTGAATCGTTTACCCCAGCCGACTAGTATCGAATAGCGATACGCCAAATAATTCAAAAAGATGCCACCCCGATTTACTTACTATTCGTTTGGCCAATATAAATTTTGTGACAATTTATTTTTCTTACGGCTGGGTAGATCTTTGAAGAACGGGTGCGTATCAAACCTACGGCGTGGTGAAGAGACTTAAATCCACAGTGGCATCTACACCTTGAACTCCCTTTGAAAGTGAGCACACCCAGTCGAGCTCTCACCCGACTGGTTCGTGCAATCAACTGACCCCAGCCCAGCACTTTTCGCCAGTTCTAATGGATGACTTGAAACATGCCCCTCGTCACTTGTCCGACTTAATACTGGTCCAGACGCGTGTGCGTACCCGCTCCAGCTTTTGCGGCAACGGTTGCACCACGTAGAGGGTTTTCAGGGCTTGCGGGGTGGGCGTGAGGTTGGGGTTGCCGGTGATGTCTTGGTTGATCAGCGCGAGGGCGTCTTTGTTGGCATTGGGGTAACCGAGGAAATCACTGATCGGGGCGATGACGTTAGGGTCCAGCAAGGTATTCAGAAATGCGTGGGCTTCGTCGACATTCTTGGCGCTTTTGGGGATGGCGAAGGTGTCAAACCAGATCGGCGCGCCCTCTTTCGGCAAGCGCCAATCGACCACCACTCCATTGCCCGCCTCCTTGGCCCGGTTACCAAATTGATAGAAGCTGCCGGAGTAGCCAATCGCCACGCAAATATCGCCGTTCGCGATGTCTGTCATGTATTTGGCGGAGTTGAAGTAAGTCACGTAAGGACGGATTTTCATCATCAAGGCTTTGGCTTTTTCATAGTCCGCCGGATTCTGACTGTTGGGGTCCAGCCCGAGATAATGCAGGGCCAATGGCAGGATTTCCGATGCGGAGTCGAGCATGGCGACGCCACAGGATTTGAGCTTCTCCATGTTCTCGGGCTTGAACACTAAATCCCAGCTGTCTACAGGTGCGTCGTCGCCCAGCGCCGCCTTGACTTTGGCCGGGTTGAAACCAATCAGCACCGTCCCGTACATGTAGGGAATGGCGTACTGATTACCGGGGTCGTTTTGATCCAGCAACTTGAGTAGTTCAGGGTCTTGATGCTGCCAGTTAGGCAATTTTCTGCGGTCCAGTTTTTGAAACACGCCGGCCTTGATCTGGGTGTCGAGGAACTGGTTCGACGGCACCACGAGGTCGTAGCCCGAATGACCTGTCAGCAATTTGGCTTCCAGCGATTCGTTGGTGTCGAAGGTGTCCCACGTCACCTTGATGCCTGTTTGCTTGGCAAAGTCCTTGGGCACGGAAGGCAGGATGTAGTCCGCCCAGTTGTACACCCGCAGCTCACGCTCATCTGCCTGTGCCGAGCCAGCCATTAATGCCAGCCCGCAGACGGTAGCATTCAGTACGCATTTCAGTGCATTCATCACGTGTTTCCCCAAATGGCGTGAGAGCGATCATTGTTATGTGCTGTGCACGGCAGTCACTCGCGAAAGCTGTTGAGACCGTATGCTTGGCGGCGATGCTGTTTTGATTCTTGCCGCGGACCTTGCAGGTTCACAGGGGCAGGCAGGCCAAAAGGGGATGATTGTGGCCACGAGGTCGCATCACGCCGTTAAAAAACCGTCACTCCAGGTTCAGCAATTGTCATGTTCAGGCATCCGCGACCGCGTCCGGGGGTGTGAAGACAGTCTTGAGCGCCATGCAGGCGTTTGCCCCCCTTTCGCATGGCTGAACTAGCCAAACCCAACAAGCAGCGAGCGCGGCGGCTGGCGAGAACGACCACGGGCTGGCGCACACTTTTTCACAAATTACTTTGACCCTGAGATCAAGTTACCGGACAGGCGGGCGATAGCATTCCGCTATCACTCTTTGGTGCGAGTATTTTCGCGCCGCTGTCTTACCTGCAAGCCCGCTTGCAGGCTGCCTTTGATGTTTAGGATCACTGATGAATTTACGTAACATGAATATCGCCCCACGCGCATTGCTGGGGTTTTCCCTGATTGGCACCCTGATGCTGATTTTGGGGATTTACGCCCTCACGCAAATGAGCAAAATCCATCAAGTCGGCCAGAACATTGCCACCAGCGATATGCCCAGCCTGGTTGGTCTCAGCGACTTCAGTTACTTCAACCAGCGCCAGCGCGTACTGAGCTATCAGCTGCGCGACGAGCCTGATCCCGACGCTAAAACCCGTGTATTCACTGAGCTGCAATCGCTGGAAGACCGCACCCGCAAAGCAATGGCTGACTATCTGCCGCTGATCAGCAGCCCGCAAGAGCGCGCCAGTTATGAACAACTGAGCCGCGAGCAAGCGCAGTACCGAACCCTCGAAGCACAGCTGATACAGTTGGCGCGCAACGATCAACAGGACGAATTGAAGCGCCTGCAGGCCGGTCCCTTGAGCGTGGTTTCGCGCAATATCAGCGCCGCGATCGAATCGATGCTGGACATCAACTCCGCGCAAAGTGCCCGTGCTTATCGCCAAAGCACTAACGACTACGACACCACATTCAACTTCACCATCGCGCTGTTGTTGCTCGCGACCGGGCTGACCGTCCTCTGCGCCTGGCGGTTGACCCACAGCATCACCCACCCGATCGGGCAGGCGTTGGAAGCGGCGCAAGAGATTGCCAAAGGTGACCTGACACGCCCGATCACCGTGGAAGGCCGCGACGAAGCGGCTCGCCTGTTACTCGCCATGCAGAGCATGCAAAGCACCCTGCGTGACACGCTGCTGCACATTTCCGGGTCTGCCACGCAACTGGCCTGTGCGGCCGAAGAGCTCAACAGCGTGACCGACGAAAGCGCCCGCGGCCTCACGCAACAAAACAATGAGATTCAGCAGGCCGCGACCGCCGTGACCGAAATGACCAGCGCAGTGGAGGAAGTGGCACGCAATGCGGTCAGTACCTCTGAAGCGTCTAAAAGTGCAGCCGACTCGGCGGGCGATGGCCGTGATCTGGTGCAAGAAACGGTTACCGCCATTGAAAGCATGGGCAATGACGTGCAAAGCACAGCCAATCTGATCGGGGAGCTGGCCAAGGAGTCGCAAGACATCGGCAAGGTGCTGGACGTGATTCGCGGCCTGGCCGACCAAACCAACCTGCTGGCCCTCAACGCCGCGATTGAAGCGGCGCGCGCGGGCGAAGCGGGTCGCGGTTTTGCCGTGGTGGCCGATGAAGTTCGGGCGCTGGCTCATCGCACGCAGCAATCGACCAGCGAAATCGAGCACATGATTAACAGCATTCAGGGAGGCACTGAGCACGCGGTCAACTCGATGCGCCAATGCACCGAGCGCGCCGAGTCGACGCTCAACATCGCCCGGGGTGCGGGACTGTCCCTGGAAACCATCAACGGGGCCGTCATCGAAATCAACGAGCGCAACCTGGTGATAGCCAGCGCCGCCGAAGAGCAGGCTCAAGTTGCGCGGGAAGTGGATCGCAACCTGATCAACATCAACGACCTGTCCGTACAGTCCGCCAGCGGCGCCACTCAGACCAACCTGGCCAGTAACGACCTGTCACGCCTGGCCATTGACCTCAATACCATGGTGGCTCGATTTAGCCTCTGAGGCGGGTTGAGCAACCCGGCCTGAGAAGACAGACTGCAAAAAAAATCCCCGCGCTTCTTTCGAAGGGCGGGGATTTTTTTATCCGGGATGCTTAGTGCGCGTAAGTCAGTAACAACTCCGTCGGCACTTTGAAATCCAGGGACATCATGACGCTCAGCGCGGTGATGGTGAAGATCGAGAACACGAACAGCTTGCGTGCCCAGACCTTGTCGTCGACGGCTTTGTAGCCCGTCCACGCCATGTACAGCCAGTACATGCCCATCGCGGCTGCCACGGCCATGTAGCTCATGCCGGCGTAACCGCCGAGGGTGAGCATCAGGGTCGCGATCAGGAACGCGAGGATGTAGAGCAGGATGTGCTTCTTGGCGACCTTGATCCCGCGCTTCACAGGCAACACCGGAATCGATGCAGCCAGGTAGTCATTGAAGCGGAAGATCGCGATGGCGTAGGAATGCGGCATCTGCCACAGGCTGAACATCACCAGCAATGTCAGCGCGGCCAGGTCGAAGCTGTTGCTCACAGCCACGTAGCCGATAACAGGCGGCATCGCACCCGACAGACTGCCAATCAAGGTGCCGTGAACCGACTTGCGCTTGAAGTACAGGCTGTACAAACCGACGTAAATCACGAAACCAATCGCGGCAAACAACGCTGCCAGCGGGTTGGCCACGCGGTACAGCAGTACAAGACCGGCGACCCCGAGCAAGGTGGCGTATACCAACGCCACCTTGAGGGAGATCAGGCCTTGCACCAGTACGCGGTTCTTGGTGCGGTCCATCTTGATGTCGATGTCACGGTCGATGCAGTTGTTAAACACGCAACCGGACGCAACCACCAGGGAGGTGCCGATCACCGCGGCCAGGAACAGGGCAAGATCGAAATGCCCCTTCGAGGCCAGGAAGAACCCGCCTGCCACAGAAAGCACGTTACCGAAAATGATCCCCGGTTTGGTGATTTGGATAAAGTGCTTAAAGGACATCGGGCTTACCTCACTTCGCCATCATTACAGTGTGGATGCTGAACATGATCCACAGGGACAGGCCGACCAACAGCACAATAACCAGCGCCGAGAACACCAGCGCGGCGACGTTATTGCGTTGTGCAGGCGAACGGTCCAGGTGCAGGAAATACACCAGGTGAACGACCACTTGAATCACGGCGAACAACAGCACGATCGCCAGCGTGGTCATTTTCGGCAGGGTTGGGTACATCACCAGCCCGAACGGAATGACGGTCAGGATCACCGACAAGATGAAGCCGATTACGTAGGACTTCACGCTGCCGTGGTTCGCGCCTTCAGAATGTGCGTTAGCCATTTACAGAGTCCCCATCAGGTAAACAACGGTGAATACGCAGATCCACACCACGTCCAGGAAGTGCCAGAACAGGCTCAGGCAGCTCAGACGCGTCTTGTTGGTCGCCGTCAGGCCCTTTTTCTGGACCTGATACATCATGATCGCCATCCAGATCAGACCGCTGGTCACGTGCAGACCGTGGGTACCGACCAGGGTGAAGAACCCGGACAGGAAGCCGGAACGGCTAGGCCCAAAGCCTTCGGAGATCAACAGGTGGAACTCGTTGATTTCCATGGCGATGAAGCCTGCACCGCACAGGAAGGTCAGGGCCAACCAGAACAGCACCTGACTTTTCTTGCCCTTGAACAGCGCCAGCATGGCGAAGCCATAGGTGATCGAGCTGACCAGCAGCAGTGCGGTTTCACCCAGCACGTACGGCAGTTCGAAGATGTCGTGGCCCGATGGGCCACCCGCTACGTTGTTAACCAATACCGCGTATACCGCGAAGATCGACGCAAACAAGATGCAGTCGGTCATCAGGTAGAGCCAGAAACCAAATACGGTTGTCTCGCCCGAGTCGTGGTGGTGGTCATCGTGCCCATGGTCGTGACCATGGGCCTGTCCAGCATGAGTCGCTAAGTTCGACATGGTTTATGCCTGTTCCAACTTGGTTTCAACACGGGTAGCCGGAATCTTGCCAGCGGCTACCAGACGCTTGTGCTGCTCGGCTTCGATGCGCTCGATGGTTTCCACCGGCACCATGTAGCCTTGGTCATCACGGGCCGCGTGGATCGCGAAGTACGCCACGGTGCCAACCAGGCTGACGATCGCCAACCACCAGATGTGCCAGATCATTGCGAAACCGAATACGGTCAGCAGTGCGCCCATCACCACACCGGTCGCGGTGTTGTTTGGCATGTGGATCGGTTCGTACTTGGCCGGAGCCTGGTACGCCGTACCGTTTTCCTTGGCTTCGGTGAACGGATCGATACCGTCGGCTTTTGGCAATACAGCAAAGTTGTAGAAAGGAGGTGGCGACGAGGTCGACCATTCCAGGGTGTGGCCATTCCATGGATCGCCGAATTCGCAGGCGTTCTCTGGCTTGTTGCGGTCACGGATGCTGACGTACAGCTGGATCAGCTGGCACGCAATACCCACGGCGATCAGTGCAGCACCGACGCACGCCACGTACAGGTAAGGCACCCACTCAGGGTTGGTGGTGGCGTTCAGACGACGGGTCATGCCCATGAAGCCCAGTGCATAGAGCGGCATGAACGCAACGAAGAAGCCGGTGATCCAGAACCAGAACGCTGCCTTGCCCCACTTCTCGTTCAGTTTGAAGCCGAACGCTTTAGGGAAGTAGAAGCTGAAACCTGCGATGTAACCGAATACCGCGCCGCCGATGATCACGTTATGGAAGTGAGCAATCACGAACAGGCTGTTGTGCAGTACGAAGTCAGCACCCGGGATGGCCAGCAATACGCCTGTCATACCGCCGATGGCGAAGGTCACCATGAAGCCCAGTGTCCACATCACCTGGCTGGTGAACTGCAGACGGCCGCGGTAGATGGTGAATAGCCAGTTAAATAGCTTCACACCCGTCGGGATGGAAATCAGCATCGTCGCCAGACCGAAGAAGGCGTTGACGCTGGCACCCGAACCCATGGTGAAGAAGTGGTGCAGCCAAACCATGAAGCCCAGGATCGAGATCGCGCCACTGGCGTAGACCATCGAGTGGTGACCGAACAGACGCTTGCCAGTGAAGGTCGAGATGACTTCAGAGAAGATCCCGAACGCCGGCAGAATGAGGATATAAACCTCAGGGTGACCCCACGCCCAGAACAGGTTGACGTACATCATTGGATTGCCACCAAGTTCGTTGGTGAAAATGTGGAAATCCAAGTAACGGTCAAGTGTCAACAGCGCCAGGGTAGCGGTCAGGATCGGGAACGAAGCCACGATCAGAACGTTTGCCCAGGTGCAGGTCCAGGTGAAGATCGGCATGTCCATGATCTTCATGCCAGGGGTACGCATTTTCAGCACGGTGGCCAGGAAGTTAACCCCGGTTAACGTCGTACCTAACCCCGATAGCTGCAGTGCCCAGATGTAGTAGTCCACACCCACGCCCGGACTGTACGCCAGACCTGACAACGGCGGATACGCAACCCAGCCGGTCTTGGCGAACTCGCCGACGCCCAGCGACAGGTTGACCAGTACCACGCCCGACACCAGGAGCCAGAAGCTCAGGGAGTTCAGGAACGGATAGGCAACGTCACGCGCGCCGATCTGCAGCGGCACTGCAAGGTTCATCAGGCCGGTGAAGAATGGCATCGCCATGAAGATGATCATGATCACACCGTGAGCGGTGAAGATCTGGTCATAGTGTTCAGGTGGCAAGTAGCCAGGCGAACCTTCAGTGGCCATGGCCAGTTGGGTACGCATCATGACGGCGTCGGCAAAGCCACGCAGCAGCATGATCATGGCAACGATGATGTACATCACGCCAATTTTCTTGTGGTCGACTGACGTTAGCCATTCGGACCACAGGTAGGTCCACTTTTTGTAGTACGTGAGTGCTGCAACCAACGCCAGACCACCGAGCAGAATCATAGCGACGGTAACCATCACTATCGGCTCGTGGAACGGTATGGCGTCCAGACTTAATTTACCAAACATCGTTTACTCCTCTGCCCCGGCAGCTGAATGCGAACTGGTGTCCAAACCTTCGGTCCCGGCCACTTCTTTCTTCTCGTGCTGCACCGGCTTGCCTGGTTTCATGCCTTCATACTTGTCGATGATGGTCTGGAACAGGTTCGGTTTGACCGAGGAGTAGAGCTCAACGGGATTGTTCTGACTTGGCTTGGTCAAGGCTTCGTATTCAGCTGTATCAAGCTGTTTAGGTGACGCTTTGACTTCACTTACCCACGCATCGAACTCAGCCTGGGAAGTCGCGATTGCTTTGAATTTCATGCCAGTGAAGCCCGCACCGCTGTAGTTGGCAGAGATGCCATCGAGCTCGGCGTTCTTGTTAGCAATCAAATGCAGCTTGGTCTGCATACCGGCCATGGCGTAGATCTGACCGCCCAGGCCTGGAATGAAGAACGAGTTCATGACCGTGTCGGACGTGATACGGAAATTAACCGGTGTGTTGGCCGGGAACACGATCTTGTTGACGGTGGCGATACCCTGTTCCGGGTAGATGAACAGCCACTTCCAGTCCATGGCCACCACTTCGATGGTCACAGGCTTGACGTCAGACTCAATCGGACGATACGGGTCCAGCGCGTGGGTCGACTTATACGTGATCACACCCAGCGCGATGATGATCAGGATTGGCACAGTCCAGATCACAACTTCGATCTTGGTGGAGTGAGACCATTTTGGTGCGTAGGTGGCGTTCTTGTTCGACGCGCGGTATTTCCACGCGAAAACAAGGGTCATCAAGATGACCGGCACCACGACCAAGAGCATCAGCAATGTAGCAGTGATGATCAGATTCTTTTCATCGACGCCGATCTGCCCCACCGGATCGAGCAACGTCATATTGCAGCCTCCCAGCAACAACATGCCGAAAAGTGGCAATAAGCCAAAGAGTCTGGGGTACCTTTTTTTAGTCATCTCACGACCTCTAAAACAGCTTGCACAATGCAGTTGGTTTTTTCCGCCAACACTTCACCCTGCCAAGGGTTGGCAATTTTCCGGATTGAATAAGGGCCTGCTTCATCGCGGTGAAGCGACTGGGCAAATCCTGGGTTAGCAGTGATTTCTTATTCGATACTGGGTCAAAGGCCTTGTCAGACCAATTCCATTTGGTGCGGAACTTAGAAGGGTTGCCAGTACCTTGGGAGTCGCATGGGAAGCCTGTAACAACCACCCAGGCGACCTTCAACTTCCCGCTTGGGCTCAGGGATGAGCAGGCTGGACGTTCAGTGCGGGCGATTGTAGTTAGGTAGCTCTCTATAAACCATGTCTCATCCCGAAATAATTATTCTCGGCTGTGGTAACAATCCCCCACTATTATTACGCGCCGCGTTTGAAGCCCCTCCCTGACGCGCCTGTAGCACGCCCTTCCCCCTTAGCTGAATCCGCCCCTTTTTAGCGCACGAAAACTCATTCCCCATCGGGCCAAAACGCCCAAACAAAAAGGCTTGCAGCGTTTTTGATGGCGCCTTGCATGGACCTTTTCAAGCCCTGCTACAGCGTCAAAACGCCTCATGGGTGGTGAAACCAGTGAGACGTTTCAGCCGCGTATTGTGAAATGAAAACATCCCCTGTGACAATTTCTCCGTGACAATATGTCGCAGTGCTGCGCACCCCTTCACTGCGGCGGATCACACCCTCTTCACCTTTTTCATGGACGAAAAAAAGCCTCGCCCTTGCGCACAAGAACGAGGCGGCTGCAACCTGATTTAGGGTTTCAGGCAGGTTTGCTGCGATTGCGGTAAATGCCCAGCGGCACCAGCACGGCCGTCAGAACGAAAGCCACCAGCGCCCACTGCGCCAGCGACAGGCCCAGCACAGGCGGATACGGCGTCGAACAGAAACCATCAACCTGAAAACCCAGCGGGAAGACGGCAGCCAAAGGCAAGCCGTCCACAATCGGTTGCAGGGTATCCAGACCGCAACTGACCGCAGGGTTAGCCAGGATGTACACGTGGCGCCCCGCCGCGACGATCCCGCCAATGGCGCTTAATACCACCAACCCCTCAAACACCGTCATGCTGCGCCGGGTGCGCATGGCCGCGCCAATGAAGGCAAAAATTGCGATCAGCAGTAACGCATAACGTTGCAGGATGCACAGCGGGCAAGGCGCCTCACCGAGCACGACCTGCATATACAGCGCACCACCAATGAGGGCGAGGCAAATCAGCCCCAGCAAGACCAGAAAGCGCTTTTCGCGCCCCAGTCGCATCATGTCGTCCGTCATCGTGTTTCCTTTTGCCTGATTGTCCAAGGGCCGTCCGGCCGTCACAAAGCGCGCAGTTTACACCCAGACCTACAGCATGGATGCAGGGCAACTGCAGGAAGAGGATTAACAACGGGCGCGATTAAAGCGCGATTAACAAAAAAACCCGCAGCCATCGCCTGCCCCTCATCACGCTAGGCGCGAGGTCAACAGACGATCACTACGGGGCGCGTTGGCCGTTTATGGGCTCGGCCAGTAACGGTTTATTCCAGCGCAGCAGCCGGGCCGAAAAACTCGTAGCGGCTTTGCTTTTCAGGCACACCCAACGCCTTGAGCTGACGCTTGATAGCGCTCATGAAGCCCTTGGGCCCGAGGAAGTAAGCATCGACATCACGATCGGCCGGCAACCATTTTTCCAGCAGTTCGGCGTTCAACAGGCCCACGTGATCGGCGCCCGGTCCCTGCCCGTCATGTTCGGCATAGCAGTAAAAACGCTGCAATTGCGGGTATTGCTCGGCCAGCTCATCCACCCAGCCGCGGAATGCGTGCACCTGAGCGTTACGCGCGCAGTGGATGAAATGGATGGGCCGCTGCGTGGTCAACGCCCTTTCCAGCATCGGCAAGGTCGGCGTAATGCCTACGCCGCCGCTGATCAGCACCAGCGGTTTTTCACTATCGGTCAATGTGAACTCACCCGCTGGCGGGAACAACTCCACGACGTCGCCCACTTGCAAACGGTCATGCAGGTAATTGGACACCACCCCGCCCACCTCGCGCTTGACGCTGATGCGATAACGACCCACCTGCGCCAGCGCCGATAACGAGTAGTTGCGACGGGCTTCGACACCGTCGATGTCCAGTTTGATACCAATGTACTGACCCGGCTCAAATTCGAGGATCGGCTGCTGGTCAACCGGCCGGAAGTAAAAGGAGGTGATCTCGGCGCTTTCATCGATCCTGGCAGCCAGCTTGAACGCGCGACCGCCCCGCCAGCCGCCCGGCGCAGCGGCCTTGGCATCGTAAATGGCCGCTTCGGCGCCGATCAGGATATCGGCCAGTTGCCCGTAAGCAGCGCCCCACGCCGCCAATACTTCAGGGGTCGCGATGTCACTGCCCAGCACTTCTTCGATCGCACGCAACAGGCACTTACCGACAATCGGGTAATGCTCGGGCAGGATTTGCAGTGCCACGTGTTTGTTGATGATCCTGGCGACCAGATCACCCAATTGGTCGAGCTGATCGATGTGGCGGGCGTACATCAGCACCCCGGTGGCCAAGGCGCGGGGCTGATCACCGCTGGCCTGATTGGCCTGATTGAACAACGGGCGTACCTCGGGGTACTCCGACAGCATCATCCGGTAGAAATGGGTGATTAAGGCCTCACCGCCGCTTTCCAGCAGCGGTACGGTGGATTTGACGATGGCACGATCCTGAGCAGTAAGCATAAAGGTGACTCCATAGCACGTAGGCAGTAACTAAAACTTGATGACCATTGAGGTATCAGAATCCGTGCCAACTTTTAAACCCTTTAAAAACAGCGAGTTAAAACAATATTAGTCATTATGACTCAGGCTGATTTATAGTCGGTTCGACTACATGAGGTCAAAATGACTGCAAAACTTCTGCTCACCACGTTATTGCCCCTAGTCGCTGACCTGTCCCGCGAACTGCCAGAGAGCGAGCGTTACCGCCGCTTGCTTGAGGCCATGCGCGCTCTGCTGCCGTGCGATGCCGCCGCCTTGCTGCGCCTTGATGGCGAGTGGCTGGTGCCGCTGGCGGTTGACGGCCTGAGCCTCGACACCCTCGGACGACGCTTCAAGGTCAACGAACACCCGCGCTTTGACGTGTTGCTCAGCAGCCCCGGCCCGACACGATTCCCCAGTAATTGCGACCTCCCCGACCCGTACGACGGCCTGGTGGACGGGCTGGCCGAGCATCTGGAAATTCACGATTGCATGGGTTGCCCGCTGTTCATTGACGAGAAACCCTGGGGGCTGCTGACCCTGGATGCCTTGGACCCTAAACGCTTCGAACCCATCGAGCTGGATGCCCTGCAAGCCTTCGCCAGCCTCGCGGCCGCTACGGTAAACGTGGCCCAGCGTATTGAACGGCTGGCGTTGCGGGTGGAAGACGAACAACTCAAGGCAGAGCTGTACCGGCAGGCCAACGGCTCCCCCCACAAAGAATTGATAGGCCAGAGCAAAGCCCACAAACGCCTGATCGACGAAATCGCGCTGGTGGGCAGCAGTGACCTGACGGTCCTGATCACCGGCGAAACGGGTGTGGGCAAAGAGCTGGTGGCGCAAGCGATTCATGCCGCCTCACCACGCGCTGACAAACCGATGATCAGCCTCAATTGCGCGGCGCTGCCCGACACGTTGGTCGAAAGCGAACTGTTCGGCCATGTGCGCGGTGCCTTCACCGGTGCCACCAACGATCGACGGGGCAAATTCGAACTGGCCAACGGCGGCACGCTGTTCCTCGACGAAGTGGGCGAACTGTCACTCACCGTGCAAGCCAAACTGCTGCGCGTGCTCCAAAGCGGCCAGTTGCAACGTTTGGGATCGGATCAGGAGCACCGCGTCGACGTTCGCCTGATCGCCGCCACCAACCGCGACCTTGCTGAAGAAGTGCGCAGCGGCCGCTACCGCGCCGACTTCTACCATCGCCTCAGCGTCTACCCACTTAAAGTACCCGCCCTGCGCGAACGCGGGCGCGACGTGTTACTGCTCAGCGGCTTCTTCCTTGAGCAAAACCGCTCACGCATGGGCCTGGGCAGCTTACGCCTGAGCCCCGACGCGCAAGCCGCGCTGGTGCATTACGACTGGCCGGGCAACGTGCGCGAGCTGGAACACCTCATCGGCCGCAGCGCCCTCAAAGCCCTCGGCAACTGCCCGACACGCCCGCGCATACTGACCCTCACCGCCCACGACCTGGACCTGCCCTCCACCCGCGTCACCGAGGCGGCCCAACCCACACCCACCACAATGGCCGAGACAACCGGCGACCTGCGCCAAGCGACTGAGCACTACCAAAGAAACCTCATCAGCGCCTGCCTGGAACGCCATCAACACAACTGGGCCAGCGCTGCGCGTGAACTGGGACTGGACCGGGCCAATCTGGGGCGATTGGCCAAGCGGTTGGGGTTGAAATAGGTTTGGGCACCTCAGTGCGTTGTCATTCAGCGAACAGGCCGACAGATGGGTTGAACGCCTGAGACGGCGGCCCAACACCTGCGCGTTTTTTTTGCGCTGCGCGTGAGAGCGTGGGCTAATCGCAAGATCGCAGATGCCTTAAGGAAACACGGGCCGTTTACAAACTTTTCGCGCAGGCGACCGGCAGACAATCCACCCTAAACCGGGATTGATCCGGGGGTTTTGCTAAAGACCCTTCCACTTAGGTCGATAACCCTGTATCGCTCGCCGCTGTTGGCTTATGGCCCGCGCGCATTTCTTTACACAGAAGGTTTTTATGTCATCCCACAACGCCCGCGCAGATTCTCTTTCGCTTCTGCTGTTCACTTTGCGCAGCGGCAAGCTGATGGCGATTAACTTGCTCAAGGTCAGCGAAATCATCCCCTGTCCGCCACTGACGAAAATGCCGGAGTCGCACCCGCATGTGAAAGGCATTGCCGTGCTGCGCGGGGCTTCGCTGGCGGTGATTGACTTGAGTCGTGCCATCGGTGAGCAGCCGCTGGAAGACCCTAACGGTGGCTGCCTGATCGTCACGGATGTCAGCCGCTCCAAGCAGGGGCTGCATGTGCAGGCGGTGAGCAAGATCATTCATTGCCTGAGTACCGACATCCGCCCGCCGCCCTATGGTTCGGGCGGTTCGCGCTCGTTCATTACCGGCGTGACGCGGGTCGATGACGTGCTGGTGCAGGTGCTGGACATCGAAAAAGTGATTCACGGCATTGCGCCTTCGCAGATCGTTGAGGACCCGGACGCCGTGACCATGGAAGAAGCGGAATTGCTGGCCAATGCACGGATTCTGGTGGTCGATGACAGTCAGGTCGCCCTGCAACAATCTGTGATTACCCTGCGCAATCTGGGCTTGCAGTGCCATACCGCTCGCAGCGCCAAAGAAGCTATCGACCGCTTGCTGGAACTGCAGGGCACGAAAGATCAGATCAACCTGGTGGTGTCGGACATCGAAATGTCCGAGATGGATGGCTACGCCTTCACCCGAACGCTGCGCGAAACCCCGGACTTCAGTCACTTGTATGTGTTGTTGCACACCTCGCTCAACAGCGCCATGAACAGCGAGAAAGCGCGCCTCTCCGGGGCAAATGCGGTGCTGACCAAGTTCTCGTCGCCAGACCTGACCAAGTGCCTGATTGAAGCCGCCCGTACCGTCGCCGCTCAAGGGTATTGAACCCGTGAGCGGGGCGTGCCTGCTGCTGCGCAAGGACTTGCGCGCCCCTTTGCCGCCCGCTCAGCCCTGGCCTGAAGGCTTCACGCTGAGCCCCCTCAACCCGAGCCTGATTGAGCCGGTTCATGCCTTGCTTGTTGCGGGCTACGCCGACGGACAGGGCAGCGTGCTCCCCTTGCAGGCATGGCAGCAGGCGCTGGGTCGCGATGCCGACTACGATCCCACGCTGTGTTTTGTGCTGCGACACGCCGCACGCGTGGTGGGGGTTGCGCAGGCCTGGACCAGCGCGTACCTGAAGGATTTGGTGGTTCACCCTGCGTATCGCGGGCGCGGACTGGGCAGCACGCTGCTGGAACATGTGTTTCTTGCGTTCCGCCAGCGTGGCGAAGCCTGTGTCGACCTCAAGGTCATGGAGCACAACCTCCAGGCCCGCGACCTGTACGCCCGCCACGGCATGGTTCTGGTCCAGCGTGAAACGCTTTGACGGCCTAGCGCCGGGACTGCCAGAAGTCCTGAGCCAGGCTGCGTAAGGCTGCCGCCAGAGCGGACACATCCCCGGAGTTGCGCTGGCTCTGTTGCCCGGCGTTGACCGTGACCTCGCAGGCGCTGCGAATCCCTGCGATGTTGCGGTTGATGTCTTCACTGACCACGCTTTGCTCTTCAACGGCCGAGGCTATCTGCACGCTCATTTCGGTGATTCTTTTGATTTGCAGGCTGATGCCGTCCAACGCACTGCTGGCCAATTGCGCTTGGCTGGCGCTGCTTTGCGCGTACTCGCTGCTTTGCTGCATCACCTGCACCGCGGCCCGCGCACCGTTTTGCAGGGTGCTGATCATCTGCTGAATTTCGCTGGTGGACTGCTGAGTGCGCTGCGCTAGACCGCGCACTTCGTCCGCCACAACCGCAAATCCGCGCCCCTGATCGCCCGCACGGGCTGCTTCAATGGCAGCGTTGAGCGCCAGCAGGTTGGTTTGCTCCGCGATGCTGCGTATCACCTCCAACACCGATGAAATATCACTGCTGTGGTTTTCGAGGTGATGAACCACTTCAGTGGCTCGCACCAGCTCAGTGGCCAAATGCTGCGCCGAGGTGCGACTTCTGATCACCAGGTCGTAGCCTTCGCGGGTTTCATGCTCGACACGATCAGCCGCCTGCGAAGCCTGCTGCGCATTGCTTGCCACTTGGGCCACACTGGCCGCCATTTCGTTAATGGCGATAGCGACCTGATCGGTTTCCAGTTGCTGATGCAGGGTGCTGTTGTGGCTGCTTTGCAGGTGCTCCACCAGTTCACCGGCGTGCCCGGCCAAGCGCTGGGAAGCGTCACCGATACGCCCGACCACAGCCCCGACCTGGGCTTGCAACATGTGCAGTGCGAACTCGATCTGCCCGAGTTCGTCTTGGCGGCCGGTATAGATCTGCTGGCTCAATGGGTTATCCCCCACGTCCTTGGCGCGACGGGCCAAAGCGCTCAAGGGTTTGAGCCCCCACGCGATGGCGGCCGAACTGAGCACGCTGCCCGCCAGCCAGAGCCCTAAACCGGCTGGCGGATTAATCTGCGGCAACATCACCGTGCCGATCGCCATGACAGCACCCAACACGGCACTGACCAATAACGCTATTTTGCTGGTCAACCCCAACGTGGGCAGACGCCTCCACAACGGCATCGGCCCTGCGCGCAGAGCGGCATAACACGCTTCAGCCACCGCAACCCGCTCCGGGGTTGGGTGAGTACGCACCGATTGATACTCGACGGTTTCGCCGTTTTGCATGACCGGCGTGACGTAGGCGCTGACCCAATAATGGTCGCCATTCTTGCAGCGGTTTTTCACCATCCCCATCCATGAGCGTCCAGCCTTGAGCGTCTGCCACATATGGCTGAAGGCAGCAGCGGGCATATCGGGGTGACGCAGCACGTTGTGGGTGCTGCCCAGCAACTCACTCAACTCATACCCGCTGACGTTTATAAAGTCGGGGTTGGCGTAGGTGATACGGCTGTCGAGGTCGGTGGTGGAGAGGATGTTAGCGTCGGGTGCAAAATCAACGGATCGGCCGGTAATCGGTAGATTGATTTTCATAACAGGCGCGCTCGAAATATTGGGAGGAGTCGGCAGGGCTGTCGACTCTAAGCGCACCCATTAACGAAATACTGATCTGGCGCAGGTTCGCCGACGTTAATCGGTAAACCACTAAAAATCGGCGATATGCGCCGGTTTTCCGACGTCAAAAATTAACGTTTGCCCATGGTTTTACGGGTGCCATGGGGTGGCGCGCCCGGGGTTTTGTCATGACCGCCCTTGCCCGACTTTTGATACCAGGGCTGGTTGTCTTTTTTGGCCTGGGCGAAGGCCGACGGGTTGAACGGAAAGCTGAATGTAGGAACGGCCGGTTTGTCGGCGGCGTTCGCAGTGGCTTCCAGCTCGGCCGGTTCAGCCGCGAGGGTTTCAGGAGCCGTCGGTTGTTTGGAGGAAGTCATGAAAGCTCCGGAGGATGCGGGGTAGGAAGAAAGCCGCGCAGTATACCTGCCATCCTCTCCCCGCGTTGCACTCAGAGGTAGGAAATAGTCAGCACGCCGTTGCGCACGCCTTGCTCTTGACTGTAGGCGGGAGTGTTTAGCTTCTGATAGGACGCGACAAACGGTAAATGTCCCGTGCGGTAGGCATTGCTTGCCATGTTCACCGCCAACACCACATTGGGCGCAACTTCGATCAACTGCGTTTGGTTACCATAATCCACGGTTCCCGAACGACCATGCTCACACCCTGCTTCCACAATCCTGCCTTGAAAATGGACGGTGCCACTCATGGCAGCCGTTTCAGACACCGCCTCATTGGACAACCCGAACAAGACACAAGCCGCCAGCCCCAGCGCACATACTTTCATTCACATCCCCCCGGTCCAGAGACGCATCGACGCCCCTCTCTAATACCAGCGCATCGACCAAAACCTTGTTTTCTTGAGTGAAACGCTGAGAAAGACTTCCCGATTTGGCAAAATCACCGACCACCAATCGCCGAGCTTTTCGATGATGAAACAGATGACGTTTGCCGACGCCGAGTACGCTGGACAGCGCAAACAAACTCGTAAGGAGTGGCCCCTGATCGAGATGGATCAGTTGCTGCCTGGAAGGGTTTGATTCCCTGATTAAGCCCTGAGGCGGCCGCCCTGCCTATCCTCTGATGACGATGCTGCGGGTTCATTTGATGCAGAACTGGTTCGGCTACAGCGATCCGGCGATGGAAGAAGCGCTGTATGAGACGACCATCCTGCATCAGTGTTCAGGCATCAGTCTGGAGCGTATTCCAGACGAAACCACCCTTCTCACACTTCCGTCTTCTGCTGGAGCAGCACGAGCTGGCGTCCGGAACTGTCGGCTTCATGAATGGTTATTTGGGTGACCATGGCTTGTCGTTGCGTCAAGGTACCCACGTCGATGCCACGCTGATCAATGCGCCCAGTTCGACCCATAATAAGGACGGCAAACTCGACCCTGAGATGCACCCAACCAAGAAGGGCAACCCGTCCTATTGGTGACGTTGTTCGCTCTGTTAAACCTGTGGATGGCACGCCGATATGTGTTGGCGAACGCAGGAAAGGTGCGTGTGTAGAGCTGGAAATGACCGCTGCAAAGGACTTTGCAGCGGTTGGAACGGCTGAAAAACGAAGGTGATTGAGCAATTTTCTACAAACGTCGTTTTTTGGAAAGTGCTGACGGCTCGATAGTCGAAAAACATACGGCCACTTCAGAGCATCCCTAACTCTGAAATCAATTGGTACGTCAACCTATTAAAACTGATAGCAGGCGATCATCCATAATCGGAATATCTTAAGGCGTCAACAAACTATCAGAGTTGACCGCCATGAAAAAAACAGGCCATGAGAAAACTGAATACACGCTATCAACATGGATGACAGACCTCAGCCATATTATTGCTCCACTCAAGTTAAATATTATGTCGCTGCCTTCTACCCATAACGCAGGCATGGATAAAAAAGCCACCAGCGGGATAGAAGAGGGCTGGATAGCTTGTCAAAATGACACATTTTTATTCCAACTTTCAAACGGCATTCGAGTTTTCGATATACGTCTAAAGCACGCCATAGAAGGTATATTTTTCAGCCATAACGGATGGACCTCAACACGCACCATCAGCAAACTGATTGCTGACTGTAACCACTTCTTCAACGTGGACTACGCATCAAAAAAAAATGAAATCATTATTCTAAACTTCCACGACTTCGAGAAATTCACAGAGCAAGACTATTCGGAAGTATTCTTGCAGCTAATCAATGGGTTTTCAGGTAAAAACAGTGCAGTAAAGATTTTGCCACGTGCAGCGAGTGATTTAACGCATGCTCAAATACTGACGGATTACCCAGGCTGCAATATTATTATCGCAGGGCACCAGTTCGGCATTCACACCGAATGCTGGAACAATATCCCTCACTACTGGATAGGGCAAGATGTACCTTCACTGGCTGAACTCGACATATTCATTGACCGGCACACCAAACCAACCCACAAAAATGATCTTTGGTCCCTACAAGTTGTAAAATACTCAAATACTTACGGACCCGAAAATCTGGCCGGCTATATCAATATTAAATTCCAGCCGTATCAAAACACAATAATAAACAGCAATATCATCAACGTGGATTTTTTTGAAAAAAGTCTTTTAGTTGACTATTGCATACAGGCTAACATCTACAAAGGTGAAAGGGCGCTTGACAAAATCCCGCCTACCACTCCCGTGTTTCGTCATGCCAATTGGATAAGACCATGGCATACGTGCTTTGTATCATTCGAAGAATCCACTGACAACTTCACAGTCACCCATCATATTTACACAATCGATGACGGAGAGGAACAGAGACTTGAAAATCAACACTCTGCAGTTCAAAACTTAGAGTTAAACCTCGCTCCGGACACCTTGTACACACTAAAAGTTTACGGTGTTGACTTTGCAGGTAATTATTCCCCACCGCTGACCCAAACCCTTACTACCTTTGACGAACCGACCGATGATAAAAAACCCTTGACCCCTCTTATTACGGCAACCCAACGGATTGGCAAGTTCGGGTGTGCAATGTATTGGGGTGAAGGCCAAACGGTAGACTGTTATGAAGCTTACATTTATGGAGAGGGTGACATCGATGAGGGCAAACCAATTAGAGAACCACTTCTATCAAAATTTGTGTCCCGATGGGCAGGTGGGACCATGTTTGAAAACCTTCCAGACTACAACGCCTATCAAATGGCGGTACGTGCAGTTAACAGTTACGGCACCTATGGCGACTACTCTATTAGGCGGGTAGAACCCTACAAACCATCAACACGCCCACCTACGGCGCCGTCCGAACTAAAATATGTTTATGACTCGGTGGGGCAGACTTTACATATCACTTACATCAAAGGTGACGCCAAGGTCGGCACAGTATTTCACACATTGATCATTGAAACCAACAGTGAACAATGGCAGGAAACCATCTACAAAGAATCTTTTACTTTTCCACTGGGTCTGTCAATTGACTTTAAACTCACACTCTACTGCACCGATCAAGATTACAACCATTCAACATCCATTTCCTTAACAGGCAACACGAGGGAAAGTGGAAATGACTCACCTGAATTTATTACAGACCAATTTGTGACCCGCGACACATTAACTTCAGGTTCCACCACGTGGTCGGGCGCCCGGAATATAGCACAGTATAAAATCCACCTTTACGACATCTCGGCGATTGAAGACGAAAAAAACACCAAGGAAGGCACAATTATTGCCCCCCCCATTAGGGAAGTTTTGTATTCAGGCAGCGAACTCTGCTACACGTTTAATGATTTAACATCACTAAAGCCATACCATGTTTTCGTCTGGGGTATTAACGCCTATGGAACCGAAGGACACAGATCTTTTACTAACAATACATTCATGCACGCCAGCCCTTATGCCGACCAAGAGAAACCGACGCCCCCCTTACATCTCACAGCCTCCTATAGCACGATGAATGGAAATCTTCTCGTTTTTTTTAACCTGTCGTCTGACAACAATAAAGTTGATCACTACATCGTTACTATCAACGATAGTGTGATAAAAAAAAATGCGTCTCCCATTCTGGGCTTTCACTCCATAACCCATCCACTGCAAAGAAACATCGCATATACCGTATCTGTTTATGCCGTCGATCCAGACAACAATCGCTCAAGCGTTGTATCAATCCACGGAACAACATCCGATGAGGACACTCAAGACTCGCCCCCTACAGACAGCTATGTGCTCCAGGCTAAACGCACTGAAAACAATACAGCCCAACTTACGTGGGGCTACATACATAATGCCCGCTATCTATGCATCACGTACTACCTGATCACAGAAAACGGTGAAATAGCGCAACCCTTAGTACACACGGCAGGCAAGAGTATTGGAGTGAACCTGCATAACATCCAACCTGACAAAAAATATAAAGTCGCTGTTATCGGCGTGAACAGTTACGGGAATACTGGAACGCTTAAATTCATCGAATTTTAAGCTATAGATATAGAAAACTGCTCTCCATTTTCTTTATCTCCGCCGAGCCGCTTCGAAATAAAAAAGCATACAAGGCCGGGTTTTCCCGGCCTTCCCCCAAGAATGGCCTTGCATCAGGAATAGGATTCCATTCTTTTTGGTCACGCCCTCAATAAGCAATCGAAGTTAAGCCCTCCCAGGCAAGAAGCCTTTTTTATAAAGCCGTGTTCATATCGATAACACGTCAAGGACGGCGAGCGGCGCCCTTGCAAAGTACCGAACCCTTACTCTACCTCTGCGTTTTCAAGGTTTGTTACTCAAAACGCAAAAGTCCTTATCCAGAGCAGGGCTTTTTCGGGGTGGGGGTTGCCTATATTTTGATCGCACCACACAGAACTTGCTCAGCAAGAAGGTCTTTGAAATGTCCAGCAGTATGGGTATGGCCAGCGTTTTCGCTTTGTCGTCTTTGTTGTTGTCGCCTTTGGCCATGGCGGAAGAATCGCCAGCGTTCGTTGCACAAAATGCAGCCCGCGCAGCCGCCTTTGAACAGCACCAAAAAGAACTCGCCGCCAGCCACCAACACGAGGCACAGCC
Organism: Pseudomonas sp. BS-2016; assembly: GCF_001806145.1. Classification (NCBI taxonomy): domain Bacteria; kingdom Pseudomonadati; phylum Pseudomonadota; class Gammaproteobacteria; order Pseudomonadales; family Pseudomonadaceae; genus Pseudomonas; species Pseudomonas sp. BS-2016. The sequence continues at coordinate 323,705 of NZ_MLCT01000015.1, forward strand.
TCAGCACACGCAGATTAAAGCCAGCACCAGCGATGACAGCAAGGACAGCTGATTCCCTCCATAAAGTCTTCCCGACCCAGTCAGTCACGGCCTTTATATGTGACTGATTGTTTCAAAAGCCGCTACTATAGCGGCTTTTTTTTGTTCTCAAAAAGCCGTCACGGCGTTTGGCGTCTTTCAAAAAGAGCCCGAATTTCTAACGAAAATAAAAACTGCCATCACCCAAAAGGAGCTACTGACCGGTGAAGAACGCACTCAAATTCAGCCCGCTATTCCTAGCGCTGGCTGCAACGATCCCGACCCTTGCTTACGCCGATGATGAAACGGCAAAAGACGGCTTTTTTGAAGGTTCGAGCCTCAAGCTGCATTTTCGCAATTACTACATGAACCACGATATTCGCAGCCCCAAAGCGGATGACAGTAAAGAGTGGGGCCAAGGGGTCATTGGGCGGTTCGAGTCGGGCTTTACCCAAGGTGTGGTGGGCTTCGGGCTAGACGCTTACGGCATGCTCGGCCTGAAACTCGACGGCGGTGGCGGTACGGACGGCAGCAGCATCCTGCCGGTCAGCGACGGTAGTGGCAAAGCGCCTACCGCGTTTTCGTCCGCTGGCGCAGCGCTAAAAATGCGCGCCTTTGACACTGAGTTGAAAGCGGGCGACATGTTCCTCACCAACCCGGTGATCGCCGGTGGCGAGACGCGCATGCTGCCGCAGACCTTCCGCGGTGTGACACTTACTAATCACAGCCTGGATGGCTGGATGTTCGAAGGCGGCCAGGTCAGCTTCGAAAAACCTTACAACCAGAGCGGCATGCGCCGCCTGACGACCATGTATGGCAACCTCGATGGCCAGAACAGCAAGCACATGAACTGGGCTGGCGCCTCGTGGAGCGGCGTGCCTGAGCTCACCAGCAACCTGTATGCGGCCGAGTTGCAGGACATCTGGAACCAGTACTACTACGATCTGGATTACACCTACGCCCTGACCGATAGCGTCAGCCTGAACCCGGGGCTGCACTTCTATCACACTCAGGACACAGGCAAGGCCCTGCTGGGTGACATCGACAACAACACCTTCAGCCTGCATTTTGCCGTGGCTGTCGCGGGGCATACGGTGACCGCGGTGTACCAGCGGGTCAATGGCAACACGCCGTTTGACTACATCTATCAGGGCGACAGCGTTTATCTGGATAACTCGCAGCAGTATTCGGACTTCAACGGGCCGAACGAACGCTCGTGGAAGCTTCAATACGAATATGACTTTGCCGGCGTGGGCCTGGCCGGGCTGACGTCCATGATTTCGTACTCGCGCGGCGAACTTGACCTGACCAAGGTTGACCCCAACAGCGTGGGTTACGGCAATTGGTACAACGCTGACGGCAAGCACGCCAAACACTGGGAACGCGACCTAACCGTCAAATATGTGCTGCAGGAAGGCCCGGCGAAAGACCTGGGCGTCGCGTTGCGCTGGTCGGCCAACCGGGGCAATGAGGCGTATCAGGCGGTCGACAGCAATGTCGATGAATACCGCGTCATCATCGACTATCCTCTTGATGTGTTTTAAACCCTGATACAAAGCCAGCGTTTACGCTGGCTTTTTTGTGGGGGGGTGCTCATTTAGGGGCTGTCTAGAGGCCGACCGCAGCATGGCAATAACCCACCACTCATCTAAACCACCGATCACGCAGGGCTGGTTGTTGATCGCCATGACGGCGTGCGTCATAGCCATTCTCAGCATCAATGCGTTTTTGCTGATGCGCGAGCATCGCAGCGTTGAACTGGCGGCCATCCGTACCTCGCTCAACATTGTTCGCCTGATCGACCGCGACGTCCAAAACACCGTTGAGCAATACGACTCCGCACTCAGCGCGCTGATCCGTGTGTCGAAGCGTGGCGACCTTGGCAACCTTTCCCAGCCGCTGAAGCAAATGTTGATGTTCGATAAAGCTGAAGAAACACCCGACAACGGTGGCTTTTTCATGCTCAACGCCCAAGGCGATCTGGTGGTCAGCTCCCTTGCCGATTACACGCCCGGTAAAAACTACAGTCATTGGCAAAGCTTTATCGAGCAGCGTGACTCATCCGGCAATGACCTGTTTATCTCCCACCCCTTCCCGACCGAGGCCACTCAGGGAGCGTGCTGCATCAGCTTCAGCCGTCGAATTTCCGGTGCCGACGGTTCGTTCCAGGGTGTGGCGATCGCCCAAATGAAGGTCGAGTACTTTCGCTCGTTGTTTCAAAAGCTGGATCTCGGGGCCAACAGCACCATCAGCCTGATCAATACCGACGGCACCCTGCTCATCCAGCAACCCGGCCGTGACAATGCCCGGGACGATCTGAGCCACGACCCGATCTTCAATCGCCTGTTGAAGGAGCACAAAGGCAGTTTTATTGCGGTCTCCAGCAAACACGGCCAAGAGGAGCTGTACAGTTTTTCTGAGGTCGGCAAGCTGCCGTTGGTGGTGGTGGTTTCACTGGCCACTGAAGACGTGTTCGCCAGTTGGCGGCGCAATGCGTTGTTGGTCGGTTGTGTGACGCTGATGCTGTGCATCACCTTGCTCGGCCTGACATGGCTGCTGGGGTGCGAACTGCAATTACGACGCAAGGCAGAGCAGACGCTGGAAGCGATGATACGCACCGACCCGCTTACCGAACTGGCCAACCGCCGAAAACTGGATGAAACCCTCACGACTGAGTGGCTTCGCGCTCAACGCACTCGCAAACCGCTGTCGCTGATCATGATCGACGTCGATCATTTCAAGTCGTTCAATGACACTTACGGTCACCCGTACGGTGACGAAGCCTTGCGCCTGGTTGGCAAAACCCTGAAGACTTTCGTACGACGCTCAACTGATCTGGTTGCCCGTTATGGCGGCGAAGAGTTCGCCATGGTCCTGCCCGACACCCACGCCGAGGGTGCAGCGCAGCTCGCAGAGCGTATTCGTCACACCATTGAGCAACTGCCCCCCATTAAACCGGGCGGTATCCCGATCACCGTGAGCCTTGGCACCTGCACCCAACTGGTAACAGCGGACGACTCGCAAACCCGTTTTTTGCATTGTGCCGATCAGGCGCTCTATCAGGCCAAGAAAAATGGACGTAATTGCGTGGTCAGTCGCAACGCCGCAGGCGACGCTTGAGCCAATCAGCCCGCACGCTGGTTATGGGGTCATTTTTTTCAACTCAAAGACCTTGAAATTTGGCGAGCCGTACTTATTGTGCGCTCATGAACACCCGGCCCGCCTCTGAGCAACATATCGTGAGCCAACGCCTGCTCATGACCTTCGCCAGCCTGTCGATCATGGCGATTTTGAGCATTGTCGGTTTTTTTATTCACCATGATTACATCGACGACAAAAAACAGGCGACGCGCTCAGCCTCCAACATCGTGCAACTGGTTGATCGCAACATCAGCGAAGTCATGCGCCTTTATGACGACGTGCTGAACGGGATGATTAAAACCTGGCAAAGCGCCCCGTTAAACTCACTGCCTGAGGATATTCAGCATCAGCTTCTGTTTAGCAGAGCGCAGGACGCTCCCTCGGACGATGGTTTTTTTATCCTCAATGCCCACGGCGTGGTGGTCGCGGACTCGCGAACCGCTATTGCGTCACCGGCTGACCTTAGCGATCAAGCGTACTTTACCGCTCACCGTCATGGCTCACGCGATGCGCTCTTCATCAGCCCCCCCTTCAAGACCGGCCCCGATGTGGATGACTGGAACATCGCGTTCAGTCGCCGTATCAGTGCGCCTGATGGCACCTTTCTGGGGGTCGGGGTTGCACAAATGAGGCTGGAATACTTCTATGAGTTATTTCAGAGCCTTGAGCTGAGCCCGGATGACACTATCAATCTGATGAGCAGTGACGGGACGCTGATAACCCAGTATCCCGTGACTATCCGCCCCCTTTTTGGCACCTACGTCGGTTGCCTGCCCGGCATCCAGCGACTTCTCGACGAGACCGAGGGCAGTTTCATCGCAACCTCGCACATCTATGGCGTAGAGCGCTTGTACAGTTTTTCACGGGTTCGCAATTTACCCCTGGTTGTCGTCGTAGCTTTGTCTACAAACAGCATTTTTGAAGGCTGGCGCATGACCACTTGGGTGGTGGGTAGCTTTGCTGCACTGCTATGCCTGTCTCTGATCTGGATGACCTGGATGCTGAACCGCGAAATGCGCTTGCGTCAGCATGTTGAAACCGAACTCGAAGGGCTGGCCACTACTGACCCTCTCACCACATTGGCCAATCGTCGGACGCTGGATGCGCGGCTGGCCTAGGAATGGCGGCGAGCGCAACGCGCAGGTTGCTGTATTTCACTAATCATGATGGACATTGATCACTTCAAGGCCTTCAACGACACCTACGGGCATCAGGCCGGTGACGACGTCATCCGCAAAGTCGCCCAGCAGATCAAATCACAGGTACGGCGCCCCTCCGATCTGGCAGCGCGGTATGGCGGAGAGGAGTTTGCGGTGTTGCTGGTGGACACGGACACGCGCGGCGCCCGGCAAATTGCCGAAGGGATACGCAAAGCGGTGGAACGGATGGCGCCGATTACTGATGGAGGCGCCTCAGTGACCATCAGTTTGGGCACTTATACCCGTCAGGTGAGAGCCGGTGACACGCTGCAAGAGCTGGTGCGCAAAGCGGATGCAGCGCTGTATGAAGCCAAGCACAGCGGTAGAAACAGGGTTGTCAGCGTCAGTGAGCAGCAACGCGAGCAAAACGTCGCTTAGCCCCTCGCACCCTTTGGGGGCATAAAAAAAGGCCACCCGAGGGCAGCCTTCAAAAACTAGAGAAAGAAGTTTTACTTAAACCGCCGCAACCGGACGCATGTACGAAATCGGTGCAGTGCTGGCATCTTCAAAGGTCACGACTTCCCACGCATCTTTCTGCTCAATCAGCTTGCGAAGCAGCTGGTTGTTCAATGCATGGCCAGACTTGAAGCCCTTGAACTCGCCGATCAGGCTATTGCCCAACAGGTAGAGGTCGCCAATGGCGTCGAGGATCTTGTGCTTCACGAATTCGTCCTCATAGCGAAGACCGTCTTCGTTCAGTACACCGTCCGCGTCGACAACGATCGCGTTTTCCACACTGCCACCGAGTGCGAGGTTGTGCTTGCGCAGGTACTCGATGTCACTCATGAAGCCAAAGGTACGGGCGCGGCTGACTTCTTTTACAAACGAAGTGCTTGAGAAATCCACGCTTGCACTTTGTGTGCGATTACGGAAAACCGGGTGATCGAAATCGATCTCGAAAGTCACCTTGAAGCCTTCGAAAGGGACAAAAGTGGCGCGTTTGTCGCCATCTTCAACGGTCACTTCACGCAGGATACGGATGAATTTCTTCGGCGCGTCCTGTTCTTCCAGGCCGGCAGATTGAATCAAAAATACGAAAGGTCCAGCGCTACCGTCCATGATAGGGACTTCAGACGCGGAGAGTTCGACGTAGGCGTTATCGATCCCCAGGCCAGCCATGGCCGAGAGCAAGTGCTCTACCGTGTCTACTTTGGTATCGCCGTTGACCAATGTGGTCGACATGGTTGTCTCGCCGACGTTTTCCGCGCGAGCAGGAATCTGCACCACAGGGTCAAGGTCTGCACGACAAAACACGATGCCGGTGTCCACAGGCGCAGGCTTGAGGGTCAGGTAGACCTTCTCACCGGAGTGCAGGCCGACACCTGTGGCACGGATAATATTTTTCAGGGTGCGTTGTTTAATCATGGCATTGGCCGCTTCAGCGCAAATTGCGAACTGGTATCAACAAAGGCTGGCGATAATAGCAGACCGAGCCTTTGCTGAACACCAATCACCTTAATCCCCCTGATTGATTTCATTAATCAGCCTGTCGACGCAGGAAAGCCGGGATGTCCAGGTAATCCAGATCGTCTTGAGGATTGAGCTTGGCAGCGGTTGTCGCGCCTTGCTGGGCCTGATTACGCATCACGGTCGGACGGTCGAGGTCACGGTAGTTAACCGATGGCAGCTCCTGACGGGTTTCCTGACGAACGTCCTGACGCGCGGCTGCGGCCTGAGCCGAAGAAGCGGCGTACGACGCCTGTACCGTGTTGTCGATCACCTTGACCGGCTTCTCGATTTTCGCGCCCAGACCGGTTGCAACCACGGTCACGTGCAGTTCGTCGCGCATGTCCGGATCGATTACGGTACCGACCTTGACCATCGCGTGCTCGGAAGCGAAAGCTTCGATGATGCTGCCCACGTCGGAGTATTCACCCAACGACAGGTCAGGACCGGCAGTGATGTTCACCAGGATGCCGCGCGCGCCTTCCAGGTTCACGTCTTCGAGCAACGGGTTGCGGATCGCCGCTTCAGTGGCTTCACGTGCACGGTTAGGACCGCTGGCGCAGCCAGTGCCCATCATCGCCATGCCCATTTCGCTCATCACGGTGCGCACGTCGGCAAAGTCGACGTTGATCATGCCCGGACGCTTGATGATGTCGGAGATACCGCGAACGGCACCGGCCAGTACGTCATCGGCCTTGGCGAAAGCCGACAGCAGGCTGGCGTCTTTACCGAGAATGGTGAGCAGTTTTTCGTTCGGAATCGTGATCAACGAGTCGACGCTTTCAGACAGCAGACGAATACCTTCGTCAGCGATCTGCATGCGCTTGCGACCTTCGAACGGGAACGGACGGGTCACTACCGCAACGGTGAGGATCCCCATTTCCTTGGCCACTTCGGCAATGATCGGTGCAGCACCGGTACCGGTACCGCCGCCCATGCCCGTGGTGATGAACACCATGTTGGTGCCCTGCAGCACTTCAGCGATGCGCTCGCGGTCCTCAAGAGCAGCCTGACGGCCAACCTCGGGGTTCGCGCCGGCACCCAGGCCCTTGGTCACGCCAGTGCCCAATTGCAGGATGGTACGGGCACCAATGCTTTTCAGCGCTTGGGCGTCCGTGTTGGCGCAGATGAATTCCACGCCTTCGATGTTGCTCTTAACCATGTGGTTAACAGCATTGCCACCGCCACCACCAACACCGATAACCTTGATTACCGGGCTTTGCGGGATGTTGTCTACGAGTTCGAACATTTTCCCTCTCCTTACCTTCTCTAGTTTTTTTCGCCTACTTCTACTGCTGGTAAATCGTTTGTTGCTTAGAAATTGCCCTGTACCCAGCGCTTAAGGCGCTCAAGGACAGGGGCTTTCTGTTCTTCACTGCTGTAACTGTCGCGGTTGCCTAATCCCGACAGAGAAATGCCATCGGACTGTTTTTGCAGCCCGTATTGCAGCAAGCCCACAGCCGTGGAGTAAATCGGGTTACGCACAACATCGGCCAACCCTTTGAAACTGTGTGGCACGCCAAGACGCACAGGCATGTGGAAGATTTCTTCGGCCAGTTCGACCGCGCCTTCCATCTTCGAGGTGCCTCCTGTCAGGACGATGCCCGCAGGGATCAAATCTTCGTAACCGCTGCGGCGCAGCTCAGCCTGGATCAGGCTGAACAGCTCTTCGTAACGAGGCTCGACCACTTCGGCCAGGGCCTGGCGCGACAGCTCGCGCGGTGGACGATCACCCACGCTTGGCACTTTGATGGTTTCACCGGCGCCTGCCAGCTTGGCCAGCGCGCAGGCGTAGCGAATCTTGATTTCTTCGGCGTACTGGGTCGGGGTGCGCAACGCCATTGCGATGTCGTTGGTCACTTGATCGCCGGCAATCGGGATCACCGCGGTATGACGGATCGCACCTTCGGTGAAAATCGCGATGTCAGTGGTGCCGCCGCCGATGTCGACCAGGCAAACGCCCAGCTCTTTTTCATCATCGGTGAGTACCGAGTAGGCCGACGCCAGTTGCTCAAGGATGATGTCATCCACCTCAAGGCCACAGCGGCGCACGCACTTCTCAATGTTTTGCGCAGCATTCACGGCGCATGTCACCACGTGCACCTTGGCTTCCAGACGTACGCCCGACATGCCCAGTGGCTCACGCACGCCTTCCTGGTTATCGATCACGTAGTCCTGCGGCAAGGTGTGCAGCACGCGCTGGTCTGCCGGAATGGCCACTGCCTGGGCAGCATCGAGCACGCGCTCAAGGTCGGCCGAACTGACTTCACGGTCGCGGATCGCCACGATGCCGTGAGAGTTCAGGCTGCGAATGTGATTGCCTGCCACGCCGACAAACGCCGAGTGAATACGGCAACCGGCCATCAACTGCGCTTCTTCCACTGCGCGCTGGATCGACTGCACAGTGGATTCGATGTTCACCACCACGCCCTTCTTCAGGCCACGGGATGGATGGGTGCCGATACCAACGATTTCGAGTTGGCCGTCGGCCGCGACTTCGCCTACCAGCGCAACCACCTTGGAGGTGCCGATATCCAGGCCGACGATCATTTTGCCGCTTTGCACATTTGCCATGGGTCCTGCCTCTTCTTAATTCTTCGCGATAGCGGGTTGGGCTATCGTGGGTGCCACAGGTTCCCGCCAGCCGACGGCCAATCCGTTGGCATAACGCAAATCAATGCGCGCTATGTTCGTAATCTGTTCTTTCAGCGTTTTTTCATAGATGGCTATGAAGCGACGCATTTTCTCTACCAGGTGATCGCGCCCCAACAGCAGCTCGATGCCCGGCCCTGCACTGCCCGCCCCGGTGGTCAGGAACCAGCTACCGCGCTCACGCAGTTCCAGCCGGGCTATGGAGAAGCCCATCGGACGCAGCATCTGGCTCAAAACCTGATACTGCTGCATCACTTGCTGCTGAGCCCGTTGAGGGCCGAACAGCTGCGGCAAATGTTCGTAATTGGCCAGTTCACGCGGGGTGAAGGCCTGCCCCTGGTTGTTCAGCAGTGCTTCATCGCCCCACCGTGCAACCGGCAATTGTTCTTCAAGACGGATCACCACTTGATCCGGCCAGACCCGCCGCACTTCGGCGTGGGCAATCCACGGCATCTGTTCCAGCTCGGTGCGCATGGCTTCCAGGTCGACCGTGAAAAAGCTCGCGGCAATGTAAGGTGCGATGCGCTGTTGCACGGCCTGCTGGCTGATGTAGGTCAGGTCGCCCTGCACGTTGACGTTAGTAATCGGCCGGTCTGCGTAAGGCATGAGCCGTTGCGCGCCTTCATAAGTGCCGAAACCCAACGCCACCAGCAACACCGGCCAGAACAGCGCTTTCAAAAAGCCGAAATTGGCTTTTGGCAGGCGCGCCGACATCGGCTCTTTCGCCACCATTCGGCTCGCGCCACGCGGCACCGGCTTGCGGCCGGGAGCGAGGGGTGGCTGGCGATGCTGGGCGCCTTGCATGGACTTAACCTCGCCGCTCTACACTGGCTGCCAGAATCGACAGCACCAACTGTTGAAAATCGAGACCGGCAGCCTTGGCCGCCATCGGCACCAGGCTGTGATCGGTCATGCCCGGCGCGGTGTTGACTTCCAGCAGCCAGAACTGGCCATCGGCGTCCTGCATGACATCCAGACGGCCCCAACCGGCGATACCGATCGCCTCACAGGCTTTTGCCGTGAGGTCCATGAGCTCTTGCTCCTTGGCGCTATCGAGACCGCATGGCACGCGATACTGGGTATCGTTGGCCACGTATTTGGCGTCGTAGTCGTAGAACGTATGCGGGGTGCCCAGGGCAATCGGAGGCAACACCTGGTCACGCAGGGTGGCGATGGTGAACTCAGGACCCGAGATCCATTGTTCGACCAACACTTGCGAATCGTACTTGCTGGCGTCGGCCCATGCGCTGATCAACTCGTCAACGCTGTTCACTTTGGCCATACCGATACTTGAACCTTCATGGGCCGGTTTGACGATCAAAGGGAAGCACAGTTCCTTCGCCGCAGAAATACAATCGGCTTCAGTGCTCAATACGGCATGGCGCGGGGTCGGAATACCCAGGCTGTGCCACACCTGTTTGGTGCGCAACTTGTCCATTGCCAAGGCTGACGCCAGGATGCCGCTGCCGGTGTAAGGAATGCCAAGGCATTCCAGCAGGCCCTGCATGCTGCCGTCTTCACCGCCACGGCCGTGCAGAATGATGAACGCACGGTCAATTTTTTCGTGGGTGATACGGGTGATGAAGTCATCGCCCACGTCAATGCCGAACGCATCCACGCCGGCGCTTTGCAGCGCATTCAAGACGGCATTGCCAGACTTGAGCGACACTTCACGCTCAGCGCTTTTACCGCCGAACAGCACCGCTACGCGGCCGAAGTCTGCGGGGGCAATGGTCGAAAACAGGTTGGCGTAGGCTGCAGTCATTTCAACTTCCCTTCGCTGGCTGCCACGGTAGCACCGGCAAACAACGGACTTTTAATGAGTTGCGGCGCCAGACGACCGATATCACCAGCCCCCTGACACAGCAGGATGTCGCCCGCGCGCAACAGCGGCTTGACGATCGGCGCCAGCTCAACGCCGCGCTCAATGTAGATCGGGTCCAACTGGCCGCGTTGGCGGATGCTGTGGCACAACTGGCGGCTGTCAGCACCCGGGATCGGTTCTTCGCCCGCCGGGTAGACTTCCATCAGCAACAGCACGTTGGCATCGGCCAGCACCTGCACAAAGTCGTCATACAGATCGCGGGTGCGACTGAAACGGTGCGGCTGGTAGACCATCACCAGACGACGCTCAGGCCAGCCACCCCGTACGGCTTTGATCACGGCGGCGACTTCAGTCGGGTGGTGGCCATAGTCGTCGACCAGCATCACGCTGCCGCCGTCGACTGGCAGTTCGCCATACACTTGAAAGCGACGGCCCACACCCTGGAAGCCCGACAGACCCTGAACGATGGCGTCATCGCTGATGCCTTCATCGCTGGCAATGCAGATGGTCGCCAACGCATTGAGCACGTTGTGGTTGCCCGGCATGTTGACCGACACATCCAGCGGCTCACGGTCAGGGCGCAGCACGGTAAAGAATGTTTGCATGCCTTGCTGGCGTACATTAATTGCACGCACGTCAGCGTTTTCGCTGAAGCCATAGGTCACGGTCGGGCGCTTGACCAGCGGCAGGATTTCACGCACCACCGGATCGTCCAGGCATAGCACGGCCAGGCCATAGAACGGCAAGTTGTGCAGGAATTCGACGAAGGTTTTCTTCAGTTTGTTGAAGTCGCCTTCATAGGTCGCCATATGGTCAGCGTCGATGTTGGTGACCACAGCTACCAGCGGTTGCAGATGCAGGAAACTGGCATCGCTCTCGTCGGCTTCGGCAATCAGGTAACGGCTGGTGCCCAGCTGTGCATTGGTGCCTGCTGCATTCAGCCGACCACCAATCACAAATGTCGGGTCCAATCCACCGGCGGCAAACACGGAGGCCAACAGGCTGGTGGTGGTGGTTTTGCCGTGCGTACCGGCCACGGCAATCCCGTGACGATAGCGCATCAGTTCAGCCAGCATCTCGGCACGCGGCACGACCGGAATGCGGCGCTCAAGCGCGCTGGCCACTTCCGGGTTCGAGGTATTGACGGCACTCGACACCACCAACACATCGGCGTTGGCGGCGTTTTCGGCGCGGTGGCCGATATAAATGTGCGCACCGAACGACTCAAGGCGTTCGGTCACAGGCGATGCATTCAGGTCAGAGCCCGACACCTGATAACCCAGGTTCAGCAACACTTCAGCGATACCGCACATGCCCACGCCGCCGATACCGACAAAGTGGATGCGACGGATACGGCGCATTTCCGGTTGTGGCATGGCTTTTTGATTCTCAACCATTGGCCACCTCCAGGCAGATATCGACAACGTTGCGGGTCGCATCAGGTTTTGCCAGGCGGCGAGCATTGGTCGCCATGCTGTTCAGTCGTTCCGGTTGCATCAAAACCTCTGTCAGGCGTGCAGCCAGATCGGCTGCGCCAGTCGTCGCTTGTGGCATCAGGAAAGCCGCGCCTTCCCGGGCCAAAAAGTCGGCATTACGGCTCTGATGGTCGTCAATCGCGTGGGGCAACGGCACCAACAGCGAAGGCAGACCGGCCGCAGCCAGTTCACTGACGGTCAGCGCGCCTGCGCGACAAACCACCAGGTCGGCCCAGCCATAAGCGTGGGCCATGTCTTTAATGAAAGGCTGTACTTGAGCCTCCACACCAACCGCTGTGTAGCGCTCGGCGGTAATCTGGTCGTGTTGCTTGCCGGCCTGATGAAACACTTCAGGACGCACCTCGGCCGGCACGTGGGCCAGCGCTTCAGGCAGCAACTTGTTCAGCGGCTCGGCCCCAAGGCTGCCGCCCAACACCAGCAAACGTGCCTTGCGACCGTGCAAAGGCGTGCGTGGCGCCAGGGAAAACAGTTCGGCGCGCACCGGGTTGCCGGTGGTGCGGCGTTTGTCTGAGGGCTCAAAGGTCTCCGGGAAAGCTTCGAGCACGCGCTGCGTCATCGGCAATAGCAGGCGGTTAGCGGTGCCGGCCACGGCGTTTTGCTCATGGATGATCACCGGAACGCCACAGGTTTTGGCGGCTAAACCGCCGGGGCCAGTCACGTACCCGCCAAAACCCAGCACGCACACGGGCTTGAGCTGACGAATGATTGCACGCGCCTGCATCAACGCCTTGAGCAATACGAAGGGCGCCTTGAGCAACGACAGTTTGCTCTTGCCCCGCAGGCCGGTGACGTTGATCCGGTGCAAGGTGAAACCGGCGGGTTCAACCAGTTCGTTTTCGATACCGCGCGGTGTACCGAGCCAGTGCACGGTGTAACCACGGGCTTCAAATTCGCGCGCACAGGCCAAAGCCGGGAACACGTGTCCGCCGGTGCCGCCTGCCATGATCAGCACATTAGCGCCCATGGTTCGGCTCCTCTGCGAAGTCGCTTTCTTTAAACTCGGTGTCTTCACTGCCCAAGTGGGTACGACTCTCCCACTCAATGCGCAGCAACAACCCCATGCACACACAGCAAATCACCAACGAACTGCCGCCATAACTGAGGAACGGTAGAGTCAGCCCTTTGGTAGGCAGCAAGCCCACGTTCACCCCGATGTTGATCAGGAATTGGCCGATCCACAGGAAGGACAAGCCGTACGCCATGTAGGCCGCGAAATATTGCTTGGCGCGCTCGGCCCACATTCCGATGTACATCCCGCGCACACAGACAAACACGAACAGGGCCACGGTGAGGAGCGAACCCACCACGCCCAGCTCTTCGGCCAGCACGGAGAACACGAAGTCGGTATGGGCTTCGGGCAGGTAGAACTGCTTCTGTACGCTGTTGCCCAGACCGACGCCGAACCACTCGCCACGACCAAACGCGATCAGCGCCTGAGTCAACTGATAGCCCGAACCAAACTGGTCAGACCATGGGTCGGTAAAGGTGATCAAACGTGCCATCCGGTAGGGTTGCGCCTGAACCAGCACGAACACCGCACCTACCGCGAGTGCCACCATCAGGGCAAAGCGGAAAAGCCCAACCCCGCCCAGAAACAGCATGGCAGCCGCCGCCCCCATCATCACCACAGTGGCGCCGAAGTCGGGCTCCATCAGCAACAGGCCCGCCATGGGCAGCAACACGATGAACGGTTTGAAAAAGCCCATCCAGCTTTCGCGGACTTCTTTCTGGCGGCGCACCAGGTAACCGGCCAGGTAAATCACCACGAAGACCTTGGCAATTTCAGACGGCTGAACGTTGAAAAAACTGAACCCGATCCAGCGCATCGAGCCGTTGACCTCACGCCCAATGCCGGGCAACAGCACCATGACCAACAGGCCAAATGCTCCGACCAACAACATCCAGCCCCAACGCTGCCAAGTCGCAATCGGGACCATCATCGTCAGGATGCAGGCACCGAGACCGAGCACGATGTAAAACAGGTGGCGAATCATGTGGTACAGCGTGTTGCCCGATTGCAACGCCGCCACTTCGGACGATGCCGAGGTGATCATCACCAGACCCAGGCCCAGCAGGGCCAGGCAACCGGCGAGCAGCGGGAAGTCGAGGTCAATGCCACGGCCCGTGATCAGTGGTGAAGGATAGGGTTTGAGGACACCGAAGATCATGCCAGGGCCCCCACTGCACGGGCGAACAACTGGCCGCGCTCTTCGTAGTTTTTGAACATGTCGAAACTGGCGCAGGCGGGCGATAGCAAGACAGCATCACCGGGCTGGGCCAGCGCGCGGCATTGGGCAATGGCCTCATCCAGCGAAGCAGCGCGTACTTGAGGCACAGCATCGCCCAGTGCGTCGGCGATCAGGTCGGCATCCCGGCCGATCAGTACCACGGCACGGCAGTAACGGGTCACGGAATCACGCAGACCGCTAAAGTCGGCACCTTTGCCGTCACCCCCGGCGATCAGGACGAGCTTGCCGTCCATGTCCATGCCCAGACCGTCGATGGCGGCCAATGCCGCGCCTACGTTGGTCGCTTTGGAATCGTTGTAGTAACTCACGCCGTCCAGCTCGCGAACCCACTGGCAGCGATGCTCAAGGCCAGTAAAAGTGCGCAAGCTCGACAGCATCGCGTCGAACGGCAACCCCACCGCATGGCCCAGCGCCAGAGCAGCCAGGGCGTTGGCTTGATTGTGGGCACCGCGCACTTTCAGCTCACGCACGGGCATGAGGTTTTGAAATTCAAAGGCGAGGTATTTTTCGCCGTTTTCTTCACGCAAGCCGAACGCTTTGAAATCCGGTGCGCCAAGACCAAATGTCCAGCACGGCAGGCCGTCACTCATCAGCGGGCGGGTCAGCGCGTCCTGACGGTTGACCACCACTTGGCGAGCCCCCCGGAAGATCCGGTGCTTGGCCAAGTGATACGCGGGCAAGCCACTGTAACGGTCCATGTGGTCTTCGCTGACGTTGAGCACGGTGGCCACTTCAGCGCCCAACTGATGGGTGGTTTCAAGCTGGAAGCTCGACAGTTCCATCACGTACAACTCAACGTCGTCGCTGAGCAGGTCGAGTGCGGGCATGCCGAGGTTGCCCCCGACCGCCACACGCTTGCCTGCCGCCACTGCCATCTCGCCAACCAGTGTCGTTACGGTGCTCTTGGCGTTGGAACCGCTGATTGCAACGATGGGCGCTTTCGCGTTACGCGCGAACAGGTCAATGTCACCCGACAGCTTCACGCCGCGGGCAGCCGCTGCTTGCAAAGCCGGGGTAGCCAGCGCCAGGCCCGGGCTCACATACAGCTCGTCGGCACGGCACAGAAACTCGACATCCAGCTCGCCACAACGCACTTCCACTTGCGGGTAGTCACGGCGCAGCGTGGCCAGCTCCGGTGGGTTTTCCCGCGTGTCGGCGACGGCAAACGACACGCCCTGACGCGCCAGGAAGCGCACCAGGGACATGCCGCTCTTGCCGAGGCCGACAACGATGCGGAAGTGGTCAGAAGCGATCAGAGACACAGGTTCTACCTCAGCTTCAATGTGGCAAGGCCGATCAACACAAGAATCACGGTGATGATCCAGAAACGGACGATCACACGCGGCTCGGGCCAGCCCTTGAGTTCAAAGTGGTGGTGAATGGGCGCCATACGGAACACACGCTTGCCGGTCAGCTTGAAAGACGCGACCTGGATCACCACGGAAAGGGTCTCCATCACGAACACGCCCCCCATGATGAACAACACGATTTCCTGACGCACGATGACCGCGATGGTGCCCAACGCGGCGCCCAGCGCCAGCGCGCCGACGTCGCCCATGAAGACTTGGGCCGGGTATGTGTTGAACCACAGAAACCCAAGACCGGCGCCGATCAACGCGCCGCAGAAGACGATCAATTCGCCGGCACCCGGCACGTAAGGGATCAGCAGGTAGTCGGCAAACTTCACGTTGCCCGACAGGTAGCAGAAGATGCCCAGCGCCCCACCCACCATCACGGTCGGCATGATTGCCAGGCCATCGAGGCCGTCAGTCAGGTTGACTGCGTTGCTTGAGCCCACAATCACGAAGTAGGTCAGCACCACGAAGCCAATGCCCAACGGAATGCTGGCATCTTTGAGGATCGGCAGGATCAGGGTGGTTTCGACCGCGCTCGGTGCTGTCATGTACAGGAAGATCGCGGCGCCCAGGCCGAACACCGATTGCCAGAAATACTTCCAGCGGCTCGGAAGGCCGCGGGAGTTTTTCTCGATCACTTTGCGGTAGTCATCGACCCAGCCGATGGCACCGAACAGCAGGGTGACCAGCATCACCACCCACACATAACGGTTGCTCAGGTCTGCCCACAGTAGGGTGCTGATGGTAATGGCGGACAGAATCAACGCGCCGCCCATGGTGGGGGTGCCGGATTTTGACAAGTGCGATTGCGGACCGTCGTTACGCACAGATTGGCCGATTTGACGGTTTTGCAGGGTGCGGATCATCCACGGCCCGAGGCACAGTGACAAAGACAGCGCGGTCAGTACCCCGAGAATTCCCCGCAGGGACAAGTACTGGAAGACCGCGAAGCCTTTGTAGAACTGTTGCAGATACTCCGCTAGCAGCAGCAGCATTAATGTTTCTCCCCGCTGGAACCGCACAGCGCCGCAACGACGTTTTCCATCGCAGCGCTACGCGAGCCCTTGATCAAAATAGTGGTGTTTGTTTCGTGCTCAGCGCGAAGCGCCTTGATCAGGTCAGCCTGATTGGCGAAGTGACGAGCCTGGTGTCCAAATGCAGCGACGGCATGAGCCATCATCGGCCCCACCGCATAGAGCGCTGAAACCTTGTCGGCGGCATAAGCGCCTACTTCACGATGTCCTTGCTCCGCCCACTCACCCAGCTCGCCAATATCTCCGAGCACCAGGACGGTGCGGCCGGAAAAGGCGGCGAGTATATCAACGGCAGCGCACATTGAGGTGGGGTTTGCGTTGTAAGTGTCATCAATAATTCGTAGTCCGGACGGGGTCAGTTGAGCCACAGCCCGCCCCTTGACCGGTTGCACCGCGTTCAAGCCAGAAACGATGCCAAACAGCGAGACGCCCAGCGCATGAGCTGCCGCCGCTGCGGCCAGGGCATTGGCCACGTTATGACTGCCCAACAGGTTGAGCTGAACGTGTTCCACGCCCGCCGGGCTGTGCAACATAAACGCCGGGCAACCCCGTGCATCACGGGTCAATTGGCTGGCATGAAAATCCGCTTGAACATTGCTCAGGGCGAATGTCAGGACCTTGCGCTCACCGGCACGGGCCTTCCAGATACCAAATGCCTTGTCATCCAGATTGAGCACAGCAACGCCGTCAGCCGCCAGCCCTTCGATGATTTCCCCTTTGGCTTCGACGATTTTTTCCGGGCCGCCAAATTCACCGACATGCGCAGTGCCTGCGTTGTTCAGCACCGCCACGTGCGGGCGCGTGAGACCGACGGTGTACGCGATTTCACCCAGACGCGACGCGCCCAGCTCAATAACGGCGGCTGTATGCTCGGGCGCCAGCTCCATGAGGGTCAATGGCACGCCGAGGTCGTTATTCAAATTACCCTTGGTTGCCAACACGGGACCGCGCGTGCGCAGGATGCATGCCAGCATTTCCTTGACCGTGGTTTTGCCACTGGAACCTGTAATCGCAGCCACCGGCTTGTCATAGCTAGCACGATTCAGCGCCCCCAGTTGGCCCAACGCAACGCGGGTGTCTTTGACGATCAATTGGGGCAAGGCCGACTCAGGCACTTCCCGCTCGACCAGCGCGGCAACAGCGCCCTTGGCCGCCACTTCGTTCAAGTAGTCATGCCCGTCAAAACGCGGGCCTGTCAGGGCAATGAACAATTGCCCCTTGGTAATCGCACGGCTGTCGATGCTCACACCCTTAAAGGTTGCATCCGCGTTAAGCAGACGCCCCGCGAGGGCTGTGCTGACTTCGCTCAACAACAAAGGCTTAAGCATGGTCGGCCTCCCAGGCGAGCAAGGCATTTTCGGCTTCGACCAGATCGGAGAAAGCATGGCGTTCGCCGTTGATTTCCTGATAGTCCTCGTGCCCTTTACCCGCCAGCACGATTACGTCATCTGCATTGGCGCGGGCAATGATCTGCGCAATGGCTTTGCCACGCCCGGCAACGAAGGTGACGTTGGAGTCGTCGGCAAAACCGGTGCGGATATCAGCGAAAATCTGCGCAGGGTCTTCAGTGCGCGGGTTGTCGTCGGTGACCAGAACGGTGTCAGCCAAACGCTCTACCACCTCAGCCATCAGCGGGCGCTTACCGCGATCGCGATCACCGCCGCAGCCAAACAGGCACTGCAATTGGCCTTTGGCATGAGGACGCAGGGCCAGCAGAACTTTTTCCAGCGCGTCAGGGGTATGCGCGTAATCAACCACGACCAACGGCTTTGAACCGCCGCCCAAACGCTGCATGCGACCGACCGGACCTTCCAGCTTTGGCAGCACGTTTAAAATTTCATCCAGCGGGTAATCCAGCCCCATCAAGGCACCAATGGCGGCCAATACGTTGCTCAAGTTAAAACGACCGAGCAAGGCACTGCGCAGCAGGTGCTCACCTTGAGCCGTTCTCACGGTGGCACGCACACCGTCATCGTCAAACGTGGCGTCGTAACAATACAAAGAGGCACTGCTGTCTTCGAGGCTATAGCTGATCAGGCGGGAGTCGTGCTGTTCAGCGGCGAGTTCGCGACCAAACGCATCATCCAGATTCAGTACCCGGCAGCGCAGGGTGGACCATGCAAACAGCCGGGCCTTGGCCTGCGCATACGCCTGCATCGTGCCGTGGTAGTCCAGATGATCGCGCGACAGGTTAGTCAGTACAGCCACATCAAATGCCAATGCACTGACCCGCCCCTGATCCAGACCATGGGAGGAGACTTCCATTGCCACCGCTTTCGCACCGGCTTTTTTCAGGTCCGCCAGCATGGCCTGCACGGCAATCGGATCGGGCGTGGTGTGGCGTCCGCTCTGCAGCGCGCCATAAAAGCCGGTGCCTAACGTGCCGACGATGCCGCAGTGCTGGCCTAACAAATCAAGCGCTTGCGCCACCAGTTGTGTAACGCTGGTTTTACCATTGGTGCCAGTGACACCCACCAGATTGAGGTGATGGCTCGGCTCGCCATAAAAGCGCCCGGCGATGTCCGACAACTGCGCAGCAAGGCCTTTGACCGGAATTAAAGGCACGGAGGTGATGGGCAGTACGGAAGCGCCATCCACTTCATAAGCAACAGCGGCCGCGCCTCGGGTCAAGGCATCGGCGATGTGTTCGCGACCATCGAGCTTGCCGCCCGGCACGGCAAGGAACAGGTCGCCCGCACGCACGTTACGGCTATCAAGGGTCAACTCGCGGATCAACAAATCGTGACCGGCGTGAGGAAAAATTTTGTTCAGGCTCAAGGACATTAGCCGCGCCCTCCTTTGGCTGCCGCAGCGGCCGCCGCTGCTTGTTGCTCTGCCGCAGTCGGCAGGTTATCGGGCGTGACGTTCATCAGGCGCAGGGTGCCGGACATAACCTTGCTGAATACCGGCGCCGATACCAGACCACCGAAGTAACCGGCTTTGCTCGGCTCGTCGATCACCACCACGATGGCGTAACGCGGGTCGTTCATTGGGCCGAAGCCTGCAAACAACGAGCGATAGGAGTTCACGGCGTAGCCTTTGACGCCGCCAGAAGAAGTCTTGCGCGCCGTCCCTGATTTGCCGCCCACATGGTAAGCCGGCACTTTGGCACGCCACACACCACGGGGGTTTTCGATCACTTCCTGCAGCATGCCCTGCACTGTTTTTGCAACTTGTTCGGGCATCACTTGGGTGGACTGAACCGGTTTGTCGGTTTTAAGCAGTGTCAGGGGCGCCAGTTTGCCGTTGTTGGCCAGTGCCGAGAACGCATGCACCAGCTGAATCGCTGTCACCGATACACCGTAGCCATAAGACAGCGTGGCGGTTTCGGCTTTGCGCCATTCGCGGTAGTTCGGCAGGTTGCCTACACGCTCGCCGGGAAAGCCGAGCCCGGTGTCTTGCCCCAGGCCCATTTTCGCCATCTGACGGAAAATCGCCTCACCGCCAATATCGAACGCGACTTTACTCATGCCCACGTTACTGGAGTTGATCAGGATGCCCGTCAGGTCGAGGATTGGCCCTTCGGTACGCGATACGTCACGAATGGTGTATTTGCCGAGCTGCAACGTACCGGGATAAACCTCAACCTTGTCGGTCGGCTTCCAGCGACCGGTTTCCAGCGCAGCACTCATGGAAATCGGCTTCACCGTCGAACCCGGCTCGAACACGTCGATCATGGCGCGGTTACGCATCATTGCCGGTTGCAGGTTGCGGCGATTGTTCGGGTTGTACGTAGGCTGATTGACCATGGCCAGAATCTCGCCGGTTTTTACGTCCATGATCACAAGGCTGCCTGCCTTGGCACCGTTTTCGACCAGCGCGTTGCGCAGCTCCCGGTTAGCCAGGTATTGAAGGCGCAGGTCAATCGACAACGCCAAGGTCTTCCCTGCCTTGGCGTTTTTGGTCACTTGCACGTCTTTGATCAGTCGCCCGCGTCGGTCCTTGATGACCTGACGCTTGCCCGCCACGCCCGCCAGCCACTCGTCGTAAGCCAGTTCAACGCCTTCCCGGCCTTTATCGTCGATATCTGTAAAGCCGACCATGTGGGCTGTCACTTCACCCGCCGGGTAGAAGCGACGGAACTCTTCAATGCCATAAACACCTGGCACCTTCAGATCGAGAACGGCCTGGCCCTGCTCCGGGGTCAAGCCGCGCACCAGGTAGATAAATTCTTTGTTGGCTTGCTGCTCAAGACGCGCCGTCAGGACTTTTGGATCCTGGCCCAGCGCATGGGCCAGAGCCGGCCAGCGATCTTTGGCAACCTGCATTTCCTTGGCGTTGGCCCACAAGGTGGTTACAGGTGTACTGACCGCCAACGGCTCGCCATTGCGGTCGGTAATCAGGCCACGGTGAGCAGGAATCGGAATATGGCGAACGCTGCGCGCATCGCCCTGACCTTTAAGGAAGTCATGGTCGATCACTTGCAGATAGACGATCTGGCAAGCGATCGCGCCTACCAGTAGCGCCAGCAAAGCCAGCACCAAGCGAAAACGCCACGGGAAGAGTGCGCCTTCGAGTTTGATCATGGCGCCACCATCCGAACTTCTGCTGCGCCAGGAATGCGCATCTTCAGCTGTTCGCTGGCCAGGGTTTCAATACGGCTGTGGGCCGTCCACGTGCTTTGCTCAAGGATCAGACGACCCCATTCGGCCTGCGCTTTATCACGCACACTCAATTCGCCGTACAGGGTGTTGAGCAGTTGACGGTTCCAGTGCGCACTGTATGAAACGCCGACCGCCGAAACCAGCACGCCAATAAACAACAGCAGCATGAAGAAGCTTCCGCCGGGAAGTGGCTTGGCAAAGAGCTTGTTCAACGAAGCTTCTCCGCAACGCGCATGACAGCACTGCGTGAGCGCGGGTTGGCTTTTAGCTCTGCATCGGAGGCCGTCAGGGCCTTGCCATGAATTTTGATTTTAGGAATAAAAGCAACGTGCTGAATGGGCAGGTCGCGAGGCAGGTTGTCTGACTCGCCCTTGACCAGCTTGCGCATGAACTGCTTGACGATGCGGTCTTCCAGGGAGTGGAAACTGATGACGACCAGACGGCCGCCGATTTCCAGTGATTCCAGAGCGGCCTCAAGGCCCGCTTCCAGATCACCCAGTTCGTTATTGACGTGAATGCGCAAGCCCTGGAACGTGCGGGTTGCCGGGTTCTTGCCCTTTTCCCACGCGGGGTTAGCCACTTTCAGGACTTCAGCAAGATCAGCCGTGCGCTCGAACGGCTTGCTTTCACGCCGATCGACCACTGCACCCGCCATACGCCAGGCGTGACGCTCTTCGCCATATTCTTTGAAAACGCGGGCTATTTCTTCACGGGTCGCCGTGTTCACGAATTCGGCAGCGCTTACACCTTGCGAAGGGTCCATACGCATATCCAGCGGACCGTCGTTCATGAAGCTGAAACCGCGCTGCGGGTCATCGAGTTGAGGCGAGGACACACCCAAATCCAGCAAAACGCCGCTGACTTTGCCAGCCAGTCCACGCTCAGCCACCTCAGCGCCCATCTCGGCAAAGCTGCGCTGCACAATGACAAAGCGGCCGTCTTCGGCCGCCAGCGCTTGCCCCGTGGCAATCGCTTGTGGATCTTTATCAAACCCGAGCAGGCGCCCCTGCGGACCGAGCTTCTGGAGTATCAAACGGCTATGTCCGCCGCGACCGAAGGTGCCATCCAGATAGCATCCATCAGGACGTACGGCGAGAGCCTCTACGGCTTCGTCGAGCAGTACGGTGATGTGGTTGAAGCCGCTATCTATAGTCACAGAATTAAATCACGCAGTTCGTCAGGCATCGCGCCCGGTTGTTGAATAGCTGCAAGGTCAGCGGCAGAAACAGCTTCCCAGGCATCCTCGTCCCACAGTTGAAACTTGTTCAGCTGGCCCACCAACATCGCGCGCTTTTCCAACTTGGCATATTCACGCAAGCGCGGCGGCACCAGAAAACGACCACTGCCATCGAGCTCAAGGTCGACGGCATTACCAATCAGCAAGCGTTGCAGCCGGCGGTTCTCTTCACGCAACGAAGGCAATGCCCGCAGCTTGGTTTCAATCAATTCCCACTCATCGAGCGGGTACACACATAAGCAGGGATCTACCGCATCAATGGTCACAATCAGTTGCCCGGAGCTACGCGAAATCAACTCGTCACGGTACCGGCTCGGCATTGCGAGACGGCCCTTTGCATCGAGACTGATTGCATTGGCTCCACGAAACACGGCTGCGTTTCTCCAAATATTAGCGTTTTACGTCTAGAAAACCCACTTTATGCCACTTTTCGCCACTTGCGCACACTATAGGAATGCGCCCACCACACCGTCAAGGCGCGACCCGAAGGAAAACCCTTACAGAACTGAGATTTAGGTGGGTAAATAGACGTACAGCAGCAAGGCGAAGGAATATTTGACGAGTGATAGCCAATGAACTCAAAGCTCTGGACTTCAAACTTAAAGTAGTTTGTTAAGACTAAGAACTTTTTGTCATTACTTCGTGAAATTTTCGTGTGTTTGAAGCGAGGGGGTTAGAGCGGGTCTTGAATATTGCCAACTGCTCGCAGTGCAAGCAGGAAAAAAAGGTGGAGAGTCGATCTGTAAGCCGGGTTCTGTCGTGAACAGTCATTCGTCTACGATGGCCATCACTGGACATCTTTAGCAACCTACCCGGTTCCAGCGCGGGCCACGCCTTGGAACCCTATTTGGTCTTGCTCCAAGTGGGGTTTACCTAGCCACGAACTGTTGCCAGACGTGCGGTGCGCTCTTACCGCACCTTTTCACCCTTACCGGCGCCGAAGCGCTTAGGCGGTTATTTTCTGTGGCACTTTCCGTAGGCTCACGCCTCCCAGGCATTACCTGGCACTTCGCCCTATGGAGCCCGGACTTTCCTCCCCCCCCTAATTTTCATAGAAGGCAGCGACTGTCCAATCGACTCTCCGCCGCGAAGATTAACGGCACAAAGCGTATAGGACAAGCTTTAAAAACCGTAAAAGGCGCACAACCACCGATCAGAAAACGGCCCGCGCGCCGGCAAAACATCAAAAACACGCTATGGCCGACCTAACACACCGGGCTTTCAATTCACTTTTTGCTTCTCAAGTGCCACTTGATACAGCACGTTCTTGCGCTCACCGGTAATTTCAGCGGCCAACGCTGCCGCACGTTTGAGGGGCATTTCCTTGAGCAAGAGATCAAGAATACGCATGGCTTCGCTGCTGATTGCCTCTTCGCTTTCAGGGGCGGTCCAACCAGCCACCAACACGACACACTCTCCGCGCTGTTGATTGCTGTCACTTTCGACGAACTCACGCAGCTCAGCCAATGGCAAACCCTTGAGCGTCTCGAAGGTCTTGGTCAGTTCCCGGGCCAACAACGCCGGACGATCCGGACCAAACACCAGTTCCATATCTTGCAGACACTCAAGAATGCGATGTGGCGCTTCATAAAAGATCAAGGTCCGTGGCTCTTCTTTAAGCCGTTCAAGTCGCGTCCGACGGCCAACCGCCTTGGCAGGCAGGAAGCCTTCGAAGATGAAGCGATCAGAAGGCAGCCCGGCAGCCGATAAAGCCGCAATCAGGGCGCAGGCTCCTGGCACGGGTACGACAGGAATGCCTGCAGCACGTGCCTGGCGAACGAGGTGATAGCCCGGATCAGAAATCAACGGCGTTCCGGCATCCGAGATCAGCGCGACGTCTTCGCCTGCCAGCAACCGCTGAATGAAGCGACTGCCTTCATCGCGCTCGTTGTGTTCGTGACACGCCCCCAGCGGCGTGGAAATACCGAAATGCTGCATCAGGCGTAGCGAATGGCGCGTGTCTTCCGCTGCAATTAGCGAGACATCACGCAATACTTTGAGCGCCCGCGCACTGATATCGTCCAGGTTACCGATGGGCGTGGCCACCACATAAAGTGAGCCAACAACGGAATTCACAACACCTGGAGCAGTCAAAACGCACACCTCAAAAGAGTTAAAGGCGCCATTGTAGCGCGTAGAGCCGTGCTCGCAGCACCTTTGAGGCGTGACAGAAAAGACATATACGGAAAAGATTGTCCGCCACAGACGCCTGAAGTCATCTAAATTTAGGCTTTATGGTCTGTAACATCGCACCCCGGCCAGCGCTTGGGTACACTTCGCCCCCTTATTTGATCGAGTATCAGGAACACTACATGATCGCTTGCCTGCGGCTGTTCACTGCCCTCTGCCTCGCTGCCTTGTTGGCGGCTTGTTCCAGCTCGCCCTCCTCTAGCCTTGGCGAACTTCCCCGTACGCCTGATGCCAGCCTTGAGCAGTTGCTCCAGCAGGCAGCACAGAGCCAAAACCCGGAACAGGCTGCGTTGCTGAGACTGTCTGCCGCCGACTTGGCCTATAAACAGCATAATTTTGATCGAGCCCAGCAGATCCTGGCGCAGGTTACGCTGGAGCAACTCAAACCTGCCCAGCAAGTATTTGCCAGCACACTGTCTGCCGAGCTGGCCATGAGCCGCAATCAAACCAAAGAAGCGCTGGTCGCCCTGAGCCATCCAAGCGTCGCGCGACTCAATGAAATGCCTGCCGATTTGCAGGTACGCAGCCACACCGTCCACGCCCGCGCACTGGAAGCGGACGGCCAGACACTGGCGGCCGCTCGCGAACGCGCGGCAATGAGCCAACTGCTGACCGGTGATGCTGCCAACAGCAACAACGATGCAATTTGGTCACTGGTCGCAGCACTGCCGGTCAATGAGCTGCAACCCCAAAGCAACGACGTGCTGGGCGGCTGGATGTCACTTGCCCGCGCCGTTAAAAGCGCAGGCACACTGGCAGACCAGCAAAACGCAATCGATCAATGGCGCGCTCAAAATCCGGCGCACCCTGCAGCCATCCAACTTCCGACCCCGCTGGTCAAGCTCAAAGAACTGGCCAACCAACCCTTGACCAAAATCGCCCTGCTGCTCCCCCAGGACGGGCAACTGGCATCGGTGAGCAAGGCGTTGCGCGACGGTTTCGTGGCGGCCCACTACCAAGCCCAGCAAGCCGGTCAGAACCCGCCCGAGATTCTGTTCTATGACAGCTCGCGCATTGGCTCACTCGACAGTTTCTACAGCAAAGCCCAGGCTGACGGCGTTCAACTGGTCGTCGGCCCACTGGAGAAGCCACTGGTCAAACAACTGAGTGCGCGCTCACAACTTCCTATTACCACCCTCGCACTCAATTACAGCGAGGCGTCGCAAACACCGCCACAACTCTTCCAATTTGGCCTGGCCGCTGAAGATGAGGCCCGTGAGGTTGCACGTCGTGCCCGGGCAGACGGCCTGACGCGAGCAGGCGCCATGGTGCCGCAAGGCGAGTGGGGCAACCGCGTACTCAAAGCTTTCCGTCAAGAATGGGAAGCCAATGGCGGCACCATCGTTGGAGTCGAGCACATCGACAAGCCAGTCGCACTGGCCCAGCAAGTGGCTGACCTGGTGCAACTGCGCAAGAGCGGCAACTCAAGCGATCCTTCCCGCCGTCAGGACATGGAATTCATTTTCCTGGCCGCCACCCCGCAACAGGCACAGCAGATCAAACCTACGCTCAACTACCAATATGCAGGTGACCTGCCTGTGTACGCCACGTCTCACGTCTTCAGCGCCAGTGGCGATCAGAACCAATACAACGACATGAATGGCATCCGCTTTTGCGAAACACCTTGGCTGCTAAACCCGTCCAACCCTTTGCGTCAGCAAGTAGCTGCCCAATGGCCGCAAGCAGGCGGCAGTTTGGGCCGGCTGTATGCAATGGGCGTTGACGCCTATCGCCTGACACCCAGCCTGGGTCAGTTGAAAGCATTACCAGACAGCCGCATTGACGGCCTGTCAGGCAGTCTGAGCATGAGCCAGAGCCAACGAATCGAGCGCCAACTGCCTTGGGCTGAATTCGTCAATGGCCAGATTCAAAATCTGCCAGACACTCAACACTGATGCCCCAGCGCTCACGCCAACAAACAGGCAAAGATGCCGAGCGCCTGGCGCAACGGCATCTTGAGCAGCACGGATTACGCTTGCTGGCCCACAATTGGCTATGCAAGCGCGGGGAGCTGGATCTGGTCATGCTCGACGGCGATACAGTAGTATTCGTCGAAGTTCGTTACCGGCAACATGCGCAGTGGGGCGGAGCCTTGGCCAGCATCGATGCGCGCAAGCGACAAAAGTTGATACTGGCCGCTCAAACCTTTTTGCAGCAAGAATCCCGGTGGGCCAATAACCCTTGCAGGTTTGACGTTATTGCCATCGACAGCTCGACACCCGACATGAACTGGCTACGCAACGCCTTCGACAGCTGAAGGGCTGGCGGGCCGATTCAAAAACCCTTTATTCAACGATTTTGCTTTGCTTGGCAGGCTGTACATTTTTTGTACCGGGAAGTCACTCAGGAATACCTGGATTACGCCCGAACTGCCGCCCTACTTAAGGTCACATAGATGGACATGCAATCCCGGATTCGCCTGCTTTTTCAGGCCAGTATCGATACCAAGCAGCAGGCAATGGAAGTGCTTGCACCGCACATCGAACAAGCCAGCCAGGTGATGGTTAATGCCCTGCTAAACGAAGGCAAAATGCTGTCATGCGGCAATGGTGGTTCGGCGGGCGATGCTCAGCACTTCTCATCCGAACTGCTCAACCGTTTCGAGCGCGAACGTCCGAGCCTGCCCGCTATCGCATTGACAACTGACAGCTCGACCCTCACCTCAATCGCCAATGACTACAGCTTCAACGAGATTTTCTCCAAGCAGATACGCGCCTTGGGCCAACCGGGCGACGTACTGCTGGCAATCTCCACAAGCGGCAACTCGGCCAACATCATTCAGGCCATTCAGGCCGCGCACGACCGTGAAATGACGGTCGTGGCCCTGACCGGTCGTGATGGCGGCGGCATGGCCTCGCTGTTGCTGCCCGAAGACGTTGAGATCCGCGTGCCCTCTCTGGTCACCGCACGCATCCAAGAAGTCCACCTGCTGGCGATCCACTGCTTGTGCGATCTGATCGACAGCCAACTGTTCGGGAGTGAAGAATGACTTTTAATCGCCTTGGCTTAGTAGCCCTGACCTTATGCCTGGGTTTGACTGCCGGCTGCAGCTCGGTGCTGACGGCGACCCGCGACAAACCTATTGAAGATGATCGCGGCACGCGCACCTTCGGCAGCAAGATCGACGATTCATTGATCGAAACCAAAGTGGCGGTGAATATCGCGAAAGCCAATCCTGACCTGGATAACGGCTCACACATCGTTGTCACCAGCTACAACGGCATCGTTCTGCTGGCCGGGCAAACCCCGCGCGCCGATCTCAAGGCGCAAGCCGAACAGGCAGCCGCCGCTGTTCAGCGCGTTAAAAAGGTCAACAACGAACTGCAGGTCATGGCCCCCTCTTCGATCCTGGCCCGCAATAACGACGCCTGGCTAACGACCAAGATCAAATCGCAAATGCTGACTGATGGCGCGATCCCCGGCTCCAGAATCAAAGTCGTCACCGAAAATGGCATTGTTTATCTGCTGGGTCTGGTAACCAAACAGGAGGCCACCCGCGCCACAAACCTGGTTCAAGGCGTATCCGGCGTGCAAAAAATCGTCAAACTGTTTGAATACATCGACTGATCCAACCCGAACGCTGGTGCCGAGCCACGAAACAGATTACGGATCGGCACACGTTCGACAGACAAGACCCTGAAAATCAACACGCACAAAAAAGGCGACCTCGTGAGGTCGCCTTTTTTATTACTTCACCACTTTCAGACTTGGCCGACCGCTAGGACGCGGAGGCTCGCTGCCCGGAGGCGGCAAATCGTCATCCGGTTCGATCTCGTCATCAGCCTCAAGAGCTTCTTCCAGATCAAACACCATGCCTTGGCCATTCTCACGGGCGTAGATCCCCAGAATGGCTGAAATTGGCACGTACAGCGTGTGAGGCACACCCCCGAACCGCGCTTCGAAACTGACCGCTTCGTTATCCATGTGCAGATTACGCACAGCGGCAGGCGCAACGTTCAACACGATTTGCCCTTCACTGGCAAAACCCTGAGGCACTTGCACCTTCGGGTATTCGGAATTTACCAACATGTGCGGCGTGCAGTCGTTATCAACAATCCACTCATAGAGCGCACGCACCAGATAAGGTCGACTTGAATTCATCAAGGGCTCCTAAAGCCTTAGCGCATGTCGCGTTCGACACCAGACAAGCTTGCCTGGAAAGCCTCACGCGCAAACTGGCGCTCCATATAATCAAGCAGCGGCTTGGCAGGCCGCGGCAGTTCAATACCCAAAACAGGCAAACGCCAGAGTATCGGCAATAGACAGCAGTCGACCAGACTTTGCTCGTCACTGAGGAAAAAAGGTTTGTCAGCAAATAACGCAGACACGCCCGTCAAGCTCTCGCGCAGCTCTTTACGCGCCTGTACACGCGCAGGCTCTTTGGTGCGCGAATCCAGAATCAGGTCCACCAAGGCGCACCAGTCACGCTGGATACGATGGATCAGCAGGCGGCTGTTGGCACGTGCGACCGGATAGACCGGCAGCAAAGGCGGATGCGGATAACGCTCATCCAGGTACTCCATCACTACAGTCGATTCCCACAACGCAAGGTCACGATCGACCAGCGTTGGCAAACTGCCGTATGGGTTCACTTCGATCAGTTTTGGCGGTTGACGACCCGCCTCCACACTAATGATCTCGGCGCTGACACCTTTCTCGGCGAGCACAATGCGCACTCGATGGGAATAGTGGTCGGCGGGGTCGGAGTAACAGGCCAACCGATTGGTCACGCCCATGGCGGTCCTCCTCGCTTGTTGAAATGATCAGAAGCAGAAAAACGAAAGCGCCCGAGGTGCGTCTCCAGTAACTGCATGATGATGGCACACACGATCAAACGACCTTGTGTACCACAACCAGCCCAGCTACCTGTTCAGAGACACCCTCGGGCGCACACGTTAAACAGCAATGCGTGTAACGATATCAGTGCACGTCTTTCCAGTACTCACGCTTGAGCAAATAAGCGAATACAAAGAAGAACGCCAGATAGAGCAGAACGTACGTGCCGATGCGCTGATGCTCCAGCTTCACCGGGTTGGCCGAATAGGCCAGGAAGGTCACGAGGTTCTTGATCTTCTCGTCGAACTGCTCTTCAGTCAGCGTGCCGGTTTTTGGCAGTACTGTCAGCTGGTCGCACGCTTCGTGTGTCAAAGGCGTGCCGGTGAGCGGATCATACTGCTTCTTGCCGTCTTCGACGATCTGAACTTGCTTGCAGCCAATCACCTGACGCCCTTGAAGCGGCGCCAGAACGTTTGGCATGCCCACGTTCGGGA
The DNA here is from genome assembly GCF_001806145.1 of Pseudomonas sp. BS-2016. Taxonomy (NCBI): domain Bacteria; kingdom Pseudomonadati; phylum Pseudomonadota; class Gammaproteobacteria; order Pseudomonadales; family Pseudomonadaceae; genus Pseudomonas; species Pseudomonas sp. BS-2016. The sequence continues at coordinate 353,421 of NZ_MLCT01000015.1, forward strand.
AGACCTTGTTGTTCACACCCCAAGGGCGCGACGGGTCTTCATAGAACGAGCGCAAGTAGCTGTAGAGCCAGTCAGTGCCACGCACACGCGCCACCAGGGTCAGATCGGGCGGTGCCGCGCCGAACCAGGCCTTGGCATCTTCAGGCTTCATGCCGATGTCCATGTGATCACCGATCTTGGCACCGGTCATCACCAGGTTTTCGAGCATGACGTCGTGAGGAATGCCCAGGTCGTCAGCAACCCGCTCATAGCGCTGGAACTTGGCACTGTGACAGCCCATGCAGTAGTTGGCGAACGTACGTGCGCCGTCCTGCATGGCAGCCTTGTCAGACACATCAATGTCGACTTTGTCGAGCTGGACACCCTGCTCCGCAGCGAAAGACAGTGCAGGCATAACAGCAAGCATCAATACAGCAAATAGCTTTTTCATCAGCCAGTCACCCTTTCCGGAACCGGTTTGGTCTTCTCAAGCCTGGTGTAGAACGGCATCAAAATGAAGTAGGCGAAGTACAGGAAGGTACACACCTGCGACAGCAACGTGCGGCCCGGGGTCGGCGCCAATACGCCCAACACACCCAAAATCACGAAGGAGATGCAGAATACCCACAGCCAAATTTTGCTCATCCAGCCTTTGTAGCGCATGGATTTGACAGGACTACGGTCCAGCCATGGCAACACGAACAGCACCGCGATCGCTGCACCCATGGCAATAACGCCCATGAGCTTGTCAGGGATGGCACGCAAAATCGCGTAGAACGGAGTGAAGTACCAGACAGGCGCGATATGTTCCGGTGTTTTAAAGGCGTTCGCTTGTTCGAAGTTCGGCTTTTCGAGGAAATAACCACCCATTTCCGGGAAGAAGAACACGATCGAGCAGAAGACAAACAGGAACACCACTACACCGACAATGTCTTTGACCGTGTAGTACGGATGGAAAGGAATGCCGTCCAGCGGGATGCCGTTTTCATCTTTGTGCTTCTTGATATCCACGCCATCCGGGTTGTTTGACCCGACTTCGTGCAAGGCAAGAATGTGCAGCACCACCAGCCCTAGAATCACGATAGGCAGAGCCACTACGTGCAAGGCAAAGAAACGGTTCAGGGTAATACCGGAGATCAGGTAGTCACCACGAATCCACTGAGTCAGGTCGTTACCGATGACTGGAATTGCACCAAACAGCGAGATGATCACCTGGGCGCCCCAGTAGGACATTTGCCCCCAAGGCAGCAGGTAACCCATGAAGGCTTCAGCCATCAGGGCCAGATAGATCATCATGCCGAACAGCCAGACCAGCTCACGCGGCTTCTGGTACGAACCGTAGAGCAGGCCACGGAACATGTGCAGATACACCACGATAAAGAACGCAGATGCCCCCGTAGAGTGCAGCAGGCGCAAGATCGAGCCATATTCAACGTCACGCATGATGTATTCGACAGAAGCGAATGCTTCTTCTGCCGACGGCGTGTAGCTCATGGTCAACCACACACCGGTTACGATCTGGTTAACCAGAACCAGTAACGCGAGCGAGCCGAAAAAGTAGAAGAAGTTGAAGTTCTTCGGTGCGTAATACTTGCTGAGATGGTCTTCCCACATCTTAGTGGCCGGGAAGCGTGCATCTACCCAATCCATGAACTTGCTCATTACGCGTTCTCCCCTTCGAGACCAACGACAATGATGTTGTCACTGCCCTCTACGTAGTAGTAAGGCGGCACTGGCAGGTTCAAAGGCGCAGGTTGCGACTTGTAGACACGACCGGCCAGGTCATAGTGCGAACCATGGCAAGGACAGAAATAACCACCCACCCAATCTTTACCCAGGTCGGCAGGTGCGACTTCAGGACGGAACGTCGGCGAGCAACCCAAGTGCGTGCAAATACCGATCAACACCAGAATTTCCGGCTTGATGGAACGGTATTCATTTGTTGATTTTTCAGGTTGGTCGGATTGTTTGGATTCCGGGTCAGCAAGCTGGCCGTCAATCTTTTTGAGATTCGCCAGAATCTCTTCAGTGCGGCGGACAATGAATACCGGCTGACCACGCCACTCAGCAATCATCTGCTGACCTGGCTCAACCTTAGCAATATTGACCTTCACCGGTGCGCCAGCGGCTTTCGCCTTGGCACTGGGGAACCACGACCCCACAAACGGGACTGCCGCCCCCACCGCTCCTGCAGCACCCACCACGGATGTGGCTGCTACGAGGAAGCGACGCCGGCCGACATTTACGCCGTCATTGCTCATTCAGTCCTCTCCCATCAGCTTTGTGGCCTGTTAAATCAGGCATCTACTAAGTAAAAATCTGAACTTATAAAAATTTTGCAGAATGGTAATGAAAAGCCCCTACTCTGACAAGGTAATTACCGATCTCGGTCGGCTACAAGCCTTGTAGTATAGGCATTTGCTGGATGTGGCAAGTTGTCACATGCATAAATCATCACCCATAAAAAACGCCCAGCTCCGAAGGAGACTGGGCGCTTTTGAACGAAGCTGCGAATTAACGCTTCGAGTACTGCGGACGCTTACGCGCTTTACGCAGACCGACTTTCTTACGTTCAACTTCACGAGCATCGCGAGTTACGAAGCCTGCTTTGCGCAGAGCGCCACGCAGAGTTTCGTCGTATTGCATCAGTGCGCGAGTGATACCGTGGCGGATTGCGCCAGCTTGACCACTTACACCACCGCCGATCACGGTAACGAAGATGTCGAATTTCTCAACAGTCTCAGTCAATTCCAGCGGCTGACGAACTACCATGCGGGCAGTTTCGCGACCGAAGAAATTATCCAGGGAGCGGTTGTTGATGGAGATGTTACCAGTACCCGGACGCAGGAAAACGCGTGCGGTTGCAGTCTTACGACGGCCAGTGCCGTAGTTTTGAGTCGCCGACATAATGAACTATTCCGTTAAAACTTCAGTTCTTGGGGCTGCTGAGCAGTATGAGGGTGAGCAGCGCCCGCATAGACTTTCAGCTTACGGTACATGTCGCGACCCAGCGGGTTTTTAGGCAGCATGCCTTTAACCGCGGTCTCGATCACGCGCTCAGGAGCTTTGGCGATCAGCTTTTCGAAGTTGATCGACTTAATCCCGCCCGGGAAACCGGAGTGAGAGTAGTACATTTTGTCAGAGGTTTTGGCACCAGTGACACGGATCTGCTCAGCATTGATAACAACGATGTAGTCACCGGTGTCAACGTGCGGAGTGTATTCCGGCTTGTGCTTGCCACGCAGACGGCTCGCGATCTCGGTGGCCAGACGACCCAGGGTCTGACCAGCAGCGTCGACGACAAACCAGTCGCGCTTTACTGTTTCTGGTTTAGCAGTAAAAGTTTTCATTCTTTATAGCCTCAGGGGCCGCCCTGTAAATTAGACGGCGGATCTTACTGAATAGTGCGTACTTTGACAAGTCAAAGGCAGCCGGGTACAGACGCTATCGGGGGCTCGGGTCAGCGCGTCCGTTCAACGGCAAGATTCTTCGGCAGGCGGCGCATCACTTCCACTGCAGAAAGAGGTCGGCAATTATCCAGATTGCGGAAAAAATTACAACCTGCTTTTATGATTCTTTCCCCCAAGGAGCTCCCTATGGACTACCGCCAGCTAGGCCGAACCGACCTGAATGTCAGCGCAATTGCCCTCGGAACCATGACCTGGGGCGAGCAGAACACCCAGGATGAAGCCTTCGCGCAGATTGAGTACGCAAAAAACGCAGGGATCAATTTCATCGACACCGCCGAAATGTACCCGGTGCCACCCAAGGCCGAGACCTACGCCACCACCGAGCGTTACATAGGCAACTGGTTCAAGGCCCGCGGCGATCGTGCCGACTGGATACTGGCCAGTAAAATCGCCGGCCCCGGCAATGGCATCGACTACATCCGCGATGGCCAGCTCAAACACAACCGCACCCATATCGTCCAGGCGCTGGATGCGAGCCTCAAACGCTTGCAAACCGACTGGATCGACCTCTACCAGCTGCATTGGCCCGAGCGCAGTACCAATTTCTTTGGCCAACTGGGCTATACGCACCATGCTGACGAGCAGTTCACTCCGCTTGAAGACACCCTCGAAGCCCTCGACGAGCAAGTAAAAGCGGGCAAAATCCGACACATCGGCCTGTCCAACGAAACCCCGTGGGCCACGATGAAATTCCTGCAACTGGCCGAAAGCCGGGGCTGGCCGCGAGCCGTTTCAATCCAGAACCCTTACAACCTGCTCAATCGCAGCTTTGAAGTCGGCCTGGCTGAAATCGCCATTCGCGAACAGTGCGGCCTGCTCGCCTACTCCCCGCTGGCGTTCGGGATGCTCTCCGGCAAGTACAACGCAGGCGCCCGCCCTCCAAAAGGGCGCCTGAGCCTCTACAGCCGCTTCTCGCGCTATTCCAACCCGCAAGCCGTGGCTGCCAGCGAGCGCTATGTGGCGCTGGCTCGTCAACACGGCCTGGATCCGGCGCAAATGGCCCTGGCTTATGTGACGCAACAGCCGTTCGTCACCAGCAATATCATTGGCGCAACCACGATGGCGCAACTTGAGAGCAATATCGACAGCATCAAAATAAAACTCTCGGACGAAGTACTGGCAGGTATCGAAGCCATTCACAAAGCGCAGCCAAACCCCGCGCCTTGACACCTGCCCCGTAGCGGCGGCTGGCGATGGCTTGCGCCGCCACCGGCCGCCACTGCGTCGCTGGCCAGGTGACACGCGACTTGAACGGACGAAAGTCCACGTGGCGCAAGGCGGCTGCCATGAAACGGGAACAGCCCCTAGACACACAGGATAAAAAATAAGACGATCCAGCCGTAAGTTGACCAATTTCACCTATAAGAATAATCAAATCATGTCTACTCATCTCACCGCGCCCTTGCGGCGCGTCAGCATATTGGCCATCGATCGGGTTTTTGCCTCGACACTGATGCAAGCCAAGGATTTCTTTCACCTCGCCAGCCTGCGTCACGGCAAACAGCTTGGCCAAGGCCTCAACGCCACCTTCGAAACACGGCTCGTCAGCCCGGACGGCCTGCCTGTCAGCAGTTTCAGTAATGTGATGCTTCCAGTGGACGGCAGCCTCGAAGACACAGACATCATCATCCTCCCCGCCTTTTGGGACGATTTCGACACACTGTGTGAGCGCTATCCGCAAATTTTGCCCTGGTTACGCGCACAACACGCACGCGGCGCCGTGCTCTGCGCAGAAGCCACCGGCGTGTTCTGGCTGGCAGAAGCCGGTTTGCTGGAGGGCAAGGAAGCGACAACCTACTGGCGATTTTTCAACAGCTTCGCCGAGCGTTTCCCGGGCGTTCATCTGAATCAAGACAAACACCTGACAGATGCTGACAATTTGTATTGCGCAGGAGGGCCGACCTCAGCCTGCGACCTTTACATTTACCTGATCGAACGCTTCTGTGGCGCCAATATTGCCCAGGCCGTCGCACGCGACATTCTGTATGAAGTGCAACGCAACTACGCCCCCGGCCGCATTGGGTTTGGCGGGCAGAAGCTGCATCAGGACGTGATCATTCTGCAAATCCAGCACTGGCTCGAAGAACACTTTGCCGACAAGTTCCGCTTCGAGGACGTGGCTCGCGAGCATGGCATGAGCATTCGCAATTTTATGCGGCGCTTCCAGATGGCGACAGGCGACAAACCCTTGCATTACCTGCAACGCCTGCGCATAGAGACCGCCAAAGGGCTGCTTTCGGCCACCCGCAAAAGCATCAAGACCATCAGCTACGACGTGGGGTACGACGACGCCAGCTTCTTTGCGCGCTTGTTCCGGCAACACACCGAGCTGTCACCCAACCAATACCGCCAGCAATTTCAACAAGCCGCGTAGCCGGCCGCAACGCACATCGCCAAACAAAAAAGGCCTGCATCAGCAGGCCTTTCTCATGAAGTGCTCGACTAAGGCTTGTGCGCCCGCGTCAGGTATTCGTGGGATTGCATCTCCAGCAGACGACTCAGGGTGCGCTGGAATTCAAAATTCAGACGCCCGCCCTTGTACAAGTCCTTGAGCTCGACTTCAGCCGAAATGATCAGCTTGACGTTGCGGTCGTAAAATTCGTCGACCATGTTGATGAAACGGCGCGCAATATCATCCGTTTTCACGTCCATCTGCTCAACGCCGCTGAGGATCACCGCATTGAAGATCTTGCCCAGTTCAATGTAATCGTTCTGGCTACGAGGGCCATCACACAGCTCGCGGAACTCAAACCAGGCCACGTCATCGCACGTACGCAAGGCGCGAATGGTGCGGTTCTCGATGATCAAGTCATCGTTTTCCACAGCACGGGTCGAGTTATGTGTGAGCGCTTTAAAGCTCTCGCGCAGAGACTTTTCCGACGCTTCATTGAGCGGAAAGTGAAACAGCTCAGCTTGTTCCAGATGGCGCAGGCGGTAGTCCACACCACTGTCAACGTTGACGATCTCGGTGTTCTGCTTGATCAGTGCAATGGCAGGCAAGAAGCGCGCGCGCTGCAAGCCGTCTTTGTACAACCCATCAGGCACGATGTTAGAAGTCGCAACCAGAGTGACACCGTTTTTGAACAGCTCTTCCATCAGCGTCCCGAGAATCATGGCGTCGGTAATGTCCGACACAAAGAACTCATCGAAACAAATCACCCGCGCCTCGTCGGCAAAACGCTTGGCAATGATGGTCAGCGGGTTTTTTTCGCCATTCAGGGTGCGCATTTCTTCATGCACACGCTTCATGAACCGGTGGAAGTGCGTACGAACCTTCTGCTTAAACGGCAGGGCATCAAAGAACGTATCAACCAGATAAGTCTTGCCCCGCCCTACGCCACCCCAGAAGTACAGGCCTTTGACCGGCGTCTGGTCCTTTTTGCCGAACAGCTTGCCGAACAGGCCCGGCTTGCTCTGCGAAGAGGCAACCAGATCGTCGTACAGACGCTGCAAATGGCGTACAGCGTTTTCCTGCGCGGCATCGTGGAAGAAGTCCGGGCGTTTCAGATCAGCTTGATATCGTTCTAGAGGCGTCATAATTCGTTAGCAAGGCAACAAAAACGGGCCGTCACTGTAGCGACGGCCCTGGGGAATGGCAATCGGACCTGAGGCGAATCGCCGCACTTTCTTAATCCTGTGCAGGCACCAGCGCCGCACGCAGTGTCTCGATGGCGGCATCACGGGCGACGCTGTCGGCGAATTCCGGGCTGTCCGCCACGCATTCTCCTGCCAGCCACACACTGAAACTCGAGTCCTGGGTGCGCACGTCCAGCGGCTCGCCGGATTGCAGTTGCTTGGTCACCTGCCCCGCCGCTTTACCATCGGCAAAGCGGCGCGACAGCAACAATTGCTCACCGTCGGTGGCCAGCATGCGGAAGCGGAAGCTGCCGTCTTCGTCACGGAAGCTGACAAAGCGCGGGCCTTTGCTGGCTTTCTTCTTGGTCGCTGTCGTGGCCTGCGCCGCACTGACAAACGAACGCAGGCCGACGGCTTCGCGTAACTGCGCCAGGAAAGGCGTTGCAATGGAACGAGCCTTGCGAGCTCCGGCCAGCAGGATGTCTTCCATGTCGGATGGGCGCGACATCAATTCGTGATACCGCTCGCGAGCCTCGCCCAATTCGGCGTCCAACAGTTTGAACAGGCGCTCCTTGGCTTCACCCCAACCCAAGCCCTGCAACAGCTCGCTGCGGAACTCTGCCGTCTGCGCGGGCGTGGAGAACGCCTGATACAGCGTGAACAAATGCGAGTTGTCCGGATCCTTGGCTTCGCCCGGCGCACGGGAGTCGGTCACGATGCGCGAGATGGCGTTTTTCATGTCTTTGGCGCTGGTGAACAACGGGATCGTGTTGTCGTAGCTTTTTGACATCTTGCGCCCATCAAGGCCGGGCAAGGTGGCAACGCTTTCTTCAATCAGCGCTTCAGGCATGGCGAAAAAATCGTTGCCGTTGCCAAACAGGTGATTGAAACGCTGGCCGATGTCACGGGCCATTTCAACGTGCTGGATCTGGTCGCGACCGACCGGCACCTTGTTGGCATTGAACATCAAAATATCGGCAGCCATCAGCACCGGATAGCTGTACAAGCCCATACTGATACCGGCGTCCGGGTCTTCGCCGTTTTCCAGGTTTTTATCCACCGACGCCTTGTAGGCGTGGGCGCGGTTGAGCAGGCCTTTAGCCGCTACGCAGGTCAGCAGCCAGGTCAGCTCAGGAATCTCGGGGATGTCTGATTGACGGTAAAACGTCACGCGCTCGACATCCAGACCGGACGCCAGCCAGGTCGCCGCGATTTCCTGACGCGAGCGCTGGATGCGCTGCGGGTCATCGCATTTGATCAGCGCGTGATAGTCCGCCAGGAAGTAAAACGAGTCGGCGTTGCTGTCACGACTGGCCACGATGGCCGGGCGAATTGCACCGGCATAGTTGCCCAGGTGCGGCGTACCGGTGGTGGTAATACCGGTGAGGATTCGAGTACGAGTGGTCATAGGTAATCGCTTATCAGACTGCAATCAATTCGAAAGGCGTGGCAGCACCAACTCTTTGAGTTCAGGCAGCTTGCCGTGAAAAAAGTGTCCGCATTCTGCCACTTTCAGCAGCTCATGGGGGCGCGAGAGGTCTTCGGACCAGTCGTAAACCAGTTGCGGATCGATCACTTCATCGGTTTGTGGCTGGATCACGGTCAATGCGCATTCGTGGGGCAACGCATCTTCGTCACGCAGACGCATCACCGCCGGTGCAATCATGAACACGTGTTTAAGGGCTTCGCCTTCGGCTTCAAGCCGGCCGCCCAAACTTGCAGCCACAAATCCGCCAAACGAAAAACCCAGCAACGTGATCGGCAGATCCGGGTGTTTGGCACGCAGCCAATGAGCCGCCGCCAACGCATCATCGACTTCACCGGTGCCCATGTCATGGCGGCCTTCACTGGCGCCGGTGCCACGATAATTAAACCGCAAGGTAGTCAGGCCAGCATCGCGGGCCGTGCGTTGAAGGGTTGAAACCACTTTATTCATCATCGTCCCACCCTGTACCGGGTTTGGATGGCACAGCAGCGCAAGGCCTTTTGCTTGGGGCTGATCGAGGTATAACGCTTCCAGATGGCCCACCGGGCCATCAATCAAAAGGGGGGTTTCGCGGGTAAGCAAGAAGGAACTCCGTGACCTCAAATTGGGTCGACTCGTCTAGCTGATAGATTCTGTCTGACATATTTGCGAGTGCATCGCGGTATACAGCGCAGGTCCGAGCCGTTAACGTAAAGCAAAGCCGTTTATAGAGGAAGGACTCGTGGAACACTCGCTCTTGATTTGGTTGTTGCCGACTCTAGCCTTGGTTGCAGGTGTCGCCATTGGTTTTCTGGTCGCTCGTCTGCTGCCCAATGCCGCGCCTAACCGCACGCAGCGCCAGCTAGATGACATCCAGGAACGTTTTGACAGTTATCAGAATGAAGTGGTCACCCACTTCAACAGCACCGCCAATCTGGTGAAGAAACTCACTCAGAGCTATCAGGATGTGCAAGACCATCTCGCCGAGGGTGCCAACCGTTTGGCTCTCGACGAGCAGACTCGCCAACGCCTGCTGGCCGCACTGCATTCCGAAGCGCCTCAGCCGCACCGCGAGCGCCTTACCCCGCCGCACAGCTCAGAGCCGCCATTGGACTACGCGCCGAAAACCCCGAACGCCCCCGGCATGCTCGACGAGCATTACGGCCTGAAGAAGTAATTCATCCGGTAAAGCGTTCACCAAAAAGCCCCGCGACCTGATAAAGATCGCGGGGCTTTTTGTTGTGCATCGGGCTGTGACCGCTGAAGGCTTGCATGGCAAACCGTCTCACAAAACCTGCACGCTCTCCGTCAAAAACGGCTAAAAGCGAGGCTTACGGGTATTGCTGAACCTGACCTTGTTGCTGGTAGTTCATGCCTGGAATCGGCGCCAAGGTGATCTGAACACGTCGGTTTTGAGCCCGGCCATCAGGGGTCGCATTGCTGGCAATCGGGTCCGCAGGACCTTTACCCGTGACAGACAAGTACTGGCCACTGACACCCTGAGACGTCAGATAAGTGGCAACGCTCTGCGCACGCTGCTGAGACAGCTGCATGTTGTAGTTGTAGTTACCGGTGCTGTCGGTGTAACCGACAATTTGAATCTGTTGCTGGTTATTGAGTTGCTTCAACGAGTTGGCCAGGCTATTGAGCGGCTGGTAGAAACTGGGCGAAATGTTCGCTGAGCTGGTCGCGAACGTAATATTGCCCGGCATGACCAAAGTGATGTTGTCACCCTGACGCTGAACTTCTACACCGGTGTTGGCCATACTGGCGCGCAGTGCAGCTTCTTGCTTGTCAGCGTAGTAGCCATAACCCGCGGCCCCCAGACCCGCAACGGCAGCGCCGATCAGTGCGCCCTTGCCACGGTTGTTGTGGTCAATGGCAGCCCCCGCCACTGCACCGGCCAACGCGCCCAGCCCGCCATACTTGGCCGTCTTGCTCATGCCCGTCGATGCCTGACCCTGATTGTCATACGGGTTGGGCGAGGCACAGCCCGCCAGCAAAGCAATGGCACTGGCGGCCACGATCAAACGACTTGAAATAAACATGGTGAAGCTCCTACTCAATACTTTCTGGGGGGCAAAGGTCGTTGGCAATGGACCTCTGTGGGCGTTTGAACACAGCCAACGTTAAAAATTCCATTGGCTGATCAAGCACGTACAAACGGGTTTTCGCGCATCTCATCGCCCAGACGGGTGTCAGGGCCGTGACCCGTAATCACGGTGGCATCTTCATCCAGCGTATACAGACGCTGCTTGATGGAACGTACGATAGTTGCCTGATCGCCACCCCACAAATCCGTACGGCCAACACCACGACGGAACAGCGTGTCCCCGGCAATCAACAGTTTTGCATCAGCAAACCAGAAGCTCATGGAGCCAGGCGTATGCCCCGGCGTGTGAATCGCCACGCCACACCCGCACGCCAGTTCTTCATCGTCGTCAAGCCAGCGATCCGGTGACGGCACCGGTGTATAGGGGACGCGAAACAACGTGCACTGCATTTCAAGGTTGTCCCACAGGAACTGATCCTCTTTGTGCAGATGCAACGTCGCCCCGGTTTTCTCCTTGAGCTGACCCGATGCCAGGAAATGGTCCAGGTGCGCATGGGTGTGGATGATGCTCACTACCTTCAAACCATGCTTCTCCAGGCGCGCCAGAATCAATTCATGATCGCCACCCGGGTCGACCACAATGGCCTTTTTCGTCACCGGATCGCCGATGATCGTGCAGTTGCACTGCAAAGGGCCGACGGGGAAAGTTTCACGGATCAGCGCAGGCGGGTTATTCATGGTTCCGGGTTCCAAAGCGGATAAAACGGTTTAAAACTTGACCCCGACGCTTAACGCCATGAAGTCGCGATCACTCAAGGTGTTGTAGCGGCCGCCAAAAAAATTGGTATACGACACGCTGCTGGTGTAGGTGTTCTGGTATTCGGCATCCAGGCCGATACTGACCGCTTTACGGCCTTCTTCGAACGTGGCCGCGGGGCCGGGTGCGTAACCGCTGACGTCGTGGGACCACGCCACAGCGGGCTTGAGATTGATGCCCGGCAGCACGCTGTTGTATTCCCACACGGCCCGCGCCCGATAGCCCCACGAATTGGCCGTGGTAAAGCCATCGTTACCCTCCTGACCGAACACCGGGTCGCGGCCATAGCGCTTATCGGATCGGCTTTCCAACCCGGCAACGTGAGTAATGCCAACTTCCCCGGTCAGAATCAGCCGATTGGCGCCCATGGCGTTGTCCAGAATGTGCGTCAGCGAGGTCTGAAACTGAGTGATCTCTTTACGCCGATAGCCTGCGGCATCGGCCCCCGGCGTCACGCTCAACGGGGACGCATCCGCCAACCCCGGCAGCAAGGTGACAGTGGCGTACAGCAAATCATCGGTATTGAGTTGCACCGGCGCATTTGGACGATAGCTCAACTCCCCTTTCCACGCCGTGCCTGTGGATAACGTGGTTGCGAAACTCATGCCGTACAAACGAATGTCTTCGGGGTATTCGACGTAGTAACTGGCATTGCCCGCGACCTGCATCGACCCCAGGCTGCCAGCGGCAGACGCCGCGTTGTACACCGCCTGCGAAGCCGCACGGCCGCTGATGATCGGATCACGGCTGTGGTAGTTCATGAAGAACGCGCCGAACTCGGTGTCCAGCGGGTCGAAGCGATAGTGCATGGCCAGTCCGAACTGCCCGCTGTTGCGCGCGTTACGATCCGCATCCCGACGCACCAATACACCTTCGTTGTTGATGTCGACCCCGGCCGAGGTCAGCGCCGCCAGGTCGGCCACCGCCAGGGCTGAACGCGCGCTCATCACCCGGTAGTTGCCGCTACAGCCGTCCGCAATCACATCCGATTGCGAGAAAAATGTCCCGCAGTTGTCGGCCTCGGACTGCTCCCAGTCCAACTGATAAAAACCTTCCACCGATAACCGGTCAGTGAGATTTTGCGACAGGTAGAACAGGTTGACCGGCACCAGGCCGTCCTTGTACTCGGTGCCAGGACGGCGATAAGCCGACGCATCAGTCGGATTGATGGCATTGATCCCGCCGCCGATGAAAGCACTTCCCCCCCAACTGACCACTTGCTTGCCCAAACGTACGGCGCCGGGTTGATCGGCAATCACATAGTTGTGGTACACGAACGCATCCAGCCACTGCGCGCCAGCGGATTGCGCCGAGGCACGACGGCCTTTGTCGCTGATGTCCTTGAACGGGCGGCTGTCATCTTGCAGTTCGAAGTCGTACCAATACTTGCCACGCACATAGAGGCCGCTGTCGCCATACTTCAGCTCCAGCCCGTGAACCCCCATGAATAATTTGGAAAAGGTTTCGCCGCGCTTGAAGTTCAATCGGCCATCGTCAGAAATTTGCGAGTGGCCAGTGCCACCATTATTGGCACCGATCAATGACTGATCGGCCTTGGCGGTCGACCAACTGGCGCCAATCGATAACTCGGAATCGAGCTGAGCTTCGACGTCCCCGACGTTAAAGCTCAGCCCCCAGGCGGGCCCGGCGAGCGTCGCGGCAAAGCTGACTGCCAGCGGCAGTTGGGCGCGACGCCAGAACCGGTTGACTGAGGGCATTGATACTTCTCCGAGGGCACGTCGCAATAGGCCCGCAAGGATGAAGGAAAACCAGATTTTGACAAGATCCTCGACGCATATGCCCCTCACCCGCGGTCGTTGCATGCTTCAGCGGCTACAGGGTTTGTGAAACCTGATGGCGAATCCTTTTTTTATCGAGCTTGCCGACACTGGTCTTGGGGATTTCAGTCACCAGCACGACCTGAGCGGGCACTGCCCAAGGGCGCAGAGAACCCGCATCGACAAAAGGCTGAAGGTGGTCTTTGAGCGCCTCAGCATCCAGACGGGCATCTTCTGCCAGCACCAGCATTGCCACTGGCCTCTCGCCCCACTGCGCATCGGGCACACCCACCACGGCCACCTCCCGCACCTGCGCGTGACGACCGATCAAGTCCTCCAGTTCCAGCGACGACACCCACTCGCCACCGCTCTTGATGACGTCCTTGATCCGGTCACGAATGTCGATCGCCCCGCGACGGTCTAGGGTTGCCACGTCGCCGGTGTGCAGCCAGCCGCCCGCCCACAACTCGGCGCCCTTTTCGGGCTCATGTAAATAACTGCCGGTCAGCCACGGCGCACGCAATACCAGCTCCCCTTGGGTTTCGCCGTCATGGGCGAGGAACTGCCCTTGCTCATCCACAAGGGCCACTTCCACCAGCGGCCCCGGCACCCCTGCGCGAATTCTGTGACTGATGCGCTCGTCCTCCGACCCCGCCCATGCATGGTCGTCCAGGTGCGCGCAAGCCACCAGCGGACCGGTTTCAGACATGCCGTAAGCCCCCATCAACTCAATGCCGCGGGCCTTGGCAGCGGCGAATAGCGTACGGCTCAATGCGCTGCCGCCGACAATGATTTTCCACCCATTGAAATCAGTGCCCTGGGCGTTTGGTGCGTTAAGCAGCATTTGCAAAATGGTCGGCACGCAATGAGAAAAGGTCACCTGTTCGCGTTCCCAGAGCGCGACTAACCGTTCCGGCTCATATCGCCCCGGATACACCTGCTTAAGCCCCAGCAGGGTGGCCAGATACGGCATGCCCCACGCATGCACGTGAAACATCGGTGTGATCGGCATGTACACGTCGCTGCCGCCGAGCAACCGTTCAGCTGGCACGCTGCCGAGAATGGTCGAGATCCCGAGGGTGTGCAGCACCAGTTGCCGGTGGGTGAAATACACCCCTTTGGGATTACCGGTGGTGCCTGTGGTGTAAAACGTGGTGGCCACCGAGTTCTCATCGAACTCTTCAAACCTGTAGTCAGGGCTCGCGGCCGCCAGCAGTTGCTCGTACTCCCCGACGCAATTGGGCAACTGCCCTGCGGGCTCAAACGTGTCCGTCAGCAACAGGGTTTTCTCGACCGTGGTCAATTGCGCGGCGATGCTTTGATACAGCGGCACGAAATCACTATTGACCAATACAAACCGGTCTTGCGCGTGGTTCATCGTGTAAAGGATTTGTTCGGCAGATAAACGCACGTTGAGGGTGTGCACCACCGCTCCGAGCATCGGAATGGCGAACATGCATTCCAGGTAACGATGGCTGTCCCAATCCATCACCGCCACGGTGTCACCTGCTTTGACACCGGCAGTTGTCAGCACATTGGCCAACCGGGCAATCCGCTCGTTGAGGGTGTCGTAGGAATAACGCCGCAGGTCGCGATAGACGATTTCCCGCGACGCTTCATAGCGCCGCCCGGACAACAGCAATTGCTTGATCAGCAGCGGGGCTGCATGCGCCGCTTGGGTGGGCGCAATAATGCGAGTCTGCAACATGAGAAACCCCCAATGAGAAAACGATCAACGTCGCCTTGGGGGTAACTCTAGTCGGCAGTGACAAAAACCCATTAATTCACAGCGGTGATCGGGGCTTAAAGCCTCAGTTCATTTCGGTAAAGGCCAGTTTCACACCCAGCGCGACCAAAACAGCGCCCATGGTGCGATCAAACCAGTGGCCCATGCGCGCAAACCCTGTGCGTACACGTTGATGACTGAACAGCATGGCCACCATGCAGAACCACAGCCCGGTCGCAACAGCCAGGTACACGCCATACCCGGCCTGAATCGACAGCGGCGTATGCGGGTTAATCACCACCGTAAACAGCGACAGGAAAAACAGCGTGGCCTTCGGGTTCAAGCCATTGGTCACAAACCCCGACGTGAACGCGCCGCGCGCCGTGCGTTCACCCACCGGCAGCGAAGTGGCCACGGCGGCAGGATCAGCGGGTTTGGCACGCAGCGCCTTGATCCCGATGTACAGCAGGTAAGCTGCCGCCAGCCATTTAAGTGCGTTAAACAACACAATCGATTGCGACACGATGATGCCGATGCCAAGCAGCGAATAACCGACATGAACAAAAATCGCCGTGCCAACCCCGAACGCCGTGAACATGCCTGCGCGGCGACCGTGGGTCACGCTTTCACGCACCACCACGGCAAAATCCGGCCCCGGGCTGGCCACCGCCAACAGATGAATCAGGGCGACGGTCAAGAATTCTGTCCAATACATGCACGGCTCCATTACAAATTGTTTCTTCTGATAGGCTCGCCACATTACGCCTTCATTTCACCGCACAAAAGGTACAGTTGATGACTAACACTCGCCGCGCCGTGTTCCTGGATCACACCTCACTGGATCTGGGCGATCTGAACCTCAGCCCGTTGCGTGAATGCCTGGGCGATCTGCACCTGTACGCCGACACCACCCCTGAAAACGTCATCGAACGCTTGCAAGGCGCCACCGTGGCCATCAGCAATAAAATCCTGCTGGACGCTGACACCCTCGCGGCGTGCCCGCAGTTAAAACTGATCCTGGTCGCCGCCACAGGCACCAATAACATTGACCTGGAAGCCGCACGCGCCCACGGCATCGTTGTGGCAAATTGCCAGGGTTACGGCACGCCCTCGGTGGCGCAACACACCTTGATGTTGCTGCTCGCACTGGCCACACGCCTGCCCGACTATCAAAAAGCGGTGTCTGCCGGGCAATGGCAAACGGCCAAACAATTCTGCCTGCTGGACTTCCCGATTGTGGAGCTGGAAGGCAAAACCCTTGGCCTGTTGGGTCATGGCGAGCTGGGCAGCGCCGTCGCAAAACTGGCCGAAGCCTTTGGCATGCGCGTGCTGCTCGGGCAAATCCCCGGGCGACCGGCACGCGCTGATCGGATGCCACTGGATGAACTCTTGCCGCAGGTCGATGCGTTGACGTTTCACTGCCCGCTCAACGAACACACGAGGAATTTGATCGGCGCCCGAGAGTTGGCACTGCTCAAGCCCGGCGCGTTCGTGGTCAACACTGCTCGCGGCGGCATGATCGACGAACAGGCCCTGGTAGACGCCCTGCGTAGCGGCCATTTGGGTGGAGCCGCCACCGACGTGCTGAGCGTAGAACCGCCCCGCGACGGCAACCCGCTGCTGGCGGCAGACATCCCGCGCCTGATCATTACGCCCCACAGCGCCTGGGGCAGCCGTGAGGCGCGGCAGCGAATCGTGGGCCAATTGACTGAAAACGCTCACGCGTTCTTCAACGGTACAGCGCTGCGGGTCGTCAGTTGATAAACTGCGCCCCTTTTTGAGGAGCAGATTATGGATCCGCGCAGTGAAGTACTGCTTCGTCAGCCTGATTACTTTCAGGGCGAGGTGCTCTTGGTGGGCCTGCCACCTGACGACGTACTCGGCCGCTTACCGAACGCCCACGGCTGGTGCTGGCACGCTGGCGATCAGGCCGCGCTAGAGGCTCGCTTTGCCGGGCGCGTGCATTTTGGGGTCGATGTTCCGGCGCGCGCGTTCGACACTGCCGTGGTGTATTTGCCCAAGTCCAAAGAGCTGAGCGACTACGTACTCAAGGCCGTGGCCGCACGCCTGCCCAATGCCGATGTGTTTCTGGTGGGCGAGAAGAAAGGCGGCATCGAAGGCGCCTCCAAACAGCTGATCCCGTTCGGCAAGCCGCGCAAGCTCGACAGCGCCCGGCATTGCCAGTTGTGGCAAGTCACCGTGGTCAATGCGCCGCAAGCACCGGTCCTGGCAGACCTTGCGCAACATTACGAGCTGGCACTGGAAGAAGGCCCGCTGAACGTGGTCAGCCTGCCCGGCGTGTTCAGCCACGGCCGTCTGGATCGCGGCAGCGCCCTGCTGCTGGAGCACCTCGACAAACTGCCCAGCGGTCACGTACTGGATTTTGGCTGCGGCGCAGGGGTATTGGGCGCAGCGGTCAAGCGTCGCTACCCGCACAACAGCGTCACCCTGCTCGATGTGGACGCGTTTGCTACCGCCAGCAGCCGCCTGACGCTGGCGGCCAACGGCCTGGACGCTGAGGTGATTTGCGCAGACGGTATCGATGCCGCGCCGATGGAACTCAACACCATTTTGAGTAACCCACCGTTTCATGTGGGCGTCCATACCGATTACCACGCCACTGAAAACTTGCTGCAAAAATCGGTCAAACATCTGAAAAAAGGTGGCGAACTTCGGATTGTGGCCAATAGCTTCCTGCGCTATCAGCCACTCATTGAAGAGCAATTCGGGGCCTGCACCGTCAAGGCTGAAGGCCAGGGATTTCGGATTTACAGCGCGAAGCGTCGATAAAACAAATTAATAAACAAGGCTTGCCGGATCGGATTTGCATAGGCAGAATCCGCTCCGTCCTAGGGGAGTAGTCTCCCACGAGCGCCATGCTCGTCCGGCATACGTCAACATACTTGGTCAACAGACCATGGCGTATGCGACCCAGGAGTCCGCACAGACGGACCGGGGTTTGACAAGACCTATGACACGAACACCTTACCCGGGGCGGGAAGGCTGTACGTGTCATAGCCGTGTCGACCCGCCCCTGGAAACCACCTGATGATGCTCGACTCCTTACTCGTTCCGACTGCAATCGTTGCCTTGGCCGAAATCGGCGACAAGACGCAGCTGCTCGCCCTCATTCTCGCCGCCCGCTTTCGCAAGCCTTGGCCAATCATTGCCGGCATCGTGGCCGCGACCCTGGCCAACCACGCCGCCGCAGGTGCGGTAGGTGCCTGGTTCGGCAGTTTCTTCTCGGATGTGACCTTGCACTGGATCCTCGCAGCCAGCTTTGCGGCCACCGCACTGTGGACGCTGGTGCCGGACAAAATGGACGATGACGAAGCGAGCACGGCCCGCAAATTTGGCCCGTTCCTGACCACACTGATTGCGTTTTTCATCGCTGAAATCGGCGATAAGACCCAAGTGGCGACCGTAATGCTGGCCGCTCAATACCCGGATCTGTGGCTGGTGATTATCGGCACAACCCTGGGCATGTTGATTGCCAACGTGCCGGTGGTGCTGGCAGGTAACTTTGCGGCCGACAAGTTGCCGCTGACCCTGATTCGCCGGTTGGCGGCGACCGCCTTCTTCGTACTGGCCGCGGTGGCAGTGTACAAGGCGATGGCGATCAGCGGCTGGGTGTAGCCCCCATCACCGGCCCTCTTCTTCGGGAAAGGGCCGGCAACGTCAAGGGTTACTGGGTTTTTGGCGCTTGCTGATACAGCGGCAACACCTTGGGAATCGCCGCTTCTAACGCGGCAATCCGGCTACTCGACGCCGGGTGGGTGCTCATGAATTCAGGCGGCGCACTTTGCGACGCTTGCGCCATTTTCTGCCACAAGGTGATGGCGGCATTCGGGTTGTAGCCCGCACGCGCCGCCAGCTCCAGACCAATCAGGTCTGCTTCGTTTTCGTTACTGCGGCTGTTAGGCAACGTCAGGCTGTAATTGACCACGGTATCGGCCAGTTGCAGGCTGTCCTGCCCCAGCCCCAGCAATGCACCCGCACCCTGCTTGGCCATTTCGATGCCGTACGCTTTGGACATCGACTCGCGGCCATGTTCGCGCAATGCATGGGCAATCTCATGGCCCATGACCGCAGCGATTTCATCGTCGTTGAGTTTGAGCTGATCAATGATCCCGTTATAGAAAATGATCTTGCCGCCCGGCCCGCAGCTGGCATTGAGCTCATCACTTTTGATCAGGTTCACCTCCCAATTCCATTGCGCCGCATCCGGGCGAAAGGCCGGGACCTGGGCAATCAGCCGGTTGGCGATCGCTTGCAAGCGCTTGGCATTGGTACTGGTTTTGTCCAGAACACCTTTAGTATTGGCTTCGCTGACGGTTTGTTGGTACGACTGGGCGTACATTTGATCCACTTGCTGACTCGACAGCATGCTGAACATGTACTGCTTGCGCTCAATGCCGACCGCACCGGCATTGGTGGTATTGACCGACTGACAACCGCCGAGCAACAGCCCTGCGCCAACCACGCACACTACCGCTAATTTACCCATCACGACTCTCCATAAAGATGGCGCGCATCGTAGCAGACACGCGCCTCAACCCGGCGTCAGACACTCGGGGGCATTAAGCTTGGGATCATTGACCAGATTGGCCAGCGGGCGCTCGCGCAACGGTGATTGCTGGCTGGCCAGCAGCGCCTGTAACACATGCAAAGGGGTTTGAGGATCCAGCCAGGCTTGCTGACCCGCCTCATCCAGAATCAACGGGCGACGCTGACTGGCCGCTGCCTGAGTAATAACAGCCGTGCTCAACCATTCGTGCCCTTGCACCGGATAGGCCTCCCAAATCGCCGCAAAAAACAGTGATGCACCTTCACCGGGCGTCAGCCAGTACGGCCGTTTGCGCGTGGTGCCGCGCCACTCATAAAACCCATTGGCCGGCAGCAGGCAGCGACGCAAGCGAAAGGCGTCACGGAACATGGGTTGTTCCGCAACGGTTTCAGCTCGGGCATGGGCCGGTGTGCGAGACAGGTCCGTCAGCCAGGCCGGGGTCAGGCCCCAACGCGCCCGGGCCAGGGTTCGCTGGCCCGGCGCTTCGCCTGCGCGCAAGATCAACACCGCATCATTGGGCGAGATATTCCATTGCGCCTGCTGATCCGCCGGAAAACCGGGCAAGGCTGCAAATGCAGGGTTCCAGCGAAACAGGGCAAAACGTCCACACATGGGGCTGTACAACTCTTTTCTATATAGCAGTGAACAAAAGGCCGTTAACACTCCAGCACATCGGGGTAGCTATCAGGCTCGTCGCCCTCAAAGGGCGAGGCGGCATTGTACGCATCGATCAGCTCGCGCGCGTAACGGGCGTGATCATCGGCCACGGCCAGTCCCAACAAACCCAGTGCCGGTAATTCGCCCGTGCCGCCGATCAGGTCACGCCCCTGAAGGGTCGCCGTAACCCCTTCGCTGGCGAGCATGCCCAGCAACAGCTCGGCTTCCATCAGGTTTTCAGGCTCGTAGATGCGCTGCATGACGGCTACTCGTTTTCGCTACGGACATCGAGCATCCACTCATGACCGTCGGTCTGGAGAGTGAAGACAATCGGCCGGCAGCACACCGGGCAGTCTTCAATGTAGGTCTGGTCACCGCCCGAAAGATCCAGCACCGCTTCTGCCAGCTCACCACAATAAGGGCAATCGTACTGTTCGGTTTCAAGCATCGCGGTCTCCAGAGTGACTTGTGCGTATAATCGCCGGTCTATTTGCAGGGCTATTATTTTTGGCCTGCCTTGTTTACTTACCCTAGCCGTTTCCAACAAGAGAGCATGATGGGCGAATTCGATACCATCCGACCTTACGACGACGCCGAAGTCCCAGCCGTGCTGGCCCGGCTGCTCAGCGACAAGGCGTTTCTAGATATCCTGACCCACTTTCGCTTCCCGCGCCTGGCTGGCGCTTTCGGCTGGCTGTTAAAACCTCTTATAGCGCATCGCCTGCGTAAAGAGTTCGCTGGCGTGACCTCTGTCGCCACCTTGCAAGACAAAGTCGAAGTGTACGTCGACCGCACCATTGAACACGCGACCGATGGGGTGACCTACTCCGGCGTCGAGAATTTGAAGTCCGGCACTGCCTACCTGTTCCTGGCCAACCACCGCGACATCGTGATGGACCCGGCCTTCGTCAATTACGCGGTTTACCACGCAGGCCTGCCGACGCCACGTATTGCCATCGGCGACAACTTGCTGCAAAAGCCGTTTGTCAGCGACCTGATGCGCCTCAATAAAAGTTTCATCGTGCACCGTTCGATCACCGGACGCCGGGAAAAGCTCGCGGCCTATCAATTGCTGTCGGCGTACATCAATCACTCGATCCGCAACGATGGCGTCTCGATCTGGATTGCGCAGGCTGAAGGCCGCGCCAAAGACGGCGACGACCGCACAGATTCGGCCATCCTGAAAATGTTCCACATGAGCCGCAAGAACGAGCCGTTTGGCGAGGTGGTTCAGTCACTGAACATGACCCCCGTGTCGATCAGCTACGAATACGACCCGTGCGATCAGGCCAAGGCACGCGAGCTGTATATCCGTGCCACCACCGGCGCTTACACCAAAGCGCCTGGCGAAGACGACACCAGCATCGCCAATGGCATCACCGGTTACAAAGGCCGCGTGCACGTGAACTTTGCTGCCCCCGTGACTGAGTTTTTCGAAGACAGCAAGCTGTTGGCCGCCGAAATGGATCGCCAGATCCTCGGCGGCTATCGCCTGTTCCCGGCGCACTACCTGGCGTATGCGCAGTGGGATGACGCAGACCCGCAACTGCAGGTGCCTGACGCCGCACAGGTGTTCCCGGCAGATGAATTGGCCAAGGCCCGACAAGAGTGGCAGCGCCGTCTGGACGCTTGCCCGGCCGAGCACCGCCCTTACCTGGTGCTGCAATATGCAATGCCGGTGCGCAACCAGTACCGCATCAAGGCAGGCCTGCCCTTGTAAAGCCCGCGTCTGTGGTCGCTGCCTCGTGTTGTACGGCGGCGACCACAGGCCCAACGCCTAAATTCTGCTGTCACCGTATCGTCATGTTAAGCGGTCACTCTGTGGCCCCTCGACACCGACACGGAGCTTGTCATGCTGCACGCAGAAAACCAGGATCGCCTCTATCTGATCGCCCCCAGCGACGAACAGCAGGCGTTGATCGAAGGGTTAGCCTTTAACGTTCAGGATCAGCATTGGCTGGTTTATTGCGCCCTCAGCGGTCACACCCATGTCGACTTGCCCGAACTGGACTTGCTCACGGGCGTCAGCCGTCTGGAGCTGTACGCCGAAGCAGCTTGAACCCTTCGCGCACAAAAAAGCCCGAACTCACCGAGTTCGGGCTTTTTGCTTTCTACCGTTACTCGCCCAGCAAACGACCCACTGAAGGGTCTTTGAATACGCGGGTCAAGGCATCGCTCAACACGTCGCTGACCAGCTTGGTGTTGGTTTCCTGATTCGGCGCCATGCCGAAACGCTGATCCAGCGACGCACCGTACCGACCGCTGTAAGTACGGCCGCCGTTCTTCACATCAGAACGGAACGTAGCGCCAATGGTCGCTTCAGTCACGTACATGGAGTCTTTGGGGGACTGGTACTTCAGTTCAGCCAGGGTCACCGTCAATTGCGGGGCATTCATCGCATTGGTGGTCGGGGTGTAACCCAGCAGGCGGACGGCGGCTTCAGCCTGGGCTTGCAGTTTGGGGATCAGGTCCGCACTGCTGACACTGATCGCGCTGGTTTCCGGGTACATGCCACCGCGGGTGCCCAGCGTCGGCGACGGACGGCCATCGACCACGCGGACAACCACTGGCTGGCCGCGGCCGACTGGCGCGAGCTGAGTGGTCAGCTTGGGTTGCGGGCTAAGTTGTTGCGGGCTGTGGGCGCAGCCGACCAGCGTCAAACTGGTCACAGTGATCAAACCGAACAACAGGCGTTGCAACATGCTCATCTCTCCAGGGCAAGGTCAAACTGGTCGCCAGTATAGCGGGGCCAACGGCCTGCAAACCAGCCGCTTGCTGTCACCCGGCTGTCATGCGCAGTACATCAGTGCGTCACGTCAACGTGGCAATCTCGGGGCACTACTGAAAGAGGGGTTTGCCATGAACTGGTTAAAGTCGTTGTTGAGCACCACCCGCCCCCACCGCCACTTTGCACGCCTGGACAGCAGCGGCCGCTGCCGCGCGTTCAAGCACTGCACGCAACCGCCGGTCGGCGATGGCTGGGTCGAAATCTCAGAAGTTCGGCTGAACTGGTTGCACCAGGTTTTACCGCCTGACGCCCGTGTGACCTCGCCTGCAACGCGTTCAAGGGTGCAACCGATGTGGGGTGTTTGACTCAATCACCAATAAAAGTCATTTAACAGGATCAATTGCCGACGTTTCTTCGCTACAATCTCCCCCCGATTATAAGGACGTCTCCTGATCGGGCCCCGCAACACCGTTGATACGCAGGTATCAGCACCCCAAAATCGCCCACAGAGAGCCGCCCACACAGACTGTGTAGCGCTGGCGCTTGCTTTTTTTCATGCAAACCACCACCTGTTAACAGTCTGCAGAGCTGCCATGTTGCTCGGCCACTGCGTTGTTCGCCCGCTATGCCACACCTGCCTTGCAGGTCGTACACGGGTTTGGTGCCAGGCATGCGGCAGCCCTTTTTTGAGGTTCACGTCTTCAAAAGAGCGTGAAAAAAAACGGGTTTTCACAACTTCACAAGAGTGTGGCGAGCAAATGAAAAGTTTTGCGTCTGAACATGCACCATTAGCGTCTGTTACAGCCCCATCCAGCAGGTCTGAAGTCAGCTTTACCGCACACGACTAAAGCCTGTCCGCTTACGGATTTGGTTGCCCAAACGGACGCTCTTGACCTTAAGTCGAATTGCCTCCCGCCCTGTGAAGTGCGTTCATATGAACCTTCAAGGCCCGGTTGGTGGCGTCCGCTGAAGCAGCAAGCAATTGCGATGAATCGGACATGGCGATCCTGGCCACGCGTGACCCGAGGCTCCACCTGATCCACGCCTCGGACCACCTGGCAGCTATGCCGTCAATTTGGTGCCGTAGATTTTGGAGACGCGTTAATGGCGCATAACGAAGCAGTCGACGTAGTACTGGTTGGAGCGGGCATCATGAGTGCCACCCTCGCCGTACTGCTCAAAGAGCTCGACCCCGGCATTTCGCTGGAAGTAGTAGAGCAAATGGACTCAGGTGCTGCGGAGAGTTCCAACCCGTGGAACAACGCAGGCACCGGCCATGCCGGGCTGTGTGAGTTGAACTACACGCCCCAGGCGGCCGACGGTTCGATCGACATCAAAAAAGCTGTGCACATCAATGCGCAGTTCGAAGTCTCGAAACAGTTTTGGGCCCACCTGGCGCAACAGGGGACCTTCGGTTCCTGCAAGTCCTTCATTAGCCCGGTGCCTCACCTGAGCTTTGTGCAAGGCGAAAAAGGCGTGTCCTTCCTGAAAAAACGTTTTGACGTGCTGAGCCAGCACCATGCGTTTGCAGACATGGAATACACCGAAGACAAAGCCAAAATGGCCGAGTGGATGCCGCTGATGATGCCGGGCCGCCCGGCAGATGAAGTCATTTCGGCAACCCGTGTGATGCACGGTACAGACGTCAACTTCGGCGCCTTGACCAAGCAGTTGCTCAAGCATCTGGCCAGCGCTGCGGACACGCAAATCAAGTACAGCCAAAAAGTCACTGGCCTCAAACGCAATGGCAGCGGCTGGACGGTGAGCGTCAAGGACATCAATAGCGGCAACACGCGCCATATCGATGCCAAGTTCGTGTTCCTGGGCGCAGGCGGTGCCGCCTTGCCATTGCTGCAAGCCTCGGGCATCGAAGAAAGCAAAGGGTACGGCGGCTTCCCGGTGAGCGGCCAATGGCTGCGTTGCGACAACCCGGAAGTGGTCAAGCACCACCAGGCCAAGGTGTATAGCCAGGCCGCAGTGGGCTCGCCGCCGATGTCGGTTCCACACCTGGACACCCGTGTCGTGGACGGCAAAAAATCCCTGCTGTTCGGGCCTTATGCCGGCTTCACCACCAAGTTCCTCAAGCATGGCTCGTTCCTCGACCTGCCGATGTCGATTCGCCTGGGCAACATCGGGCCAATGCTCGCCGTTGCGCGCGACAACATGGACCTGACCAAGTACCTGGTCAGCGAAGTGCGGCAATCGATGGAACAGCGCCTGGAATCCCTGCGCCGTTTCTATCCACAGGCCAAAGCCGAAGACTGGCGCCTTGAGATTGCGGGCCAGCGGGTTCAGATCATCAAGAAAGACCCGAAAAAAGGCGGTGTGCTGCAATTCGGTACCGAACTGGTCGCGGCCAAAGACGGTTCCCTGGCGGCACTGCTGGGTGCGTCACCGGGCGCATCGGTGACGGTATCGATCATGCTGGACCTGATCGAACGTTGCTTCGCGCAAAAAGCCACGGGCGAATGGGCTGCCAAGCTCAAGGAAATTTTCCCGGCGCGGGAAAAGGTGCTGGAAACAGACGCCGAGCTGTACCGTGAAATCAGCACCCGTAACTCCGAGTTGCTGGAGCTGGTGGCGCCGAACACCAGCATCGCGTAACGCGACCTTCGGGTTTCAGCGTCACGCTTAAACCCTCACCCTTTTTTGGGGTGAGGGTTTTTTATTGTTCGCGCACCGGTGCCGGATCACGGCCCCATGGTGAACAGGACGTGCGTTCCGCCGTTCCTCACAAAGTCATCGTCGTCAGTCACGGGGATCAACTCCGCGCTACAGAGGCTCAATACCTGCCCCGTCGAACGGGCATTGACCTGACGATTGCCTCTCGGATGGTCCGGGGTGAGATGGCTAAAACTGAACATACACACGCGCTCACCCTGGCGATAACTGAACGACTCATTGCCACGCGATTGCGGCAAATAGTAGGTCAACTCCTGACTGCCACCCGGCTCAATGACAAAATCATGCCCGGCATTGGCCGGGCTTTCCAGCCACGAAAAATCCTTCCCGGGGGCAATCGCCGCAGAGGTCGCATTGTGAATCTCGACCTCAAGCACCTCATCCAGGGCCATTGCCGGCGAGGCCATCACCCCCAGGCTCAACCCCATCAACAGCCGAGTAATAAACCGTTTTATCGCTTTCAACGTTGAAATCCTTTCACTGTTTTTTGCACCGCCCATCCTCCTGATGAGCAGCGAACAGACTGCCTGTCGACTTGAGTATTGATCGCCCACGAAAAAACACCCGGCGATCAAGGCTGCCAGGGGTGTAAGACAAATCGGTAATAAGCGAAGAGTTTGGCGTCGCAGCCTTAAAGGCTGCGACAACCGGCATACGTCAGGCGCGGGCGTTAGCGATCAGTTCGATGTACTCGGCAGCGTTGCGCTGATCCTTGATCACATCCACGAAGGTCTGGCCGTGTTCGTCCTTGCCATCGAGGTCAAAACCGGCTTCTTTAAAGAACGTCAGAAAACGCTCGAAATCGTCGATACGCAATCCGCGATAGGCCTTGATCAATTTGTGCAGCGAAGGGGACGTCGCGTCCACGGGCTCGAAGTCCAGGAACAACTTGATCTGCTCATCGCCGATCTCATCGCCAATCAACTGTTTCTTGTCTTTACGCATGTCCGACTCCAGCTTGCTGATACTTCACGGGGCCCGCAGTTTACCCAAGCCTCAACGAGCGCGCACGCTGCCGGTGTGCAAGTCAGCCCAGATATGGCCGTTGGCATAGGTCAAAAACTGGCAATACACCGTGTCATTGCGCAGCAGGTCCATCACCACGCGGTACTGCGTCATGGGGTACGACAGCGTCAGGGTTCTGGTTGTGCTGTCAAACGCGGGTTTTTTCAGGCTTTTGCTTTCTCCGTCAAACGAGATCAACACCTCGCGCACCGTCGCGCCCTGGCTCATCGGTTTGCCTTTCAAGCGGACAAACAATGGCGAGGTCACGGGAATCGGCTGTTGATTGGACTGGCGTTGACTGCCCACAACCACCGAATAGGACGTCACCAGCATTAACTGCTGCTGTTCAGGTTTTTCGGTGCGCAACTGCTGGTCATCAGTAGGCAAAAACTGCGAGTGCAAGAGTTGAGTTGTCGCAGGCGCAGCAGTCAAAGGCAGGCTGGCCATCAACACAATAGGTGCAACGTAACGCGATAAACGGCTCATGACGTGCTCCGCAAGTCGAAGCCAGCACTCTAGCACGCTGGCTGCCACTGTTTAGTGCGCAGAACCGCACGTCGCCACTGTCATTTCTGACAGGGTGACTGACCCAGGTGGATGTGGATTACTGAGAAGGCTTCATTTGCACATGATTTTTTTGCTGTTCATATCATTCACAAGGAAGATTTATGAAAAGTGAAAAGGGTACAAACGTTGGCAAAAAAGATTTGAAAGAAAAAGCCCATTACACGCCGCCCTCAACCACCACCCTACCCGCTCCCCAAGTACCGGAGTCAGACGCCAGTGTGCTGCACTACTCAGGGGGTGTAGGTTACTACGCCGTTCATATCGGCACTTCGGCACTCGTCGCAAATGTAACCCTGGAACTGATCGTCCAGCTCTACAGACAACAGAACAACGGCGGCAACACGTGGTTTTACGAGCACACGGTGACAGCAGAGGAAGCCAGTGCACAAAAAGCGGTGATTAATATCCACCGCGCCATCTTAAATCCGAACAATTACGAAACCGTCACCCTAAGTTATGAAGTGAGCGGTCAGACTTCCAGCGGCGTCACATTTACCTTGGCTGAATAATCGTCATAGGTCTGCAGGTTTCCCGTTTGCAGGGGCATGTGAGCTGCAAACGGGAACGCACGGCCTCTGTTCAAAAGCCGGCAGCCAGTCAGCGACGTACTGGTCGCTTCTGCAATTTGCGCTGCAAGGTGCGGCGGTGCATGCCCAGGGCACGGGCGGTGGCCGAAATATTGCCTTCATGCTCGCCCAATACGCGCTGGATGTGCTCCCACTGCAGGCGGTCAACCGACATGGGGTTGTCCGGCACCAGAGCATCCAGATCAGCATGCTGGGTCAACAGGGCGGCCAGTACGTCGTCGGCATCCGCAGGTTTGCACAAGTAGTTGCACGCGCCCCGCTTGATCGCTTCAACGGCAGTGGCAATGCTCGAATACCCCGTCAGAATCACCACCCGCATTTCCGGGTCAAGCTCCAGCAACTTGGGCAGCAACACCAGCCCCGAATCACCGTCCATTTTCAAATCCAGCGCAGCAAAATCAGGCAGATCCTGCTTGGCCAGCTCTAACCCTTCCTCCGCAGAACCCGCCGTGCTGACGCGAAAACCGCGCCGGCTCATGGCGCGTGCCATCACACGGGTGAACGTTGCGTCATCATCCACCAACAACAGATGCGGCAGTTCTTCGCCTTCGACCTGGATTTCTTCACTCATTTTCGTTTCCTCGGGCGACACGAGGCAGGCGCAGCTCGGTGAGCGTCCCGCCATCCTCATGACTGTAGAGTTTTACCGAGCCGCCGGCGCGTGTCACGCTGGCTTTGCTCAAAAATAGGCCAAGGCCGAAACCTTTGCCCTTGGTGGTAAAAAAGGGTTTGCCAATTTGCTCGGCGATAGCCAACGGTACACCTGCACCGTGGTCGCGGATACTGATGGTCAAGTCCACCGCATCCCAGTCCACCGTGACTTCAAGGCCTTCCGGGCAAGCGTCTGCTGCATTGTTGAGCAGGTTAAGCAAGGCCTGAGTCAAATCCGGCGGTGGCGCCAGACGCGGAACCGGGGCATGCCCCAGGCACTTGAAGCGATAGGTCGCTTCAGGGCGCATCAAATGCCAACGATTCAACGCTTCATCCAGCCACTGGGTAACGTCCTGAACTTCAACCGCCAAGCGACGATTTGCTTCTGCCGCGCGCACCAGCTGTTGCAAGGTTTCCTTGCACAATTTGACCTGATCTTGCAAAACGCTCAGGTCGTCCTGTAACTCTGGGTCCGGGTGTTCACGGCGCATTTCCTTGAGCAATACGCTCATGGTCGACAGCGGCGTACCCAGCTCGTGGGCCGCGCCTGCTGCTTGGGTCGCCACGGCCAACAATTGCTTGTCACGTAGCCCCTCCTCACGGCGCAGCGCCCGCAACTCCTCCTGACGCCGCAGCTCTTCGGCCATACGCGCAGCGAAGAAGGTGATGACGGCTGCCGAGAGGGCAAAACTCAGCCACATTCCGTAGATCTGTAATTTTTCGCGGAAGAAAGCGCCCGTATCCAGCGGATAGGACTGCACCAGCAGCAACGTGTAGAGCGCCAGCGCGATCCCGGACAATGCCACGGAAAACCGCCACGGCAGCGTCACGGCAGCAATGGTCAACGGCACCAGGTAATAAGAAACGAACGGATTGGTCGAGCCGCCGGAGAAATACAACAGTGCGCTGTGGATAAACAGATCACACGTCAGTTGCAGCGCGTATTCCAGCTCGGTGACAGGCCAGGTGGTGCGCAAGCGGATTGCGGTAAACGCACACAACAGCATCGAGCACCCGAGGGTTATACACAGCTGAAACCAGGGCAGCGGCAACCAATCAAACAGGTAGGCGATCCCCACCGAACCCGCTTGGGCAGCGAGGACCAAGGTGCGGATAATCGTAAGGCGCCAGAGGTTCTGACGGGCAGCAGACATTAACTGTACGGGGGCGAGCATGAGCTCTCCTGATGAGCGCTCCAGGCGGATCGCCGGGAGTATAACCAAGCTGATGGCCCCGCAGGCAAAAGTGCGGCAATGGGCCACAGTGTTTTTTCACAAATACGGGCTACTCACCCCGCGCTTGCACACGGTATGCCGTCTGAAACCCGACAGGTCGCATATGTATTGAAAATGTAAACAGGCGAACTGAATCCGGCGTTCTACAGTCTGATGCTTCAGATGCAGGCCAGCACGCCTACGCCTGCCGATCTCATTCAAGGAGCCTTCATGTCCACTTTCCCTCGCACTGCCGCCCTTCTGACCCTGAGCCTCGGCGCACTGGCCAGCCTGCCCGCACTGGCTGCCGATGATTTGCATTACAACCAGGTGTCTTTGCGCGCCGAAGCCAGTCAGGAGGTTGCGCGCGACTTGATGATCGTTACGCTCTATACCGAGGCGCAAAACGCCGACGCCGCCAAACTGGCCGCTGAAATCACCACGGCCATGAACAAGGCAATTGGCCAGGCCAAGCAGGTCAAGGACGTGACGCTGCGCCAGGGCAGTCGCAACAGTTACCCGGTCTACGACAACAAATCGCAAAAGATCACCGGTTGGCGTGAACGCGCCGAACTGCGTCTGGAAAGCTCCGATTTCGCAGCCCTGTCCAAACTCACTGGCGAGCTGATGCAAACCCTGAAAATGGGCAACATGCAGTTCGCCGTCGGTAATGCTGCGCGCAAAACCAGCGAAGATGCGCTGCTCAAAGAGGCGGTCAATGCATTCAAGGCTCGCGCCCAATTGGCCACAGACGCGTTGGGCGGCAAGGGCTACAAAATTGTCAGCCTGAACCTCAACAGCAACGGCTATCCGCAGCCGTTCATGCGCGGCCCGATGATGATGAAAGCGGCCGCCGCCGACATGGAATCCGCACCGACCCCGGACATCGAAGCGGGCACCAGTGAAGTCAGCATGAGTGCCGACGGTGTGATTGAGGTGCAAATGCAGTAACCGCTCGATTCACAACCTGTAAGCCCCTGAGACGGCCACGCCTCAGGGGCTTTTTTGCGTGCGCGAAAAACCCTACAGACCCTTCATGCGCAGAAACCAGTGAAGACTTACGCAACAAATCATCTCTGACTGACAGCTTTTTAACGAGAGAGTCTAGATAAGTAACAGTCACGCCCCAAAATCGTGCAACGACGGTTTCAGCGCTGCCTACAAACATTACAAAATGCGTCAAAAAGCCGGACGCAAACGATCAAATGCGTCATAAATTACATAAAAGCGACATTCTTGTACGATCGTTCCACGAATTACCGGTTCAAGGCAGAAGGCATCTTGCAATGGGTATGGGCCGTGCATAAGTATCGCCGGGTCGACTCACAAGGTCGCCCTCAAACCAAAAATGACAAAAATCATGAGGCCACCATGTTCAAACACGCGGTCATTCCGTTTTTAGTGGGCGCCAGCCTGCTGGCAAGCGCACCTTTCGCTCACGCGGCGTCCAATCTGGTGTTTTGCTCTGAAGGCAGTCCAGCCGGTTTTGACCCGGGCCAATACACCACCGGGACCGATTTCGATGCAGCGGCCGAGACCATTTACAACCGTCTGAGCCAGTTCGAACGCGGCGGCACCAAGGTTGAACCCGGCCTCGCCACGAGCTGGGACATCTCCCCCGACAACCTGACCTACACCTTCCATCTGCGTGACGGGGTCAAGTTCCACACCACCCCGTACTTCAAGCCCACCCGCGAGTTCAATGCCGACGACGTGGTTTTCACGTTCACCCGCATGCTCGACAAGAACATGCCGTTCCGTAAGGCATACCCGACCGAATTCCCTTACTTCACCGACATGGGCATGGATAAAAACATCGCCAAGGTGGAGAAAATCGACGACAAGACCGTCAAGTTCACGCTGAACGGTGTCGATGCCGCGTTCATTCAAAACCTGGCCATGAGCTTTGCCTCTGTGCAATCTGCCGAGTACGCCGAAAAACTGTTGAAAGAAGGCAAACCGTCGGACATCAACCAGAAACCGGTAGGAACAGGCCCGTTCGTATTCAAGAGCTACCAAAAAGACTCGAACATCCGCTACACCGGCAACAAGGACTACTGGAAGCCAGAAGACGTCAAAATCGACAACCTGATTTTTGCCATTACCACTGACCCTTCGGTGCGTATCCAGAAGCTCAAAAAGAACGAATGCCAGGTCACCCTCTTCCCGCGTCCAGCCGACCTCAAGGCACTCAAAGAAGACCCGAACCTGAAAATGCCTGACCAGGCAGGCTTCAACCTTGGCTATGTCGCTTACAACGTGATGGACAAAATCAAGGGCAGTAACGAGCCTAACCCGATGGCTCAACTCAAGGTCCGCCAGGCGCTGGACATGTCGGTCAACAAACAGCAAATCATTGACTCGGTGTATCAGGGCGCAGGTCAGTTAGCCGTTAACGGCATGCCACCGACCCAGTGGTCGTACGACGACACCATCAAGGACGTCCCGTACAACCCCGAAAAAGCCAAAGAACTGCTCAAGGAAGCGGGCATCAAGGAAGGCACCGAAATCGTCCTGTGGGCCATGCCGGTGCAACGACCGTACAACCCCAATGCCAAGCTGATGGCTGAAATGCTGCAGTCCGACTGGGACAAAATTGGCATCAAGGCCAAGATCGTCAGTTATGAATGGGGCGAGTACATCAAGCGTTCCAAAGGCGGCGAAAACGGCGCCATGATCATCGGCTGGAGCGGCGACAACGGTGACCCGGACAACTGGCTTGGCGTACTGTTTGGCTGCGATTCACTGAGTGGCAATAACTTCTCCAAGTGGTGCAACCTTGATTACGACAAGCTGATCAAGGCGGCCAAAGGCACGACAGATGTTGAAGAGCGCACAAAACTGTACAAACAGGCGCAGCAACTGCTCAAGGCACAAGTGCCGATGACACCTATCGCGCACTCGACGGTATATCAACCCATGCGCAGCAACGTGCAGGACTTCAAGATCAGCCCGTTTGGCTTGAACTCGTTCTACGGGGTCAGCGTTACCAAGTAAGCAAGGACCTGGCAGTGCGGTTCAGCACCGCACTGCTATCTCTGCCAGGACGGCGGAAATCCCCTTCATCCTGAAGCCACTCTGTACTACAGCAGAGGCTATAGGACGCCGAGACATTTCCTACGCTCCTGTCAGGCCCGACGCATTTACGCATGTCCATCGACCGCTTATGGTTTTTGAACACATGTTGTATTGCGCCGAGGTAAACGCCGTAGCTGATGATGTCGACGCCCTGAGAACAACGACCGTGCAAGGCGTTTGCTCAGGACTTAATAACAAGAAAAAGGATTGGGATCGCAATGCGTAACCATTTGGTTTTATCGGCTTTGCTCAGCGCAGGCGTCATAGCAGGCAGCCCTCTGGCACACGCTGCAAACAGCCTGGTGTTCTGCTCTGAAGGCAGCCCGGCCGGATTTGACACCGCGCAGTACACCACCGCCACGGACAACGATGCCTCCAACCCGATTTACAACCGCCTGGCCGAATTTGAAAAAGGCGGCACCGCCGCCGAGCCAGCGCTGGCGACCCGCTGGGACATTTCCGAAGATGGCCTGACGTACACCTTCCATCTGCGCCCGAACGTAAAGTTTCACACCACCAAATGGTTTACCCCGACGCGCGACTTTAACGCGGACGACGTGCTGTTCACGTTCAACCGCATGCTTGATCCCGAACACCCGTTTCGCAAGGCGTATCCCACCGAGTTCCCTTACTTCAGCAGCATGAGCCTGGACAAGAACATCGCCAGCGTTAAAAAGACCGACCCGATGACCGTCGTCATGACACTCAACTCGGTCGACGCTGCATTCATCCAGAACATCGCCATGAACTTTGCCGCGATTCTGTCTGCCGAATACGCCGATCAACTGCTCAAGAAGGGCAAGCCAAGCGAGATCAATCAAAAACCGGTCGGCACCGGCCCTTATGCGTTTCAGCGTTATCAGAAAGACTCGAACATTCGCTACGTCGCCAACAAGGACTATTGGGACCCGAGTCAGGTCAAGCTCGACAACCTGATTTTCTCAATCAACACCGACGCCTCGGCGCGCATGCAAAAGCTGCGTAAAAACGAATGCCAGGTCTCGCTCAATCCCCGCCCGGCCGACGTGGCCAGCCTCAAAAGCGACCCCACACTGCAGGTCATCGAAAAGCCCGGTTTCAACCTTGGCTACATCGCCTACAACGTGCAGCACAAACCGTTCGATCAACTTGAAGTACGTCAGGCGCTGGACATGGCCGTGAACAAGGACAGCATCCTGCAGGCCGTGTATCAAGGCGCTGGCCAGAAAGCCGTGAACGCCATGCCGCCGACGCAGTGGTCCTACGACGACACCATCAAGGACGCGCCTTATAACCCTGAAAAAGCCCGCGAAATGCTCCGCGCCGCCGGGGTCAAGGAAGGCACTGAAATCACCCTGTGGGCCATGCCGGTGCAACGCCCGTATAACCCCAATGCCAAGCTGATGGCTGAAATGCTGCAATCGGACTGGGGCAACGTCGGGCTCAAGGTCAAGATCGTCAGCTACGAATGGGGCGAGTACATCAAACGCACCAAAAATGGCGAGCACGACATCAGCCTGATTGGCTGGACCGGCGATAACGGTGACCCGGATAACTGGCTGGGCACCCTGTACAACTGCGATGCCATTGGTGGCAACAACTACTCCATGTGGTGCAACAAGGAGTACGACGCATTGGTCAAGAACGCCAAGATCATCACCGACCGCGATCAGCGCACAGTCTTGTACAAACAGGCCCAACAGTTACTTAAACAGCAAGTCCCGATCACCCCCATTGCCCACTCGACGGTTAATCAGCCGCTGAGCGCCAAAGTGCAAGGGTTCGCCGTGAGCCCGTTTGGCCGTAACGCTTTCTCCGGCGTGAGCATCGCCGACTAACCCCTACCCGACTCTTGTCAGTGTCTTCAGGCCGCTTGGGGCGGCCAGGAGAACACTGTAGCCAAGTGACCCTTGGCAAACGTTTGCAATGTGCTAACTCGTTCCACAACAGCCAGCTCAATTCATAAAGAGCGGCAATAAAAAAAGAAGCAGAGGAGCCTCAACCATGAGAGTCACAAGCAGCGCGTTACTGGCCTTATCCATCAGCAGCCTTGCGGCGATGGCGAATGCCGAAGAGGTAAGTCAGACATTTGTGCCCACGCAATTGAAAACCGGTGCCAGCAGCCAAAGCGAAGCCAACGGCTTTATCGAAGGGCAAAGCTTGAGCGGCACGACCCGCAACTGGTACGCCAACGAACTCAAGCGCAATAACGGCCGCTTCACCTACAACGATCACGGCGTCGAAAAAACCACACCGCGCCGTATCAACTGGGTGCAAGGCACCATTCTTGATTACAGCTCGGGGTTCACCCAGGGCACCGTTGGCTTCAGCACCGAGGTCGCGGCCTACAACGCAATCGCCCTTGACCGGGATGTGAATGACATCGCCGGCAAGAACAACCGCACCCTGACCCACAGTGACGGCGATGCCGTTGGCCAGTGGAGCAAGCTCGGGCTGGCGAACGTCAAGGCCCGTATCTCCAACACCACGCTGGTGGTGGGCCGACAGAACTTCAGCAGCCCGACCATCGATGTGATCGGCAACCGTGCCCTGCCGTCCAGCTTCCAGGGGGTAGCCCTGCATAGCGAAGAGTTCAACAACCTGTCCTTCGACGCGGGCTCTTTTGACCGCGTCTCGCCGCGTACCGAACAAGGCTTGAAGAAGTTTCGCAGCGAATACGGCGCTACCGGGGTCGAGACCGATCGCGCCAGCGTCGCCGGCCTCAACTATCAACCGTTCCAAAGCCTGAAGACCTCGCTGTACGCCACGCATGTTGAAGACTTCTGGAACCAGTACTACTTCGGTGCCGTGCATGACCTGGGCGACAACGCCGTGCTGGGGTTGAACACCAACTTCAACTACTACAAGACCCTGGACACGGGCAGCAAGGCCATGGGGGAGATCAACAATGACACCTTCAGCCTGGCATTCGGTCTGACCCATCAGGCGCATACCGTGACCCTGTCCTACCAGCAAGTGATCGGCGACGAGTACTTCGACTACCTGCATGAAACCAACGGCATCTACCTGGCCAACTCCCTGCTGTCGGACTTCAACGGCCCGAACGAGAAGTCGGTGCAACTGGCTTACAGCATCAACATGGCGCAGTACGGCATCCCGGGCCTGAAGTTCAATGCCTACCACGCGCGCGGCTTTGACATCGACGGCACCAAATACAAAGGCACCGCCTACGACGTCAAGAACATGAACGGCGAAGACCACTCCGAATACAGCATTGGCACGTCATATGCTATTCAAAGCGGACCACTGAAAGCCACGGCGATTCGTGCGACCTACACCACGCACCGCGCCAGCCGGTTCCAGGCCGATGGAAACATCAACGAGTTCCGTTTGGTTACCACCATTCCGTTCAACATTCTTTAACCACCTGGCGGCTGTGCCTGGCGCGACACGTCAGGCACAGCCGCTACGCTGGCCCAACCGATTGAAGAGGGTTGCCATGAAACGACTTCCACTACGCTCGGCCCTTGCCGTGGCAGTGTTCAGCACCGCGCTCAGCGTTTCAGCCAAACCGTTGGTGGTCTGCACTGAAGCCAGCCCCGAAGGTTTCGACATCGTTCAGTACACCACTGCCGTCACCGCCGATGCTTCGGCCGAGACCATCCTCAATCGTCTGGCAGACTTCAAACCCGGCACCACCGACGTAGAACCCGCCCTCGCGGAACGTTGGGAGATCAGCCCTGACGGATTGGAGTACACCTTTTACCTGCGCCCCGGCGTGAAATTTCACACCACCAGTTACTTCAAACCGACCCGCACCCTGAACGCCGATGATGTGGTCTGGAGCTTTCAGCGCCAGCTGGACCCGAATCACCCGTGGCACGACAAATCGCTGGTCGGCTACCCCTACTTTGAAAGCATGGGGTTTAAAAACCTGCTCAAGAGCGTCGAAAAAGTCGACGACATGACGGTCAAAATCACGCTCAACCATGCCGAATCGCCCTTCTTGCGCGACATCGCCATGCCGTTCAACTCGATCTATTCGGCCGAATACGCCGATCAACTGCTCAAAGCCGGCAAAACCAGCGAGCTGAACAGCAAACCCATCGGCACCGGCCCGTTTATTTTTGTGCGCTATAACAAGGACGCGCAGGTCCGCTTCAAAGCCAACCCTGAGTACTTTCGCGGCAAACCACCGAGTGATGTGCTGATTTTCGCTGTCACCACCGACAGCAACGTGCGCCAGCAAAAGCTCAAAGCCAACGAATGCCAGATCGCGCTGTACCCAAAGCCGGATGAAGTCGGCAACATCAAGAAAGATCCGAACCTGAAAGTCGACGAAATGGCAGCGCTGATGACCAGCTACATCGCCATGAATACCCGCCACAAATACCTGGACGATGTGCGCGTGCGCAAAGCCATCGACATGGCATTCGACAAAGAGACGTACCTGACTTCCGTTCACGGCAAAGGCAACGCGATACCGGCCATCAACCCCTACCCGCCCACAATGCTGGGGTTCAACACCGCCATTGAACACCCGCCCCGCGACCTGGACAAAGCCCGTGCCCTGCTCAAGGAAGCCGGGGTGCCCGAGGGGCAGGTCTTTACCCTCTTTACCCGCAACGGCGGCGGCCCGACCAATCCTAATCCGATGCTCGGGGCCCAGCTATTGCAGTCAGACCTTGCCAAGATCGGCATCAAACTGGACATTCGCGTCATGGAATGGGGCGAGATGCTCAAGCGCGCCAAAAATGGCGAACATGATCTGGTGTCCACCGGCTGGGGCGGCGACAACGGCGATCCGGACAACTTCCTGACCCCGCTGCTCAGCTGCGAAGCCGCCAAAAATGGCGAAAACTACGCCCGCTGGTGCAACAAGGACTTTGAAGCCCTGATCACCAAAGCCCGTAACATCACTGAACCCGCCGAACGGGCGGCACTCTATGAACAGGCCCAGGTGCTCTTTAATCAGGACCAGCCCTGGATCAACGTCGTACACCCCATGCTCTTTACCGCCCGACGCAACAACGTCGAGGGCTATGTACTTAGCCCGCTGACGAACAACAACTTCGCCACCACCCGGGCGAAGTAGAACAATAAAACACCCGCCAGCGTTCATCCGGGCCCTGGCGGTCCTGCCTAACCGGCTGATGAGGTACACCACACGATGTTTAGTTTTATTGCCCGCCGAATAGGGCTCCTGATCCCTACGTTCTTCGGCATCACCCTGCTGACGTTCGCCCTGATTCGCATGATCCCCGGCGATCCGGTCGAAGTCATGATGGGGGAACGTCGGGTCGATCCAGAGATGCATGCTCAGGCCATGGAACGACTGGGCCTGAACAAACCGCTCTACGAACAGTATTTCGACTACGTGACCAAGCTCGCCCACGGCGATCTGGGCGAATCGTTGAGAACCCGCGAAAGCGTGTGGACCGAATTTACCGCGCTGTTCCCCGCCACCCTTGAACTGTCGATGGCCGCGCTGTTGTTCGCCGGTGTACTCGGGCTGCTGGCCGGGGTCATCGCAGCGCTCAAGCGAGGCTCGCTATTTGACCATGGGGTGATGGGCATCTCCCTCGCGGGGTATTCGATGCCGATCTTCTGGTGGGGCCTGATCCTCATCATGTTCTTCTCCGTGAGCCTGGGATGGACCCCGGTGTCCGGGCGTATCGACCTGCTCTACGACATCGAGCCCAAAACCGGCTTCATGCTGATTGACACCTTGCTCAGCGATGAACCCGAAGCCTTCTGGGACGCGTTGCACCACATGATTCTGCCCGCCATCGTGCTGGGCACCATCCCGCTGGCCGTGATCGCGCGCATGACCCGTTCCTCCATGCTCGAGGTGCTGCGCGAAGATTACATCCGTACCGCCCGCGCTAAAGGCCTGTCACCCGCACGCGTGGTTTTCGTACACGGCTTGCGCAATGCGCTGATCCCGGTATTGACCGTGGTAGGCCTGCAAGTCGGCACCCTGCTGGCGGGCGCTGTACTGACTGAAACCATCTTCTCGTGGCCGGGCATCGGCAAATGGCTGATCGAAGCCATTGGCGCCCGGGACTATCCCGTGGTGCAAAACGGCATCCTGTTAATCGCCTGCCTGGTGATTCTGGTCAACTTCGTGGTGGACATCCTCTACGGCTTTGCCAACCCTCGCATCCGTCATCAGCGCTGAGATCATGACCATGAGCACACCTACCCCTGCTACCGCCGTGGATCAAAGCCTGCTTTATCCATCGCCTTACAAAGAATTCTGGCACGCGTTTTCCCGCAACAAGGGCGCCGTGGCCGGCCTGATCTTCATGAGCATCATCGTGTTCTGCGCGATTTTTGCGCCATGGGTCGCCCCGCATAACCCGAGCGAGCAATACCGCGATTTCCTGCTGACGCCACCGGCGTGGCTTGAAGGCGGGCAAATGCAATTTCTGCTGGGCACCGATGAACTGGGCCGTGACTTGCTGTCGCGACTGATCGAAGGCTCGCGCCTGTCCCTGCTGATCGGTCTGTCGTCAGTGGTCATCTCGTTGATTCCGGGTGTGATCCTCGGCCTGTTCGCCGGGTTTTTCCCGCGCTTTCTCGGCCCCGGCATCATGCGCTTGATGGACATCATGCTGGCCCTGCCTTCATTGCTGCTGGCGGTGGCGATTGTCGCCATCCTCGGCCCTGGCCTGATTAACACCGTGATCGCCATTGCCGTGGTGTCGTTGCCTTCTTACGTACGCCTGACCCGCGCAGCGGTCATGGGCGAACTGAACCGCGACTACGTGACCGCCGCCCGTCTGGCGGGTGCCAGCCTGCCGCGCTTGATGTTCGTCACGGTACTGCCCAACTGCATGGCGCCGCTGATCGTTCAGGCCACCCTGAGTTTCTCTTCGGCCATCCTCGACGCAGCGGCCCTGGGCTTTCTGGGCCTGGGCGTACAGCCGCCAACCCCCGAGTGGGGCACCATGCTGGCCTCGGCCCGCGATTACATCGAACGCGCTTGGT
Source organism: Pseudomonas sp. BS-2016 (assembly GCF_001806145.1). Lineage (NCBI taxonomy): Bacteria > Pseudomonadati > Pseudomonadota > Gammaproteobacteria > Pseudomonadales > Pseudomonadaceae > Pseudomonas > Pseudomonas sp. BS-2016. The sequence continues at coordinate 392,954 of NZ_MLCT01000015.1, forward strand.
GGGTCGTCAGCCTGCCCGGCCTGACCATTTTGCTCAGCGTGCTGGCAATCAACCTGATGGGCGACGGCCTGCGCGATGCGCTGGACCCGAAACTCAAGAACGCCGCCTGAGGAGATTCCCATGTCACTGTTAGAAATCAAGAATCTCAACGTCCGTTTTGGCGACGCCAAGGCGGTGCCAGTGGTCGACGGGTTGAGCCTGTCTGTGGATAAAGGTGAAGTACTGGCCATCGTCGGCGAATCGGGTTCGGGCAAATCCGTGACCATGATGGCGCTGATGGGGTTGATCGAGCACCCTGGCCTCGTCACCGCCGACGCACTGAACTTCGACGGTAAGAACATGCTGACCCTGAACCCGCGTCAACGGCGGCAAATTGTCGGCAAGGACATGGCCATGGTCTTTCAAGACCCCATGACCGCACTCAACCCCAGCTACACCGTGGGCTTTCAAATCGAAGAAGTGCTGCGCCTGCACCTGAAAATGTCCGGCAGGGCCGCACGCAAACGCGCCATCGAGCTGCTGGAAAAGGTTGAAATCCCCGGCGCGGCCAGCCGCATGGACGCCTACCCGCACCAATTGTCCGGGGGCATGAGCCAGCGCGTGGCAATCGCCATGGCCATTGCGGGCGAGCCCAAATTGTTAATTGCCGACGAACCCACAACGGCACTCGACGTGACCATTCAGGCGCAAATCATGGACCTGCTGCTCAACCTGCAACGCGAGCAGAACATGGGCCTGGTGCTCATCACCCACGACCTGGCGGTCGTGGCTGAAACCGCCCAGCGCGTGTGCGTGATGTATGCAGGCCAGGCGGTGGAAATCGGTCAGGTGCCGGGGTTGTTTGACGTCCCCGCGCACCCTTATAGCGAGGCGTTGCTGGCCGCCATTCCGGAACACAGCATGGGCGCTTCACGTCTGTCTACCCTGCCCGGCATCGTGCCGGGCCGCTATGACCGCCCGCAAGGCTGCCTGCTGTCGCCGCGCTGCCCGTACGTTCAGGACACCTGCCGTCAACAGCGTCCGGCGCTGGAACCCAAAGCCAACAGCCAGGTGCGCTGCTTCTTCCCCTTGAATCAGGAGGTGGCGTAATGACTGTCGTTCTTACCGCCCGCGACCTAACCCGTCACTACGAAGTGTCCCGTGGCCTGTTCAAGGGCCATGCACTAGTGCGCGCCCTCAATGGCGTGTCGTTTGAACTGGAAGCAGGCAAAACCCTGGCCGTGGTGGGAGAGTCCGGATGCGGCAAGTCCACCCTTGCCCGCGCGCTGACGCTGATTGAAGAGCCGTCGTCCGGCTCGCTGAAAATCGCCGGGCACGAGGTCGCCGGGGCTAACAAGGCCGAGCGCAAACAGCTGCGTAAAGACGTGCAGATGGTGTTCCAAAGCCCCTATGCGTCACTTAACCCCCGTCAGAAAATCGGTGATCAACTGGCCGAACCCCTGCTGATCAATACCTCGCTGAGCGCTGCCGAACGGCGCGAAAAAGTGCAGGCAATGATGAAGCAAGTCGGCTTGCGGCCTGAGCATTATCAGCGCTATCCGCACATGTTCTCCGGCGGTCAACGCCAGCGAATCGCCTTGGCCCGCGCCATGATGCTGCAACCCAAAGTGCTGGTGGCCGACGAACCGACGTCCGCCCTCGACGTATCGATCCAGGCACAAGTGCTCAACTTGTTCATGGACCTGCAGCAAGAGTTCAATACAGCCTATGTGTTCATCTCGCACAACCTGGCAGTGGTGCGGCACGTAGCCGATCAAGTGTTGGTGATGTACCTCGGCCGCCCGGTGGAAATGGGGCCCAAAGAGGAGATCTACACTCGGCCGCTACACCCCTATACCCAAGCGCTGCTGTCAGCCACCCCGACCATTCATCCCGATCCGCTGAAGCCGAAAATCAAGATCGTCGGGGAGCTGCCTAACCCGCTTAACCCGCCTTCAGGTTGCGCATTTCACAAGCGCTGCCCCTATGCGACAGCGCTGTGCAGCACGGATGAACCCGCATTGCGCTTGCTCGATAACCGCCAGGTGGCCTGCCACTACGCCGAGCAATTCCTCACTTAATACGGGCTAAAGAATACGAGCTAAAGAAAAACGCGCCTGTTCAGAGGCGCGTTTTTTATTCAGCTGTTGGAGGAACCTCAAGGACTAGTACTGACCATCGCTGGACTTGCCGTGATCAACACTGTCATCGTCCTTGCGATCGGTCTTGCCGTCCTCGCTATGGGTGGTGCTGTCAACCGCGTCTTCATCGCCATCGACCTGATCATCATCCCCCGCGCTTCCTCCCTGCCCTTGATCACCCGGTTCGGATTCCGATTTGTAAATCGCATTGACCGTTGGCCCCGGCACACCGGTTGCAGAAAACCCGGCGGCCTGACCTTGCAGCGGATTGCTCGCCCACGCCGTTGAGGCGCTCACTGTCAGCAACATCATGATTTTTAACAACATGACAAAACGTTGATAAATCCTCATGTAGAACTCTCCCTGAATGCTCAAGCGCACGCGTGAATAGCTGAGACGTCACCGCTGTTACGCCTCGTGGAGGTTTTAAAAATAGTCGCTGAAAGACGTCTTCGCCAACTTTCAAGGCGAGCATTCCAAAACGTGACCGTTAGATCAGCTCGTACTAGAGGTTATCGCTGATCTTTATATAGCCACGTTTATGCACGAAAACGGGCGCTGCTTTTAATCGACTTTATTTAACTTCAGGAAACCCCCAAGCACCGTCATCGCCTTTAACGCCTTGAGTCGTGCTGCCATCTTTGAACGTAAACAGACCGGTATTGTCATTAAAGCTATCGCCATTCTCATAGGTCGTAACGCCATCGGCTGTAGTGATACTTCCGTCACTATTTTTTTGCGCACCTTCAGGCAGTGTGTCTGAGCCTCCTGAACCCTTCTCATCACCTTGCGCGCCTTTCCCGTCCGGAAACGTCCACTCACCACTGCTATTTTTTACACCTTGCACGGACTCGCCCGTAGAAAAGGTGTAGATGCCCGTTTTGTTGTCCAATGTATCGCCCGTTTTCGAGACCCAAACACCATCCGCTCGGGTGGTACTGCCATCAGGATGCTTGACCGAACCATCAGGCATAACGGTAGTGCCGTCGGGATGAGTAACAGAACCGTCTGCATTTTGCTGACTGCCTTCGGGGTGTTTAACGGTTCGCTTGCCGGTAATCTGATCAACAACGATCTCAACAGCAGCAGGCGCAACGAAATTCGCCAGAATGAACTGCAGGGCCTCGCTGATCTGGCCTCGACCACCACCCGTGGTTGCCGGATTGGTTACGGGAGGCTTAACCGGGGGCTTAACGGGAGGCTTGACTGGAGGTTTTACAGGGGGTTTCACCGGTGGCTTTATCGGAGGTTTTGCCGGGGGGGAAACAGGAGGTTTAAACGGCGGCTTCGTGCCGGCTGGATGCCCCGTTAGCTTCGGAGGCTTCAAAGGTTTAAGACTTAACTTCAAGCTCGCCATCTTCGCGTCTGAAACGTCGCTTTCTTCTGTTTGCGCGTCATTGTGCGCCGAACCAACAGTCAAGCCATCCTGCTCATTGAGCAACTCACATTCCTCTTCATCGACACGTTTAGCCGTGTCGTTTTCCTTTATTTGAAAGCCTGGTTTATCGTCGAATCCATTCATGTCTTTATCGTCCTTAAAGCCATCATCTTGACAGCTACCTTCTTATTCAACTTACCTACATTGGCAGTTGAAGTTGTTATGCATCTATTAAGAAACACTAAAACGAAACTGCCTAAAAGCGAGTGCTCACACAACAAAGAGCATTAATACAAGACTCATCTCTGCTTGTACGACAACACCCCTCAGACTTTTCTGTAGGATTGCGCAAACAACATGCTCCTGTCGTGTGGCTACCCCACCCGTCCCACTCAACGCTGCTGTGTTGAGCGTTATCAACGCGTCCGTTTTTCGATAGGCCTAAATGCAATCAGAACCGAACTCAAAAAAAAGACCCAAAAAAAATGCCAGTCAGCAGAACTGACTGGCATTCAACGCAGACATCGCCTGCGTTATCGAGGGGTCACACCTTAGTGATGCTCACGTGTCGCGCGGAACTTCACATCAGGCCAACGCTCTTCCATCAATGCGAGGTTAACCCGCGTCGGTGCGAGGTAGGTCAAGTGACCGCCGCCGTCGAGCGCAAGGTTTTCCACCGCTTTGACGCTGAATTCTTCCAGCTTCTTCTTATCGCTGCATTCGATCCAGCGCGCCGACCACACCGTGATCGGCTCGTAGGAGCATTCCACTTTGTATTCTTCCTTCAGACGGCTCGCTACCACGTCGAACTGCAGCACACCCACCGCACCCAGAATGATGTCGTTGCTGCGCTCGGGGAAGAACACCTGAGTGGCGCCCTCTTCGGCCAGTTGCTGCAAACCCTGGCGCAATTGCTTGGACTTGAGCGGGTCGCGTAGACGTACGCGACGGAACAGTTCCGGGGCAAAGTGCGGGATACCGGTAAAGCTCAGGCTCTCGCCTTCGCTGAACGTGTCGCCGATCTGGATGGTGCCGTGGTTATGCAGGCCGATGATGTCACCAGCGTAGGCTTCTTCGAGCTGTTCACGCTCCGAGGAGAAGAACGTCAAAGCGTCGCCGATGCGCACATCCTTGCCGGTGCGGACGTGGCGCATCTTCATGCCTTTTTCGTACTTGCCCGAGCAAATACGCATGAAGGCGATTCGGTCGCGGTGTTTTGGGTCCATGTTCGCCTGAATCTTGAACACGAAGCCGGTGAATTTTTCTTCTTCCGGCTCAACCGTACGCTCGTTGGCCACACGGGCCAGAGGCATTGGCGCCCAGTCCACCACCGCATCCAGGACATGGTCGACACCGAAGTTGCCCAAGGCTGTACCGAAGAAGACAGGAGTCAGTTGACCGTCGAGGAATTCTTGCTGGTTGAATTCATGGCAGGCGCCCTGGACCAGTTCCAGTTGATCGACAAAACGGTCGTACTCGTCACCCAGATGCGCACGCGCCTCGTCGGAGTCGAGCTTCTCGATGATTTTGACGTCGGTGCGTTCGTGGCCATGACCGGCGGTGTACACAATGATGTAGTCGCCCGCCAGGTGATAAACACCCTTGAAGTCGCGGTAGCAACCAATCGGCCAGGTGATCGGCGCCGCCTTGATTTTGAGTACGGCTTCGATTTCGTCCAGCAGCTCGATCGGGTCGCGGATGTCCCGGTCGAGTTTGTTGATGAAGCTGACGATCGGTGTATCACGCAGACGGCAAACGTCCATCAGGGCGATGGTGCGCGGTTCGACACCTTTACCGCCATCGAGCACCATCAAAGCAGAGTCGACGGCTGTCAGCGTACGGTAGGTGTCTTCCGAGAAGTCTTCGTGGCCCGGGGTGTCGAGCAGGTTGATCATGTGGTCGCGATACGGGAACTGCATGACCGACGTGGTAATCGAGATACCCCGTTGTTTCTCCATTTCCATCCAGTCGGAGGTGGCATGGCGGTCGGACTTTCGCGATTTCACCGTACCGGCAACGGCAATGGCCTTGCCCATCAGCAAGAGTTTCTCGGTGATGGTGGTTTTACCCGCATCGGGGTGGGAAATGATGGCGAAAGTGCGGCGTTTCGCGACTTCGGCGGCCTGATGGGTCATGGGAAATCGCCTGACGATTGATTCAAAAAAGGGCGCGTATTATAGCCCAAATCCGGCATCCGCAGCCACCGTTGGTGCCTTGGTCTGAATCACAAGGGTGGCAATGTGCCGTAAAAAATGTGAACCTTTTGAGCGGTGGAGGCGTCCACTCTCCTGATAAGACATACCGTCAGGGGCTGAAATATCAGCAAGTTAGCCTGACGAGGCTGCGCTAATGACAGGCGATGCCGGCGTTTACTCTGCCCCCGCCTGTTGCTCTTCGCGAACACATTGTCGGCAGCCAGGAATGGCGTTGCCACACGAGAATGTGTCCGCCGACTAAAAAAAAGGAGTCCGCCTGTGGCTAATCGCTATGGAAAAGGGCTTATAGGTTGCGTGGCAGTTGTCGCCCTCCTGGCCCTGTTGGTCCATTGGATCGGCATCAGCACTATCGAACACTATCAAGATGATCTGTTGTTCTACCTGCAAGCCCATCTGTACCTCGTACTCGTTTCAATGCTCGCCGCCCTCCTCGTAGGGATACCCGCCGGCATTTTCCTCAGCCGACCTTCAATGGCCGGACGTGCGGAACGCTTCATGCAAGTCTTCAACATCGGCAACACCGTCCCGCCGCTGGCTGTACTGGCCATTGCACTGGGCTTTCTGGGGATCGGTAGCGGCCCCGCCATCTTCGCCCTGTTTCTCGCCTCGTTGCTGCCCATTGTGCGCAACACCTACGAAGGCTTGAAGAACGTCCAGGGTTCACTCAAAGAAGCCGCCGTCGGCATTGGCATGACCCCGCGCCAAGTGCTTTGGCGCGTCGAGTTACCCAACGCCGTGCCCATCATCATGGGCGGTGTGCGGGTTGCACTGGCGATCAACGTCGGGACTGCGCCACTGGCGTTCCTGATCGGCGCCAACAGCCTGGGCAGCCTGATTTTCCCCGGCATCGCCCTCAACAATCAGCCGCAATTGATCCTCGGCGCCGCGTGTACTGCGCTGCTGGCATTGCTGCTCGACGGCTTGGTGATACTCATCAGCCGCCAATGGTTGGAACGCGGTCTGCGACCTGTTTAGGTCGGGCTGAGCATAGGAAAACCCATGAAAAAAATAAGCTTGTTTTTAGGCTGCATCCTGCTGTGCGCAGGAATTGTGCAGGCCGCTGAAAAACCTTTGATCCGCATCGGGGCACGGGTATTCACCGAGCAAACACTGCTCGCTGAAATCACCTCGCAATACCTCAACGCCAAGGGCTATAACGCGCAAGTCACGGGCGGGCTGGGCAGCAGCCTGGCACGGTCGGCCCAGGAATCGGGACAGCTGGACATGGTGTGGGAATACACCGGGGTCTCGCTGGTGGCGTACAACCACATCACTGACAAACTCGACAGCCAGCAATCCTACGACCGCGTTAAAGAAGTCGACGCCAAGCAAGGCTTGATCTGGCTGCACCCGTCCAAGTTCAGCAACACCTTTGCATTGGCGCTACCGCAAAAAGTGGCTGAGCAATACCCGCAGATCAACAGCATCAGCGACCTGAACAAAGCCCTGCGCGACCCTGAGCACGAAACGGCCTTGGTGGCGCTGGACACCGAATTTGCCAACCGTTCTGACGGACTGGGCGGGCTGGTCAAGCTCTACGACATGGACTTGACCCGTCGCAACATTCGCCAAATGGACGCCGGTCTCGTCTACACCGCGCTGAAAAACAGCCAAGTGTTTGCCGGTCTGGTCTACACAACCGACGGCCGTTTGAGTGCGTTCAACCTCAAGCTGCTGAACGATGACCTGCATTACTTCCCGGACTACACCGCCGCTCCCGTCGTGCGTAAAGCCTATCTGGATCAGCACCCGGATCTCGAAAGCCTGCTCAAGCCGCTGGCCGACCTGTTTGACGATGAAACCATGCGTCAGCTTAACGCCCGGGTCGACGTGGACCACGAAAGCCCGTCCAAAGTGGCCGCCGACTTCCTGCGCCAACACCCGCTCAACTGAGGAGAAGACATGGAATTTCTAAACGCCTTTTCCCACATGGACTGGACGCTTGTACTGCACCTCACATGGCAGCACATCACCCTGGTCGGCATCGCCGTCACCTTGGCCATTGTGGTCGGCGTGCCGTTGGGCGTGCTGATGACGCGCTTCCCGTCGTTAGCCGGGCCGATGCAGGCCAGCGCCACGGTGCTGCTGACCATCCCGTCCATCGCCCTGTTCGGCCTGCTGCTGCCGTTCTACTCCAAGTTCGGTCAGGGCCTGGGGCCGATGCCGGCCATCACGGCCGTGTTCCTTTATTCACTGCTGCCCATCATGCGCAATACCTTTCTTGCGCTCACCGGTGTTGAACCGGGCATTCGTGAAGCCGCCCGCGGCATCGGCATGACCTTCGGCCAGCGCCTGCGCATGGTCGAATTGCCCATCGCGGTGCCGGTGATTCTGGCCGGTGTACGCACCGCTGTCGTGATGAACATCGGGGTAATGACCATCGCCGCCACCATCGGCGCCGGCGGTCTGGGTGTACTTATTCTGGCTGCCATCAGCCGCAGCGATATGTCGATGCTGATCGTCGGCGCCGTGCTGGTCAGTGTACTGGCCATCATCGCTGACCTGCTTTTGCAATGGCTGCAACGCTCGCTGACTCCAAAAGGACTGCTCAAATGATCGAACTTCAAAACCTCAGCAAAACCTTCCAAAGCAACGGCAAAGATGTCAAAGCCGTCGACTCGGTAAACCTGACCGTCAACGAAGGCGAAATCTGCGTATTCCTCGGGCCATCGGGTTGCGGCAAAAGCACCACGTTGAAAATGATCAACCGCCTGATCAAGCCCACCTCCGGCAAGATTCTGATCAACGGTGAAGACACCACTGACCTCGACCCGGTGACCCTGCGTCGCAACATCGGTTACGTGATTCAGCAGATCGGTTTGTTTCCGAACATGACCATCGAAGAAAACATCACGGTCGTACCCAGGCTGCTGGGCTGGGACAAACAGAAGTGCCATGAGCGGGCACGTGAATTGATGAGCATGATCAAGCTTGAACCCAAGCAGTATCTGCACCGCTACCCGCGCGAGCTGTCGGGCGGCCAGCAACAGCGCATCGGCGTGATTCGCGCCCTGGCCGCTGATGCCCCGCTGCTGTTGATGGATGAACCGTTCGGCGCCGTTGACCCGATCAACCGTGAAATGATCCAGAACGAATTCTTCGAGATGCAACGGGCGCTGAACAAGACCGTAATCATGGTCAGCCACGACATTGACGAAGCCATCAAGCTGGGCGACAAGATTGCGATTTTCCGGGGCGGCAAGCTGTTGCAGATGGACCACCCCGACACCCTGCTCGCCCACCCTGCCGACGAGTTTGTCAGCAACTTTGTCGGTCAGGACAGCACCCTCAAGCGTCTGCTGCTGGTCAAGGCTGAAGACGCAGCCGACAACGCCCCTTCAGTCAGCCCTGAAACCCCGGTGGGCGAAGCACTGGAACTGATGGACGAACTTGACCGTCGCTATGTGGTGGTCACCTGCGCCGACAACAAGGCGCTGGGTTATGTACGGCGTCGCGACTTGCATCGCCAGACCGGCACATGCGGGCAGTTCCTGCGCGAATTCACCGCCACGGCGGCGTCCGAGGAACACTTGCGCATCCTGTTGTCGCGCATGTACGAATTTAACCGTTCGTGGTTGCCGGTAATGGACACCGAGCGTGTGTTCCAGGGTGAAGTCACCCAGGAATCGATCGCGGCTTATTTAAGCTCCGGTCGTTCACGTGGCGCCAAGACCAGCATCGTGTCCCCAGCCGAGACCGCACTGGCTTAAATCGCATCCCGCAGGCGCAATCCGCTCCAGGCTCTGCCTCCCGTTTCATTGCAAACCGCTATGAAACGGGAGCAGAGCCTTGCGCCTGCGGCCTCTGGGCACCTCTAAAAACGCCTTATTGAACATCCCCTCCCTGCCACGGTCGGTTACTTAAACCGCCGGTAAACAGCCTGCGACGAACTCGTGCAAAAACGCGACATTTTTTGTTGATCAATGGGCAATCACCCCCTACAGTTCGCGCCGAACATCCATGCTGGAAACGATCCATCCGGCTCAAGTACTGACGACGAGACAGCAAGGTTCATTTACCTTTTTTGCTTTCGGCGGACATGCCTTGGGAAGTAGGCGAACCAAAGTGGGGATACGGAGGATGTTCAGTTGCGCCCATTTATTGATGACGTTTGCCACCAGGAGTCCCTCAGCATGTCGATTAAGGTCGAAGACTATTACGCGCGCGATACCTTTCAGAAAATGAAAGCGTTCGCTGACACCCAAGAAACCCCGTTCGTGGTAATCGACACCGCGATGATCAGCCAGGCCTACGATGACCTGCGCGCAGGTTTCGAATTTGCCAAGGTGTACTACGCCGTCAAGGCCAACCCGGCGGTTGAAATCATCAACTTGCTGCGCGACAAAGGCTCGAACTTCGACATCGCTTCGATCTATGAGCTGGATAAAGTGATGGCACAGGGCGTGAGCCCGGATCGTATCAGCTACGGCAATACCATCAAAAAATCCAAAGACATCCGCTACTTCTACGAGAAAGGCGTGCGCCTGTTCTCCACGGACTCCGAAGCCGACCTGCGCAACATCGCCAAAGCCGCGCCTGGCGCCAAGGTGTATGTGCGCATCCTCACCGAAGGCTCGACCACCGCTGACTGGCCGCTGTCACGCAAGTTTGGCTGCCAGACCGACATGGCCATGGACTTGCTGATTTTGGCCCGCGATCTTGGCCTGGTGCCTTACGGTATTTCGTTCCATGTCGGCTCCCAGCAACGCGACATCAGCGTCTGGGATGCCGCCATTGCCAAGGTCAAAGTGATTTTCGAACGCCTGAAAGAAGAAGACGGCATTCACCTGAAGCTGATCAACATGGGCGGTGGCTTCCCGGCCAACTACATCACTCGCACCAACAGCCTCGAAACCTACGCTGAAGAAATCATTCGTTTCCTGAAAGAAGATTTTGGCGACGACCTGCCGGAAATCATTCTGGAACCGGGCCGCTCCCTGATTGCCAACGCGGGGATTCTGGTCAGCGAAGTGGTGCTGGTGGCCCGTAAATCGCGCACCGCTGTGGAGCGCTGGGTGTACACCGATGTCGGCAAATTCTCGGGTTTGATTGAAACCATGGACGAAGCGATCAAGTTTCCGATCTGGACGGAAAAGAAAGGTGAAATGGAAGAGGTGGTCATCGCGGGGCCCACCTGCGACAGCGCCGATATCATGTATGAAAACTACAAGTATGGTCTGCCACTCAATCTGGCTATCGGCGACCGTCTGTACTGGCTGTCGACCGGTGCTTACACCACAAGCTACAGCGCCGTTGAATTCAATGGTTTCCCTCCGTTGAAGTCTTTTTACTTGTAATCCCACACGCCCATGCAGCCATGCTGCATGGGCGTTTTGCTCTGACGCTTAAATCAAACACGCACCTGACGCAACACTGAAATAAACGTGGTCAGGTGAGTTTGCAATGAAACAATGTCGCACTCGTCAGCTGTTTGAAAAAGACGACACTCTCTTAGAAACACCACCAGACTTTCCACGACCAGCCCCACTTGTTCTACCCATTGCGTTCTTGCCGTCAAGACGGCGTCATAGGATTCAAGTTTTTCCTTGCGCGCCTGCAACGCCTTGATTTTCTCTTGAACTTCGTGGCGCTCAAGGTTGTTGGCGGATATATTTTTCGACAACCGCACGAGGGCTTCGCCCAAGGACACCAGCTTTGCCGCTGCACCAAACATATCCAGGTACTTCTCTAATCGCTGCAGTCCTAATTTGATAATTTCAACATCAAGCTTGGGAACCAGTGCCTGCGACACTAACATCTGCAGCTCTTCGGCAGTGGGGAGGGCTTTTTTAATATGCTCCTTCCAAAAATCAGTCTCGAGTAATTCTTTAGCAGCTTTGATGGCATCCCAATCTGCCTGCAGTTGTTCACCCGTGGCTTTCAATGCGGCTTCACGTGTCACCAGTGCCGTGAGGCGAGCCTCATCATAGTCAATCATATCGCCTGCGAAGTGATCCAGCGTCAATGCGCCTATTTCTGCCCGGTTGGCCTCAATCAAGCCTTGGGCGGCCTCGACTTTTTGCACAACGTGGCGCAATCGTTCCTGGCAGAACGCGTTCAAGTCTTCAAGGCCCTTGGCCTTCAATTTGGGGTCCAACGATGAAGCTTCAGCAATCCCTTTATATTGCTTGGCAATATCGCTGATACCTGCACTGGACAGTGACGCTTCGAGTGCGATGGCCTGATCGACTAAAGAGCGACTATGGCTATTAATCAGTAGTTGCGCCCGCATCACACGCTCCTGCAAACCAGGAAGTGTAGCAAAAGTATTACTTGCAACCGCACTGTTAAACACACTTACAGCCCCTTTGACGGCGACCATATTTAAAGCGGGATAGAGATTCAGGTTTGTGATTCCGTTCACGTTTATATTCCTTATAAATCAGGGTTGTAGCAGTTCATTGAACGCTGTGGAAATTTGCGCAGAGTAGCCCTTGATACTGGTCCAAGGATTAATAACCATAGAAAAATGCATTGCAAACTTATGGAGCTCCAACAGGGTATCTACTTTTTTCAAGGATTCGCTGGCGTCATCTAGGTAAGCAGCTATATACGTCCATATTTGCGACAGCTGCTTGGCACCCACTTCAGCCCCTAACATTTGTCCTTGCAGATCAACAAAGTGCAGTTGAAGATCATCAAGCAACTCAGCTAACTTATCGGCAGATTTAAGCTTCTCTAACAACTTGCGTCTATCAGCAATAAGTTGATTTTTTTCCTTCCGGATTTTTTCAGCCTTACTGCCAAAAACTCCCCCCGTTACCACAAGCCCGAATGGCCCCAAAACCAAGCCTGAGAAAGAAGCCCCTACCGCGTTTTTGTAAGCACTGGCAAGCGCATCGATTTGCTCATTGAGCTGTAGAACTTCTTCAAGTAATGCCTGACGCTCATGCTCTTTGCCCGAGTTTTTATAGGCCATCATTTTGGCTTTAACCAAAGGGATCAAATCATCGGACAAACCTTTCTCAAAGCCCTTGGCCAATGCCCCAACCTGCTCGACAGACTTGATAAAACCGGTTGTACTCTTCTTGGCGTCTGCTAAATACCCCACCATCTTTTCAATGGCGAGCTTCTCTGTACGGTCTAGCCAGATAGCGTGAAACTTTTGTTGTTCTTCCTCGGTCAGATCTTTTAAAGTCCCTTCCAGCTGTCGCCCTAATTCAACAGTCCTTATAAGCGATACAACACTTTCGCCCGTGGTTATAAAATTAGCTGCGAATTTCTCCAGTTCTCTCGCGACTTCTTTACTGCCCGACTCTACGGCGGGCCACGTATTAGCATGCGCCACGGTGCGCTCATTCAGCTTTAAAATATCTTCTGGCGACAAGCCCTCAATTTCAATACGATCATAATTCAAACGCTTTCTGACCACGTCCAGCGAGAGCGGTAGCATTTTGGCAAAAGCGACATACTTACGCGTATTATGAATATCCTCTCGCCGTATTATAAAACCTATATCTTTTGGATCAACAGCAGACCGCGTTTCCCCCGCCACTAACTTAATGTATTCCCCCGGCAAACGAATGGCTGCCACATCAACACTTAAATCACTGATACTTTCCAAGTCAATATCCAACGCCAAACTATCCATTTTTTAGCACCTTTAATTTATGAGCCTGCTCTTAACAGCCTAGAGCCAAACCCAACTTACTCAACACGACTAAAGCATCAAAGATTGTAGGAGGATGACACATCTGGATATGAGAAGTGGCGAAAGACAATAGGGTTACACTTGGAAATAAAAGCACCTTTGAAATAATTAAAATAGTAAGCCCCCCCTCTAATTCAGCCCACTCCGTGTGTGCAAGAGGCGTCGGCACGCTAAGTTTTACTGTGCCCATGATATGAAAGGAATAGTCATACACTACCCCGCCGTCCAGTCATCGCGCTCCAATATGGTTGTAAATGAATTGTAGACTTGCTCAGTCAGTGATTTAACGCGCAACCAGGTTTTCATCAGCCTCACGAGATTTATTTTCAGTTGGGTGAGGTCTGACAGGTGGCTCACCTGCTTCAAATACTCATTCACGCCCAACACATACCACTTGAGGGGGTCCCACGCCTGCTCCATCTCGCGGCAGGTCACGGCGGCAGCCATAAAGCGTCCGCGTAGCTCAAAAAATCGTTGTTGGGACACGTATAGAATCGTGCCCAAAGCGTCCTGCGGCAAATGGGCGAAGACTAAACGCCCGCGCTCGACAACCAACCGATGAATCTCCCCTCTCACTATTCCGGCCTGGCGGCTGAATACACCTGAACTGGCATCCAGACTGAACCGTGGCATCATGCCGGGTGCTGTTTCCGTAATCAGCCGTTCATAATCAGTGACCCGCGTATTTAGCTGCTCATCTATCGCGCGCAAATCAGTCTCAAAGGAGGCACTGACTGGCAGATTATTTACGTGCGAATAGGCCTCTAAAAGCGCAGCAACTTTTGGCATCAACACGTTCACCAGGGTGTTATTGAATGCACGGCATTGGGTGAAGATGGTGGTATTGAAGAAGCCTCGTATATCCGGCTGCTCGTGAACCCGATTTAAACGTATACCTTCAAGCGCAGAACGCTGTTGATCAGTCAACGCAACAAGTTGCAGATCCCCTTCGTTACGTTGAAGGTCTGCGGATTGCCCTTCCGCGATCCCATCGATATCTTCAACCAGTTGAAGAAAACGCTCCGGGATGTCTCCTGCCAATTGGTTCATGCTGTCGCATGCAACTTTGACGGCATGTTCAAGGTTGGTCCAGGCCTTGGTGTGCGTCAGTACCTGTTGATGAAAACTCACTATTTGTTCCGGCTCAAGTCCTTCCAGACCCACAGCCCGTGGGGGATACAGCCGCTTTACGCTCTCAAGAGTCGTGGGCAGGAGGCGTGCATGGTCAACATATAATCGAATATTTTCAATATCCGTGCGCCTAAATAAAAACCCTCTGTCGGCACGAGGAATTCCACTTATGCGTACACCCGCCAAATACTGCATAAAGCGCAACGGTACGACAATCGATTGCTCGAACACGCCCGATTGTTCATAAAATTCAGACCCGACAATAGATTCCAACTCATCGACATAATGCTCAGACATCGTGCAACTCCTGTTCAATTAATACAGATGAACAAGACTAAGCCTAACCACGACGCCCGCAATACAGGCCAAGCGCTAAATCCTGTAAGAGAGTGCGCTGCGTGACAGCGCTATTGACCATTGCACTAACTATTACTATTGCGTCTGTAGTGCAATAACTATTTAACGCAGATCTTCTTTAAACTTGCGCCTGCCAGAACGGCATCTGATCACGCGAGTTGAAGTTGTGCCACGCGCTGTGCAAAGTCTGAGGCCATTGAACGAATGCGCGCATCCGGCGCCTCCATGAGGGATCGCTGAGCAACGCGCAAAAAATTCAGATTCCCGCCAGCGAGCGCCTTGCGCAACCATTCAAGGGCTTCGTCGACTTGCCCACGTTGAGCCAGGACAGCGGCATGGCTGAACTGCCCACGAAAATCTCCGCCCTCAGCCGAACGTTGGTACCACTGCCAGGCGGCTTTAAGGTCCTGTGCACAGTACTGACCGTCCTCCAGATAACGGCCCAGCAAATTCATCGACTTGGCGTGCCCCAGCTCAGCCGCCTGCCGGTACAAGGCCATGGCGGCAAACTGATCCTCTGCTACGCCGCGCCCCGTGGCCAGCAAGTTGGCGTAGTTGTACATGGCCCAGTCCAGTCCGGCTTCGGCTGCCTGACGGTATTCCAGACTGGCCAGAGTCAGATCCGAAGGCCCGCCCCAACCATGCTCCCAACAGCGACCGAGCATGTTGCGCGCCATCAGGTGGCCCGCGTTGGCTGCGATCTGGAACCAGCGCCTGGCCAACACCGGGTCACGTTCGATGCCTTGCCCGTCGAGCAAAATCTGCCCCAGCAACGCCTGGCCATCGACGATGCCTTGCTTGGCTGCCAGCAGGATCGCCTGAGCCGCCCGCGCAGGATTTTCAGCCAACATGGCGCTGAGCTGTTCGCCATCGAGCAATTCCTGGCGGCGTAGTTGAAAACTCATGGGTTATACCTCAACCCAGCGGCGCAGCAGGTTGTGGTAGGTGCCGGTGAGCTGAATGAGCGAAGGGTGATCAGGCACGTCACGGGTCAGTTGCTGGATCGCGCCGTCCATTTCGTACAACAGCGTGCGTTGGCTGTCTTCACGCACCAGGCTTTGGGTCCAGAAGAAGGAGGCAAACCGGGTGCCCCGCGTGACGGCGTTGACCTTGTGCAGGCTGGTGCCGGGGTACAAGACCATGTCGCCAGCGGGCAATTTGACGTGCTGTACGCCATATGTGTCCTGAATCACCAGTTCGCCGCCGTCGTAATCATCGGGGTCGTTGAAGAACAGGGTCGACGACAAATCCGTGCGCACCCGCTCAGGATTGCCCTTGGGCTGACGCACCGCATTATCGATGTGGAAGTCGAAGCTGCCGCCTGCCGTGTAACAGTTGAGCAACGGCGGGAACACTTTATGCGGCAAGGCGGCTGACATGAACTGCGGGTTCTGCCACAGCCGATCAATCATGGCCGCGCCAATTTCTTTGGCGAGCGGATGGCCTTCCGGCAATTGCAGATTGTGCTTGGCCTTGGCGGACTGATAGCCGGCCGTGATTTTGCCGTCAGCCCAGTCCGCCTGCTCCAGTGCCTCGCGAATACGCAGGACTTCTTCACGGGTAAACAAGCCGGGAATATGCAGGAGCATGACGCAGTACCTGATAGCAAAGAGATGGCAATGGTATTGATTCTTATTGATCGTGTAAAACGCTGATCGAGGCAGGAGACGAACGAGTGTGAAAAAACCGTAAAGCAAAATTGTAAAGAATGTAAATTTCGCGCTAATAGTAATTGATCTCAATTGATAGGCAGAATTGTTTGCACTATATTTCTCTGCTCAAATTCTGGGGGAAGGGATCTAACGATGTTGCGCCAACCAATAAAAATACCTGTCAGCTCGCCGCGTTTGCTGGCTTCGGCCATCGGTGTAGCAATCACTGCAACCTCTGCCGCGCACATGGCTCAGGCGGCTGAAAGCACCGAAAGCAAGGCACAGGGCAACAGTATTTCCCTTGGCGCAACCACCGTGACGGGGGAGCAGCAGGACGCCTATCAAACTGAAAAGGCAGACTCCCCAAAATACACGGCCCCCCTGATCGACACCCCGCGCTCGATCACCGTGATCCCGCAGCAACTGATCAAAGACACTGCGGCCACTTCGCTGCAAGACGCCTTGCGCACCGTTCCGGGTGTTACGTTCGGCGCTGGCGAAGGTGGCAACCCGCAAGGCGACCGCCCCTTCATTCGTGGTTTTGATGCCCAGGGTGATACTTATCTGGATGGCGTGCGCGACACCGGCGCACAAAGCCGCGAAATCTTTGCCGTAGAAAACATCGAAGTCGCAAAGGGACCGAACTCTGCCTTCGGCGGACGTGGCGCGGCAGGCGGCACCATCAACCTCGTGAGCAAAAAAGCTCATTTGGGTAATTCTTTCGATGCGGGTTATACCTGGGGTTCGGATCAAACCCAGCGTTACACACTGGATGGCAACTACCAGTTCAGCGACACAGTAGCAGGCCGTTTAAACCTGATGAGCCACGAAAGCAACGTTGCCGGACGTGACAACGTTAACTACGACCGCTGGGGTATCGCCCCGTCGCTGGCCTTTGGCCTGGGCACTGACACGCGCGTTAACATCGATTACTACCACATGGAAAGTAATGACCTGCCGGACTCAGGCATTCCTTACGGTTTCTCTGTGGGCAAGACTCACACTGCCGCGAGCCCCGACAAGCCGAACGACGGCGGCGACAGCACGAACTTTTACGGTTTGACTGATCGTGACTTCCGCAAAACCCGGACCGATATCACAACACTGGCCTTCGAGCATGATTTCAATGACAGCCTGACTGTCAAAAATACGCTGCGTCATGGCAACAGCATGCAGGACTACATCCTGACGCAGCCGGATGACAGCAAAGGCAACGTGAACAATGGCAGCGTTTGGCGCAGAGCCAACTCGCGAGTAAGCAATACTGCGACGACAACCAACCAAACAGATCTGTTTGGTGATTTCTACGTTGCAGGCTTCAAGAACAGTTTTTCCACCGGGATTGAAATTAGCCGCGAAACCAGCGACAGATCCTCTTATAACGTCAATACCGATACCATTGGCAGCACCAGTGTCGCTGATTCAAGCTGCACGCCGGGGATGATCGGATCACCAAGTGGTTATAACTGCACCTCTCTGGGTAACCCGACACCGAACGACCCATGGAGCGGCGCAATCTCGCGCAACTATCTGGGAACGGCCACGTCCAGCAATACTCGCGCTCTATATGTAATGGATACGCTGGAACTGTCGCCTGAGTGGCTACTGAACATGGGCCTTCGTTACGACCATTTCGAGACCCAGTACAAAACTCACGCACTGGATTCAAAAACCAAAGCACCGGTGACCTATAAAGGTGAAGACACCAGCGACTTCTTCTCCGGCCAACTGGGCTTGGTCTGGAAAGTAAGACCGAACGGAAGCATCTATGTTTCTTACGCCACGTCAGCTACCCCACCCGGATCAATGTTGGGTGAAGGCATGGAAGGTAACGCACTTTCAGGTTCTCCTGAGCGCAGCGGAGCATTCGCCAGTAGTGACCTTGAGCCCGAAGAAACAACTAACTACGAGCTCGGCACCAAGTGGGATGTGTTCAATGACCGCCTCTCTCTGACCGCTGCTATTTTCCGTACAGAGAAAGAAAACACCCGAGTTCAGGTCGACACTGCATCTTACGAAAACGCCGGTAAAACCCGTGTAGACGGCATCGAGTTGTCTGCCAGCGGCAAGATCACCGACAAATGGCAAGTGTTCGCCGGTTATAGCTACCTTGACGCCAAACAGCAGGACGGCGGCCCGTTGAACAAGGCTACCGATGGCAACAAGCTGCCTAACACGCCGCGCAACAGCGCCAGCCTGTGGACTACGTACGCCATCACGCCCAAGCTGACTGTAGGTGGCGGCGCGTTCTATGTAGACGACGTGTTCGGCAACGTTGCCAACACCACCTATGTGCCGTCTTATACGCGCTACGACGCCATGGCCAGTTACAAGCTGAGCAAAAACGTCGACCTGCAACTGAACGTACAAAACCTGACCGACAAGACCTACTACGACAAAGCCTTCTCGACCCACTTTGCTAATCAGGCACCGGGCCGTACGGCTTTGCTGACCACCAATTTCCACTTCTAACCAGATGTCACGTTAAACCAAGCCCCGTCCATCCCATGGCCGGGGCTTTTGTGTGCAAGCCGGATCACTTTCGGTCTCGACGTATAAAACAAGCATTCAATTGAGCAAGCAAGGCGGTCGTTGTGTTCAAGAAAACACTGTTTCAACTGCACTGGTTTTTCGGGATAACCGCCGGTCTGGTGCTGGCCCTGATGGGCATTACCGGTGCAGTGGTGTCGTTTCAGGACGAACTGCTGAACGCGCTCAACCCGTCTGTACTCAAGGTCGAAAAACTCGACAGCGGCGTGCTGCCACCTGCCGAGCTGGTGCGCAAGGTCGAGGCCACGGAGGGCAAGCAGGTCGCGATGTTGTGGGTCGGTATCGACAGTGACAGCGCCGCCCGCGTGTTCTTCACCCCGCCGCCGGGCGAGCGACGTGGGCAGATGCGCTATGTCGACCCCTACACCGGGACTTATCAGGGCGACGCCGTGGGTCAGGATTTCTTCGGCCTGATGCTGCAATTGCACCGTTTTTTGGCCATGGGCCAAACCGGGCGGCAAATCACCGGCGCTTGCACCTTGATGCTGATTTTCTTTTGCCTCTCCGGACTGTACCTGCGCTGGCCGCGTAAAGCGCTGAACTGGCGCGCATGGCTGACGCTCGATTGGGCGAAAAAAGGCCGTAGCTTCAACTGGGATTTGCACGCAGTGGCGGGCACCTGGTGCATGGTCTTCTATCTGCTGGCTGCGTTGACCGGGTTGTCATGGTCCTACGAGTGGTACAACAAAGGCTTACAAACACTGTTTGGTGATTCGCATCAGGGCGAGCAACGCAAAGGCGGCCGTGGCCAGCGCGGCCCGGCCGGGCCGGCTCCCGTGGCCGATTACGAGGCAATCTGGGCCAGCATTCAAAAAGCCGCTGGCCCTGAGCTGAGCCTGTACAACGTGCGCATGCCACCGGCGGCCGGTCAGCCTGCGACCGTGTTCTACCTGAGAACCGACTCGCCCCATGAGCGTGCTTTCAACCAGATCGTGCTTGACCCGACCACCGGCGCGATCAAAAAGCACGAGCGCTACGACGATAAAAGCTACAAGGCGCAACTGCTTACCAGCCTCTACGCGTTGCACGTCGGCAGTTACTGGGGCCTGACCGGGCGCATCCTGGTCACCGTCGCCAGCTTGACCATGCCGCTGTTTTTCATCACCGGCTGGTTGTTGTATCTGGATCGACGCCGCAAAAAGCGTCAGGTCAAAGAGGCCCGTAAAGGGTTGGCTGGCAACAGCAGCGATGCGTCTTCCTGGTTGATCGGCTTTGCCAGTCAAAGCGGATTTGCCGAACAACTGGCCTGGCAAACGGCAGGCCAGTTGCAGTCGGCAGGGCTACCGGTACGGGTGCAGCCGTTGGCGGCACTCAGTGAAAAAGACTTGCAGCACGCGGGCAACGCCCTGTTTGTGGTCAGTACCTTTGGCGACGGTGAAGCGCCGGACAACGCCCGGGGCTTTGAACGCAACGTGCTGGGCCAACCTTTAAGCCTGCGCACGCTCAAGTATTCAGTGCTGGCCTTGGGTGATCGCCAATACCCGCACTTCTGCGGGTTTGCGACACGCATTCAACAGTGGCTCAGCGAGCGCGGCGCGCAGGCATTGTTCAGCCCGGTGCAGGTCGACAGCGGCGACCCCGATGCGCTGCATCAGTGGCAACAACACCTCAGCCAACTGACGGGAGGCGCACCCAGTGTCCCGTGGCAAGCGCCCAGCTACAACAACTGGACCCTTGAACAGCGCGACCTGATCAACCCCGGCAGCCGCGGCTCCAGCGTGTATCTGCTGGGGTTGCGTGCGCCTGACGCCCATTACCGCTGGCAAGCCGGCGATCTGGTCGAGGTCATGCCGCGCCAGTGTGCGTGGGCAGTTGAACACTTCCTTGAAGGCCTTGGCCTGAGCGCCGACAGCCCGGTACAACTGGCAGGCCTGCAAGAAACACTGGCTCAAGCTCTTGCTAGCCGCCAACTGCCGGAAAACCGCGGGCATCTGGTGGGCATGCATGCACAAGCGTTGGTCGATGCCTTGATCCCGTTGAACATGCGCGAATACTCCATCGCCTCGATCCCGGAGGATGGCGTGCTGCAACTCATCGTGCGTCAGGAACGGCATGCGGACGGGAGTCTGGGGATTGGTTCAGGCTGGTTGACAGAGCACGCGCCTGTGGGGTCGAGCATCAACCTGCGCGTGCGCCGCAACAGTGGTTTCCACCTGCCTGCTGAAGCTTGCCCGCTGATATTGATCGGCAACGGCACTGGTCTGGCCGGTTTGCGCAGCCTGCTCAAGGCCCGGATCGCTGCGGGCGAACAGCGTAACTGGCTGTTCTTCGGAGAGCGCAATGCCGCCCATGACTTTTACTGCCGCGAAGAGCTGCATGGCTGGCTGGCCAACGGGGATCTGGAGCACCTGAGTCTGGCGTTCTCCCGGGATCAGGCGCAGAAAGTGTATGTGCAGGACCGCGTTCGCGAAGCGGCTGACGAGATCCGGCAGTGGCTCGCTGAAGGGGCTGCCCTTTACATCTGCGGCAGTTTGCAAGGCATGGCGGCGGGGGTTGATCAGGCATTGATCGACATCGTGGGAGCAGAAGCATTGGAACGCCTGATAGAACAGGGTCGTTATAAGAGAGACGTTTACTGATCAATACCCCTCAGCCTTTAACAGCGGCTGAGGGGCATTCAGAACATCGCGTCACGTCATGCCGTCTATTCTGTTTTCTTTATAGGCAATCCGGCTTCTTTTCGGGCATCCATAATAGAGTCCGTGTTCATGCAGTGTTTAAGTTCGCAATTATTGGTGTAGTTGCACGCGTCAACACAGGGAAAACTGCGCTGGCTATTATTGGCATCCAAAAGCGTGCACACATCGGCCGAGTTACCTTCAATCGTGCCATTCGCATTAATATCTTTGCCGAAAAACAAACAGGTCACGCTTCCCCCGCCAATGGGCAACATATCGCAGGGTACGCCACCCACCAACACCCATTTACCCTCACACAAAGCGGCGGCAGAAGCCGTCGCGCTGAACGTCATGAACGTAGAAAACAAAACACCCAGCGATGCTGAAATAATACGTTTGAACAGTTTTTTAGAATTGTTATAGCTCTTCATAATTATCAACTCAGGTTTGGTTAATAAAATAAACCGTAAAGACCGGTTCATTTATAAAACTACACCCGCGTTTACCCACGCATCAAGCACCTCCTTTGCGCCCTCGAACAGGCACAATAAAAAACCCCTGCTTATTAAATAAGGCAGGGGCTTTTTATGCTCAGCGTAATGATGAGTCAGGTAGAAGCCGTTTCCAACGCCATTTCCACTGGCTCCGGCCGTTTAATCACGGCATAGACCACCGCTGTCAGCACACTGCCCGCCACAATGGCCAGCAAGTACAGCAGCGCGTGGTTGATGGCATTGGGGATCAACATCACAAACAGCCCGCCATGCGGGGCCATCAACTTGCAGCCGAAGTACATCGACAACGCTCCGGTCAACGCGCCACCCAGCACGCTCGCCGGGATCACGCGCAACGGGTCTTTGGCCGCAAACGGGATCGCGCCTTCCGAGATGAAACACATCCCCAGTACCATCGCTGCCTTGCCGGCTTCACGCTCGGTCTGGGCAAATTTGCGACGCGCGATCAGGGTCGCGATACCCAGGCCTATCGGCGGCACCATGCCCGCCGCCATGGTGGCCGCCATCGGTGCATAACTTTGCGAAGCCAGCAACCCGACAGAAAACGCGTACGCCGCTTTGTTGATCGGGCCACCCAGATCGACGCACATCATGCCGCCCAACAACACGCCCAGCAGGATCGCGTTGGTGGTGCCCATGCTGTCGAGGAAGTGGGTCAGCCCTTCGAGCATGCCCGCCACCGGTTTGCCCACCACGTAGATCATCACCAGCCCGGTAAACAGGCTGGCGAATAACGGGATGATGAGAATTGGCTTTAACGCTTCCAGACTTTGCGGCAGACGCGCGTAGCGGTTGATCGCTTTGGCGCAATACCCGGCAATGAAACCGGCAATGATGCCGCCAATGAAACCTGCACCCAACGTGCTGGCCAGCAAGCCGCCAATCATCCCCGGCGCCAGGCCCGGACGGTCGGCAATCGAGTAAGCGATGTAGCCCGCCAGCAGCGGCACCATCAATTTGAACGCGGCATCGCCGCCAATCTGCATCAAGGCGGCGGCCAATGTGCCGGGCTCTTTATACGCGGTAATGCCGAAGACGAATGACAGGGCGATCAGCAAACCGCCCGCCACGACCATCGGCAACATGAACGACACACCCGTCAGCAGGTGCTTATAGACCCCGGTCTTCTCCGATTTGACAGGCGCCTCGGCGCCGGACGCCGCGCTCTCTACACGCCCCTCGCTCAAGGCTTTTTTCAGTGTGGCTTGCGATTGTTTAAGGGCAATGCCCGTCCCGCAGCGGTAGATTTTTTTGCCGGCGAAACGCTCGGTGGGCACCTCAATGTCAGCGGCCAGCAACACCACATCGGCTTCACGGATGGC
Source organism: Pseudomonas sp. BS-2016 (assembly GCF_001806145.1). Taxonomy (NCBI): domain Bacteria; kingdom Pseudomonadati; phylum Pseudomonadota; class Gammaproteobacteria; order Pseudomonadales; family Pseudomonadaceae; genus Pseudomonas; species Pseudomonas sp. BS-2016. The sequence continues at coordinate 416,464 of NZ_MLCT01000015.1, forward strand.
CTGGGCGCTCAGCGGGTTTCTGGCACCCACCGATCCCTGGGTTTCGATCTGCACCTCATAGCCCAGTTGCTTGGCCGCTTGCTGCAAGGCTTCGGCGGCCATGAACGTGTGGGCCACGCCGGTCGGGCACGCCGTCACGGCGACGATTTTGGGGGCATGGGAATGGGCAGGCGCTGCGTCTTGCCCAACGGGATCGACCGCCGTGTAGACCTGCGCTTCTTCAACGCCCCGACGCAGTATCCCTTCCACATCCTGCAAGGCTTGAGCCGGGGTGCTCTGGAATATGCGTTTGCCAATAAAGCGCTGCATGTCCAGCGGTGTGCTGCTGACCACCAGAATCCACTCAGCCTCGTCGATGGTGGCTGCCGACAATTGGCGTTCCGGGTGCTTGGGGTCATGCACTTCGACACTGGTGCTCCACCCCTGACGCTGCGCCGCGGCGTCCAGCAATCGGGCACACAACACGCTGGTTACCATGCCGTTGGGGCAACCCGTCACAATGGCTAATTTCATGAGCTTGCCTCTTGTTCTTCTGTCAGGGGATGCACGCGCACGCCACGTTCGAGTGTCGCCAGTTGCGCCCTATCGCTGATACCAAAACCGATCTGGGTAACCGCCATCGCGGCAATCGCCGTGGCAGTGCGCAGTGTCTGTTCAGGGGAGTGGCCGCTGAGCAGGCCGTGCAGCATGCCCGCGAGCAGTGAATCACCAGCACCCACGGTACTGGCGACACTCACTTTGGGCGGCAATGCGTGCCAGGTCGGGCCATGGCTGAACCAGTTCACACCCTCGGCCCCTTGTGAAATCACCACGTGCTCGACGCCCTGGGCGTGCAGGCGGGTTGCCGCTGCGACCTGTGACGCCAAACTGCTGATATCCGCGCCCAGCGCGTCGCTCAGTTCTTCGGTGTTGGGTTTGATCAGCCACGGTCCCGCGTTCAAACCGTGTTTCAAGGCTTCCCCGCTGGTGTCCAGAATCACTTTCAAGCCCATGGTCTTTAGCCGCAGCAGCAGTTCATACAGCCACTGCGGGCTGACCCCTCGCGGCAAACTGCCCGCGACCACCACAGCGTCATGGCTGGCGGCAATCAGGTCGAGCGTGTCGAGCAGGGCTTGCTGCGCGGCCTCGCTGACCTGCGGGCCCGGCCCGTTGATGTCGGTGACACGGCCATCGTCTTCGGCCAGTTTGATGTTGCTGCGGGTCTCACCGGGCACGCGGATAAACGCGTCGACAAAACCGCGACGGGCAAACAGCGCATTGAAGGCGTGTTGATTGTCTTCACCGAGAAAGCCGCTCACGGTGAGTGTGTGGCCCAGATCCGCCAGCACTTGCGCCACGTTGACGCCCTTGCCGGCCGCATGGGTCAGCATCGCCTGGCTGCGATTGACGTCGCCCGGCTGCAAGTGCGCCACGCGCACCGTCAGGTCCAGCGCCGGGTTGAGGGTGAGGGTCAGAATCTTGGCCATCAGAGCGCTTCCACCAATTGACGTACTTCGTCCGGGCTGCCCACGCCTAATGCGTCGGCGGCCAGGGTTTTGAGACGGTCCATGCTCAGCTCGCGTACCCGCGCCTTGACCTCGGGAATGCTGCGCGCCGACACACTCAGTTCATCGACCCCCAGCCCGACCAGCACGGGAACGGCCAGCGGATCAGCCGCCAGTTCGCCGCACACTCCCACCCACTTGCCATGGGCATGGGCGGCGCGCACGGTGATGTCGATCAGTTGCAAGACAGCCGGGTGCAAGCCGTCGGCCTGAGCCGACAAGGTCGGATGGCCACGGTCGATGGCCAGCGTGTACTGCGTCAGGTCGTTGGTGCCGACACTGAAGAAATCCACCTCTTTGGCCAGCACCGGCGCCAGCAAGGCGGCAGACGGCACTTCGATCATGATCCCCAGTTGCAGGTCAGCGACCGGGATTTCCTGACGCAAGCGCTCGGTCATGTCGCGGGCAGCGCGCCATTCGGCCACGCTGCCGACCATTGGGAACATGATGCGCAGCGGGCGGTTGTCGGCCGAACGCAACAAGGCGCGCAACTGGCTTTCCATGACCTGCGGGCGCTGCAACGTAAGACGAATGCCGCGCACGCCCAAAAACGGGTTTTCTTCCTTATCAATCGGCCAGTACGGCAGCGGCTTGTCGCCCCCCACGTCCAGCGTACGCACCACCAGCGGGCGGCCGTTGAGGCCATCCAGAACCCGGCGATATTCGGCTTCTTGAGTGGCTTCATCCGGGGCTTGGGAATGGGCCATGAAAATCAGCTCGGTGCGCAGCAGACCGATGCCTTCAGCTCCTTGCTCGACGGCACTGGCCACGCCTTTGCTTTCACCGATGTTGGCAAACACTTCCACCGCGTGCCCGTCGCGGGTCACGGCAGGCTCATGGCGCAATGCACTGGCGGCCTGCAAACGCTGTTCACGACTGTCACGCTCTAGCGTTGCGCGTTGCAGGGCCTCGGCGTCCGGCGCCACATGCAGGCGTCCGCTCTGACCGTCGATCAACAAGGGCGTGCCCGGTGCCAGCAACAATACGGCGTCGCCTGCACCGACCAGCGCCGGAATGCCCAGCGCACGGGCGACGATGGCACTGTGGGCCGTCGCACCACCGCGCGCAGTCAGAATGCCCGCCACCCGCGCCGGGTCGAGCCGCGCCACGTCTGAAGGTCCCACTTCATCCATCACCAGCACGTAAGGCTGATCGGGTTCGGGCGGGGTTTCGATGCCGCACAACTGCGCCAGCACGCGGCGGCCAATGTCGCGCAAATCGGCGGCACGCTCGGCCAACAGCGCATCCTGCAACGCCTCTTGCTGACGCGCCGCCGCTTCAATCACCGACATCCACGCCGCTTCAGCGCTTTCGCCTTGCTTGAGGCGGTTATCGACGTCATCGGTCAGCTCGGGATCATCGAGCATTTCCTGATGGGTGATGAAAATTTCGCGAATGGCCTTGGACTGGCTGCGCTGAATCAGCGTTTCGATGTCCTGACGTACTTCGGTCAACGCGTGTTGCAAACGCTCGCGCTCCACCACGGACGATTCACCGCGCACCGGGTAATCCAGCACTTGCAGCACGTGAACATGCGCCGGGCCAATCGCGATGCCCGGGGCGGCCGGGATGGCGTTGATCACACTGCCGGGCGCCGGGGCGGTCAGCACGTGAGCCACGTCCGCTACGGGGACGGGCGCTTCGCTGAGGGCTGGCAACGGCTCGACGTCTTCGCCCAATCCTTCTTCGATAGCCGCCAGCAGGGGGGGTAGCGCGTCGCTGGCAATGCCCGGCTCGGCCACAAACTCCAGCACCTGGCCGCGACGGGCCCCCAGACTCAGCAACTTGCTCAAACTTTTGGCCGACACGGGCGACTCATGGCCCCCCACGATGCTGACGCGAATCTCGCCCTCAAAACTTTTGGCCAACTGCGCGAGCACTTTAGCCGGGCGCGCATGCAGCCCGTGCGCGTTGGCGAGGGTAATACGCGCACTCGGCCAGTCGGCCGGCAATTCGCCCCCCAAGACTTCAAGCACGGCGCGGCGGCTGGTGGCATTGCCCAATTCGTGACCGCGGCCTTCGATCAATAAGGCACACAGCCGCTCCAGCAAGGCCTGGTGAGCCTCCCCCAGGCTGGCGAGGCAGAACAGACCGCTGAGCGGCTGGCCCAAGTAGCGGATCGGTTTGTCGGGCGTGACGAAAGCCAGCCCCGGCCGCCTGACCATTTGCTCGCTGTGCAGCCACCACAGGCCATCCCCCAGCGGCAGCGCTTCAACCTGCTGCAACACCGCAGCGAAGCCGTTATCGACGCATTCAGCCTGACGCAGCAAACGTGCCCCGCGCCAGACCAACTCTTCAAAGTCGTCTGCCGAGACGCCCAAGCCAATCATTTGCGCGTCGAGCGCCAGTTCCTGAGGCGCGCCTTGAAGCAATTTGAGCAGGGCCTGGGCCGAACTCGCGCGTCGTAAGGCTTCGCCCAGATCGGTTTCGCCCAAGGCACGGGTCAACAGTTGCAACAAACGCAAGTGCTCGTCGGACTTGGCAGCAATGCCGATGGCCAGGTACACGATTTGCCCGTCGCCCCAGTCCACGCCTTCGGGGAACTGCAACAGGCGCACGCCGGTGGTGAACACCAGGTCGCGGGTTTCAGGGGTGCCATGGGGAATCGCGATCCCCTGCCCCAGAAAGGTCGAGCCCTGAGCTTCACGCGCTCGCAAACCGTCCAGATAGCCTTCGGCCACTAAGCCATCAGCGACCAGCTTCTCGGCGAGTAATTGCAACGCAGCAGACTTATCCACAGCCGTCTGGCCCATGGATATCTGCTCTATGGTGAGCTCGAGCATGCGTTCTCCTTTCCTGGCGCTCCGTGGCGCCCGGTATTGTTTTGAATTAAGTCAGCTTAGGCCGCTCGCCCCCAAGTGTGTCACCGGATGTGTGGCACGCACATCAACCTGAGGCTTACGTCGATTAAACAGGCTTGCTGAAACGTTTAATCATGAATGTGCGGCACGTTACTGCATAATCGTCCGCGCTTGAAGCCCAACCTGTCGCATTGACTCGCGTCAGGTAGACGATGCAGTAAAAAAATACAGTAGCGATAAGGCAGACGTTGGTCGGCTGCCTTTATCGGGTAGGATTGGCCAGAATGTCGGCATGTACTACAAAAAATAAGGAATTATCGGCGTGAAGCTCAGCGATATCGCTCAACTGGCAGGTGTTTCCGTGACCACCGCCAGCTATGTCATCAATGGCAAGGCTGAACAGCAACGCATCAGCAGCACGACGGTGGAACGGGTGCGCGCTGTGGTTGAAGAACATGGTTTTACGCCCAACCCGCAAGCGGCGGGTTTGCGTAGCCGCCACAGCCGCACCCTGGGTTTCATCCTTCCCGACCTCGAAAACCCGAGTTACGCGCGCATTGCCAAGCAATTGGAACAAGGCGCCCGGGCCCGTGGCTATCAACTGCTGATCGCCAGTTCAGACGACGCGCCCGAGAGTGAGCGCCAATTGCTCAAACTGTTCCGTGCGCGCCGCTGCGATGCCCTGTTTGTGGCCAGTTGCTTGCCTGAAGAAGACGACAGCTACCGTCAATTGCAAGATCTGGGGATGCCGATCATCGCGATTGACCGCACGTTGCCAGCAGACCGCTTTTGCTCAGTCATCAGCGATGACCGCGAAGCCAGCATGGCCTTGACCCGCAGCCTTTTGCAGCCGATGCCGCGTCAAATTGCGTTGATCGGCGCACGCCCAGAGCTAAGCGTCAGCCAGGCCCGCGCGGCAGGGTTCAAACAAGCCCTGGAAGGTTTTGACGGTGAAGTGCTGATCGAGCACGGGACTGCGTTCAGCCGCGAATGCGGTCGACGCATCATTGATGAATTACTGGCACGTCTGGGGCATTTCCCTGACGCGTTGGTCACGACGTCGTACGTGTTGCTGCAAGGCATGTTTGACGCCTTGCTCGATCACCCGGAACACGCAGCACCTACGCGCCTGGCGACCTTTGGTGACACGCAGTTGCTGGACTTCCTGCCGTTGCCGGTCAATGCCATGGGCCAACAGCACCCCTTGATCGCCCAAACAGCGCTCAACCTCGCCCTGGCTGCCATTGAAGAACACCACTACGCGCCCGGCATTCACGCCATTGCCCGTACCTTCAAGCAGCGTATTCATCAGGCCTGAGCATGCAACTGATCGACACCCACACCCACCTCGATTTCCCGGTGTTCGATGCCGACCGCGCGCCGCTGCTGGCACGCAGTCGGGCGTTGGGTGTCGAGCGCATGGTGGTGCTGGGCGTTTATCAGAGCAACTGGCAACGGGTGTGGGATTTGGTCCAAACCGACAGTCAGTTGTATGCCGCGTTTGGGTTGCACCCGGTGTATCTGGACACGCATCGCCCCGAGCACGTCATCGAACTCGGGCAATGGCTCAGTCGGCTGGCCGGGCAACGCCAAGTGTGCGCCGTGGGCGAAATCGGCCTCGATTACTTTCTGCCGGCGCTCGACCGCGAACGCCAGCAATCACTGTTTGAAGCCCAGTTGCAGCTAGCAGCTGACTTCCGGCTTCCGGCGCTGCTGCACGTGCGCCGGAGCCATGCGCAAGTCATTGCCACCCTCAAACGCTTCAAGCTGCAACGTGGCGGGATTATTCATGCCTTCGCGGGCAGCCGGGAGGAAGCTCGCGAATACATCAAGCTGGGGTTCAAGCTGGGCTTGGGCGGCGCCGCGACCTGGCCGCAGGCCCTGCGTTTGCGCAGGGTGCTGGCTGACTTGCCGCTGGACACGGTCGTGCTGGAAACCGACTCGCCCGACATGGCGCCGGTCATGTTCGCCAACCAGCGCAACAGCCCGGAGCACCTGCCCGCCATTTGCGAAGCCCTGGCTGAAGTGATGAACCTAAGCCCCGAACGGCTGGGCGAGGCCAGTACGGCCAATGCCTGTGCTGTGTTTGGGTGGTAAACGCACACCCGTAGCCGTGTGCGTCGGGGCGGATTCATTCAGAGCAACAGTGTCCACACGGCAAAACCGGCGTACCAGAGCAACGCAGAGCGCAGCAATAACTCCCACAACGCATCCAGGCTGGATACCCCTTCCGGCCCGGTCTGCGGGGGCGGGATTTCAGCCGCAGCGCACCCGGCCTTGTCGATCAGTTGGGCGGCGCTGATTTCCCAGCTCAGCAACTCATGCAGCATGACGCGGCTGACGGCGGCAAAGTTACCCACCAGTGCAAAGCTCGCCGCCAGCAGGCGCACCGGCAGCCAGTCAAAGGCATGGCGCAGTTGCTGGGCACGTTCAACCAGCTCCGGATTTTTGCCATGCTCGACCGCCAGCGCCAGCAAGCGATAGCTCAACGCAGCCACCGGGCCCAGCAGGAAGTACCAGAAGATCACGGCAAAAAAACTTTGATAGGCCTGCCACAGCAGGTGCCCCTGCACGTTCTCCAGCAATTGCTCGCCAGTGTCGGCGCACACGTCAATGTCGCGTTGAGCCACATGGGCGGCCGCTTGCAAATCACCCCGACGCCACGCGTCGCGAAATGGCCCCAGCCCTGCCAACACATCCCCGCGGCCCAGGCTGAACACCAGCACCAGCACATGCACCGGCAAGGCCAGCAAGCCATACGCCACGGGGTCCAGCACCACCAGCAGCAGCCCCAGCAGCATCACCGGCAACAGGACAAGAATGGCCAATACCCACCACGGCCTGTTTGCCAGACGGGTCGACGCCTCCAGCTTGTGCAGCTCTCGCACCCAGCCGCTGTCGCGCTGAAGACGTTGACGCAAGGCCGAAAATTTTTCGATCAGGATCGCCAGCAGTAACACCACAAAACTCATTGTTTCTCTCCTGTGTGCGGCAGCTCACGGCGAAAACGCGCCCAATCAAAGCAAGGGCCCGGATCCGTCTTGCGCCCCGGCGCCACGTCACTGTGGCCACATATTCGCTGGGGGGTAATTTGCGGATAGTGCTGTTGCAGTTGTCGGGTCAGGGCAATCAATGCCTGATATTGCGCGTCGGTGAACGGTTGGTCGTCCGTGCCTTCCAGTTCGATACCCAGCGAAAAGTCATTGCACGCCTCACGCCCTTCAAAGCTGGAAATACCCGCATGCCAGGCGCGGTCCAGGCACGACACAAACTGCGTGATCTGGCCGTCGCGTTCAATCAGAAAATGCGCGCTGACGCGTAGCGCCTTGATGCCTTCAAAGTACGGATGTTCGGTGACGTCCAGTCGGTTCTGGAAAAAAGCCTGGACCTTGCCCGTCGCAAACTGCCCGGGCGGCAAGCTGATGTTATGGATCACCAACAGGGAGATTTCGCCGTCAGGGCGCTCATTGAAGTTGGGCGACGGGCACCGGTGCACGCCTTCGCACCAACCGCTCGCGGGGTCCAGCTGCATAACCGCTCCTTGTTCGTTGAAAAACCAAAGGCGCAGTATGCCGCGATGCGCGCTTCAATTGGCAGCTATCTGTGGCGCCGATGTCGCACGGTTTATTGCGCCTGGCGCTGGTGCAAGCTGCCAATGACCGATTCCAGCGCACGATCGAAGAGTAAACGGTCATCCAGCAGCAAGACCTTGCCGCTGCGCAACTGGGCAATCAAGTCGGTGCGGCTTTGTTCCAGTACTTTCAGGCCGGTGCGGTTGACGAAAATATGTTTGCCACCCGGCTCCAAAATGGCAATCAGCTTGCAGCGCAGTCGGAATTCTTCGTTTTCCTGCAATTCGATCCACGTCCCCAGCCGTAACTGGCTGACCAGCAGCAGGCCCAGATGGTCTTGCTCATCGAGGGCCTGTGAGGCAGCGAGCGCTTTTTCAGGCGCTTTCAGACGCGCGTGTTCAGCCTCGCGCGTGCGCTGTTCCGACAGCTCGATTCGGCCACGTTCAGCCTGGGTGAAGACCAAAAACTCATGCAACAACGAATCCAGCAGCGCGGGGTTATCGCCCGAATAAGACGCGAGCTGTTGCACGACGCGCTCAATCTGGCGAAACAGCGGGTCGCTGCGCTCATCGGTGCGCACGTCCCAGCCGATGGCCGCGGCAGCGATCACATTCAACAAGCGCCGGGCCGCATGGGTGTCGCAGCTGAAAAAATTCTGATCCCGTTGCGCAATCTTGCGCAAGGGTTCCTGCAACAAAGCAATCTGGCTTTTCAGCGCCGGCGAGAGATTTCGATCCTGAGCAATGTACTCAAACAGAAGCCCAACCAGATTCTGCGCTTCTTGCACGTGCGCGGGCGGCGGCGCGTCCTGGGCCTTGGCCCCGCAACAGGCGTCGTTGTCAGCCAGTGAAGGCAGTACGCCCGTGGCAATCAGCAGCTGATTGGCGTCGGCATACAGCTGGCCGGTGTGGCTGAGCAGGTAGGTTTCGAACAGTTGCAGCATGATCAGCTTGACCTTGAGGTCCATGCCCTGCTCACGTTCGGCCTGCAAAAAGTACTCACACAACATGGCCGGCCCCAACGGATTATTGTGCTCATCCAGCGGCAGGTTACAGAGGGTTGCAAGGCGCTGGGTCAGTTGGCAAAGCGCCATTTGGTCACGCGTCATGACCTGCGCCACCATCGCGTTAACGACTTGCGTGCGCTCCAGGTCATTGGATAACAGAGAGAACGTGCCCTCGGCGGGCGCGGCGCCATGCAGGGTGCGCTCACTGACATCAGGCTGGGTCAGGCGGGTAAACGCGTCAAAAAAACGGTCCAGGAATCCGCGTTCGATGTGTTTGCGCTTGAGCCTGACATCGCGCATGGCCTCAAAAAACAGGCTTTGCTCGGCGTCGCTGCGGGCGTTGTCAGCCATGGCAAACAGGGTTTCGTCGGCGTTGTCGAACAGCACTTGCAGGCCGCTCTTGAGTTGCTGCGCTGCCTTGTCATGGACCTGCAACAAAATGACAGGCAGGCGTGCGAGCGGCGAATGCGTCGCCAGCTCCGCTATCGCCTTGTGGGCAGCTCCCACTTTCCCGTCATTGTGCATCCAAGCCTCCTGGAACGATGTGTCGCTTGCGGTGGGCGTGCACGGGACAAAGCCGCTTTTGACGCTCGCAAACAGAAACCGGCCAGCCCAAGATGCGCTCGCCGGAAGATCTGAAATTAGGACTTGATGGCATGTCAAAGCTATGACGCCAATTACAAGGCGCGGATTATCTTGCAAAAGACGCGCCTTGTGCTACCCGACTGGCTGAATCATTTGCCAATCGGTGAAAAAAACGTTTCTGAACCTTAAAAAACAGCACAGTTGCCGCCGTTTACCCACCGTGCAGCGCGCCACCTTGGGTTCGTTCGCGGCATGGCCCTATAATCGACGCACTTTGTTTGTGGAGTTCGTTATGCCGAATTTACATCTGGCCGATCTCACCGCCGAGATCGAAGCCAACGTACGCCGTGCGCTTGCCGAAGACATTGGGAGCGGCGACATCACTGCGCGGTTGATTCCGGCAGAACGCCTGGCCAAAGCCACGATCATCACCCGCGATGCCGCCGTGATCAGTGGCACCGCATGGGTGGACGCGGTGTTCCGCCAACTGGACCCTCGCGTTGCCGTGCATTGGCAGGTTGTCGATGGCGAACGCGTCAGCCCCAATCAAGTGCTGTTTCACCTCGAAGGCCCGGCCCGCTCCCTGCTCAGCGGCGAGCGCAGTGCGTTGAACTTCCTGCAAATGCTATCGGGCGTCGCGACCCACGCCCGCCAGTTGGCTGACCATGTGGCCGACACCCAGGTCAAATTGCTCGACACCCGCAAAACCCTGCCGGGTTTGCGTCTGGCGCAAAAGTACGCCGTGACCTGCGGTGGCTGTCATAACCATCGCATTGGCCTGTACGACGCGTTTCTGATCAAGGAAAACCACATCGCCGCCTGCGGCGGCATCGCTCAGGCCATCGACGCGGCGCATAAAATCGCGCCCGGCAAACCGGTGGAGATCGAGGTCGAGAGCCTGGATGAACTCAGAGAAGCGCTGGCCGCAGGGGCTGACATCATCATGCTCGACGAGTTGAGCCTGGACGACATGCGCGAAGCCGTGCGCCTGAACGCGGGCAAAGCCAAGCTGGAAGCCAGCGGCGGCATCAATGAAAGCACGTTGCTGCCCATTGCCCAAACGGGCGTGGACTACATTTCGATTGGCGCCATGACCAAGGATGTCAAAGCGGTCGACCTGTCGATGCGGTTGAGTTTGTAAGGCGCCAGCGGCTGCGGCGCATTACGTCAGATCGAAGGGCTGATGCGCCCGCTCATGCTCCAGCAGCCACTGCTTGGCCGCGAGCCCGCCGGCAAAGCCCGTCAGTTTGCCGTTGCTGCCGATCACCCGGTGACACGGGATGATGATCGGAATCGGGTTGCGACCATTGGCTGCGCCCACCGCACGCGACGCGGTGGGCCGCTGGATCTGCTGCGATAACTGGCCGTAACTGGTGGTCACCGCGAAAGGAATAGTGGTCAGTGCTTGCCAGACCTGCTGTTGAAACGGCGTACCTTGTGGCTTGAGCGGCAAATCAAAGGTCAGGCGCTCGCCTGCAAAATACGCGTCCAGCTGTCGGCGCACGTGCGCCAGTTTGTGCGGCGCATGCAGCCAGCCTTCCTCCGGAGCATGCACCCGGCGTTCACATTCGAAGCGCACTTCTCTCAGGCCCTCATCGTCAGCCACTAAAAATAGCGGACCAATGGGCGACGGCATTTGCGCGTAGTAGATCTGCGTCATGGTTAAACCCTCCGTGCCGCAGCCGCATCGGTGGCTGCGCGCCATAAGTACATCACTGAATAGGCCCGCCATGGCCGCCAGCTTTCGGCCAGTTCGAGCAGGGCTTTGGTGCTCAACGGGGGGCCGTCAGGGTTGGCTTCGCGGCGTAAAATCAGATCGGCCGCCGGGAACGCGTCGGGGTGTTTGAGCACGCGCATGGCAATGTAATGCGCGGTCCACTCACCTATGCCCGGCAGTTGCACCCAGCGACGGATGAAGGTTTCGAGCGGCTGTTCAACCGCAAAATCGACCTGTCCATTGATCAGGGCGCGGGCAATGCCCCGGATCGTATTGATGCGCGCCTGAGTGATACCGAGTTGATCCAGATGGGCGTCGGCCAATTGCTGCGCCGCAGGAAACAGGCGATTGAGCCCTGGGATACCGGGCATTTCAACCGGTGTTCCAACCCGTTGCACGATGCGGCTGGCCAACGTGCGCGCGGCAGCCACGCTCACTTGCTGGCCCAACACCGCCCGTACGGCCACCTCAAAGCCATCCCAGCCGCCCGGCAAACGCAAGCCCGGGTAGCGTTCGACCAGCGGGGCGAGTGCCGGGCTGGTACTGAGGGTTTGCGCAATGGCCTGAGGGTCGGCATCCAGATCGAACATGCGGCGAATGCGGGCAACCACATTAAGGAGTTGGGCCGGCGCGACGTTGTACAACTCCAGGCGCAAGGCATGCTGCCCCGCCGGCGCGGCGCTGACCCGCAGCCACCCGGGCGATTGCGGCGGGCCGAACACCCGCTGATAACTCTGGGCGTCAACAGACTCGATACCCGGCAATGCACGATTGAACAGGAAACCCAGCACGGCCTTGAAGTCGTAGGGCGGGCGATAGCCAAGGCGCAGCACCATGGCCGCATCGGCCCGAATGGCTGGGCTGCGCCTGAACGCCCGAGGCTCGGCATGGTTGGCTTCGGCAAACGCCGAATTGAAACGCCGTACACTGCCGAACCCCGAGGCCAGGGCGACGTCAGTGATCGACAATGCGGTTTCGGTCAGCAGTTGTTTGGCAAACAATAACCGTTGGGTGGCATGCACCGCGATGGGCGGCGCGCCCAGGTATTTCACGAACAAGCGGCGTAACTGCCGAGCCCCTACATTCAAACGTTCGGCCAACACATCCAGCGGGTGATCGGCTAAAAAACCTTCGTTGATCAGCTTCAGGGCACGCGTCACCAAGTGCTCGCTGTGCGACCACAACAGATTGCCCGGCGCCAGCTCGGGGCGGCAGCGCAAACAGGGACGAAACCCCTGGGCCTGAGCCGCCGCCGCACTGGCGTAATACACCACGTTCTCAGCCTTGGGCGCACGGGCCGGGCAGACGGGACGGCAGTAAATACGCGTGGTAAGCACGGCCGTGAAAAACACCCCGTCAAACCGCGCATCGCGGCTCAAGCGGGCGATTTCGCAGGCGGCGGTAGACGGTGTCAGCGCGGTGTGGGGCGAGTCGTGTGTGTTCATGGCCCGCACAATAGCACCGGACTTTTGGTGAATCTCGCCATTTTCGGACGTCAATGTTGACCGCCGATCAGGTCACCCTGGCGCCTTGAACCGGCCAAACGCGCCCCATAAAAAACGCCCTGCTGAAGACAGGGCGTTTTATTGACTGGTGCCGGAGACAGGAATCGAACCTGCGACCTTCGCGTTACGAGTGCGCTGCTCTACCGACTGAGCTACACCGGCGGTGGCAGCAAAACTATCACTGCCAATGAAATCGGGCAATTCGTGGCTATTTGCAGGCACCGCTGGTCAGGCACGTGCCGCTTTGGGTCCAGACCAGCGCATTACCAGCGCCACTCAAGGCCGGGACCATGACGCTGGTCCAGCCGCCAGCCGCTTGAGTACCGGTCATGGTGATCACACCATCAATCACGGTCATGCCGGCAGCGAGGTTGTCGGTGGCATCTGCGGGGCCGGGTATGCCGTGGGTGCCCGCATCGCATTGGGCCAGATCATTGGTTTCGCTAAAGCACAGTGCAACCGCCGTTTTGTAGCTGTTGCCGAGCGTGTTCACCTCAGCAAACCGCGCTTTCATGGTGTGGTCGTTGTAAGCAGGCAATGCAAAAGACGCGATCAGACCGATGATCGCTACCACGATCATCAGCTCAATCAAGGTAATACCCTGTTGTTGTTTCATGTACGGCCTCCGAAAAATAAGTCGCCGCCAGGCGACCCGATACAAGGTCAACGCTGAGCCGCTAAAAAAGTGCGCACAGGCTACCAAGGTTCGTTGTCAGAAGCTTCTGAACAACAGCGTTTGACACCTTTGGAATTGCACTGGCACAGGTGACGACTGTGGCGCTGTCTAGTCTTTGACACGCACGGCGCAACTGAACGCGCCACTGTTCAAGGACGACAGCATGGCCGACACGTATTTGTATCGCTGGGAAGGCAAGGATGCCCACGGCGCCACTCTCACCGGGGAACTCAGCGCCAGCGGGCACGCCCAGCTTCGCGCCCAATTGCGGCGCAAAGGGATCACGGTGCGCAGCATTCGGCGTCAACGCACCTCACGCCGTCGCGCTGGCAGGTCTGTCAACGCGTCAGACATCACCCTGTTCAGTCGCCAACTGGCGACGCTGATCCAGTCGGGCGTGCCTCTTTTGCAAGCGCTGGAGGTAATTGGCAAAGGGTTCGAGCAGTGCGCCATGCGCCAACTGATGATCGAACTGACGCGCGACATCGCCGCCGGAACCAGCCTCACCGCCGCCCTGCGTAAAAAACCGGAGCACTTCGACACACTGTTCTGCAATCTGGTGGAAGCCGGGGAACAAGCAGGCGCGCTGGAGGTGATGCTGCAACGTATCGCGACCTACAAGGAAAAATCCGACACGCTGAAGAAGAAGATCAAAAAAGCCATGACGTATCCCATCGCCGTGTTGCTGGTCGCATTACTGGTCAGCGGCATCCTGTTAATAAAAGTCGTGCCGCAATTTCAAGGGGTGTTTGCTTCGTTCAATGCGCAACTCCCCGTCTTTACCTTGTGGGTGATTGGCTTGTCAGAGGCATTGCAACACCACGGCCTTTGGCTTTTACTGGGCGCCGCTGGCGCTGCCGTGATCGTCCGTCATCGTTACAAGGCCTCAGCTACCCTGCGTCATCGACTGGACGCCCTGTTGCTGAAAATCCCTGTCACCGGGCAGTTATTACACCTGTCTGCGATTGCCCGATTTGCCCGCACCCTTTCCACCACCCTGGCCGCCGGCGTGCCTTTGCTCGACGCGCTGGACTCAGTCGCAGGCGCGACGGGCAATAGTGTGCTGAAAGAGGCCGTGCTGCGGCTCAAGCAACACGTTGCCACGGGTACGCAGATTCATGTGGCCATGAGCAGCAGTGGCGCATTCCCGGACATGGCGATTCAGATGACAGCCATTGGCGAAGAGTCCGGCACACTGGACAGCATGCTCAATCACGTAGCCACCTATTATGAGAGCGAGGTCGACACCCTCGTCGATAACCTGACAACGCTGATGGAGCCCGCAATCATGGTGGTACTGGGGATTGTGGTGGGCGGTCTGGTCATTGCCATGTATTTACCGATTTTCAAACTGGGCCAAGTGATTTGAGCATGATCGATTTTTTAAGCATCCACCCTGCTGCGTTGATCGCGGGTGCCTTGTTGCTGGGCCTGTTGGTCGGCAGTTTCCTGAATGTACTGGTCTGGCGATTGCCGAAAATGCTTGAGCAGGACTGGCAGTCTCAGGCCCGTGAAGTGCTAGGGCTTGCCCCTGCGGACGATAAAACGACCTACAACCTGTGCCTGCCGGCGTCTCACTGCCCTGAATGCCAGCACCGCTTACGCCCCTGGGAGAACATCCCGCTGCTCAGTTATGCGCTCTTGCGCGGCAAGTGCTCGCAGTGCAAAACCCTCATCAGCCCCCGCTACCCCCTGACCGAGCTGGCGTGCGGCCTCGTGTCTGGCTTTATTGCCTGGCATTTTGGCTTGACCCTTCAGGCTGGCTGGATGCTGTTGCTGACTTGGGGCCTGATCGCCATTTGCCTGATCGACGCCCGGCATCAAATCGTGCCCGATGTGCTGGTACTGCCGTTGCTATGGCTCGGACTGCTGCTCAACAGCTTCGAACTTTTCACCACGCTGTCACAGGCCGTTTGGGGGGCAGCGCTGGGTTACCTGAGCTTGTGGTCGATTTTTTGGTTGTTCAAATTGATGACGGGCAAGGACGGCATGGGCCATGGGGATTTCAAGTTGCTGGCCCTGTTTGGCGCGTGGGGGGGCGTATCGGTCTTGCCGTTAACGATCCTGTTGTCATCGCTGGTCGGGGCGCTGGTGGGCGTCAGTTTGTTGCTGTTGCGCCGCGCTCATCGCGCGACGGCCATCCCCTTTGCCCCCTATCTGGCCATTGCCGGGTGGATTGCATTGCTCTGGGGTGGTCAAATGACCGCTTTCTATTGGCAACTTGCGACGTGAAATGAAGACCGCATCTTCCAAACCCTGGATTCTGGGCCTGACCGGCGGGATCGGCAGCGGCAAAAGCGCAGCGGCCGAGCACTTTGCCGCGCTGGGCGTTCATGTTGTGGATGCCGACCACGCGGCACGCTGGGTGGTCGAACCGGGTCGTGCGGCGCTGAAAAAAATCGCTGAGCACTTCGGTGCCGATGTTTTGCAGGCCGACGGGCAACTGGATCGCGGCGCCCTGCGCACACTGATTTTTGCCGACCCGCAGCAACGCCTTTGGCTGGAGGCTTTGCTACACCCGTTGATCCGCGATGAGATTGCTCAGAACCTGGCTCAGGCGACATCGCCCTATGCGATCCTGGTATCGCCGTTGTTGGTCGAATCCGGGCAACACGCGACGACCCAGCGGGTGCTGGTCATTGATGCTCCCCAAGCCCTGCAAATTCAACGAACCCTGTTGCGCGACAACACCAGCGAAGATCAAGTCCGGGCCATTCTCAAGGCACAGGCCAGTCGTGAAGAACGACTGCGCCATGCCGATGATGTGCTGGTCAACGACAACGATTTGAAGGCGCTACAGACGGAAGTCGAGCGCTTGCATCACTACTATTTAACTTTGCGTGGAGGCCAATCATGACCAAACCAATGACCGTAGACTGCCCGACGTGCGGCACTGCCGTGGAGTGGACCCCTGCCAGTGCATTCCGGCCTTTCTGCTCGGACCGTTGCAAACTCATCGACCTGGGCGCATGGGCCAGTGAAGAACACAAAATCCCGGTCAGCCCGGATGCAGAAGATGACATGTTTTCAGAAGAGTTGACGCCGCGTATTCATTGATTCGCGCTGCTGCCCAAGGCTGCGAGCCATTCAACCGACGCGCTCGCAGCCTCTTGGAAGCAGGTTATTTGTTGGATCCGTCATCCTTCCATGGCGCTGCGAGGTAACGCGTGCGATTGAAGGTTTCAAGCCACTCCGGGCAAAACACCACCAGCGCCGTGACCAGCATCCCGTTGATAAACGCCTCGGGAAAGATGATCAACCAGAGATAACCGATAAAGTCCTCCAACCATTCCGGCATGACAAACAGGCCATCCAGCCACAGCACGCCCAAGCCCGCCAACAAACACAGCAAGGCCGCAAGCGCCGCTGCAAAAAAACCTGAGCAAAAAATGTACACAAACGGGTTGCGTGGTTGCGCGCGCTCGACCAGGTGCGCGCAGGCCTCCGTGACGACAATGGGCAACAGAATCAACAGCACGCCATTGATGCCCATTGCAGCCAGATCCTGCCGCCCCAACAGGACCAGTCCTATTTGCGCCATCAACGCGCCGACGATGGCCAGCGGCCAGTCCAGCAGCAAAGTGACGACTGTCAGGCCGATAAAGTGATAGGAGACGCCGGTGTCAAAGTCGCGACGCACCAGCCACAGCAAGAACAGCGCGAACACCGTGCCAAACAGCAAATGCTGACGCCGCGTGTCGGCAAACAGTTCGACCCACGGCGCCCGCAGGATGGCCCACAGCACTACAGGCACGTACAACAACCAGCCGATCACCATCGTTGGCGCAGATAACACCTGGCTGGTAATCATGCACGCACCTCCCACTCAACCGTGTTCACGTACACCGTTCTACCCTCCCTGTCAGATGACCCTGTATGTCATGCGGCTCAGTCTACACCCGCACTTCCAGTCACACCTGTTTCGAGGCTAAGCTGCGTCCCATGGACGACTCTGATTATTTACGCCTGTTAACCATTCAGGCCGAGCAAGCCAATGCCTTTTTGTCTAATGCCCGCAAATGGGAGCGTGAGCGTTGGGTCTGCCAGCGCCTGCTGCAAGGCTTGAACATTAGCTACCACACGCAAGATTTCACACAGCCCGATCAGGAACCGCCTGATGTGCTGTTTCGCGATGCACGCTTTGAAGTGTTTTTTGTGCTCGACGAAGGGCGACGTCTCAGTGATGAATGGCGTGACGAGCTGCAACGTCGCCGCAATGCCTACTCACTGAGTCAGCTCGTGCGCCGCGAGGCCCGCCCCAAACGTATTCCGGCCAGCAAGTTGCTGCAAAGGCTGGGGCCGACGCTGCACAAAAAAGCCACCAATTACCGTGAACGCGACCTTGATCTCGGGCAGTTGGACATCATTGCGTTTTCCAGCCTCAAGCGCGAAGTGCTCGATCTCAACAGCCACTTCCCGCCACCGACCGAGTACCTGCGCATGGGCTGGCGCTCACTGTCACTGGTTGGACCGACGTTCGCCCGGGTGCTGTTTGCACAACCCGACGCCCCAGACTTTTTGCGCGGCAATTTGGGGCGCAGCATTATTTTCGATGTCGGGATCAGCCTGTGAGCCCTTTGCAAGCACTGATGGCTGAAGTGCCGCAAACCGGTCGCGTACGCTGGATTGGGGTCCGTCCTCAATCAGGCGCCGACCTGGTGGTGCTGGACGCTGTGGAGGCGCGTCGCGAAGCCGGACTGACGGGCGATCATGCCCGGCCCGGTGCGCGCAATGCACGACAAGTCACGTTGATTCAGTGGGAACACTTGGCGGTGATCAACGCCTTGCTGGGGCGTCCCACCGAAAACCCGGTATTACCTCAGGATTTGCGGCGCAACATCGTGGTCAGCGGCATCAATTTGTTCAGCCTCAAAGGCCGACGCTTTCGCATCGGACGCGCAATATTCGAGACCACCGGCTGGTGCCAACCGTGCGCCCGACTGGAGCTACGACTCGGCGCGGGCACATTCCAGGCGGTACGTGGTCACGGGGGCATTACGGCAAGGGTTATAGAAAGCGGGATCATTCGTCTAGACGACGAACTGCGGGTCGAGCCTTTGGGTCCCAACGGCTATGCTTCCTTTCATCCCGGTTAATCCTTTGCTGTAGCTTTTACACATTCCGCAACGTCTATCTGACGAGGCAAACTCTATGTCCAGTCGCCTGAAACCAGATGACCAACAGCGTGTCGAAGAGTACCTGCAACTGCCACAACACCAAGTTGAGCGCCGGCCCTTCAGGCCGTGGATGCTCCTTGGCGTGGTGCTGATTGTGGTGATCGGTCTGGGCTTTTTGAGCCGCCTCCTGAGTTACCTGGCGCTATGAGCTGCAGTGCGCTCGCCCACGGGACTCAGGCACAGAATTTTTTTTCAAGCCTTGTGAGTGATACCTATGTCCCATCGTATTGTGATTGTCGGCGGCGGCGCCGGCGGCCTGGAGTTGGCGACCCGCCTGGGCAAAACCCTGGGTAAGCGCGGCAAAGCCAGCGTAACGCTGGTCGATGCCAACCTGACCCATATCTGGAAACCGCTGCTGCATGAAGTGGCCGCTGGCTCGTTGAACTCCTCCGAAGACGAACTCAACTACGTCGCCCAAGCCAAATGGAATCACTTTGAGTTCCAGTTGGGCCGCATGAGTGGTCTTGATCGCGAGCTGAAAAAGATCTCATTGTCGGCAACCCTCGACGAAAAAGGCGAAGAGCTAGTGCCTGCCCGCGAACTGGGCTACGACACGCTGGTGATCGCAGTGGGCAGTACCACCAACGATTTCGGCACCCAAGGCGCGGCCGAGCATTGCCTGTTTTTGGACACGCGCAAACAAGCCGAAAAATTCCACCAGCAATTGTTGAACCACTACTTGCGCGCGCATGCGGGGCAAACCGATGCGATTGAAAAAATCAGCGTGGCCATCGTGGGTGCGGGCGCAACGGGTGTCGAGCTGGCAGCCGAACTGCACAACGCGGCCCATGAACTGGCGGCTTATGGCTTGGACCGTATCAAGCCGGAAAACATGCACATCACTGTGATCGAAGCAGGGCCCCGTGTACTGCCGGCGCTGCCCGAGCGCATCGGTGGGCCGGTGCATAAGACGCTAGAGAAACTGGGCGTTACCGTCCTGACCAATTCGGCCGTGAGCGAGGTGACGGCTGACAGCCTGATCACTAAAGAAGGCCAGGTGATTCCCGCGAGCTTGAAGGTATGGGCCGCCGGTATTCGTGCGCCCGGTTTCTTGCAAGATATTGCCGGGCTGGAAACCAACCGCATTAACCAGTTGGTCGTGCGCCCTACCCTGCAAACCACACGCGATGACAATATTTTTGCGTTCGGCGATTGCGCGGCTTGCCCGCAACCGGGTACCGACAGGATGGTGCCGCCTCGCGCACAAGCCGCTCACCAGCAAGCGTCACTGTTGGCCAAATCGTTGAAGATGCGCCTTGAAGGCAAATCAGACCTGCCCGATTACCACTACCGCGATTACGGCTCGCTGATCTCACTGTCGAGTTTTTCAGCTGTGGGTAACTTGATGGGCAGCCTGATGGGCACGGTCATGCTCGAAGGCTGGCTGGCGCGGATGTTTTACATCTCGCTGTACCGCATGCACCAAATGGCGCTTTACGGCACATTCCGCACGTTGATGCTGATGCTGGGCAGCCGCATCGGACGCGGCACGGAGCCACGCCTGAAACTGCATTGACCCCACCCGTCGCCGCGGCGGCCATGCGTCAAAGCTGCGAGGCATGAAAGCTCGCAGCTTTGATAGCAACGCACACGGTCATCAGCGTCCTGCGTGATTACCCGCCTCGGCTTCACGGCCTTTGAACCCGTGGGGCTGATGCTCATCAAAAAACTTGATGTCCCGCTCAAAGTCCGCCAACAACAGTTTGGCCATGTCGATCGACAGCCCCTGACGTACCAGAATCCGTTGCACTACGACGTTTTCAACATTGGCCGGCAGGCTATAGGCCGGGACCAGCCAGCCCCTTACCCGCAATCGATCTGCCAGATCGTAAAGCGAGAAGTTGGTTTTCACGCCGGGCTTTAAACGCCAGGTCAGCGCCGGGATGCCCAGTTGTGGATCGCCGTTGTACAGCATTTCAAACGGCCCGATCTTCACCAGTTCACGGGCCAGAAATTGCGCCGTTTCGTAACACGCCGAATGAATGCGCTCATACCCTTCTCGGCCCAACCGCAAAAAGTTGTAGTACTGCGCGATGATCTGCCCGGCCGGGCGTGAAAAATTGAGGGCAAACGTCGGCATATCGCCCCCCAAATAGTTGACGTGGAATATCAGACCTTCCGGCAGGTCCTGCACGTCTCGCCACACTACCCAGCCCGCCCCCAAAGGCGCCAGGCCGAATTTATGCCCGGAAGTGCTGATGGATTTGACTCGCGACAAACGGAAATCCCACTCAATATCCGGCGCACAAAATGGAGCCAACATGGCGCCGCTGGCGCCGTCGACATGAATCGCCACATTCAGGCCATTGCGTTTTTCCAGATCATCCAGTGCATCGGAGAGCGGCTTCACGGTTTCATACAGGCCGGTAAACGTCTGACCAAAAGTCGGCACCACCACGATGGTGTTTTCATCAATGCGCTCAAGCATGTCCTCGGGGGTCATGAACCATTGCCCGTCTGACATGGGCACTTCACGTATTTCAATGTCCCAATAACGCGCAAATTTGTGCCAACAAACTTGTACCGGGCCGCACACCATGTTCGGGGTGGTGGTCTGTTTGCCCGCTGCTTTGCGGGCCGCTCGCCAACGCCACAATGCTGCCAGACCGCCCAGCATGCAGGCTTCACTGGAGCCGACTGTGGAGGTGCCGATGGTGGTCGCTGCGCTGGGTGAATGCCAAAGATCCGCCAGCATATGAATGCAGCGATTTTCGAGTTCAGCCGATTGTGGGTATTCATCCTTGTCGATCATGTTCTTGTCGATGGACAGGTCCATGAGCTTGTGAACTTCATCCTCCTCCCAGGTCTGGCAGAAAGTCGCAAGGTTCTGGCGGGCGTTGCCGTCCAGATACAGCTCATCATGGACCAGCTGGTAAACCTCGCGCGCAGACTGCTCGGCTTCGGGGAACAGTTTGGTTGCCGCGGCATGCGCCAATGCCGATGAACCAAAAACGGGATCCGTGTCGCTATGACGTTTGGTGCGGTGCAGCGCCATGGGAACTCTCCTTGAGTGATGGACCGTGGCTGGCCGACCTCCTCTTCACTGGCTCAGCGTAGGGCTAAGAGCATAGACAAGCATTTTGACTTTGCCCTGCCTGCGGGCATGCCCGGATATTCCGTCCTATAGTTGCCGGCGACCCAACGTACGCACGGAGCGAGCGCAATGAAAACACAACCCGTAACGGTTGACGGTTCAGTCACCCACGCACTGCATGAAGCCCATCAACGTTTTGCCAATAACCATCACGGAAAAAACGCCAGTTACATCCCGTATCTGGCCTCGGTCCCGGCCAACCTGTTCGGCATCAGCATCATGTTTTGTGATGGCACTCATGCCGAAGTTGGCGACACTGATTACGCCTTTGCCATTGAGTCGATTTCAAAGGTGTTCACGCTCGCCCATGTGCTGGATGACATCGGCCCGCAGTCTTTGCGCAGCAAGATTGGCTGCGACCCGACTGGCGAACCGTTCAACTCGGTGGTAGCCCTTGAGCTGCATAAAGGAAGGCCGCTGAACCCTTTCGTCAACGCCGGAGCCATGGCCACTGTCAGCTTGCTCAAGGCCGAAAATGCGACCGCGCGCTGGGCGCAGATTGAGTCTACGTACCAGGCCTTCGCCGGACGCGATCTGACCGTCAACGAAGAGGTGTACGCCTCTGAAGCCTCGACCAATCAGCACAATCGCGGCATTGCCTGGCTGCTTCAAAGCTACGGTTATCTGTATGCCGACCCAATG
The DNA here is from genome assembly GCF_001806145.1 of Pseudomonas sp. BS-2016. Classification (NCBI taxonomy): domain Bacteria; kingdom Pseudomonadati; phylum Pseudomonadota; class Gammaproteobacteria; order Pseudomonadales; family Pseudomonadaceae; genus Pseudomonas; species Pseudomonas sp. BS-2016. The sequence goes on from NZ_MLCT01000015.1 coordinate 438,783, forward strand.
GAGGTGTGCGATGTGTATACCCGCCAATGCTCGGTTGCGATCACCTGCCAAGACTTGGTCACGATGGGGGCAACACTGGCCAATGGCGGGGTTAACCCGGTTACCAACACGCGCGTTGTCACGGCCAAAACCATTGCTCCCATCCTCGCGGAAATGACCCTGAACGGCCTGTATGACACCACGGGCGACTGGTATTACAAGGTCGGATTGCCGGGCAAAAGCGGAGTGGGCGGCGGGATTCTGGCAGTGGTGCCGGGAGTCTGTGCGATCGCCGCTTTTGCTCCACCGCTGGATGTTGCGGGCAACAGCGTGCGTGGCCAACTGGCTGCCGAACACCTTAGCCGCACGCTCAATTTGAGCTTGCTGCACTGACGCAAAATGTGAAGGGAGGCGATATGGCTACCACCAGTAAAGCTAAAACTTACATGTCATGGCTGACCATCTGTTTCATGATGGTTGCCGCTGTTGCCAGTATTCGTTCATTGCCCAGCATGGCTGTTTACGGCCTGGGTTCGATTTTTCTCTATGTCATCCCGGCGTTACTGTTTTTTATCCCGGTGTCATTGGTTGCGTCTGAACTGGGCACCGGCTGGAACGGCGGGATTTATGGCTGGGTCCGACAAGCCTATGGTGACCGACCCGGGTTTTTCATCATGTGGTTCATGTGGATTCAGGTGGTGGTGTGGTACCCGATAGTGCTCGGGTTCGGAGCCAGCACGATGGCGTACCTGATTAACCCGGAACTGGCCAAGAGCGGGGTGTTCACGGCTGCGGTGATTATTGTGCTGTATTGGCTGTCGACGTTCGTTGCCCTCAACGGCCTGACAACTCTGTCGAAGCTGACGTCGTGGTTCATGCTTTTGGGAACGGCGCTGCCAGCCGCGCTGCTGGTACTGTTGGGCGTGGCCTGGCTGGTACTGGGACACAAATCCGCTGCGCCCTTAACCTGGGACGCGTTGATTCCAGCGATTTTCGACACGCACTCCACCGTAAAAACAGGTTCACACAACCTGCATCCGGATTTGTGGCGTGAGTTCACAGGCGCCATCACGGGTCTGGTGTTGATTGTCAGCAACTTCCTGGCGTTTGCCGGTATCGAAATGAACGCCATTCACGCTCGGGAACTGCGCAATCCGCAAAAGGAAATGCCCCGCGCAATTCTGCTGGCCTTCTTTATGATTCTGTTGGTGTTTATCCCCCCGACGGTCGCGATTTCACTGGTGGTACCGGCGGACTCCACGAGCCTGACGGCGGGCGTTATTCAGGCTTACGCGGCTTTCTTCGAAGGCTTCAACATGCCCTGGGCCACGCCAATCATGGCCATTTTGCTGATCATCGGTGCATTGGGCGGGGTACTGGCGTGGACGGCCGGACCTTCCACCGGTCTGTTGTTTGTGGGCAAGGCGGGAATGCTTCCACCGGTGATGCAAAAAGTGAACAGCAAAGGCGTGCAGAAGAACATTTTGTATTTACAAGCGCTCATCGTGACGCTGCTCTCGACGATTTACATCTTCATCGACAACGTATCCGATGCGTTCTGGATGATCAGCGCCATGGCTGCACTGATGTACCTGATCATTTACGTGTTCATGTTTATGTCCGCCATGAAGCTGCGTAAAACCCAGCCAGACGTTAAACGCGGTTACGTGCTCAAAGGGCTGCATGGCTGGTGCTACCTGGGGTTGTTTTCAACCTGTGTGGCCTTGATTTTCGGGTTTATTCCACCGAATAACTTCAGCAGCATGCCGTTCTTTGAATATGCAGGAATCTTATTGCTGGGCTTGATCGTGGCAGGTACACCCCCGTTTATCTTCTACGCCCTGCGTAAGCCATCATGGCAGATGGTGCCCAAGTCTGAGGCCGATCAATATTCGGCAGCGTTGCAGGACTTGCAGGATGCAGACGAAAAGGGAGTTAACCGCTAGCACAGAACGCTCCCGCGGCCGTTGCCTATGGGAGCGTCGCCTGCAAACCCTGCCCCCCAGGGTCTGCAGGCGTGCATTGGCGACTGCAGCGCTCTGGAACGTAGCTTCGGGGGCTACGGTTCGCCATGACCAGGAGCCAGTACCCAGCACAATGATTTTTTGAAGCAAAAAAAAAGCGTCCCTAAGGACGCTTTTTTCATGGCGCTGATGCGATTGGCATCAGCGCCTTATTTTCTACACCCATTACTGCCGGGCAGAAAATGGTCGGGGTAGGGGGATTCGAACTCCCGACATCCTGCTCCCAAAGCAGGCGCGCTACCGGACTGCGCTATACCCCGGTAAAAAAAAGGCACCTTCAAAGAGGCGCCTTCTGCGATCAGCGCTTTTGGCCTCTGATCTTAAGATCTAACCCCAGCGAACTGGAGCCAAAAATGGTGGGTCGTGTGGGATTCGAACCTACGACCAATTGGTTAAAAGCCAACTGCTCTACCAACTGAGCTAACGACCCAAAAATGGTCGGGGTAAGGGGATTCGAACTCCTGACATCCTGCTCCCAAAGCAGGCGCGCTACCGGACTGCGCTATACCCCGGCTTGAAAATGGCTCCACGACCTGGACTCGAACCAGGGACCCAATGATTAACAGTCATTTGCTCTACCAACTGAGCTATCGCGGAACTACATATTTCAATCTACAACGGTGTTGCTTTACTACTTTGTAACTCTTTGCAATTCTCGTTGACTTCAGTGCATCGCTGCGTTGTCGTCTCTGAGGCGGGCCATTCTACAACCTTTCAAACCCTTGTCAACCATTTTTTTTCGTTAGAAGACAATGATTTAGCGCTTCTAACTGACACCTTGGTTTGGGCCAAGTTGCCGTTGCTGGTGACTGACTGCGGGGCGCACTTTACTCGCGTTTCCCTTACAGATCAACACCCTATGTAAAAAAATTCAAAAAAAGGGCCTCGCACTGCGAGGCCCCCTTTAAAGCACCACTTGCCCGCCTTACGCGAAGACGATTTCGTCGTCTTTCACACTGGCCACTACCGTGGTTCCCGGCAGGAACTGACCCGAGAGAATCAGTTGTGCCAGCGGGTTTTCGATCCAGCGCTGGATTGCACGTTTCAGAGGACGTGCGCCATACACAGGGTCGTAACCGACCGCGATCAGCTTATCCAGAGCCTCCTGGCTCAGCTCCAGGCTAAGGTCGCGTTCAGCCAGACGGCTGCGCAGGCGACCCAACTGGATCTCGGCGATGCCGGCGATCTGATCACGGGCCAGAGGCTCGAAGATCACCACTTCGTCGATCCGGTTCACAAACTCCGGACGGAAGTGAGTACTCACCGCATCCATCACCGCAGCACGCTGTGCCTCACGGTCCCCTACCAACTCCTGGATCTGTGCCGACCCCAGGTTAGAGGTCATCACGATCACGGTATTGCGGAAGTCGACCGTGCGACCGTGGCTGTCAGTCAACCGACCGTCTTCAAGCACTTGCAGCAGTACGTTGAACACGTCCGGGTGGGCCTTCTCGACCTCATCCAGCAGGATGACCGAATAAGGCTTACGCCGTACGGCTTCGGTCAGATAGCCACCTTCCTCGTAACCCACATAGCCTGGTGGAGCACCGATCAGTCGAGCCACGGAATGTTTCTCCATGAACTCGGACATGTCGATCCGCACCATCGCCTCTTCGGTATCAAAGAGGAATTCGGCCAGCGCCTTGCACAACTCGGTTTTACCGACACCGGTTGGGCCAAGGAACATGAACGAGCCGCTCGGACGGTTCGGGTCACTCAGGCCAGCGCGGGAACGGCGCACGGCGTTGGACACGGCCACAACCGCTTCGTCCTGACCAATCACGCGCTCGTGCAGCAAGCTTTCCATCTTCATCAGCTTGTCACGCTCGCCTTCAAGCATCTTGGACACAGGAATCCCAGTCCATTTCGACACCACTTCAGCGATCTCTTCTTCAGTCACTTTGCTGCGCAGCAACTGGTTCTCGGTCTTGCTGTGCTCGTCGACCATTTGCAGGCTGCGTTCCAGATCCGGGATGATCCCGTACTGCAATTCGGCCATGCGATTCAGGTTGCCGCTGCGGCGAGCCACTTCCAGTTCCTGGCGAGCTTGCTCGATCTTTTGCTGGATCTGGGCAGAGCCTTGCACTTCGGCTTTTTCCGAGGTCCAGATTTCTTCCAGGTCGGAATATTCACGCTCGTGGCGCTCAATTTCTTCCTGCAATTTCTCAAGACGTTTTTTCGCCGCCTCGTCTTCTTCTTTCTTGAGCGCTTGCGCTTCAACTTTCAGTTGAATCAGACGGCGCTCCAGACGGTCCAGCACTTCAGGCTTGGAATCGATCTCCATGCGAATACGGCTGGCGGCTTCGTCGATCAGGTCAATCGCCTTGTCTGGCAACTGCCGATCCGTGATGTACCGATGACTCAGCTTGGCCGCCGCAATGATGGCACCGTCGGTAATCGCGACTTTGTGGTGCACTTCATAGCGCTCTTTCAAACCACGCAGGATCGCGATGGTGTCTTCTTCGCTCGGCTCGTCGACCAGTACTTTCTGGAAGCGACGCTCAAGCGCAGCATCCTTTTCAATGTACTGGCGGTACTCGTTAAGGGTGGTTGCACCGACACAGTGCAACTCGCCCCGCGCCAGCGCAGGCTTGAGCATGTTGCCCGCGTCCATGGCGCCCTCGCCTTTACCGGCACCGACCATGACGTGCAGCTCGTCAATGAACAGGATGATTTGACCTTCCTGCTTTGACAGTTCGTTAAGCAGCGCTTTCAGACGCTCTTCGAATTCACCCCGGAATTTGGCGCCCGCGATCAACGCACCGATGTCCAGCGACAGTAGGCGTTTGCCTTTAAGGCCGTCAGGCACTTCGCCGTTGATGATCCGCTGAGCCAGGCCTTCGGCAATCGCGGTTTTACCCACACCGGGTTCACCGATCAGGACCGGGTTGTTTTTGGTCCGGCGCTGCAACACTTGAATGGTGCGTCGGATTTCATCGTCACGACCGATTACCGGGTCAAGCTTGCCTTCTTCAGCACGCTTGGTCAGGTCAATGGTGTATTTGTCCAGCGCCTGACGGGACTCTTCAGCATTGGGGTCATTGACCGCTTCACCGCCGCGCAGGTTGTTGATGGCGTTTTCAAGGGCTTTTTTGCTCACGCCCTGGCCCAGCAACAACTTGCCCAACTTGCTGTTTTCGTCCATTGCCGCCAGCAACACCACTTCGCTGGTGATGTACTGGTCGCCTTTTTGTTGCGCCAGACGGTCCGCCTGATTCAACAGACGCGCCAAGTCCTGCGACATATTCACGTCGCCGGTGGGGTTCTGTATTTTGGGTAGCTGGTCGAGCTCTTTGGTCAGCTCTTTACGCAGGCTGTTTACATCGAAACCGACTTGCATCAGCAGAGGCTTGATCGAACCGCCCTGCTGCTCCAGTAATGCCTGCATCAAGTGCGCTGGCTCAATTGCCGGATGATCAAGGCCGACGGCCAATGACTGAGCATCGGACAACGCCAATTGCAACTTGCTGGTTAATCTATCTATACGCATTCGTCACCTTCCTTATGAGCAGGCCGGAGGGATGGAAACTCCTGAATGAAGAAACCTGCCAGATACCTTAGTAGATGCGGGCAATTCTGGGAGTTTCAAGCGTACGGTGAGTGACGCAGATCAGCTGGACGGCGTTTCGATCCAGACCAGCGAAGCAAAGCGGCCAGTACGGGAACTGCGCCGGTAGGAATAGAAGCGCGGGTCGTTGACGGTGCAAAAGCCTGCGCCGTAGACAGCTTCAATACCGCAGCGAGCCAGACGCAGACGCGCCAGCTCATAGATGTCGGCCATATAACGCCCGGCATTGACACTTGGCACGAAGGCCGAGGCGGCCTGGGGCATGTCTTTAATAAAGACATCACGCACCTCGCCCCCGACTTCAAACGCCGCGGGACCGATCGCGGGTCCAAGCCACACAAGTATCTCCTGGGGCTCAACATGGAGGCTGCGCGCGGCGGCTTCAAGCACACCGGCTGCCAATCCGCGCCAGCCCGCATGCGCCGCAGCGACGCGTGTACCGGCACGGTTGCAGAACAGTGCAGGCAAGCAGTCGGCGGTCATGACCGTACACGCCACGCCGGGCGTGGACGTCCAGCTGGCATCGGCTTCAACGATGCTGGACGGATCGGCAGGCGCAACGACAACCCCGTGAACCTGGCTAAGCCAAGCGGGCTGTACGTTAAAAACGTGGGTCAGGTGTTGGCGATTTTGAGCAACGGCGCAAGGATCGTCGTCGACATGGTCACCCAGGTTGAAGCTGTCGAACGGCGCCTGGCTGACGCCGCCCGCACGGGTGGTCACGCAGGCCCTGATGCCTGCCGGCGCAGGCCAGTCAGGAATCAGGAACGCGCTCATCCGATGAACGCCTCACGGTCTTGCTTGAGCAGTGTCAACAACCAGACAAAATCGTCAGGAAGTGGGGATTCCCAGCTCATGCGCTTACCGGTCGTCGGATGGTCCAGCTCCAGGAAGCGCGCATGCAAGGCCTGACGCGGGAAGTTCTTCAGGGATTCGACCATGGTCACACTGGCTGCCGGCGGGATACGGAAACGACCGCCGTAGGCAGGATCTCCGACCAACGGGAAGTTGATGTGAGACATATGCACACGGATCTGGTGCGTACGCCCGGTTTCCAGCTTGACCCGCACGTGGGTGTGGGAACGGAAACGCTCAAGCACGCGGTAATGACTCACCGCCTGTTTGCCGCCTTCCATTACCGCCATGCGCTGGCGTTGCTGGCCGTGACGGCCGATGGGCGCGTCGATCTTGCCCCCGGCGGTGACGACACCGATGACAATGCACTCGTATATCCGGCTGACACTGCGGCTCTGCAATTGGGCAACCAGCTGCGTCTGCGCCTGGATGGTCTTGGCGACCACCATCAATCCGGTGGTGTCTTTGTCCAGGCGATGCACGATCCCCGCACGCGGCACATTAATAATGTCCGGTACGTGATGCAGCAACGCATTGAGCAAAGTGCCATCGGCATGCCCCGCAGCCGGGTGCACCACCAAACCCGCGGGTTTGTTGATGACCAGGATGTCATCGTCTTCGTAAACGATGTCGAGGGGAATGTCCTGGGCGATCCACTCACCCTGGGCTTCCTGCTCTGCAGTCAGCTCCAGGATGTCGCCACCATGCACGATGTCGCGGGGACGTATGACGTCTCCGTCCACAGTGAGGCGGCCGTCTTTGATCCAGGCGGAAAGGCGCGAGCGCGAGTGCTCAGCGAATAATTGTGCGGCGACTTGATCGAGGCGTTGGCCGCCCAATTCGGACGGCACCTCTGCGCGAAGTAGTATTTTCTCGGACATGCTCATCAGGACGGCGCCAAGCCTTTGGTTTCGGCTGCGCGCTTGTGGTTAAATACGGCGTCTTTTGCCCCGAGGCTTTTCACGGGGCGCTCATCATAACAGGACGGCCTCGCCCAAGACAGCGGCCGTCATAGGGACGCAAGCCGCCATGCAAGTGAGACACCTGCTGCTGATCGCCATCCTCGCACTGACCGCCGCTTGCTCGTCGACAAAGGAAGTCGTTGACGAAAACCTCAGCGAAGTCGAGCTGTACCAGCAGGCACAGGCCGATCTGGACAACCACAGCTACACCAGTGCAACCGCCAAACTGAAGGCACTTGAGTCACGCTACCCGTTCGGCCGTTATGCCGATCAGGCTCAGCTTGAACTGATCTATGCCTACTATAAAAACTCCGAGCCGGAAGCTGCCAAGTCTGCCGCAGAGCGGTTCATCCGCCTGCACCCGCAGCACCCGAACGTTGATTACGCCTACTACCTCAAAGGCTTGACCTCGTTTGACCAGGACGTTGGCCTGCTGGCGCGCTTCCTGCCGCTGGACATGACCAAGCGTGACCCCGGCGCGGCCCGTGACTCGTATAACGAGTTCGCCCAGCTGACCAGCCGCTTCCCCAACAGCCGCTACGCGCCTGATGCCAAGCAGCGCATGATTTACCTGCGCAACCTGCTGGCGGCTTATGAAATTCACGTGGCCCACTATTACCTGACCCGTCAGGCCTATGTGGCTTCGGCCAACCGTGGCCGGTACGTGGTTGAGAACTTCCAGGAAACCCCTTCGGTCGCTGACGGCCTGGCGGTGATGGTTGAGTCTTATCAGCGCCTGCACCTCGACAAACTGGCTGACACCAGTCTTGAAGTGCTCAAAGACAACTACCCTAATCATCCGAGCCTGGTTGACGGTCAGTTTGTGCCTCAAGTGTCCGAGTCTGACAACCGCTCTTGGTTGAGCAAGGCTACGTTGGGCCTGATCGAATCCAGCACGCCTCTGCCACCGGGTGAAACCCGCGCCAACCAGGACGTGCAGAAGCAATTCCAGGATGCGAAAGACGCTATTCCTGCCGAGCTGAAGCCTAAAGATTCAGACGGCAATGTCATCGAAGAACCAGAATCGGAAGACACCAGCCGTTCATGGTTCAGCTACATGACGTTCGGTCTTTTCGACTGATCGTCACACTCAAGAAAAGAGCCTTTCGGGGCTCTTTTTTTTGCGTCGCATTTGGTGCTGGGCGCCTACACGGTCCTTGGCTAAACTGGCGCATCTTTTCTCAAATAGCGATTAGCCATGTTTCGTTTACTGATCTGGGTGGCCTTGATTGCTGCCGGCGTGTGGTTGTGGCGCAAATACAATGCGGGCCTTACCCCCACCAAAAAACCGGTCGACCCCAACGCCCAACCGATGGTGCGCTGCGCCCATTGCGGCGTCCACTTGCCACGAGACCGCGCACTGAGCCAACAACAAGAGTGGTATTGCACCCAAAACCATCTTGAGCAAGGCCCGGGCAAACGCTGAGCAACGGGGTCGCAGCCTGCCAACGCAAGGCTGCGAGACAGCCGCCGTTATCGCTCAGAGTCGCCCTGCAGGGGCGTACGGCGCCGGATCAATGATAGGCGTGCGCTCCAGCAACAAATCTGCAAACAACTGGCAAGACGCGGGCGCCAACACCAACCCGTTGCGGTAATGCCCGCAGTTCAGCCAGAGCCCCTCAAAACCGGCGACCGGCCCGATATACGGTATGCCTTGCGGCGAACCCGGACGCAATCCGGCCCAATGCGCCACGGGCTCGGCATCCGCCAACGCAGGAATCAACGCCACGGCCGACGCTTTCAAACTCTCCAAGGCCGTCTGGGTCGGCGTTTTGTCGAAGCCTTCATGCTCCAGCGTGCTGCCAATCAAGATATGGCCATCACGGCGAGGAATGGCGTAGCGGCCGTTGGCCAGAACCATGCACGACAAGAAATCCGAAGCACATTTGTACAAAATCATTTGGCCTTTGACCGGCTCAATGGGCAGTTCTATGTCCAGATGCTTGAGCAGTTCACCGCTCCAGGCCCCGGCAGCCAATACCACCGCATCCCCCAATACGGAGCCATTAACCGTATTGACGCCCGTAATCCGCTCCCCCTCCCTGACAAAGCCCAGCACCTCGGATTGTTCGTGAACCGTGACATTGGGCATCGCTTGCAGTGCCGCTTTTAGTGACTTAACCAGCCGCGGATTGCGCACATTCGCCACGTCCTTCATATAAACAGCACGGGAAAAACCGCCGCCCAATACCGGAACATGGCTTTCGACCGCCGCGATATCCACAGCACTCAAAGGTCGACCGGCTTGCCGGGCCCATGCCAGCGCTTGAGCCTCATCGTCCAGATCAAGCCAGTAAAGACCCGTGGTATGCACTTCCGGATCCAGCCCGGAAGTCGCCAGCAGACGCTGCGCCAAATGCGGGTAAAAATCCTGGGACCAGTGAGCCAGCGCTGTGACGGCCGGGGTGTAACGCCACGGATACAGCGGGGACACGATTCCACCGCCCGCCCAGGAAGACTCCTGCCCCACGCCACCGCGCTCCAGCAAAATCACTTGCTCGACGTCTGCGGCCAGATTAAACGCAGTCAGCAGCCCGATCACTCCACCGCCGACAATCACTACCCGTTGATGCCTAGCCATCTATCAGTCCAGCCCTTATTCAAAAGTAATGGGTCAGCGCCCCCAACATTGCTGCGCGGTGATGCCCGGGGCCGCCTGGGTTATAGCGCTCAGACCTGTATGCGCCAACGTGAAGTTGCCACAAGGATCATCTGCCATGGGCGAGCCGTCTTTTCGTGTGGCTATCAATAAAAAGGCATGATCCGAAAGGTCTGACGTGATGCTGTAGTTCTCATTGCCAGAACTGATATCCGGCAGACCGCTATATAACCCGTTTTTCGTGTAGAACCGCTCTAGACTTTGGGCTTGCTCAGAGAGCATCACGACAATTTGAGACCGGTGCACCCGCTTCACATGATCGCTGTAAAGCGGATAAACAAAGGCCCCAAGGATACCGATGATCGCCACGGTGATCATCATTTCGATCAGCGTAAAACCTGTATTAGGCCTAACCATGTGTTCATTCCCTATTGAATTTGTCGCCACATAACCCGACGAAAACGCTGCCGGACAGGCCCGGCCTCCCCGTCCTGCACCGCCTGATGGCGCGCATAAACACTTTCGAGCACAGTGCGAGACAGCCCTCGAAGGCCAATACCGGTTATTCGATAGAGATAGACAGAGCCGTCCTTTTCAGACTGAGAAAGCGGGATGCTGAGCCCCAGAAACTGAATGCCATACAACCCATCCTGCGTTTGTACCCAGTTAATGCCTGACTGAGGATCGAGCCCTGGTGAACGCTGGCTTCTCGCCTCAACAGGGGGCGCGCAGCGGCTCGGCGAAGTACACTCCGCCATACCGGACCAATGAGCTTGCAACCACGTCTCACCGACGTGCATCGCCGCTTCGGCCCCTTGAAATGATTGATTGGCAGCCCGTATGGCACCCGCCATTTTCTCTTGCTGGCCCGCGCTTTCCATCGCAGAAAGCCCCAGAAAACCGAGCAACATCAAAAAAACCAGACTGGCCAGCAGCACCATGCCTTTTTGCGAACGTAATACGGGCGGCATAACTGTTCCTACCTCTGCCGGTTACGAACGGCGACCAGCACATGGTAGGTCTGGTCTTTTACCCGGGCCCCGGGATCTCTCAAGGTCAAGGCCAGGCGCACGCTGCGAATGCTCGTGGCATCGGCGGGTCTGGACTCATAGCGCACAACCGCATGCTCGTTGGCTGAGCTGGAGACACCGAAGGTCACCTCAAACGCGGCAACATTGTCCAGTAGCACGGTGTTACTGAGCCCGCTCTTGAGTTGGCCTTGCTCAAAACGATAAGTAACCCGACGTACCGCAAAGCCTGTTTCTCCAGGCCCCCACTCAGCCTGTGCGCCAGCAAAAACCTGCGCGTGGTGTTTGCAGTCCGTCACCACCGTCCAGTCAGGCTTGCCGGACTGAGGTCCGACGTCGGCGCTGATCATGTGCAGCGCTCCAGAACTTGAAGTGCCTTGCCATGAAACGGGTGTCGCAAACGCAGCAGGCGCATCGATGATGTGGTTCACCGGCAAGCAGCCAAACATGCCAGCCATGCGAATCTCCTGAGCCATTTTGCTCAGCACGTAACGGGCATCCTCTTGCAGTTGCGCGGAAGCTGACTGAGCCAAAGAGGTCTGCCGGGCACTCAAGAACACCTGCGTCATCCCCAGAACCAGCAGCAAGCCCAAAACCATCGCAATCATCAGCTCAATCAGGCCAAATCCCGACTGGCGCTTTCTCATGACGGGCTCGCAGGCGGTATGCCGGGCAGCTGGCTGTTGAGTGTGAATGACTGCAAGGCGCCCTCGTTTTTCTCTGCACGCGAGTCGTCCCAGCGAATGTGGATACTCACTTGCCGGTCATTCAGAGAAATCTCGCCTCGGGCGCTCTCCCCGCCGAAAGCCTGTATGTTGCGTTTGAATTCGCTCAGATCCTGAGTGACGACCCCCGTAACGTTGGAGTTCAGGGCCACGCCATAACGCCCGGAAAAGCGATAGTCCCCTGCAGAATTGGCGCGCATCCGATCCAGCATGTCGTACGCGATGAAACTGGCCTGAGTGCTCATGCGCGCGCTGTCGGTGTATTTCAGTGCACTGATTTGCGCGCCTGCGGCCCCCAAGAGGCCCACGCCTAAAATAAGACCGGCTACCAGCACTTCAATCAGGGTCATGCCGGCTTGTCGTTTTTTACTGCCCCGCCGCTTCTGGCTCATCCCTGACCACCTGTTTTAACGGCACGTCCCGCGCCGCATTGAGCACAGCCTAGACCCGCGCTCAGCGCTCATGGATCAGAAAAGGGTGAGCTCGACTGTAGGATTGTTCGCTTGATTGCGTACGCTTCAAGCAATCGCAAGGCATAAACATCGGGCAATGATTGGACGACCGCATTTTAGGTGGCTGCCCTGTCGCAACCGCTATACCTAAGGGTGTTCACCACAAACAAGTCCAGGGAGGACGCTGTGTATCAACGAGGGATGAGTTTGATTCAACTGGTGATTACCCTGTCGATCGTCGCCACCACTGCACAATTTGCCAGCCCGGCCTACCACATGCTCACAGAACAACAACGACGCCAAACCACGGCGGAGCAATTGGCCGGCAGTTTGCGCAAGGCACGCAGCGAAGCGCTGATACGCCATCAGTACGTGGTGGTTCACGCGCGGGAGGGTGACTGGAGCAAAGGATGGAGAATGGTGCTTGATGTAAGCGGTCAGGGCCACGCCGACAAGAACAACCCGGTACTGGCTGAAACACACAACAGTCGCCTGATCCCCATAGCGGGGAACTCGCCGGTCAAACACTACGTGCGATTCAACCCGCTGGGCGAGCCATTACTGAATGCGGGGAGTTTTCAGGCAGGCACCCTGCATGTGTGCCAGACAAAAGAAGAGCTGAGTCACTATCAGGTTGTGCTCGCAAAAAGCGGGAGGATCAGCCTGCGCAACCAAAAAGCTGCGCAGGCATTGTGTGCAATGGCTTAGGTGATGGCGCGAACCCGCAACTCTTTGGGCATGGAGAATGTGATGTTCTCTTCACGGCCAGCCAATTCGTCGGCCCCGGTGGCGCCCCAGGCGTGCAATTGCTGAATCACGCCGCGCACCAGCACTTCCGGCGCCGAGGCACCCGCGGTGATGCCAATGCGTTCAACGCCATCGAACCAGCTTTTTTGCAGGTCTTCAGCACCATCGATCAGGTAGGCCGGGGTGGCCATGCGCTCTGCCAGCTCCCGGAGGCGATTGGAGTTGGAGCTATTGGGACTGCCCACCACCAGCACCACGTCGCACTCGTCAGCCAGTTGCTTCACAGCATCCTGACGGTTTTGTGTGGCGTAGCAGATGTCATCTTTACGTGGGCCACCAATGGCCGGGAATCGCGTACGCAGGGCATCGATCACCCGGCTGGTGTCGTCCATCGACAGCGTGGTTTGGGTCACGAAAGCCAGTTTTTCGGGGTTGTGCACTTGCAGGTTGGCGACGTCTTTTTCGTCTTCAACCAGGTAGATAGCGCCGCCATTGCTGGCGTCGTATTGCCCCATGGTGCCTTCAACTTCCGGGTGACCGGCGTGGCCAATCAGGATGCATTCGCGGCCATCACGGCTGTAACGCGCCACTTCGATATGAACCTTGGTGACCAAGGGGCACGTGGCGTCGAACACTTTCAGGCCGCGCCCGGCAGCTTCACTGCGCACGGCCTGAGAAACGCCGTGGGCACTGAAGATCACAATGACGTCATCCGGCACCTGATCCAGCTCTTCAACGAAGATCGCTCCGCGCGAGCGCAGGTCTTCGACGACAAATTTGTTGTGCACCACTTCGTGGCGAACGTAGATAGGTGGGCCGAATACTTCAAGAGCGCGATTGACGATCTCAATCGCTCGGTCCACCCCGGCGCAAAAACCACGGGGGTTGGCGAGTTTGATGTGCATGCTAGGCCTCGTGGGACGCGCAGAAAGATAATGCCAAACAGGCCCAGCCATTTAGCCGGGCACTGGATTTACAGCGCTTTGACGTCTTTGATTTCGACTTCGAAGGTCAGGGTTTTACCTGCCAGCGGATGGTTGAAATCGATGGTGACCTGGTCGTCGTCAAACGCTTTGACCACGCCGGGCAACTCGGTGTTTGCGGCGTCATTGAAGATCACCAGCAACCCTTCCGACAGTTCCATGTCCTTGAACTGCGAGCGCGCAATAATCTGCACATTTTGCGGATTGGGCTGACCGAATGCATTCTCCGGCAGGATCTCAAGTGTCCGCTTGTCGCCTGCCTTGAAGCCGAAAATAGCCGCTTCAAAACCCGGCAACAGATTGCCATCACCGACTTTGAACGTTGCAGGGTCTTTGTCGAACGTACTGTCGACCGTGTCGCCATTCTCCAGGCGCAAAGCGAAATGCAGGGTGACTTCCGTGTTCTGGCCAATACGAGGCTCAGTCATGAACGGGTTCTCCGGACTTTTTACTTTTGAACATATCCAGTGCGAGCATTACCGCACCCACACAGATTGCGCTGTCGGCAAAGTTGAATGCAGGGAAGTACCAGCGGTTTTGCCAGTGCACGAGAATGAAGTCGATGACATGGCCGTAGGCAATGCGGTCATACAAGTTGCCCAATGCCCCGCCGAGGATCAACGCCAGCGCAATGGCCAGCCACGTGTCATCACGCCCCAGGCGCTTGAGCCAGACCACCAGTACGGCACTGACCACCACGGCAATCAGGGCAAACAGCCAGCGCTGCCAGCCGGCACTGTCAGCCAGGAAGCTGAAGGCTGCGCCCGTGTTGTAGGCCAGCGTCCAACTGAAGTAATCCGGAATGATGACGACCTGTTGATACATCTGTAATGCGCTGTCGAAATAAACCTTGCTGGCCTGGTCAATGACCAGGACCAGCAGGGTCAACCACAACCAGCTCAGGCGCCCGAAGCGCCCGGCAGTGCGGGCATCAGGCATAGTGACGTACCTCGCCGGCGCCGCTGATGTTGTCCACACAGCGGCCGCAGATTTCCGGATGCTCCGGGTTCACGCCAACGTCTTCACGGCAATGCCAGCAACGGGCGCACTTGGCGTGGGCAGATTTGACCACTTTGAGCTTCAGGCCTGGCACCTCAGTCACCACCGCATCCGCCGGGGCCGATGCAAACGGCGCAACGCTAGCTGTGGAGGTGATCAGCACGAAGCGCAGCTCATTGCTCAGCTTGGTGAGGTCGGTTGCCAGTTCATCTTCGGCGAACAAGGTGACTTCAGCCTGCAAGTTGCCACCAATGGCCTTGGCCGCGCGCAGGTTTTCCATTTCCTTGTTGACCGCGACCTTGACCGCCATGATCCGCTCCCAATAAGCGCGGTCCAGTTCAGTCCCTTCAGGCAGCTCGGTCAGGCCCTGATACCAGGTATTGAGCATCACCGATTCGTTGCGCTCGCCCGGCAGGTATTGCCACAACTCGTCGGCAGTGAACGCCAGGATCGGAGCGATCCAGCGCACCAGCGCTTCGGAGATATGGAACAACGCGGTCTGGCATGAGCGACGGGCCTTGCTGTTGGCGCCCGTGGTGTACTGACGGTCTTTGATGATGTCGAGGTAGAAACCGCCCAGCTCTTGCACGCAGAAGTTGTGCACTTTGGAGTACACGTTCCAGAAGCGGTATTCACCGTAGTGAAGTTCCAGCTCGCGTTGCAGCAGCAGTGCGCGGTCCACCGCCCAACGGTCCAGTGCCAGCATTTCTTCGGCAGGCAGGATGTCGGTGGCCGGATTGAAACCGGTCAGGTTCGACAGCAAGAAGCGTGCAGTGTTGCGGATACGTCGGTAGGCATCGGCGCTACGTTGCAGGATCTGGTCGGAGACCGCGATCTCGCCCGAGTAGTCCGTCGACGCGACCCACAGGCGCATGATGTCGGCGCCCAGCGTGTCGTTGACTTTCTGTGGCGCAATCACGTTACCCAAGGATTTGGACATCTTGCGACCGGCCTCGTCCACGGTGAAACCGTGGGTCAGCAG
Source organism: Pseudomonas sp. BS-2016 (assembly GCF_001806145.1). NCBI lineage: Bacteria > Pseudomonadati > Pseudomonadota > Gammaproteobacteria > Pseudomonadales > Pseudomonadaceae > Pseudomonas > Pseudomonas sp. BS-2016. The sequence goes on from NZ_MLCT01000015.1 coordinate 454,686, forward strand.
TTCGCGATAAGGCGCGTGATTGTCGATGGCGCAACCGGTCAGCAACGAAGAGTGGAACCAGCCGCGGTGCTGGTCGGAACCTTCGAGGTACAAGTCGGCGCGCGGGCCGGTTTCATGGCCCATCGGGTGTGAACCGCGCAGCACGTGCCAGTGCGTGGTGCCCGAGTCGAACCAGACGTCCAGGGTGTCGGAGATCTTGTCGTACAGCGGCGCTTCATCGCCCAGCAACTCGGCGGCGTCCATCTTGAACCAGGCTTCAATCCCTTCACGCTCAACGCGCTTGGCGACTTCTTCCATCATTTCGACGGTACGCGGGTGCAGTTCGCCGCTTTCCTTGTTCAGGAAGAACGGGATCGGCACGCCCCAGTTGCGTTGACGCGAGATGCACCAGTCCGGACGGTTGGCAATCATCGAGTGCAGGCGCGCCTGACCCCAGGCCGGAACGAACTGGGTGTCTTCAATGGCCTGCAACGCGCGGGTGCGCAAGGTATCGCCGGCTACCGGCTCTTTGTCCATGCCGATGAACCACTGCGCAGTGGCGCGGTAGATCAGCGGAGTCTTGTGACGCCAGCAGTGCATGTAGCTGTGGCTGATGGTTTCGGTGTGCATCAGCGCACCGACTTCGGTCAGTTTTTCAACAATGGCCGGATTGGCTTTCCAGATGAACTGGCCGCCAAAAAACTCTAGCGACGGCACGTAAACACCGTTGCTTTGAACCGGATTGATGATGTCATCGTTGACCATGCCGTAGGCTTTGCAGGTCACGAAGTCGTCTACGCCGTAGGCCGGAGCGGAGTGAACCACGCCAGTGCCCGCGCCCAGTTCGACATACTCGGCCAGATAAACAGGCGACAGACGATCATAGAACGGGTGACGGAAGTTGATCAGTTCGAGCGCGGCACCGGTGGTGGTGGCAATGACCGACCCTTCCAGGTTGTAGCGTGCCAGGCACGCTTCGACCAGTTCTTCAGCCAGCACCAGCAGCTTGTCACCGACGTCGACCAGCGCGTAGTTGAACTCCGGGTGCACGTTGAGCGCCTGGTTGGCCGGGATGGTCCACGGGGTGGTGGTCCAGATCACGATCGAAGCCGGTTTGCTCAAGGCCGCCAGACCAAAAGCCTCAGCCAGCTTGGCTTCGTCGGCAATCGGGAACGCAACGTCGATGGTCGCGGATTTTTTGTCCTGATATTCAACTTCAGCTTCAGCCAATGCCGAGCCGCAGTCGAAACACCAGTTCACAGGCTTAAGGCCCTTGAACACGAAGCCCGCCTTGACGATTTCAGCCAAGGCGCGGATTTCACCGGCCTCATTCTTGAAATCCATGGTTTTGTACGGGTTGGCGAAGTCACCCAGCACACCCAGACGGATGAACTCGGATTTCTGGCCTTCGATCTGCTCGGTGGCGTAGGCACGGCACAGCTCGCGGGTTTTATCCGCAGGCAGGTTTTTGCCGTGGGTCACTTCAACCTTGTGCTCAATCGGCAAACCGTGGCAATCCCAGCCCGGCACGTACGGCGCATCGAAACCGGCAAGGGTTTTCGAGCGAATGATCATGTCCTTGAGGATCTTGTTCAGCGCGTGACCGATGTGGATCGTGCCGTTGGCGTACGGAGGACCGTCATGAAGAACGAACTTCGGACGATCCTTGCCAATCTCGCGCAACTTCCCGTACAGGCCAATGCTGTCCCAGCGCTGCAAAATTTGCGGTTCGCGCTGTGGCAGGCCGGCCTTCATTGGGAAGGCTGTGTCCGGAAGGTTTAGCGTGGCTTTGTAGTCGGTCATTTCAGGCTCTTTTTAAGCGGTTGACCCTGCCAATAGGCTCGGGCGGCGGCGACGTCCGCATTGATCGCCGTCTTGAGCGCCTCCAGGGAGGCGAAACGCTGCTCATCACGCAGCTTGTGGTGGAATGCCACGGTCAGGCGCCGGTCATACAGATCACCGGTGTAATCCAATAGATGTACTTCAAGATGGGCACTGCCATCCCCTGAAACGGTGGGCCGCACGCCAATATTGGCGACGCCGGGCCAGGTTTTGCCGTCGATATCGACACTGGCCAGGTAAACCCCGGTCAGCGGCACGCGACGACGCTTTAATTGCACGTTGGCCGTTGGCGTGCCGAGTTGACGCGCCAGTTTCTGCCCGTGCAACACGCGTCCGGCGATCTGGAACGGACGCCCGAGCAAACGCTCGGCGAGGGCGAAATCAGCATCGGCCAGTGCATCACGCACTTTGGTGCTGCTGACGCGCATACCGTCAAGCTCAACGGTTTGCGCCGCCTCGACGGTGAAACCTTGCGTGAGGCCCGCCTGTTGCAAGAAGTCAAAATCCCCAACCCGGTCACACCCGAAACGGAAGTCGTCCCCGACCTCAAGGTGCTGCACGCCCAGACCATTGACCAGAATCGTGTCAACGAACTCGGCAGCGCTGAGTTTGCTTAAACGCTGATTGAAGGCCAGGCACAGTACCCGATCCACGCCGGCATCTGCCAATAGCTGCAGTTTGTCACGCAAACGTGCCAGACGTGCCGGCGCGGTTTGCGGGGCAAAGAATTCGCGCGGCTGGGGTTCAAAAATCACCACGCAGCTGGGCACACCCAACTCCAGCGCACGTTCACGCAGCCGACCCAGGATTGCCTGGTGACCACGGTGTACACCGTCAAAGTTGCCAATAGTGGCGACACAGCCCCGATGTTGGGGCCGCAGATTGTGAAGGCCTCGAACCAGCTGCATAACGCGCTTCTTGCTCATAAAGTGGCCGATTATAACCACACCCAGCCTGCTACAACAGGCAACAGCGCAAGGCATTTAGGCCAAACCCCTAAAACAGACGCCTGACCGGTAATAACCTTACATAAGGGACTTGCGGGCGAAATCCTTCAAACGCAAGCCCAGGACCAGCAACATACCGAAATAAGCCAGCACGCCAGCGACGACCAAAGCCCCCAAGCGCAAAAAGCGCTCCAGCATATGACCTTGGTCCCATGCGGGCATCAGTTGCATCAAGCCCAGCAAAACGCCCGACATGACAGCGACTGCCAGTACCAGCTTGAACAGGTACTTAGCCCACCCTGGCTGCGCTACAAAGAGTTTTTGACTGCGCAACTGCCAAAACAGCAGGCCAGCGTTAATACAGGCCCCCACACTGATGGCCAACGCCAGGCCCGCATGCTGCAAGGGCACAATGAATACCAGGTTCAACAGCTGGGTCACAATCAAAGTGAAGACCGCAATTTTGACCGGCGTACGGATATTTTGTTGGGCATAGAAGCCCGGAGCCAGCACCTTGATCAAAATAATACCGAGCAAACCGACCGAGTAAGCAATCAGCGCCTGCTGGGTCATGACCGCGTCACGGGCACTGAACTCACCGTACTGGAACAATGAAACCGTCAGCGGCTCGGACAAAATGGCCAGCGCGAGGGCGCACGGCAACACCAATACAAAACACAGGCGCAGCCCCCAGTCGAGAATCCGCGAATACTCATGCCGGTCTTTATTGGCGTAGGTCTTGGACAACGTAGGCAAAAGGATCGTCCCCAGCGCCACGCCCAGTACACCCGACGGCAACTCCATCAAACGGTCCGCGTAGTACATCCACGACACCGAACCTGCGACCAAAAAGGACGCAAAGATGGTGTTGATGATCAGGGATATCTGACTGACCGAAACCCCCAAAATGGCTGGCAACATTTGCTTCATGACCCGCCACACGCCGGTATCGCGCAAATTGAGGCGAGGCAGCACGAGCATGCCGATCTTTTTAAGGTGCGGCAGTTGAAACAATAACTGCGCCAGACCACCGGCCAGCACGGCCCAGCCAAGGGCCATCACGGGCGGATCAAAATAAGGTGTCAGGAACAGCGCAAAAATAATCATGCTGACATTGAGCAGAGTCGGCACAAACGCCGGAACCGAGAAACGGTTCCAGGTGTTCAGGATCGCACCCGCCAGCGACGACAGCGAAATCAGCAATATATAAGGGAAGGTCACCCGCAGCATGTCACTGGTGAGCTGGAATTTTTCCGGCGTGGTGGCAAATCCCGGCGCCGTCGCCCAGATCACCCAGGGCGCGGCCAGCATCCCCAGGATCGTGACAATCGCTAATACCAGCGTCAGCAAACCGGCCACATACGCCACGAAAGTGCGGGTCGCCTCCTCGCCCTGCTGATTTTTGTATTCCGCAAGAATGGGCACGAACGCTTGAGAAAAGGCCCCTTCAGCGAAGATCCGGCGCAACAGATTGGGCAGTTTGAATGCGATGAAGAACGCATCCGTAGCCATACCGGCGCCAAAGGTGCGGGCAATGATGGTGTCTCGGATAAAGCCCAAAACCCTTGAAATCATGGTGATGGAACTGACGGCAGCCAACGACTTGAGCAAATTCATTGAAAGAGTTTTTGCCTATAGAGAAAAAGAGCAGGCGAACAAAGCGTCCACTTATGCGATACTGCGCGCCGCAACAGCACAGAGCCAAGCTCGCGAGTTTACAGGTCAAGCGCCGGAAATAAATCTCCCGTCTCCCTCGATCAACCACTCAGCGGATCGTATCAAACGCTCTTGACAAGCCTTCACGTCATCGGCATGATTCGCGGCCTATTTTGTTTGCTATTTTCTAAAGTCTTTCGAGGAGCTCGACGGTGGCCAACACACCTTCCGCCAAAAAACGTGCAAAACAGGCTGAGAAGCGTCGCAGCCACAACGCCAGCCTGCGTTCCATGGTTCGCACCTACATCAAGAATGTAGTTAAAGCCATCGACGCAAAAGACGCCGCTAAAGCACAAGCTGCTTATGTTCTGGCTGTTCCTGTTATCGACCGTATGGCCGATAAAGGCATCATCCACAAGAACAAAGCTGCTCGTCATAAGAGCCGTCTGAATGGCCACGTCAAGGCGTTGAACCTTGCGACCGCCGCTTAAGCGTTAAGCTTTTTAAAAAACCGACCTCAGGGTCGGTTTTTTATTGCCTGCGATTTAGAGCACACACCACCACCCTGACCGCCACCACAAAACACAGGCAAAAAAAAGCTGCGATTAACGCAGCCTTTTTATAAAAGTTACTGATGCGGCCACGGCAGAATCGGGATCGCCGTTACTGCATTCTGCGGACTGCCTTCAATCAGGCGATCGCTGTACACCAGGTACACCAGCGTATTGCGTTTTTTGTCGAGGAAGCGCACCACCTGCATGGTTTTGAACACCAGCGAGGTGCGCTCCTTGAAGACCTCATCACCGTCTTTGAGATCCCCCTTGAAGCTGATCGGGCCAGTCTGGCGACAGGCCAGCGAAGCCTCTGCACGATCCTCCGCCAACCCCAGACCACCTTTCATGCCACCCGTTTTAGCGCGGGACAGATAGCAGGTTACGCCTTCGACCTTGGGATCATCGAACGCCTCGACCACAATGCGATCGTTAGGGCCAACCAGCTTAAACACGGTCGATACCGTGCCAATCTCTTCCGCCGATGCCAGTAACGGCATGGCCAACATCAAACCCAGCAACCCTTTAATCAAGCGCATTCAAACCTCACATTCAAACCAGAATCAGGTTATCGCGATGAACCAACTCCGGTTCCGCCATATACCCCAACAAGCTGACAATCGCATCCGACGACTGCCCGATAATTTTTTGCGCTTCCGCAGCGCTGTAGTTGGCCAGCCCGCGGGCAACTTCCCGGCCGTCCGGCGCTACGCACACCACCATTTCTCCGCGACGAAAACCACCCTGAACCGCCTTGACGCCCACCGGCAACAGGCTTTTATGGCCCTGCGACAGGGCCGCGACAGCCCCTTCGTCCAGCACCAGCGTGCCGCGCGTTTGCAAATGCCCTGCCAGCCACTGCTTGCGCGCTGCCAACATGCCGCGTTCCGGCGACAACAAAGTGCCAATGCGCTCACCCGCTTTAAGACGATCCAGCACCCGCTCCAGACGCCCACCCACAATAATGGTGTGCGCCCCGGAACGCGCCGCCAGACGGGCCGCACGCAACTTGGTCTGCATACCCCCGCGCCCCAGCGCACCTCCCGTGCCGCCCGCCACCGCATCCAGCGCCGGGTCATCCGCGCGCGCTTCATAAATCATTTGCGCGTCAGGGTTCGTGCGCGGATCCGCATCAAACATGCCGTCGCGGTCGGTCAGGATCACCAACAGATCGGCTTCGACCAGATTGGCCACCAGCGCCGCCAAGGTGTCGTTGTCTCCGAAACGAATCTCATCGGTCACCACCGTGTCGTTTTCGTTGATGACCGGGATCACGCCCAACTCCACCAGGGCACGCAAGGTACTGCGAGCATTCAGGTAACGCTTGCGATCAGACAAATCGTCATGGGTCAGCAGAATTTGCGCGGTGTGGCGCGAGTGCTCGGCAAAGCTCGATTCCCAAGCCTGCACCAACCCCATCTGGCCGATGGCTGCCGCTGCTTGCAGCTCATGCATGGCACTCGGTCGCACCGTCCACCCCAAGCGGCTCATCCCGGCCGCCACCGCGCCCGAAGACACCAACACCAACTCAACGCCAGCTTCGTGCAGGGCCACCATTTGCTCGACCCACACACCCATTGCCGCGCGATCCAGACCTTTGCCATCTGCCGTCAGCAGTGCGCTGCCGATCTTGACGACCCAACGCCGCGCACCTGTCACCTTGCTCCGCATCATGTTCCAACCTATGCCTGAGAGCAGCGCGACCGAGCGCTACCCGTGGAATTTTTGTGATTACCGTTTCGTAGATGCTAAAACGCCGCTCAATTGAGCGGCGCTGTAGTTTACTGCAACGAATCAGTCGCGGACGTAAATGATTTCTGGACCATCGTCGTCTTCAACATCTTCTTCATCCCAGTCATCGTCACCGATGTCGTGGACGCTCTTCACACCACTGCGACGCAGGGCACGCTTGTCATCCAGCGCCTGCAACTGCGCACGCGCCTCGTCTTCAATGCGCTGATCCAGCTCGGCCAGCTCTTCCTTATAGGCAGGATCATTGGCCAGGCGGTCTGCGCGATCTTCGAGGTAACGCATGATGTCGTGGCAGAGCTTGTCAGTGCCGATTTTGGCAATGGCCGAAATCACATACACAGGACCGGTCCACTCAAGGCGATCAACCACCTCTTTCACCACCGCGTCGTGCTCTTCCTGAGGCAGCGAATCGCACTTGTTCAAGACCAGCCAGCGATCACGATCAGCCAGGGCCGGGCTGAACTTGGTCAGCTCGTTAACGATGACTTCAGCGGTATCGGCAGCGCTTTCCGAGCCTTCAACCGGCGCCATGTCCACGAGGTGCAGAAGCAAGCGGGTACGCGCCAAATGCTTGAGGAAACGAATCCCCAGGCCTGCACCATCAGAGGCACCTTCGATCAACCCCGGGATGTCAGCAATGACAAAGCTTTTCCAGCGATCGACGCTGACCACACCCAGGTTGGGCACCAGCGTGGTGAACGGATAATCCGCCACCTTTGGCTTGGCCGCAGACACCGAACGGATAAAGGTACTTTTACCGGCATTCGGCAAGCCCAGCAGACCGACGTCAGCCAGTACTTTCAACTCAAGCTTCAAGTCACGCTGCTCACCCGGCTTGCCCGGCGTGGTTTGGCGCGGCGCGCGGTTGGTACTGGATTTGAAGCGCGTGTTGCCCAGACCGTGCCAGCCGCCCTGAACCACCATCAGCTTCTGACCCGCCTTGGTCAGGTCGCCAATCACTTCTTGCGTGCCAGCATCAATGACGGTCGTACCGACCGGCACGCGCAGGATCAGATCGTCACCCTTGCGCCCCGTGCAATCGGTACTACCGCCGTTCGAGCCACGCTGGGCATCGAAGTGACGGGTGTAACGGTAGTCAACCAAGGTGTTGAGGTTTTCGTCGGCGACCATATAGATCGAGCCGCCATCACCACCATCACCCCCGTTAGGGCCACCGTTTTCGATGAATTTCTCACGACGGAAACTCATGCAACCGTTACCACCGTCGCCCGCTTTTACCTTGATCGATACTTCATCAACAAACTTCATAACAAAACGCCTCTCGTCATCAGGACGAGCCGATAAACATAAGACATAAGACTCTTGCAAAAATGAGCGCAGCGACCTCAATCAACGACCGTTAAATCCAGCGCCAGCAGCCCATACAAACAGTTTTGCAAGAGACTCATCCCACAAACGAAAAAGCCCCGTCGCAAGACAGGGCTCTTCCAGCTACCAAGCTATTACGCTGCGACGACTTCAGTCTTCGGAACGATGCTTACATAGCGACGACCGAAGGCGCCTTTAACCTGGAACTTGATCACGCCTTCCACTTTCGCGAACAGGGTGTGATCTTTGCCCATACCAACGCCGTAGCCAGCGTGGAATTGGGTACCGCGCTGACGCACGATGATGTTGCCTGGAACGATAGCCTGGCCGCCATACATCTTCACGCCAAGGCGTTTGGCTTCTGAGTCGCGACCGTTACGGGTACTACCACCAGCTTTTTTGTGTGCCATGAGTCAATTCTCCTAGTGAGGAATTAGGCTGAAATTAAGCCTGAATACCGGTGATTTTGATCTCGGTGTACCACTGGCGGTGGCCCATACGCTTCATGTGGTGCTTACGACGACGGAACTTGATGATGCGGACTTTATCGTGACGACCTTGGGAGATCACCTCAGCCACAACAGTGGCGCCAGGAACAACTGGAGCGCCGATGTTCACGTCGTCGCCATTGGCGACCAACAGAACGCGATCAAAAGTTACGGATTCGCCGGTAGCGATTTCCAGTTTTTCGATCTTCAGGTATTCACCTGGAGCTACTTTGTACTGCTTGCCACCAGTAACGATTACTGCATACGACATGGTATTTCTCCGATAATCCTGCTCACCCAGCGCTTTATAGGTAAAGGTATTGGCTGGCATGGCTGCATGGGGCTGGAACGGCCCAAGTGCAATTGCGTAAGGCAGGTGCTGCCCAGGAAGTTCAGGGTGCGCGATTGTACGCAAGGCAAGAGGACGTTGCAAGGGGCCGCCCATCGCGCCTTGACAGGCCATCCCCCCCGACCTAGCATGCCGCGCAACCCTTCTGGAGCACCTGTCGCTGATGCAACCCCAAGCTTTCTACCGCGCGGTGGCGGACGATTTTAGCGCCGTCGACGGCATCATCAAGAAGCAGCTGACTTCACGCGTACCGCTGGTCTCAAAAATCGGCGACTACATTACTTCGGCCGGCGGTAAACGCCTGCGTCCTTTATTAGTGTTGCTCTGTGGCAAAGCGCTGGGCCGCGAAGGCGATGACTTGCGCCTGCTGGCGGCAACCATCGAGTTCCTGCACACCGCCACCCTGCTGCACGACGACGTGGTGGACATGTCCGGCATGCGCCGTGGCCGCAAGACCGCCAATGCGACGTGGGGCAACGCGCCGAGCGTACTGGTGGGCGACTTCCTGTACTCGCGCTCCTTCGAAATGATGGTTGAGCTGGGCTCGATGCCGGTGATGAAGATCCTGTCGCAAGCGACCCGCATCATTGCCGAAGGCGAAGTGCTGCAACTGTCAAAAGTGCGCGACGCCAGCACCACGGAAGAAACCTACATGGAAGTCATCCGCGGCAAAACCGCGATGCTCTTCGAGGCCTCGACCCACAGTGCCGCGGCTCTGGCCGGTGCAACACCCGAACAAAGCGAAGCATTGCGCATGTTCGGCGATCACTTGGGCGTGGCATTTCAGTTGGTGGACGACCTGCTCGACTACCGCGGCGACGCCGAAACCTTGGGCAAGAACGTGGGTGACGACCTGGCTGAAGGCAAGCCGACGCTGCCCTTGATCTACACCATGCGCGAGGGCACGCCGGAACAAGCGGCACTGGTTCGTCAAGCCATTCAGAAAGGTGGCATTGAAGACCTGGAAAGCATCCGCGACGCGGTTGAAGCCTCCGGCTCGCTGGAATACACCGCACAACTGGCCCGCGACTTCGTTGCCCGCGCCATTGTTTGCCTTGAAGCCCTGCCGCCGAGCGAATACCGCGACGCGCTGGTCGAACTGAGCGAATTCGCGGTCGCCCGCACACACTGATCCACACCCGGCGTCAGCCGCTCCCGCTCCCAAGGCCTTCACACGAGGGTCTTGGGCAGTGACGCCAAGCGCATCCCCCGCACTTTCCCCGCCCGCCGACAAAACCCTATACAATGCGTGCCTTTTAGCCATCCTGACTTTTAAGGAGCGCAAGTGAGCACTTTGCCACCCTGCCCGAAATGCAATTCCGAATACACCTACGAAGACGGCGTACAGCTGGTCTGCCCGGAATGCGCCCATGAGTGGTCTGCCAACGCTGAAGCGGAAGTCGACAGCGACGTAAAAGTCTACAAAGACTCCGCTGGCACTGTCCTGAACGATGGCGACACCATCACCGTGATCAAGGACCTGAAAATCAAAGGCACCTCGCTGGTGGTCAAAGTCGGCACCAAGGTCAAGAACATCCGCTTGTGCGATGGCGATCACGACATCGACTGCAAAATCGACGGCATCGGCCCGATGAAGCTCAAGTCCGAGTTCGTACGTAAAGTCTGATTTCTGCGCCTTTCCTTCCTGCGCCTGGCGCAGGAAGGTGTTGTTTCCCCGCTCTGCTCCCTATCCCGCTTCCTCCCCTGCCACTGCCTGGTTCAAGACGCGATATCAAAGCGCCAGCCACTTTGACCGGTAGCAACCTCTTCGCAGAAAAACCGGAAATCCGCCAATAGGCACTTGCTATTAATTGAATAAGAATTATTCTCATTGATATCCATCAAGGAGATGACACCCATGACTTATTTAATAGACGCTTGGCTGGACCGACCACACCCGTACCTGCGAATCCTGCATCGGGAAACCGGGGAAGTGTGTGCCGTACTGGAAGAAGACGCGCTGACTGAATTGCAGGATCAGGGCGACCTGGACTTTTCAGGACTTAACTCAAGCGAGCCGGGAGTGCTTAAAGAGTTGGTGCGAAACTTGTTTCTATTCTGTTACGCCCGGGCGTTGCGCCCTGTCGGCTCGGCTGACACCCATGAGCACCAGGCCAAACTAGAACTATGAAGCCAAACGCGTAATGACGGGCTGGCCAACAACCCGTCATTACCGCTAAACCGTGGCGTTCTTACAGAACGTCCAGCAGCTCAACGTCGAATACCAGCACGCTGTGCGGTGCGATGCTGCCAACGCCTTGGGCGCCGTAAGCCAGTTCGCTCGGCACGTAGATGCGCCATTTGCTGCCGGCGTTCATCAATTGCAGGGCTTCAGTCCAACCAGCGATCACGCCACCAACCGGGAACTCGGCAGGCTGGCCACGCTCGTAAGAGCTATCGAACACAGTGCCGTCAATCAGAGTGCCGTGGTAGTGAACACGCACGGTGTCTTCACGGGATGGCTTGGCGCCTTCACCTGCTGTCACCACTTCGAATTGCAGGCCGGACGCCAGGGTGGTGATGCCGTCTTTCTTCGCGTTTTCAGCCAGGAAAGCCTTGCCTTCGCCCGCTGCGGCTTCTGCCTTGGCAGCCGCTTCAGCTTGCATGATCTCGCGGATCACTTTGAAGCTGGCGGACATTTCTTCCTGGCCAACACGGCTTTCTTTACCGGCGAACGCGTCGGTCAGGCCTGCCAGAATGGCATCCAGGCTAACGCCCGGCGGCGGGTTGTCGCGCAGTTGGTCGCCCAACTGACGGCCAATGCCGTAGCTGACGCGGGTTTCGTCGGTCGACAGATTTACTTCGGACATAACACTGCTCCGCTGTGGGACGCTGCAGGCCAGTCAACTGAACGACTGACCCAAACGCCCTGAACCAAAAAAGGGCGAGCAGACTAACACAGCCCCCAAAGCCTTCGCAGCCCGCGTTGTGCAGGCGCTACCGGCGCCCGGCCTCAATGCTTGGTGATCTTGTCCAGATACCCCATGGCAAATGCCGAGATCACAAATGTCATGTGGATAATCACGTACCACATCAGGTACTGGGGCTCGATATTGCGCGCATCCATGAACACCCGCAGCAGGTGAATCGAAGAGATCGCCACAATCGAAGCCGCGACTTTCATTTTCAGCGATGTGGAATCCATCGTGCCCAACCAGCTGAGCTTCTCTTTGTGCTCGTCGATGTCCAGTTGCGAAACGAAGTTCTCGTAACCCGAAATCATGACCATGACCAGCAGGCCACCCACCAGTGCCATGTCGATCAGCGACAGAATGACCAGGATCAAGTCCGACTCAGATAGCGCAAACACGTTCGGAATTACGTGAAACACTTCCTGGAAGAACTTCAACGCCAGCGCCAGCAGGCCCAGCGACAAACCAAAATAGATCGGCGCCAGAATCCAGCGCGACGCGTACATTGCATTTTCGATAAAGCGTTCCATTGAAACTCACAGGAAGTGAAAAAATGGGCGCGAGTATATCAGCGGGAATTCACTAGAGATAAAGCCCCGGACACAGTCTGTAAAAACTTTTTCTGCTAGTGTCCACCTACTCGGCATCGTTTACGGACAGGAAACCTGAAGAATGGATCTGCGATTCCCCTTGGCTGGTCTCGGACTCTCATTGGCGCTGCTCGCCACGGGAGGCTGCTCACCGGATGACCAACACCCGCTCGCCAGCCTGGAAGAAAGAACCGCCCAATTCGAACAGAACCTGGACACCATCAAAGACCAGCCACTCAAAGATGCCGTCGCCGACCTTGGCGGGTCGCTGCTGTTGCTGGAGCGGGCGCGGCTCAAGCTGCAAGACAAGCCGATTGAAACCGAATACACCACAGACGATCTGGCACTGCTCAACCACTACCCCAGCATTCAGGCGCTGACGGACACCTACATCAATGGCCTGTTTGTCCTGCGTAAAAATGCCAGTTCCGACTACCTGACCGATCTGGAGCCGGTGTTCCCCTTCCCGATCAACAGCGCCTCCGAATTCCCGTTCCCCCACGCTCTGGAATGGCAATCCGTCACCTTGAGCAATAAACAAGAGGTGCCGTTCCAGCCCGAGTGGTCCGAAACCGATCCCGGCATTCAGCTAAGCCCTTCGAGCGCCAACCTGAGCAACCCGGACGACCTGACCGTCACCTACCCTTACATCGACGGCGTTGAGACCGAAAACAGCCAGCAGCCGCAACCGGTGATGCTGCATGGCAAGGTAGAAGTGATTGCGCCGGGCAACGTCGTGCATTTCAAGCTCAACGACAAAGACGTGGGCCAGACACGGACCGATGGCACCATCAGCGTGACCCTGTTAGCGCTGGGCAAAAACTTCGCTGAAGTCGAGATCCACAACAGCGCCGCGCCCGCCGAGGCTGTGGGGGACACCGAACTGAACCCCTTGATCATTCAGGCCCGCGATCAATCAGGCCAATTCCTCTCGCGCGCAGGCTCGATCAACGAAAATGCCGAGCAACTGGCGTTTTACCAGCAACAGCTGGCCGAGATGCTCAAGCAAACCGCCTGGAGCGAAGCCTTCGAACGACAGTTGGCAGACGAAGAAAAAGCCTTCGAGCAAAAACACCCCAACCACTACAGCAAGGTGTACTTCAACGGCACTGTCGACACGCTGGACATCAGCGTCATGGACTTCTCCAGCGCCACAGTGACCCGCAAAGCCCTCGACCTGCCGGTACGTCGGCTCGATAAAACCGTGATCAGCAAAGAGGTTCAGCCTCTGCCGCTATCGGTCGTGGTGTACGACGACCAAGCGCCTGCGTACCTGAAAAACGCCAACCTCGACCCTGAGCGCTTCAAAAAGACCGTGACCATCAACCAGTCCATTGACGACGCCAGCGCCGCGACGCTGGAGTTCAGCCACCCCGCTACGTTTAATGACGAGTTGGTCGGCCTGCTGCCCGACGCCTCCGAAGCCCCGGTCACGTTCTTTGCCGAAGATGAAAGTGGCAAACGCAGCGAACCGCTGGAGCTGCCGGAAGAAGCCTTCGATGTCGACCCGCACACTGGCGTCATCACCTACGACCTGAACTTGTTCCCGGAAACCCCGGCCTACGCCATTGGTTCGATGCCCATGTACATCGCCGCAGTCGACAAGCAGGTGCTGAACATAGAGCACCTGCCCACAGGGCTGGAGCTCAAGGGCAACGCACTGATAGTCGATCAAAAGGCGTTCCCCTCGGATGCTTGGCGGTTCTACGCCAAGGACGCCACCGGCAACTACCTGAAGGAAGTGCTGGCCGTGAGCCACAGCGCAGAGGCAGAAGGCCCTGCGCTGTTTGACGTGCATTACTTCTATGGCCAGCCGACCCAATTGGAAAGCTATGCCCGCACCGACCTTACCCCCGTGGAATACGGCTTTGAGGTCAAGCTCGACAAGGTACCGGAGGTCAATCCGCCCCACTGAAGCCTTCCATCAGCGAGACGCGTGACAGCGCGCGCCGTTGATTTGCCGTAGCTGGGCCTGCACATGCAGGCACCAGATCTGCGGATCATCCGCCAGCTCATAGCCGTGCAGGGTCAGGCTTTCGACAATGGATTCAAGGATGGTTTCGGCCGCGCTCGGGCCGGGGAACGGGCCCTGGGACTTGATCGTGGTGGGCTGCTCGCCCGCCAGTCCGGCAGCGAACAGCAACGTCCACATACCGGTGCCGCCTGCCAAGGGGCGTACGCTGCACTCGATACGCGTGACCAGCCCCAGGCATCGACGGGTAAGACAAAGGTTGCGCGACATGGCGGCGACCCTCGGTGGTTCCTGTATTCAGCCGCACACAACGGGCTGCATCGTTCCAGTGACGACAGTGGAGGTCCATGTGCTGAGAATAGAAGAAAAACGGCGCCCGCCAAGGCGCCGTGACCAACGGAAAGTAAAACGCGTCACCACCGCAGAGGGCGTTACACGGTTTTTTTAGCTGCCAGGGTTTCAGCGATCAGTTCTTTTTCCGCCTCTTTGAGATCTTCATCGCTGATCATCTCTGCAATCACCCGCAGGCGTTCGACCACCCGCGCATTGACGCTGCCCTCCGGGAACTGACCTTCAGCGTCCGGCTCGCCCGCAGGCTCGCCCACCAGCAAGCTCAGGGCTTCATCCGCCTGACGCACCGCGTACACGTGGAACTTGCCTTCGCGCACGGCCTGCAACACTTTCTCATCCAGCATCAAGGTGGCAACGTTGGCTTGAGGGATGATCGCCCCCTGCTCGCCGGTCAGCCCGCGGGCCTCGCACAGACGGAAGAACCCTTCGATCTTCTCGTTGACCCCGCCCACCGCCTGCACTTCACCGAATTGGTTGATGGAGCCGGTGATTGCAAAACACTGCTTGAGCGGCGTTTTGGACAGCGCGGAAATCAACGTGCAAGCCTCGCCCAGCGAAGCACTGTCGCCGTCCACGTAGCCGTAGGACTGCTCCAGCGCGATGCTGGCCGAAATCGCCAGCGGGAACTCCTGGGCATAACGACTGCCCAGGTAGCCGGTCAAGATCATCACGCCCTTGGAGTGAATCGGCTGCCCGAGGTTGACTTCGCGTTCGATGTCGACAATTCCGCTGCCGCCCGGGTACACCGTGGCCGAAATCCGCGCCGGCACGCCGAACGCTGAATCCCCCACTTCCAGCACGGTCAGGCCATTGCATTTGCCGACAGCGGCGCCATCGGTGTCGATCAGGATGATGCCTGCCAGCATGTCATCGAGAATCCGCGCCGACACACGCCCGGTGCGGGTGGCCTTGGCCTTGAGCGCACGTTCGATGTGCCCGGCGTCGGTCATTTCATCGTTGGCCAGATGACGGATGAAATCCGCCTCGCTGACCAACTGGAACAGATCACCGATACGAGCCGACAACCGCCCCTGATGCTCCGCCAGCCGCGCGCTGTAGGTGGCCAGTCGCGCAACCGCATCGGCCGTCAGTGGCGCCATGCCTTCTTCAGACGTGCGCGTGGTCAGCAGCTGTGCAAACTGCTCAAGGCTTTCGTCGACCATCGGGATGTCTTCGTCGAAGTCCACCAGCACGCGGAACATCTCCTGGAAGTCCGGGTCGAGGTCTTGCAACGTGTAATACAGCTGACGGGCACCAATGATGATGACCTTGACCTGCAACGGGATCACTTGCGGGGTCAGCGTCACGGTCGCCAGGCGGCCCATTTCACCCAGCGGCGACTCCATTTTCAGCTTGCGCGATTGCAGCGCGCGCTTGAGCGCATCCCACACGAACGGCTCACTGAGCATCTTCTCCGCTTCAAGAATCAAAAAACCGCCATTGGCACGGTGCAACGCACCCGGCCGCAACTGGCGGTAGGTGGTGTAGAGCGCGCCCTGATCGGTGCTGTATTCAATACGACCAAACAGGTTGTCGTAGGTCGGGTGCGGCTCAAACACCACCGGGGCGCCGCCGCTCATCGGCTGACCGACCACCAGGCTTGGCAGGTATTGCTCTTCGAGCAGCTTGCGCGCCTGCGCATCGGTCTTGCTGTCGTCGACCAACTGCTCGACCACGGTTTTGAGCAGATACACCTGCATGGCCTGCAAATAACCGCATACCGCACCGTTCTCGGCGTACTTCTGCGACAGCGGCGCCAGCAACGGTTGCAGCGCCAGGGTGATGGTTTCTTCGTTCAGGTGACGCAACTGGTTGTTGGACTCGCGCTTCCATTGCGGCAGGCTCGCCAGCTCTTCGTTAAGACGCTCTTCGAGCTGCGAAATGTCTTCGTGAAAACGCTCGCGCTCTTCTTCGGGCAACTGCGAAAACTCGGCTTCATCCAGCGCCTTGCCATCGCTCATCGGCGTGAAGGCGACGTTGCTGCTGTCGCGGTACAGCGCCACGCCTTTCTCCAGCGCCAGGCGCTCGATCACGTCCAGCGCCCGGTCATACCGCTGGTTGAAACCCCGGTCGATGGCGCTTTTGCGCTGTTGGTACGTCGGGTGTTCGAACACCGCCGGGAAGGTCGACAGCAAGTTATCGATCAACCCATTGATGTCCGCGATGAACGCACCGGCGCCACTGGCCGGCAACTCCAGCGCCCGCGGTTCACGCGGGTCATCGAAGTTGTTGACGTACACCCAGTCGCTGGGCGACTTCAGGCGCTTGCCTTCAGCCTTGAGGTAACGTTTGACGAACGAAAAACGCCCGGTGCCGGGCTCGCCCATGACAAACACGTTGTATCCCGGACGCGGCATGGCCACGCCAAACTGCAAGGCTTCGACCGCACGCTCCTGGCCGAGAATGCCGCGAAAAGGCTCCAGATCATTGGTGGTAGAGAAGCTGAACTGTTCAGCGGAAAACGGACGGGTCAGCGCGTCAGGCGCTAGACGCAAGCTGGCAGCAACAGAATCAGGCATCGGGCTTCCTTACATCGGGCGGGGCAGATGGCAGCATTCTGGCGCTGGCCGTACGCCACTGGCAAGGCGCACGATGCGCGAATTCCCGAGGCCCTGTATTTGCGGGATTAAACTGCGCTCGATCAATGATTGTTTTGCAAAAAATAACGGAACCTGCAGAACGTGCCTAGACTCCAAGGTGTTACGCGGCCGGAAGTCATAACTGGCCCGTACTGGCGCTTCAGGGCCAGACACCCTTGTCCATTGGTTGCACACACATAGAGAACAAAGCTATGAAACGGATTCTTCTCGGTACTCTCTTCACTGTTGTTTCCCTCAATGCCATGGCTCAAGCACCAGGCGGCCCAAACTGCGGTTGGGGCAACATGCTGTTTGAAGGCCAGCGCGGCACACCGGCCCACTTCCTGGCCTCTACCACCAACGGCACCTCCGGCAACGCCACTTTCGGCATGACGTCCGGTACCAACGGTTGCACCACCAAAGACGCGCTGACCTACGGCGGTAAATCGTGGATTGCCATGAATGGCATGATGAACGAGCTGTCCGAAGACATGGCTAAAGGCAACGGCGAAGCACTGACCACCTACGCGGTGGTACTGGGTGTCGCCCCTGAAGACCGCGAGCATTTTGCTGCTGTCACCCACGAACACTTCCAGCAAATCTTCAGCAAAGCTGACGTGACGGCCGATGACGTTCACAACAACACCCTGGCTGTCCTGAAAAGTGACGCACGCCTGTCCAAATACGCCACTGCTGCGTAAATGAGACCTGCCCGCTCCTTTCGGAGCGGGTATTCTTGCGCTTCATTTCTCTTTGCCTGACAACAGTTGCCCACCATGCTCAAACGCCTTGCCTATCTGGCGCTCTGTGCCTGCGCCCCGTTATATGCCGCGCCCCAAATCGACAATCAACGTGTGCAGCAGTTGGCCAACGACCCTTTCTGGATTTCCCTCGGGCATTACGAAGCCCGCACACTCGGAGGCTGGCGCAGTTACGTCAGCGACGACAAATTCTTCATCGCCCCCGACGGCGCCCAACACCCGGACGCAGAACTGCGTGCCACCGTCGAGGCGCTGTATTCGCCGTTGAGCCTGGGGGATAAACACCCGCAGTGCGTGTACCCGGCCCGCACCCGCTGGCTCAAGGCCCAATTGAACCTGACCGACCTGCCGCCAGCCCCCTGCGCGGAGTTCACGCAATGGTTCAAAGACGTGGCCCCGCACAGCACGGTCATGATTTTCCCGGCGGCCTACCTCAACAGCCCCTCATCGATGTTCGGTCACACCTTGCTGCGCATCGATCAGGCGGACGTGCAAAGCAACAAGACCGCGCTGCTGAGCTATGCAATCAACTTTGGCGCCTACATTGAAGGCTCCGACAACAGCATCCTGTATGCCTGGAAAGGGCTGGCCGGTGGCTACCCGGGCCTGTTCGCGCTGGTGCCGTATCAGGAAAAACTGTCGGAATACCGCAGCCTTGAAAACCGCGACCTGTGGGAATACCGGCTCAACCTGACCCCCGAAGAAACGCAACGCATGGTCGAGCACGTGTGGGAGCTGAAACAAATCCAGTTCGACTACTTCTTCTTCGATGAAAACTGCTCATATCGCTTGCTGGAGCTGCTGCAAGTGGCGCGCCCCGGCCTGCAACTGACCACCCAATTCCCGCTGACTGCCATCCCCACCGACACCGTCAAGGCCGTCAAGGAAGCAGGCCTGGTCGAAAGTATCGAATACCGGCCGTCCCGCGAGCGCGAGCTGCTGGACCGGGCCAAAGCCCTCGACCCTGAAGAACAGCAATGGGTGCTGCAGGTCAGCGCGGATCAGAAACAATTGCAAAACCCGGATTTCAAAGCACTGCCCAGCGCGCGTCAGGCGTTGATTATCGATGCGGCGTATCGCCTTGAACGCTACCGCGCCAACGGCCTGGAGCGAGACACCGACCGTTCGCAGCGCAGCTTTGAACTGCTGCGCGCGATCAACCAAAATCCGGCCCCGCAGCTGCATGTCGAAAAACCCGAGCTGCCAGAAAACGGCCACCAATCGCGTACCTGGCAAGTGGGCGTCGGCAGCCGTGATGACAAGGCTTTTGGCGAGTACGGCCTGCGCATGGCCTACCACGACCTCAACGACAACGCGCCGGGCTTCCCGTTGGGCGCGCAAATCGAAATCCTGCAACTCAAACTGCGCCAGTACGAAGGCAACCACTGGCAAATCCAGCAGTTGGACCTGGCCAACATCCGCTCCCTGACCCCGCGCAATGACTTGCTCAAGCCGTGGTCCTGGCAAGTGGGTGGCGGGCTGGAGCGCGTGCTCGGCAAACATGGCGATGAAACCCTCGTCAGCCACGTTAACGGCGGCGCAGGTGGCACCTGGCAACTGGCTGACGAGGTACTGGGTTTTGCCCTCGGCACCGTGCGCGTGGAGCACAACAACGACTTCGCGGCGTTCGTGTCACCTGCGGCGGGCTTTAACACCGGCGTGCTGTGGCGCAACCCGATCGGCAACCTGAGCCTGGAAGCCAAGGGCGATTACTTCACCAACGGTGAAATACGCCGCACCTTAAGCCTGAATCAACAATGGGAACTGTCGCGCAACCTCGGTTTACGCCTGACAGCCCAGCGCGAATTCAGCCACCTGACCTCGCCAGTGAACGAAGTGATGCTGGAAGTGAAGTGGTATCACTACTGATGGGAGCTTCACCACATGACAGTCACGTGCCACAGCCTTGAAGAAGTGCGCTCACACATCGACGAACTGGACCGCCAGATCGTCGGCCTGATCGCACAGCGCGGGGCGTATGTTTCGCAGGCTGCGCGGTTTAAAAAGGACAGCAACGCGGTCAAAGCCCCGCAACGCGTGGAGCAGGTTTTCCTCAAAGTCAGGGCATTGGCCGACGAACTCGGTGCCAACCCGCAGGTCACCGAACAGGTGTACCGCGCCATGATCGCGGCCTTTATCCAGCAGGAACTGGCTGAACAGTCAGCTCTCGGGGCTCAACCTGATCACTGACATCGCATTGACATCGGCTTGACGCCCCACTCACAGATCCCGGCCTACACTCACCGCATCAGCCGTTCAACGGTGCACTGAGGTGGGTTATGTGGCGCAGGTGTGTGGGGTTGGGGATGCTGATTGTGCTGTTGGCCGGGTGTGAGACCACCCATCAGGACCTGCTGGCCAAAGGGTATCCTCCCGCCTTTGCAGACGGTTTCGATGATGGGTGCAGCAGTGGCCGGCAAGCGGCCGGGGTGATAACGGGGGAATTCAAGAAAAACGTCCCGCGCTACCTGAAGGATTCGACCTACGCTCAAGGGTGGGATGATGGCTTTCGCCAATGTAAGGCCATGCGCGAAAACCAGGACCGGGAGCAATATCAGGACCGTCATTGGGATGAGCGCGAACGCGATTGGCAACACGAGAAGGATGTCGACGCTGCTCGTGCTTATCGCTCGCACTCATCTGAACCTTGATCGGCCCGCGGGCTCTCAACCTTATCGCCATAAGGGACAGTTGCCATGAGCCGCGCATTTGTAAACGAAGACAGCGCTGCTGACCACGCCAATGCCCCCATTGAGCGTCAGGTCAGCAGCCAGCCCAATTACGTCACCGCCCAAGGTCATGCTTTATTGCAGGCCAAAGTCAGTGAGCTACAGGCTGAGCATGCTCACGAGGCGGCGAAAGGGGATGAGGCCGACAAGCAGCGTTTGGCTGATCTTGATCGCGACCTGCGCTATTTCAATCAGCGCTTGCTCAGCGCACAGGTGGTCGCGCCCGCGACTTCGTCGCAGAAGGTGCAGATAGGCAGTTGGGTGACGTTCGTCGATGAACACGACAATGAGCAACGGGTGCAACTGGTCGGCGAAGACGAGGCCGATGCCACGAAGGGTTTAATCAACTGGGGCTCGCCACTGGGCCGTGCGCTGTTGGGCGCAGGCCCCGGCGATGAAGTGTTGTGGCTTCGACCTGCCGGGGATTTGCAGGTCGAGATCGTTCGCGTGGACCCGGCTTAAACCACGCCCTGCGCGAGCATGGCATCGGCCACTTTGACGAAACCGGCGATGTTGGCGCCTTTGACGTAGTTGATGCGGCCGTTTTCTTCACCGTAGTGAACGCAGGCGTGGTGGATCGATTGCATGATGTTGTGCAACTTGCTGTCCACCTCACCCGCCGTCCACAGCAAGCGCATGGCGTTCTGCGACATTTCCAGACCGCTCACGGCCACACCGCCCGCATTGGAGGCTTTGCCCGGTGCGAACAAAATGCCCGCCTCGATAAACAGGTCCACCGCTTCCAGCGTGGTCGGCATGTTGGCGCCTTCGGCCACGCACCCACAGCCATTGCTCAGCAATGTGCGAGCGGCTTCGGCGTCCAGTTCGTTCTGTGTTGCGCAAGGCAGCGCAATGTCACAGGGCAGATGCCACGGATGCTGGCCCGCCAGAAATTCCAGACCAAATTGCGCCGCCAGTTCGCTGATACGTCCGCGCTTGACGTTTTTCAGCTCCATCAGCGCTTCCCACTGCGCGTCGTCCAGACCGGCTTCGCAATACAGGGTGCCTTCGGAGTCCGAGAGCGAAATGACTTTGCCGCCCAGGTCCATGACTTTGCGCGCGGCATATTGCGCCACGTTACCCGAGCCGGAAATCGCAACCCGCTTGCCATCAATACGCTGGCCGCTGCGCTTGAGCATTTCCTGCGCAAAATAGACGCAGCCAAACCCGGTGGCTTCCGGGCGAATCAGGCTACCGCCGTAGCTCATGCCTTTGCCGGTCAATACGGAGGTGAACTGGTTGCTCAGGCGTTTGTATTGGCCAAAGAGGAAGCCAATCTCACGGGCGCCGACGCCGATATCGCCAGCGGGCACGTCCACGTCCGAACCGATATGGCGGTACAGCTCGCTCATGAAGGCCTGGCAGAAACGCATGACTTCCGCGTCGCTCTTGCCCTTGGGGTTGAAATCCGAGCCACCCTTGCCGCCGCCCATGGGCAGCGAGGTCAGGGAGTTTTTGAAGGTTTGTTCAAACGCCAGGAACTTCAACACCCCCAAATTCACCGACGGGTGGAAGCGCAAGCCACCTTTGTAAGGGCCAATGGCGCTGTTCATCTGAATGCGGAAGCCGCGGTTAACCCGCACTTTGCCTTCGTCATCCACCCATGACACGCGAAACACAATTGCCCGCTCAGGTTCGCAAATACGTTCGAGAATCCCGGAAGTCAGGTAGTGCGGATTGGCTTCGAGAAAAGGCCACAGGCTGCGCAGGACTTCTTCCACCGCCTGGTGGAATTCTGGCTGGTCTGGGTCGCGTTTTTTGAGGCGGGCAAGGAAGTGCTCGACGGATTCGATCATGGGTAAGTCTCGGCAAATTTATTGTCGTTAAACGGAGATTGGCCGGAACTTTATCAATTCATGTCGCACCGCGACAGCGCAAAATGTCGCAGTTCTGAATTTAAATGGTGCTTTTCTATAAATAGCGATGATTTTTAGAGGTTTTGCGCACCAAAAATGTGAATTCTGTACCCACTTCTGCACCCCTTTTAAGCGTTAAACCGGTGAAATCCTGAAACGTGGCAAGCCGGGCCCTGACGGCGGAAATAGCACACGCCAAAAAAAACGGAGCCCCATGGGGCTCCGCTTTTGTAAAAACCGGCCTTACTGAGCCAGTTTTTTGTGGCGCACGCGGTGCGGCTGGGTGGCCGCCTCACCGAGGCGCTTTTTACGGTCAGCTTCGTACTCGGTGTAGTTACCTTCAAAGAAGACCGCTTGCGAGTCGTCTTCGTAGGCCAGGATGTGCGTCGCCACACGGTCAAGGAACCACCGGTCGTGAGAGATCACAATGGCGGCGCCAGGGAAGTCCAGCAGTGCTTCTTCAAGCGAACGCAAGGTCTCAACGTCAAGGTCGTTAGACGGTTCGTCGAGCAGCAGCACGTTGGCGCCCTCTTTCAGGGTCAGGGCCAGGTGCAAGCGACCTCGCTCACCACCGGACAGGTCCTTGACGAACTTCTGTTGATCGCCCCCTTTGAAGTTGAAACGCCCGACATAGGTACGCGAAGGGATTTCATAGTTGCCGATGCGGATGACATCCGAACCGTCAGAAATGGCCTGGAACACCGTCTTGCTGCCGTCCAGGTCATCGCGGCTCTGATCAACGCACGCCAACTGAACGGTTTCACCGATTTCGATGCTGCCCGAATCCGGCTGCTCTTTGCCCATCAGCATGCGGAACAGGGTGGATTTACCCGCACCGTTACCGCCGATCACGCCAACGATGGCGCCTTTAGGCATGGCGAACGACAGGTTGTCGATCAGCACGCGATCGCCGTAACCCTTGGAGACGTTCTTGAACTCGATCACCTTGTCACCCAGGCGCGGACCGGCCGGGATGTAGATTTCATTGGTCTCGCTGCGCTTCTGGAATTCCTGCGATTGCAGTTCTTCAAAGCGTTGCAGACGGGCCTTGGATTTGGACTGACGCGCCTTGGCGCCTTTACGCACCCATTCCAGCTCGTCTTTCATGGCCTTTTCGTGGGCCGACTGTTGCTTGGATTCCTGGGCCAGACGATCGGACTTGGCTTCAAGCCAGCCCGAATAGTTGCCCTCGTAAGGAATACCGGCGCCGCGGTCGAGTTCCAGAATCCAGCCGGCTACGTTGTCCAGGAAGTAACGGTCGTGCGTAATCGCAACCACGGTGCCCGGGAAATCGTGCAGGAAGTGCTCCAGCCAAGCGACGGAGTCGGCGTCCAGGTGGTTGGTCGGTTCGTCGAGCAGCAACATGTCCGGGGCCGAGAGCAGCAGGCGGCACAAGGCCACACGACGCTTCTCACCACCCGACAGGTGTTCAACCTTCGCGTCCCATGCGGGCAGGCGCAGCGCGTCGGCGGCGACTTCCAGCTGGCGCTCCAGGTTGTGGCCGTCGCCCGCTTGCAAGATGGCTTCAAGCTTGGCCTGTTCGGCGGCCAGCTTGTCGAAGTCGGCATCCGGGTCAGCGTATTCGGCGTAAACCTGGTCCAGACGCGCTTGGGCGTCCTTGATCACGCTCACGGCCTCTTCAACCACTTCGCGCACGGTTTTGCTCGGGTCCAGTTGCGGCTCTTGCGGCAGGTAGCCGATGTTCAAGTCCGGCATTGGACGGGCTTCGCCGTCGAACTCGGTGTCGACGCCAGCCATGATTTTCAACAGGGTGGATTTACCCGAACCGTTCAGACCGAGTACGCCGATCTTGGCGCCCGGGAAAAACGACAGGGAGATGTTTTTCAGGATTTCCCGCTTCGGCGGAACAACTTTGCTCAGCCGATGCATGGTGAAAACGTATTGAGCCATGGTGAACCTAGCGTCAGTGACAGGTGATTAAGGCGCGAGCAATGCACGGCTCAGGCCATAGCAGAAGGACAGGGATTGATCTGGGTCAATGCCTGTTCATGTAAAAAGCCTGAGTGTAGGAGCCCTTGTGCCCCCGCGTAACCGGCAAAGCTACCTGAATGCGCAGTGCAGGGCAAACCAGCGCCCACCAAGGGGCTGGCACTTTGCCACAGTCCAAGGCATGCTAGCCGCCCTTTGGGCGTCCCGCTTATAGTGCGTATCGCACCATTGCAGCCAATCGCAGGATCACAGCTTGCCCAACGTCACACCGTCTAACCCCGCGCGTGCTCCAGGCCCATGGCTCGGCACCCCCGTGCGCGGCACGTTAAAAGGCGCGCTGGCCACGTTGGTCCTGCTTTTACTGGGCATGTTGTTCTGGCTGCTGATCGAGCAATTTCAGTCCACCGTCGAGCATCAGCGCCAATACAGCGCCACGTACAGCACCGACCTGGCAGATCACGTCAACCTGAGCATGGGCCTGCGGGCGGAGATGGCACTCAAACTGCTGCCTGCCCGGCCATCCCCGGTCACCCTGCAACAGTTGCGCGCGCAGGCCAGCCAGATGGTGCAGTCGCTGCCCTCGTTGCAAAGCCTGGCCCTGCTCAGCCCTGAGGGCGAGGTGCTGCTCGACAGCGGCGGCATCAGCCCGGACGCCGCCTATCTGCGGGACTGGATCAAACATAATCAATCGCGCAAAAGCACCGACGGCTATTACTTCAGCAACAACAGCGACGCCAGCACCCTTTATTTACTGCTGGATAAACCCGACCGCCCGACGCGCGGCTACTGGCTGCTGCGCCTGAACCCGGACCTGCTGAACAAACTGACCCAGCAAACCATTCACGGCGACCGGCCGCAGTGGCTGATCGAAAATGCGCTGACCCATAAAGTGCTGCGCCACAGCGCAGTGCCGGTTACACCGGCTTCCACCCTCACCGCACAGGATCAGGCCGATACAGTCGTGTTGATGCCGTTGAGCCACAGCGACTGGCAACTGCGCGGGCTGTTCAATAAAGAGCAGGTGGTCGAGCAACTGCTGCCCGGACTCATCGGTAAATGCCTGCTTGGCCTGCTGTTTTCGCTGCTACCGTTGATCGCACTGATCAACCTGCGCCGCCGCCAGCGTCAGGCCCATGAAGGGCGTCGCCGTTATCACGACATATTTGAAGGCACCGGCGTCGCCCTGTGCGTGCTTGACCTCTCGAGCCTGCCGGGCTTTCTCGAACGCGAGCAACTGTATGACAGCGCTGCGCTCAAACACTGGCTGAACAACAACCCCGTGCAGCGCCAGCATTTGTGCGAACAGTTACGCATCACTGAAGTCAATCAGGTGGCATTGCACTTGCTGGACGTGGATTCGTGCGAAGGCGCCTGGGAAAAGCTGATCAACGGTTGCCCGAACACCACCTCGGCCATCAGTTATCAAGTCATCGAGGCCGTGCTCAACCACCAACAGCAACTTGAGCTGGAAATCACCCTCGTCGACGCCAAGGGGCAGGACCAGCATTTATGGCTGGTGCTGCGTTTGCCGCAAGACCGCAGCGATCATCAGGCCGTGATCTTGAGCATCAGCGACATCACCAGCCGCAAGCTGATCGAGCTGTCGCTGCAAGAGCGCGAGAGCTTCTGGTCGGATGTGGTGCGCACCGTGCCGGACCACTTGTACGTGCAGGACGTCATCAGCCAGCGGATGATTTTCAGCAACCACCATCTGGGCCACACCCTGGGCTACAACGCCACCGAATTGCAGCAAATGGGCGCTTACTTCTGGGAACTGCTGCTGCACCCCGAAGATGCCGAGCATTACCACCTGATGCGCAAGCAACAGCGCCACAGCGGCTACGCGCACCTGCTGCAATGCCAGTTGCGTTTTCGTCATAGCAACGGCGTGTGGCGGCGCTTCGACATCCGTGAACAGGCGCTGGCGCGAGACGCCTACGATCAAGTCACGCGTATCGTCGGGGTGGCCAAAGACATCACCGATCAGATCGAAGCCAGCGAATCGTTGCGTGACAGCGAGCAACGCTACCGGATGCTGGCCGAAAGCATCAGTGATGTGATTTTTTCAACCAACAATGCGTTGAAGCTCAACTATGTCAGCCCGTCCGTCCAAACCGTACTGGGCTTTGACGCCGAATGGGTGTTCACCCACGGTTGGCAATCAACCATTGCCAACCCGCAACAACTGGCCGGTGTGTACAGCCTGATCGAACAAGTCAGTCGCGCGCTGGACAAGCCCGAACAACTGGCCGCCCTGCGCACCCAACTCGACACTCAACTGTTCCTGTTCGATTGCCTGCGGGCCGACGGGCGCAAGATCCCCATCGAATTGCGTCTGGTACTGGTGTGGGATGAGAACGATGCGTTCGAAGGCATCCTCGGGGTCGGACGTGATATCAGTCAGCAACGCCGCGCCGAAAAAGACCTGCGCATGGCCGCCACGGTATTTGAGCACTCGACCTCGGCCATCCTCATTACCGACCCCGCGGGTTATATCGTGCAGGCCAACGAGGCCTTCAGCCGAGTCAGCGGCTACGCCGTGTCGCAAGTGCTCGACCAGTTGCCGAGCATGCTCACCGTCGATGAGCAGCAACAGGCGCATTTGCACTACGTGCTCAAGCAACTGCACCAGCACAACACGTGGGAAGGCGAAATCTGGCTCAAGCGCCTGAACGGTGAACACTACCCGGCGTGGGTCGGCATCACGGCCGTGTTCGATGACGAAGGCGATCTGGCCAGCTATGTGTGCTTCTTCAGCGACATCAGCGAACGCAAGGCCAGTGAACAGCGCATTCATCGCCTGGCCTATTACGACGCCCTGACCCACCTGCCAAACCGCACGTTGTTCCAGGACCGTCTGCACACCGCGCTGCAACAGGCTGAACGCAATAAGTCGTGGGTGGTGCTGATGTTCCTCGACCTTGACCGGTTCAAGCCGATCAATGACTCGCTGGGCCACGCCGCGGGCGATCGCATGCTCAAAGACATGGCCATTCGCCTGCTTGCTTGCGTGGACAACGACGACACCGTGGCGCGCATGGGCGGCGATGAATTCACCCTGTTGCTGCAACCCCGTGCGACCCGCGAGATGGCACTCAACCGCGCCATCAGCGTCGCTGAACAGATCCTCGCCAGCCTGGTGAAGCCGTTTGTGCTGGAGAGCCGCGAGTTCTTTGTCACGGCCAGTATCGGCATCGCCCTGAGCCCGCAGGATGGCAACGAGCTCAGCCAGTTGATGAAAAACGCCGACACGGCGATGTACCACGCCAAGGAGCGTGGCAAAAACAACTTCCAGTTTTACCAAGCGGACATGAACGCCAGCGCCCTGGAGCGGCTGGAGCTGGAAAGCGACCTGCGCCATGCCTTGGAGCAGCAAGAGTTCATCCTCTATTACCAACCGCAGTTCAGCGGCGACGGCAAACGCCTGACCGGCGTCGAAGCGTTGCTGCGCTGGAACCACCCGCGTCGTGGCCTGGTGCCACCGGGCGACTTTATCCCGGTACTTGAAGAACTGGGGCTGGTGGTGGATGTGGGCGACTGGGTGCTGGCCGAGTCGTGCCGTCAGCTCAAGCAATGGCACCAAGCCAAAGTGCGCGTGCCGAAAGTCTCGGTCAACATCTCGGCGCGGCAATTTTCCGACGGCCAGTTGGGCACGCGCATCGCCACTATTCTCAAGGACACCGGCCTGCCCCCGGCCTGTCTGGAGCTGGAACTGACCGAGAGCATCCTGATGCGCGAAGTGAGCGAGGCGCTGCAAATCCTTGCCAGCCTGAAAATCCTCGGCCTGAGCATTGCCGTGGACGACTTCGGCACGGGGTATTCGTCGCTCAACTACCTCAAGCAGTTCCCTATCGACGTGCTGAAAATCGACCGTACCTTTGTCGACGGCCTGCCCGAAGGTGAACAGGACGCGCAGATCGCCCGTGCCATCATCGCCATGGCCCACAGCCTGAACCTGGCCGTGATCGCCGAAGGTGTCGAAACCCACGAGCAACTGAATTTCCTGCGTGAACACGGCTGCGATGAAGTGCAGGGCTATCTGTTCGGGCGCCCCATGCCTGCGCGGCAGTTTGAAGCCCATTTCAGCCAGGAAGCCCTGCCGATGTTCGAGTAAGGCTTCAAAACCCGCTAAAAACCCGTACCTGAAAGCCACTTGTCTGCCACATGATTGCCTTTCATATGCCAGATAAAACCCGTTGGGTTAGAATGCCCTCCTTTTTCCGCCCCCGATCCTTGAGGACCGCCATGTTCAGCCGTGATTTGACACTTGCCAAGTTCGACGCCGACCTTTTTGCCGCCATGGAGCAAGAAGCTCAGCGCCAGGAAGAACACATTGAGCTGATCGCTTCGGAAAACTACACCAGCCCAGCGGTGATGGAAGCTCAAGGCTCGGTACTCACCAACAAATACGCCGAAGGTTATCCGGGCAAGCGTTACTACGGCGGCTGCGAATACGTCGACGTGGTTGAACAACTGGCCATCGACCGCGCCAAGGAACTGTTCGGTGCCGATTACGCCAACGTTCAGCCCCACGCCGGTTCCCAGGCCAACAGCGCGGTGTACCTGGCGCTGCTGTCGGCCGGCGACACCATTCTGGGCATGAGCCTGGCCCATGGTGGTCACTTGACCCACGGCGCAACCGTTTCGTCCTCGGGCAAGCTGTACAACGCGGTGCAGTACGGCATCGACGCCAATGGCCTGATCGACTACGACGAAGTCGAGCGTCTGGCCGTTGAGCACAAGCCAAAAATGATCGTGGCCGGTTTCTCCGCTTACTCGCAGATCCTGGACTTCCCGCGCTTCCGTGCCATCGCTGACAAAGTCGGCGCTTACCTGTTCGTGGACATGGCCCACGTGGCCGGCCTGGTTGCAGCGGGCGTTTACCCGAACCCGGTTCCGTTCGCGGACGTGGTCACCACCACCACCCACAAAACCCTGCGCGGCCCACGCGGCGGCCTGATCCTGGCCAAAGCCAACGCCGACATCGAGAAGAAGCTGAACTCCGCTGTCTTCCCGGGTTCGCAAGGCGGCCCGCTGGAACACGTGATCGCCGGTAAAGCCGTGTGCTTCAAAGAAGCCCTGCAACCTGAGTTCAAGGTTTACCAGCAACAAGTGGTGAAGAACGCCCAGGCCATGGCTTCGGTGTTCATCGAGCGCGGTTATGACGTGGTTTCGGGCGGTACTGAAAACCACCTGTTCCTGCTGTCGCTGATCAAGCAGGACATCTCGGGTAAAGACGCTGACGCCGCACTGGGCAAGGCCTTCATCACCGTGAACAAAAACTCCGTGCCGAACGACCCACGTTCCCCGTTCGTGACCTCGGGCCTGCGTTTCGGTACACCGGCTGTGACCACCCGTGGCTTCAAAGTTGAAGAATGCCGCGAGTTGGCTACCTGGATCTGCGACATCCTGGACGACATCACCAACGAAGCCGTGATCGACGCCGTTCGCGAGAAAGTCAAAGCCATCTGCAAGAAGCTGCCGGTTTACGGCAACTGAGTGTCACTGGCTAAATAAAAAGCCCGGCGCGTGAGCCGGGCTTTTTTATGAGTGCTGCAAAGAAATGAGGCGGGCGCCCTCTCACTCGCTCCCGAGGCGCGCAAACCCCTCGCGAATCTTCTCTTCGGGCAGGTCGTCGGCAATAAACACCATCACACTGTCACGCACCTCTCCCTCAGCCCACTCCGTGTCCCAGTCAAAGCCATACAACTTCAGCACCCCTTGAAACACCAGGCGCCGGGCCTCGCCCGCGATATTGAGTACGCCTTTGTAACGCAGCAGTTGCGTGCCATGGTCTTCAAGCAGTTCATTCATGAATTCGCTCAGGCGATCGATGTCCAGCGGCTTGTCAGTGCGCAGCACCAGGCTGGAGATACGGTCAACAGACGCTGCCGGCTGCACCGGACGTAAACTCACCGCGCCGCCCAAGTCGGCATTAAGGTTAAAACCGCGCACGTCCAGCAACTCCGCCAGATCGATTTTGCCGTGCTCGACCACGCGAATCGGTGCGCGACGGTTGATACGGGTCAACCGCTCACTCAGGGCATCGAAGGTCGCGTCGTCCACCAGGTCGCGCTTACTCACGAGCAAACGATCCGCAAAGCCAATCTGGGCCTGGGCGATGGTCTGCGTCAGGTGAACCTGCGCATGGGCCGCATCCACCAGGGTGATAATGCCGTCCAGCAGGTAGCGCTCACGCAGTTCTTCATCGATGAAAAAGGTCTGCGCCACCGGCGCCGGGTCGGCCAGGCCAGTGCACTCGATCACCAACCGGTCAAAGGCAATCTCGCCGCTGTCCAGCCGCTCAAGCAGCAGGTAAAGGGCTTTGGTCAGGTCAGTATGGATGGTGCAGCACACGCAGCCATTGGCCAGCGTCATGACCTGCACCGGTTCGTCGCCCAACAGTTGGGTGTCGATCCCGGCATCGCTGAATTCGTTTTCGATCACGGCAATTTTGAGGCCGTGTTCGGCCTTGAGCAGGTAACGCAACAACGTGGTTTTGCCAGCCCCCAAGAAGCCGCTGAGGATGGTGACGGGGATGGGAGAGGACATGCAGTCTCCTTGAAGATGGGTGTGCAGATACGAAAACAGGAGCGGGCCTGTTCGCCAAGACACGGGGCATTCAACAGGATCGTTGACTGGCACCACACCTTCACGAACACGCCCGCTCCTGCACAAGGGCTAGCGGGTTAGCAGCACTTGGGGCCACCCTTGCCGCCGTACCGGGCCTCCTGGCGTTCGCGGAAGAACGCCTCATAACTCATGACCGGCTTGTCCGGGTGTTTAGTGCGCATATGCTCGACGTAATTGTCGTAGTCAGGCATGCCGACCATCAGGCGTGCAGCCTGACCGAGGTATTTACCGAGGCGACTCAGGTCGTTGAACATGTTTGCAGCCCTCTGTCACTCTTGCGGCATGGCCTGGAATGGCGCTTCTTTATCGGTACGTTCTTTGGTGCCCCAAGCGGCAATGCCGACTTTGAGCGCATAGAAGAGGATGCTGAAGACCACGAACAGGAACAGCACGGTCAAGCCCGCGTTGGTGTACGCGTTGATAATCACGTGCTGCATCTGGTCGATGTTTTTGGCCGGGGCAATCACTTGGCCCGCGTCCAGCGCCGTGCTGTATTTGTTGGCCAGCGCCAGGAAGCCCACCGCCGGGTTGGCATCGAACAGCTTGATGAAGCCTGCCGTGGTGGTGCAGATCAGCAGCCAGACCGCAGGCAGCATGGTCACCCAGATATAACGCTGGCGCTTCATTTTGATCAGCACAACCGTGGCCAGCATCAGCGCGATACCTGCCAGCATCTGGTTGGAGATACCAAACAGCGGCCACAAGGTGTTGATGCCGCCCAGCGGATCGATCACGCCCTGATACAGCAGATAGCCCCACATCGCCACACAGCCGGCCGTGGCAATCAGGTTGGCGGGCCATGATTCGGTGCGTTTGAGGGCAGGCACGAAGCTGCCGAGCAAGTCTTGCAGCATGAAACGACCGGCACGCGTACCGGCATCGACGGCCGTCAGGATGAACAAGGCCTCGAACAAAATAGCGAAGTGATACCAGAACGCCATGGTGTTCTCGCCCGGCAACACGTGGTGCAGGATTTGCGCGATACCGACTGCGAGGGTCGGTGCGCCGCCCGCACGTGCCAGAACGGTGGTTTCACCAATGTCCTGAGCCAACGCCGTCAGTGCATCCGGCGTGATTGCAAACCCCCAACTGGTGACTGTTTGCGCCACGCTGACCACGTCCGAACCGACGATCGCAGCCGGACTGTTCATGGCGAAGTACACGCCTGGCTCGATCACCGAAGCGGCAACCATTGCCATGATGGCGACGAACGACTCCATCAACATGCCGCCATAGCCGATGTAACGGGCGTTGGTTTCGTTATCCAGCAACTTGGGCGTGGTGCCCGAGGAAATCAGTGCGTGGAAACCCGAGACCGCACCGCAGGCAATGGTGATGAACAGGAAGGGGAACAGGCCGCCTTTCCAGACCGGGCCATTGCCATCGATGAATTGGGTAACGGCTGGCATTTTCAGCTCGGGCATGGTGATCAGAATGCCGATCGCCAAGGCCACGATGGTGCCGATTTTAAGGAAGGTGGACAGGTAATCGCGCGGAGCCAGCACCAGCCATACAGGCAGCACTGCCGCGACAAAACCGTAACCGATCAGCATCCAGGTGATTTGCACGCCCGTGAAGGTGAACACGTGCGCCCACTCAGGGTCGGCGGCGATCTGGCCCCCCAGCCAGATAGAGCCCAGCAGCAACAACACACCCACGATGGAGATTTCACCAATGCGGCCCGGGCGGATGTAGCGCATGTAAATGCCCATGAACATCGCAATCGGGATGGTGGCCATCACCGTGAACATGCCCCACGGGCTTTCAGCCAGGGCTTTGACCACGATCAGCGCCAACACCGCGAGGATGATGATCATGATCAGGAAGCAGCCAAACAGCGCAATGGTGCCCGGCACCTTGCCCATTTCTTCACGCACCATGTCGCCCAGCGAGCGGCCATTGCGGCGTGTGGACATGAACAGCACCATGAAGTCCTGCACCGCACCGGCCAGCACGACGCCAGCAATCAGCCAGAGCGTACCGGGCAAGTACCCCATTTGCGCAGCCAGCACCGGCCCGACCAACGGTCCGGCGCCTGCGATGGCGGCAAAGTGGTGTCCGAAAAGAATGTGTTTGTTGGTCGGCACGTAGTCCAGACCGTCGTTGTTGACGACCGCAGGCGTGGCCCGGCTCGGGTCCAGCTGCATCACCCGGGTGGCAATGAACAGACTGTAATAACGGTAAGCGACCAGATAGATGGCAACGGCGGCCACCACGATCCACAAGGCGTTGATCGCCTCACCCCGACGCAATGCCACTACGCCAAGGGCGCAGGCTCCTACAATTGCCAGCACCAGCCACGGAATGTGGCGGAGCAGGCTATTTTTATTATTCATTTTTATATTCCGGCCAGTTGGACAAGAAGGACTGCCCCCGGAGTTTAGCGCTCCCAGCACTAAAGACCACCCCCTGACGTTGGTCTAGAGCCTTCTTAGCGCGGTTTTTTTCATCACTGGCAATCGCCGGATCGGGACTATAGTTCAGGCACGCCCGGAGGATTTGACCATGCACACGCAGCCTGATGAACGTCGGCACTTTACCCGTATTGCATTCGATGCCCAGACCCGCATTAGCCAGGGGCCGCTGCACTGGTCGGTCAAACTGCTGGATGTATCGCTCAAGGGGCTGCTGATTGAAAAGCCGCTGGACTGGCACCCTGGCCCAGATTCTGTGTTTAGCGCCGACATCCACCTCAACGATGAGACGCACATCATCATGGACGTGCGCCTGGCCCACGCCGAAGCCCACAAACTGGGCTTTGAATGCACCCGCATCGACCAGCAGTCGATCAGCCACCTGCGTCGAGTGGTCGAACTCAACCTGGGCGATGAAGCGCTGCTTCAGCGCGAGTTAAAAGCCTTGATCAGCGAGCAGTGAACGTTATTCAAACAGGGCATCGAGCGCCTGCTCCAGGCGCGTCACCCCGATGATCTGCAAACCGGGCGGTGACTCTTTCGGGGCATTGCCCTTGGGGACGATGGCGCGTTTGAAGCCATGCTTGGCCGCTTCCTTGAGACGCTCTTGCCCGCTCGGCACCGGACGCACTTCGCCCGACAGGCCGACTTCCCCGAATACCAGCAAATCGTGGGGCAACGGGCGATTGCGCAAGCTCGACATCACCGCCGCCATCAAGGCCAGGTCAGACGCCGTTTCAAGCACTTTCACCCCGCCCACCACGTTGAGGAATACGTCCTGATCGTGGGTCGGGATGCCACCATGGCGATGCAACACGGCCAGCAACATGGCCAACCGGTTCTGATCCAGCCCCAATGTCACGCGCCGCGGGTTGGACATGTGGCTGTCGTCCACCAGCGCCTGCACTTCGACCAGCATCGGACGCGTGCCTTCCCAGGTCGCCATGACCACACTGCCCGGTACTTCTTCCTGCGCGCGCGTCAGGAAAATCGCTGACGGGTTGGACACTTCTTTCAGGCCTTTGTCGGTCATGCCGAACACGCCCAGTTCGTTGACGGCACCAAAACGGTTTTTCACCGCACGCAGCAGGCGCAAGCGTCCATCGGACTCGCCTTCGAAATACAGCACGGTATCGACCATGTGCTCCAGCACGCGAGGCCCGGCCAGCGCGCCTTCTTTGGTCACGTGGCCGACGAGGAAAATCGCCGTGCCACTGGATTTGGCATAACGCACCAGCAACGCCGCGCTTTCACGCACTTGCGAAACGCCACCCGGGGCCGATTGCAGTTGTTCGGTGAAAATGGTCTGGATTGAGTCGATCACCATGACCTTGGGTTTTTCGAGCTTGGCCGTGGCGATGATGCTTTCGATGCAGGTCTCGGTCATCACCTTGAGGCGGTCCTGCGGCAGCCCCAGGCGGCGGGCGCGCATGGCCACTTGCTGCTGGGACTCTTCGCCCGTCACGTACAACGCTGGCATGCGCGTGGCCATGTGACAGAGGGTTTGCAGCAGGATGGTGGATTTACCGATACCCGGATCGCCACCAATCAGCACCACAGAGCCGTCGACCAATCCGCCACCCAGCACGCGATCCAGCTCGCCGGATGCTGTGGAAAAACGCGGAATCTCTTCGATGCTGACTTCCGCCAGGGTTTTGAGCTGGGCTTGCTGCCCGGTCCAACCGGTGCGACCGCTGGGCGGTGCCGCAGAACCGCTTTCCACGACGGTTTCGACCAGCGTGTTCCAGACACCGCACTCGCCGCACTGCCCGGCCCACTTGGGAAACGTTGCACCGCACTCAGTGCAGCCGTAAATGCGCTTGGGCTTGGCCATCTGAACTCCACGGAAAAAAACGCGATGATAGCCCACTCGGCCTCAATCAGCGCGCCACCGGCATGCGGATTTCACCCTTGGCCAGCCGAGCGGCACTGTTACCCAACGGATCTTCGGCATTCAGGTCCGCGCCGTGGTGAGTCAGTTCGTTAAGCAACTCCACACGCTTAAACAGCCCCGCGTACATGGCGGCAGTCTGGCCTGCCTGGTTACGCTGGTCCGGGTTGCACTCGGTGGCCAGCAACCGGCGGGCAATCTTGAGCTCACCTTTGAAAATAGCGCCCATCAAGGCGGTGTTACCGCGTTTGTCCTGCACGCAGGCATTGGCCCCGGCGGCCAGTAAACGCTCGACCGCGTCGGACTGGCCGTGATACGCCGCCAGAATCAACGCGCTGTAGCCTTTGCTGTCCTGAGTGTCGAGGGCGTACCCCGACTCAATGAAGGTTTCGAGCATGGCCACATCACCTCGGCGGGCAGCGTCGAAGTAATAATCCTGAAGTTGCACGCGCATGTCCGGCTCATCGGCCTGAGCGCAGACACTGATAAACAGCACGGCGAACGGTATAAAAAAACGCATGGTGCGACCTCCCGGAGGTAAACCCTGCAACCACTGCCCAGCAGCGATTACAGGGAGTGCGTATTAGTCGACCAACTTGGCAGCCAGTGCCTTGACGCGGCTCAGGTCACCTTTTGCGACGTGGGTTACACCGGTTCCGTACTCAGGGTCCGCTTTATAGAGAAAGGACAGGATGATGTGTTTGCTTTCATCGTCCGTTGTCGCCAGCGAGCCGCCGAAACTGTCAATCAGGTCCTGACGGTCTTTCTTGCTGAATGACCGGTACAGATCGCCCGCCTGTTTGAAGTTCTGCTCACGCGCGATCTTCGCTTGCTGAGTCGTCCCCGACAGGGCCATCTCGCTGTAACGCGCGGTTTGCGGCTCTTGACGCGGTTCCAGGCGGCTCGGCTGGTAGTTCACACCCGTGGTGGTGTGACCGAGGTTCATCGCGCCATCCTGGTTGCCATTGTTGACGGCTACACGGGGAGCGTTGATGGGTAATTGCAGGGCGTTGGCCCCCAAACGGTACATTTGCGTGTCGGCGTAAGAGAAGACGCGGCCTTGCAGCAGACGGTCCTCCGACGGTTCGATACCCGGCACCAGGTTGGCAGGCGCCATGGCAACCTGTTCGGTTTCCTGGAACACGTTGGCCGGATTACGGTTCAGGACCATCTGACCCACTTTGCGCTCCGGCACATTCGGCCAGATCTTGGTGGCGTCCAGCGGGTCGAACTCGAAGGATTTCAGGTCTTCAGGCTTGAGCACCTGCACGTACAAGTCCCACTTGGGGAAGTCGCCGTTTTTGATGTGGGTGACCAGATCATTGCTCATGTGGCTGTAGTCTTTGCCCTGAACCTCAGTCACCTGTTTCGGATCAAGGTTTTTCTGCCCTTGCAGGCTTTTCCAGTGGAACTTCACATACCGCACGTCGCCCTTGGCATTCACCAGTTTGTACGCGTGGACACCGTTACCGTCCATTTCACGGTAGCTGGCCGGCGTGCCTGAGTTGGAGTACAGCTCAGTCAGGGTACGGGTCGCTTCCGGTACATGGGAGAAGAAATCGAAACGACGGGAATCATCATCCAGGTTGGTCCGCGGGTCAGGCTTGAAGGCATGCACCATGTCCGGGAACTTGATCGCGTCACGGATAAAGAACGTCGGGAAGTTGTTGCCGACCAAGTCCCAGTTACCGTCTGCGGTATAGAACTTGGTTGCAAAACCGCGTGGGTCGCGCAAGGTTTCGGGCGAGTGGTTGCCATGCACCACCGCCGAGAAACGCACAAACACCGGGGTGACTTCACCGCCAGCAAACACTTTGGCTTTGGTCAGATCGCTGAGGTCGTTGGTCACGGTGAACGTACCGTGAGCACCCGCACCACGGGCGTGTACGACCCGCTCAGGGATGCGCTCACGATCAAAACGCTGCAGCTTTTGCAGCAGTTGGACATCTTGCAACAGCACCGGGCCGTTGGCCCCGGCGGTTTGCGAATTCTGGTTATCGCCTACGGCAGCGCCGTTATCGCGGGTCAAGGTGGCGGCATGGACAGAAGCCGACAGTAGGCTGGCGCTCAACACACACAGCACGCGTCGCTGTGAAAACAGTCCGAAGCCAAGGGAGGTGGTCATGCGTAGATCCTCTAATCATTGGGGGCGCATCAACGTGCACGGTGCAAAGGCTAGAGGTCGGCGGGGCAAAGTCTAAATAGAAAGGTCTCAAGCAACCCATTAAGAAAAAAGTCTGGAGTTGAACCTCTGAGTCGCGTATTTGGCGGGCGCTGCCGAGTATTTGAAAACTTATGACGTACTGGCCGGTCGATAACAAACGCGTAGCCGCAAACAGCCAATCGGGCAAGATCCCCAAGGCTGATTTACACTGCGTTAACCAACCTCATCTGTAACAAGGAATAACCTATGGGCGTGATAAGTGAGTTCAAGGCCTTCGCGGTCAAAGGGAACGTGGTCGATATGGCCGTCGGTATTATCATCGGCGCGGCATTTGGCAAAATCGTTTCATCCTTCGTCGGCGATGTGATCATGCCTCCTTTGGGTTTGTTGATCGGTGGCGTGGATTTCAGTGACCTGGCCATTACGCTCAAAGCCGCCGTGGGCGATGCCCCGGCCGTTGTGCTTGCCTACGGTAAATTCATCCAGAGCGTGATCGATTTCATCATTGTGGCATTTGCCATCTTCATGGGCGTCAAGGCGATCAATCGCCTCAAGCGTGAAGAGGCTGTCGCGCCAAGCGCACCGCCG
This sequence comes from Pseudomonas sp. BS-2016, assembly GCF_001806145.1. Lineage (NCBI taxonomy): Bacteria > Pseudomonadati > Pseudomonadota > Gammaproteobacteria > Pseudomonadales > Pseudomonadaceae > Pseudomonas > Pseudomonas sp. BS-2016. Next base: position 492,969 of record NZ_MLCT01000015.1, read on the forward strand.
GTGCCAACCAAAGAAGAGGAGTTGCTGGGCGAAATTCGCGACTTGCTCAAGGTACAAAACAATCGGCCTTAAACCGGCTGTTAAAAAAACGGCGCCATCAGGCGCCGTTTTTATATGAGCGTCACTGAGGGAGCAGCCTTACCAATAGTTCTCGACCGCTATCTGCCCCGGCTTTCGCGTCAAGCTTAGCCGCATGGCTTTGTGTTTTAAAAGCGCGCGAACATCCTCAATCATTTGAGGATTACCGCATATCATCACCCGTGAATGCTCAGCCGTTAACGCTACACCTGCAGCACGCTCTAACTCGCCACTTTCAATAAGCGATGTCATTCGCTGATTCAATGCACCCGCGACTTTTTCACGTGTCACAACAGGCACATAGATAAACTTGTGCGCATATTCAGCCAAATACTCTCGCTGCATTAGTTGATGAATCAACGGCTGATAAGCCAGTTCTTTTTCTTCACGCGCACTGTAAACAAGAATGACGCGCTCGAACTTCTCCCACACTTCAAAGTCCTGAAGAATCGATAAAAATGGCGCCACCCCTGTGCCGGTTGCCAATAGCCATAAGTCGCGGCCATCCACAAACCGATTCAAGGTCAAGTACCCAAACGCCTGCCGATCAACCAGCAACGTATCACCCACTTGCAAACGGCTCAGCTCGCTGGTGAATTCGCCCCCCGGTACGACAATGGAGAAAAACTCGAGGAAGTCATCATGGGGCGACGACACCATCGAGTACGCGCGCCAGACCGTACTGCCGTCGGCTTTGGTCACGCCCAGCCGGGCAAACTGGCCTGCCGTGAAACGAAAACCCTTGTCCCGCGTGGTACGCAGGGTGAAAAGGCTCGGGGTCATAGGACGAACATCAAGCAGGGCCTGACGGGTGAATTTTTCTGCGCTGGCAGTCATGGTGCACTCCATTGGCTAGTGCCCTAGTGTCGCGCAAACGCCCCATAAGAAACACCGACGATTTGTGATGGCATTGTTTTGCCATCATCTAAAACGCGTTTTAAATAAACATTTTAAACATGGCGTGAATCGCACAAGTGTCATGTTCTTGGTGCAAAGCCGGCTACGAGAACAAGTAAGGTTTAATGGCGTCAAAAAATACGCACACTCATAGCATGCATAGGGAAATCATATGAGCATGCACTTTGTATCGAATATCGATACTCGTGCTTTTGCACTAATTGCGGCAGTTAAACTTATTTTAGAAACACGACCAACTGCTTTGAATTTTCCTACAGATCTCAACTACTATGACAACGTTGTTCAAATTGGATCACATAACAAGGGGCAAAGGATCTCCTCATGAAGACCTATCAAATAGCCTACGAAAATCAGTGCATTAGCCATAAAACTGAAAGTCAGCTGATCGATTACACACTCAAAAAGATACATATGTATGGTTTTGAATACTTTCTGTTTCGGTTAATCCCCCGTTATGGAAATATCGTTACGCATAGTAAAACGCTGACTAACTATCCAAAAGAATTTATTGAACAGTACGAAAGCAATCATTATGTACAAAGAAACCCTATTGTCATCCATTGCCAGTTATCCATCTCGCCCATCATCTGGGACGAAGAGGTGTTTCATGACGTTCCCGAATTATGGGAGAGCACTCAAGCGTACGGTTTGAATCATGGATGGTCACAATCGGTGCACGACTCCAGGGGCGTTGTCAGCATTCTGAGTCTGGCCCGCTCAAACACGCCGCTCACGGAGCTCGAATTCGCCGAGAAGGCTGCTGATGTGCTGTGGCTGTGCAACCAACTGCACACGTCCATGACCGCGCGATATTTGCCCCGGCACGAGCCGCCCCCTCAAGCCAATCGCCTTTCTGCGCGTGAGTCCGAAGTCTTGAAGTGGACGGCGGAAGGCAAAACCGCTTTTGACATTGGCATGATCCTGAGCCTGACCACGCGGACGGTGAATTTCCATATCAGCAGTGCCATCCGCAAAATGGGCGCGAACAATAAAACGTCAGCCGTGGTCATCGCGACCAAGTCGGGCTTGTTATAGCCAAACGCCTGAGTGGCTCACATCCATCCCTTCACCTGATAAACGCGTCAGGTAATCCCCTGCAAAAAAAAGTAAAATCGCGCACACCTGTAAACCCCACGGACGCCAGTGTTGATTCTTGCCCTCAAGGCACAGACGCCACTGTCGATTCCCCAGAGTTTGTTCAAATGCCTGTGCTCGACACCCCGTTCGCCCAACTCCACTTGATCCGCCAGCCTGAACAACAGAATGAGCCGCTTCAGGCCTTCGATGCTGCGGACGAGTATTTACTCAATCACCTGGCCGAACAGAATCTGCCCAAAGGCAGCCGTGTCCTGGTGCTCAATGACAGTTTTGGTGCGCTGGCTATCAGCCTGGTCGGCTCGATGCATGTCACCAGCAGCAGCGACTCGTTTCTGGCTATCAAGGCCCTGGAAAAAAACCTCACCCGTCATCAGTGTGCATTCGATGCCGTGACCGTCATTGCTGCGAGCCAGCCTCTGATCGGGCCGTTTGATTGCGTTTTAGTCAAAGTGCCGAAAACCCTGGCGCTGCTCGAAGAACAACTGATCCGTTTGCAAGGCCAACTGGCGCCGGGCGCCCAGGTGATTGCGGGCGCCATGATCAAACACTTGCCCCGCGCCGCCGGCGATCTGTTGGAACGCTTTATCGGGCCGGTACAGGCCTCATTGGCCGTGAAAAAAGCACGATTGCTGAGCGCGACAGTGGAAGACAAAGAGCCTTTCACCTCACCTTATCCGACCCGCTACCGGCTCGATGAGCCCGCCATCGAGTTAATCAACCACGCCAACGTCTTCTGCCGCGAGGGCCTGGACATCGGCACGCGGGCGTTTCTGCCGCATCTGCCCAAAAATCTGGGGGCTGCGCGGGTGGCGGATCTTGGGTGTGGCAATGGCGTTCTGGCGATTGCCAGTGCGCTGAGTAACCCGGATGCGCATTACACCTTGGTCGATGAATCGTTTATGGCGGTGCAGTCGGCACGTGAAAACTGGCAGGCGGCACTGGGTGATCGCGAGGTTGTCGTGCGGGCGGATGACGGCCTGGCTGGCCAGGCGCCGCAATCACTGGACGTGGTGCTGTGTAATCCGCCATTCCATCAACAGCAGGTCGTGGGCGACTTTCTGGCCTGGCGCATGTTCAATCAGGCCCGCGATGCACTGGTGGTGGGGGGTGCGCTGTACATCGTCGGCAATCGCCATTTGGGCTACCACAGCAAGTTGGCGAAACTGTTTCGGGGTGTCGAACAAGTGGCCGCGACGCCCAAGTTCGTCATTCTCAAAGCGCGCAAGTAAAGCGTCCTGCGATCACGGACTGCGGGTATAGCAAGGCGTGTGCATAGATAAAAAAACCCGCCGAGGCGGGTTTTTATCTGTACTGCAAGGCAACGGGATGGGAATTCAGTGGCTTTTCATCCCGGCCGCCGACATAAACAGGCGTACCAGCATGGCAAACACCGCCAGGCTCGCCACACTGGCGGTCCAGATCACCAGCAACCAGCCAATGCGTTGCCACAGCGGCTTCTTCTCGCACTCTTGCACGTCGTTCAGATAATCTTTTCCAGCCATGTTCAGCACTCCTCTGCAGGCAATGGCTGCGACCCTCAGGCCGCAGCGGCCCATGCGACTAGTGGTAACCGTCTTCGTGGGTCACCTTGCCGCGGAACACGTAGTAGCTCCAGTAGGTGTAACCCAGAATAAACGGAATGATGAACAGGGTTCCGACCAGCATAAAACCCTGACTTTGCGGCGGCGCCGCTGCATCCCAGATCGAAATCGCAGGCGGGACGATGTTTGGCCACAGGCTGATACCCAGCCCGCTGTAACCCAGGAAAATCAGCACCAGGGTCAACAGGAACGGGGTGTAGTGGGCATTACGGGCGATCGCTTTGAGCAATGCGTACATGGTCACCAGTACCAGAATCGGCACGGGCAGGAACCAGAACAGATTAGGCAACGTGAACCAGCGAGCCGCGATGTCGGAATGCGCCAGCGGTGTCCACAGGCTCACAACCCCCATCAGGACCAATACCGCCAATGCCAGAGGGCGACCCAACTTGTGCATGCGCTCTTGCAGGTGGCCTTCGGTTTTCATGATCAGCCAGGTGCAACCGAGCAAGGCATACGCCACGATCAGCGCAATCCCGCAGAACACGGTGAACGGCGAGAGCCAGTCCAGTCCGCCGCCAGCGTACTGACGATTGACCACCGGGATGCCATCAATGAACGCCCCCAGCGCGACACCCTGGAAGAACGTCGCCGCAATCGAGCCTCCGATGAACGCCTTGTCCCAAATGTGGCGCTTCTCGGCGCGGGCCTTAAAGCGGAACTCAAAGGCCACGCCGCGAAAGATCAGGCCGATGAGCATGAATATGAGTGGCAGGTACAGCGCCGACAACACCACCGAGTACGCCAGCGGGAAAGCGCCATACAACGCGGCCCCGCCCAGTACCAGCCAGGTTTCGTTACCGTCCCATACGGGCGCAACCGTGTTCATCATCACATCGCGGTCTTTCTCGCCCTTGATGAACGGGAAGAGGATGCCGATCCCGAGGTCGAAGCCATCCATGACCACATACATCATGATCCCGAAGATGATGATGATTGCCCAGATAAGTGGCAGATCAATACCCATGACTCAATTCCCCTTGTTCAGGCTGTCGCTGTGACCTTCTTCTGTGCCTTCATGGGCAGCAGACAAAGGACGGGCAGGCGTGCGTTGCTGACCTGGACCACCGGACGGGTGTTCGTCGCCTTCGTGAGTCACCGGGCCCTTGCGCACCAGACGCATCATGTAACCCAGCCCTACCCCGAACAGTGAGAAGTAGACCAGCACGAACATGATCAGGGTGATGCTCATCTGCGTGACACTGTGATTGGACGACGCATCGGCGGTGCGCATCAGCCCGTAAACCACCCACGGCTGACGCCCCACTTCCGTGGTGAACCAGCCTGCCAGGATCGCGATCAGACCGGACGGCCCCATCCACAACACCAGACGCAGGAACAAGCGGTTTTCGTAAAGGGTGCCGCGCTTGCGTAACCAGACACTCCACAGACCGATGAAGATCATGATCATCCCCAACGCAACCATGATGCGGAAGGTGAAGAACACAATGGTCGAGTTCGGACGGTCAGCGGCCGGGTAATCCTTCATGGCCGGGATCTGTTTATCCAGGCTGTGCGTGAGGATCAGGCTGCCCAGGTACGGCACTTCGATCTTGTAGTCGGTGGTTTCGGTTTTCATGTTCGGGATGCCGAACAGAATCAGCGGAGTTGGCTCACCGGGTTTGTTTTCCCAGTGACCTTCAATCGCCGCGATCTTCACGGGTTGATACTCCAGGGTATTCAAGCCATGGGCATCGCCGATCAGGGCTTGAACCGGTGCAACCACCAGCGCCATCCACATGGCCATGGAGAACATCCGGCGAATGGCCGGTGTATTACGGCCGCGCAACAGGTGCCAGGCCGCTGAGGCCCCGACAAAGAACGCTGTCGCCACAAAGGCTGCGGTGGCCATGTGTGCCAGACGGTACGGGAACGACGGGTTGAAAATGACCGCCAGCCAGTCAACCGGGATCACGCGGCCGTCGATGATTTCGTAACCCTGCGGCGTTTGCATCCAGCTGTTGGAGGCCAGAATCCAGAAGGTCGAAACCAGTGTCCCGAGGGCCACCATCGCGGTTGAGAAGAAGTGCATGCCGCGACCCACGCGGTTCCAGCCAAACAGCATGACGCCCAAAAAGCCCGCTTCAAGGAAGAAGGCCGTGAGCACTTCGTACGTCAGCAGCGGCCCGGTGACAGACCCCGCAAAGTCGGAAAACTGCGACCAGTTCGTGCCGAACTGATACGCCATGACCAGACCGGAAACCACGCCCATACCAAAGTTGACAGCGAAAATCTTCGACCAAAAGTGATACAGATCGCGGTACGTGTCGTCACGGGTTTTCAGCCACATGCCTTCGAGCACCATCAGATAACTGGCGAGACCGATGGTAATGGCGGGGAAAATAATGTGAAACGATACGGTAAACGCAAACTGAATTCGGGCGAGATCTAAAGCCTCCAAACCGAACATAAGCTTTCCTCTATCAGGTATCAGGTCGTTCAGAACACAGGCACGGCGCCCGTATCCAACTGTCCCGCAGGCCTGGGCCAGTGCGAATCGGTGTTCGCTCTTTCAACCAAGGCACGAAGGGGATCTGGCCGGCTGGCCATTCCAGATAAAACGCGAGGTGTTTTGATCTGGATCAAGCATTGCTGAAAGAGTAGTCCATTCTGGTCGAGCGGCTAATGTGGTTTGTTGTCGCGTGACATGATGTCCCAGGCCCCGGAATAGACCGTTGCAAGAAGTGCAGGTAATCGCTGGAACACGGTTTATGAGCGCCCGTTGGTCAGCTTTTCCGCGCACTACTTCGCGTCATCACTTGTTACAGATTAATGATAATCTCGCGCTCTCCCCTGCCCGCACCAACGGCCCTCTTCTTGATGACTACCCCGCCTTTATTGCTGCGCCATCACCGACCGTTTGTCGCCTTTTGGTTTGCCCGCATCTTTACCGCCAGTGCGTTTCAAATGCTGACCGTGGCCATTGGCTGGAACCTCTATCAATTGACGGGCAACGTCATGGACCTGGGCTGGGTCGGGCTTATCGAATTTGCCCCACGCGTGATGTTCATGCTACACACCGGGCACGTGGCCGATCGCTATGACCGCCGCAAAGTGGCGGCGCTGTGCCAAACCGTACAGGCCATGATTGCACTGACACTGGCCATCAGCAGCGCAAGCGATCACGTGACGCGGGAGATGATCTTCCTGCTGGCGTTTCTATTGGGCAGCGCGCGCTCTTTCGAAATGCCCAGCACGCAAGCCCTGTTGCCTTCGATCGTACCGGTCAGTCTGTTCCCCCGCGCCGTGGCCGCTGCCCAAGCGGCGCAGCAATCGGCCACCATTATTGCCCCGGCATTTGGCGGTTTGCTCTACGCCTTTGGCAGTGTCTGGGTGTATGGCCCCTCCGTTGCGCTGTACCTGATTGCCGCGCTGTTGATGAGCAACCTGCCTGCACGGCAAGCGGCACTGAACAAAGGCAAGGCCACGCTGGACTCGCTATTGGGCGGCATTCGCTTCATCCGCCGTCACCCGGACGTGCTGGGCGCGATCTCACTGGATTTATGTGCCGTGCTACTGGGCGGCGCAACGGCGCTCTTGCCGGTATTTGCCAAAGACATCCTGCTCACCGGCCCGTGGGGCCTGGGCATGTTGCGCTCGGCACCGGCAGTGGGTGCGCTGATGATGTCATTGTGGCTGGCCCGGTTCCCGGTAGAACGCAAGGTCGGCCGCATCATGTTTACGGCCGTGGGCGTGTTCGGTGTCGCCACCATTGCGTTCGGGCTGTCGACATCCTTCTGGTTCTCAATGGCAGTCCTGGTCGTGCTCGGCGCGGCGGACATGATCAGCATGGTGATTCGCGCGTCGTTCGTGCAACTGCAAACCCCGGATGAAATGCGCGGCCGCGTCAGCGCCGTCAATGGCCTGTTCATCGGTGCATCTAACCAGTTGGGTGAGTTCGAATCGGGCGCGACAGCTCATTGGCTGGGCACCGTGCCCGCAGTGGTAATGGGCGGGGTCGGAACGCTGGTCATCACCGGGCTGTGGATAAAATTGTTCCCGGGTCTGGCCAGACGCGACCGCATGCTGGAAGAAAAAGCCCCGTAGTCGCGGCGTTTGGGGCACACCTACTTTATATAGAGGCGCGCACTGAGCCGGTTATGCGGCGGCACCAGCGAGGTGTTAGCAAACTCGAACCAGCCGCCATCGGTGTTACTCAAGGTGAACGTATACAGGTAGCCCACCGTGGTCCCTGCACCGTTGCAGGTCACGAGCCCCTCGCCCTGGTTACACACCGGAGTGCGTGTGCCATCGACCTCATGGCCATTGAACGTTACCCACGGCTGATGACCGCCATAGCCCCGCTCCAGCACATGCACGCGGATGTTGGCGCCATGGTGCGTGCGATGGGTGGTGTCCGTGCCGCGCACTTCCTCTGCAGCGCCCGATTTAGACACCACCTGCAAAATCTCGACCCCGCTCAAGGGCAGCGCTGGCGCCGCCTGCAGACCTGCACTGAGGAACAGGCTCAAACAAGCCAAAACAGCGTTGATGGTGCGCGTCATAAGTCCCCCGAAAAACTGGCACACAGTATGCCTGTCCCCCAGTCGTTACAAAACATCGCCGCTCAACCAAACCAAAGCAGCCATCCGCTGAAGCTGCTGGTATGATGCGCGGCTTTTTCCGACAGACAGAAAATCTTCAGGCGCTACAAGTCTGTGCTTTGCTGTTGAAAACGATTTAATAACGGCGCCTGGGGGCGCCACGGGGACTGGCATGCTGGAAAGGCTGTTTCAACTCAAGGCACACAACACCAACGTGCGGACCGAGATTCTTGCGGGTATCACCACGTTTCTGGCCATGGCCTACATCCTGTTCGTAAACCCGAGCATCCTCGGTGAGACCGGCATGGATAAAGGCGCCGTGTTTGTCGCGACCTGTCTGGCGGCAGCCATCGGTTCGGCCATCATGGGCCTCATCGCCAACTACCCGATCGCACTGGCGCCGGGCATGGGGCTGAACGCCTTCTTCACCTACACCGTGGTCCTGCACATGGGGCACACCTGGCAGGTCGCACTGGGTGCCGTCTTCATTTCTGCCGTGCTGTTCTTCCTGTTGTCGATCTTTCGCATCCGCGAATGGATCATCAACAGCATTCCGCTGCCCCTGCGCTCGGCGATTGCTGCCGGCATCGGCCTGTTTCTGGCACTGATCGCACTGGGTAACGCGGGCATCGTAGTGGCCAACCAGGCCACGCTGGTCGGCATGGGCGATCTGACGCAACCCAAAGTCGTCCTGGCCTCCCTGGGCTTTGCCGTGATCGTGGCACTCGAAGCCCTGAAGGTCCGTGGCGCCGTGCTGATCGGGATTCTGGGCGTGACCGTCGCGTCCATCCTGATGGGCGTGACCGAGTTCGGTGGCGTGATGTCGATGCCGCCTTCGCTGGCCCCGACCTTCCTGCAACTGGACATCAAAGGCGCACTGGACATCGGGCTGATCAGCGTGATTTTTGCCTTCCTGTTCGTCGACCTCTTTGACAACTCGGGCACCCTGATCGGCGTTGCCAAACGCGCCGGCCTGATGGGCAAAGACGGCCACATGCCAAAAATGGGCCGTGCCCTGATTGCTGACAGCACCGCGGCCATGGCCGGTTCGTTGCTCGGTACTTCGACCACCACCAGCTACATCGAGTCGGCAGCGGGCGTGAGCGCCGGTGGCCGTACCGGCCTGACCGCCATCGTGGTCGGCATCATGTTCCTGCTGGCGCTGTTCTTCTCGCCCCTGGCGGCCAGCGTACCGGCCTTCGCCACCGCGCCAGCCCTGATGTTCGTGGCGGTACTGATGATGAGTGGCCTGGCCGAAATCGAATGGGACGACGTAACCGTTGCCGCACCGGTGGTCATCACCGCGCTGGCGATGCCGTTCACGTACTCCATCGCCAACGGCATTGCCTTCGGCTTCATTTCCTGGACCGTGATCAAGTTGCTGTCGGGCCGCGCACGCGAACTGAATGCACCGTTGATCATTCTGTCGGTCCTGTTCGTGGTCAAGTTGGGTTGGTTTTACGCATGAGTGCCTTGCCGTTTGATTCTGCAACCTATGCCGTCGAACTGGAGGCCAAGGCCAATCGTCTGCGTGAGTTACTCGCGCCGTTCGACGCGCCACAGCCTCAGGTCTTCGACTCGCCGATGGAACACTTCCGCCTGCGCGCCGAATTCCGCCTGTGGCGCGAAGCGGGCGAGCGTCACTACGCGATGTTTTCCCCGCAAGACAAGCGCACGCCGATCCTGATCGACACCTTCCCGATTGCCAGCCTGCGCATCAATCAATTGATGCCGCAGCTCAAGGCTGCCTGGAAAGCCAGCGCCGCGTTGAGCCACAAACTGTTTCAAGTCGAGTTCCAGACCACGTTAGCCGGCGATGCGATGGTTACCTTGTGCTACCACCGTCCGCTGGACGAGCACTGGCAGAACGCCGCCGAACAGTTGGCCAAAGACCTCGACATCAGCGTGATTGGCCGCTCCAAAGGCAAACGTGTGGTGATCGGTCGCGATCATGTGGTGGAGAAACTCGACGTGGCAGGCCGCACGTTCAGTTATCAACAGCCCGAAGGCGCGTTCACCCAGCCCAACGGCACCGTCAACCAGAAGATGCTCAACTGGGCTTACGAAGCGCTGGGCGAGCGTTCGGACGACTTGCTGGAACTGTATTGCGGCAATGGCAACTTCACCCTGCCGTTGGCGACCCGCGTGCGCAAAGTGCTGGCCACTGAAATCAGCAAGACCTCGGTGTATGCCGCGCTCAACAACCTGCGCGACAACGCTGTGGATAACGTCACGCTGGTCAGGTTGTCGGCTGAAGAATTGACCGAGGCGCTGAACGAAGTGCGTCCGTTCCGCCGCTTGCAGGGCATTGACCTGAAAAGCTACGACTTCGGCAGCGTATTCGTTGACCCGCCGCGTGCCGGCATGGACCCGGACACCTGCGAACTCACCCGCCGCTTCGATAACATTCTGTACATCTCGTGCAACCCGCTGACCCTGGCCGAGAACATCGCCCAACTGCACGACACCCACCGCATCGAGCGTTGCGCGGTGTTTGACCAGTTCCCGTGGACCCACCACATGGAATCGGGTGTGCTGCTGGTTCGCCGGTAACCCCCAAAAACCACAGCCCTGCGCGCCTCGTCGGTGACTACTTTGCAACCTGTAGTCACCGACGAGGCGCGAGGCAGCGTCAAGGGTTGGCGTTTTCAGGGTTGAAAATACCCGGCCATCTGCTGCAAATCCCCTTCATTCAATAGTCCGGCGTAATACTTGAGTTGCACCCGCGCCAGCAAATAAGCGTAACGCGCCTGCGCCAAATCCCGCTTCGCACTGAACAACTGCTGCTCTGCGTCCAATACGTCCAGATTGACCCGCTCCCCGCCCCGTACGCTTTTTTGCGTCGCTTGCACCAGGGCACTGGCGGAGTCCACTGCCATTTCATATGCCTGCACCTTGGCCGCCGCGCTGTTGTTAAGGTTGAACTGTTTGCGCAGGTCAACCAGCGTGGCCGCGGTCTGTGCGTCCAGTTCGTACTGCGCCTGAGACAATTGCCGCGCCGCCTGACGCGTGGAAGCCGACACCGAGCCCCCTGCAAACAACGGCACACGTAGCTGAATGCCTACGCTGTTGGTGTCGTATTTCTGGTTATAGGTACTTTCTGAATCGGAGCTGGACTGCCGGCTGCTGGCATACAGGCTGAGTGTGGGCAGATGACCGGCCCGCTTGCGCTCCACTTCGTACTCGGCCGATGTCAGTGCATGATGTTGCGACGCCAGTTCAGGGTTATTGGCCAATGCCAGTTCGCGCCAGTTTTCAAAACGTTGGGGCTCCAGTGGCGGGACAGTGAAAGGCGCCACCAGCGGGTCGAGGTCTTCAACCTGCAACGGGTTACCCAACATCGCTTCCAATTCACGCAACGCAGCGTCCTGATCGTCCTGCGCTTCGATTTCTTGCGCCACGGCCATGCTCAGGCGCGCGCGGGTTTCCAGCACATCGGTGCGCGTTCCTTCGCCGCCTTTGAGCAAACGCTGGTTCAGTTGCAGGCGCTCGGCATAGGCGCGCTTTTGCGCACGGCTCAACTCAATATGCTCGCGGGCCAACAGCGCCTGGCTGTAGGCACTTAGCACGCGAACCAACAGGTATTGGCTTTTGCTGCGAAAGCGCTCATCCGCGAACAACGCTTGCGCCGCACCTTGTCGGAATCGGGCATAGGCTTCGTAGTCCAGCAACGGCTGCTGCAAGGTCAGGGTCGACGCATAACTGCGGTAGTCACGGTCAGTGCGCATGTCAGCCTGGGTGACCTGCGAAGCATTACGCGAGTTGTTGTAGTTCCACGACAACGTCGGCAATAACGCTGAGCGACCCAGGGCGCGGTTTTCCTCCCCCGCTGCCCGTTCTTCAATGGCCGCCTGAAACGTCGGATCGTTACGCACGGCCAAGTCATACGCCTGGAGCAACCCCAACGCGTGCGCCGAGGGCATCGAACAGCCGCAGGCCATGACCACCGCGTAAAAAAGTCGGCGCACGCTCATTCCTCCACCAGCGCCATGTGGGTGCGGTCGAGCAAGGGCTTGAACACGTAGTTGAGCAGCGAACGCTCGCCCGTGCGCACGAACGCTTCCACCGGCATGCCCGGACGGATCTGCAAACCGGCCAGCTGCTTGAGCCCGGCTTCGCTGACTTGGGCACGAAGCGTGTAATACGGTTCGTCAGTACGTTGATCCACCTGGCGATCCGCCGACACCAGCGTCACCTCACCCGCCACCCGGGGCGTGGTGCTCTGGCTGAAAGCCGAGAACATCAGTTCAACCGGCAACCCGGCATGCACCTTGTCAGCCAGTTCAACGGGCACTCGCGCCTCCACCAGCAAGGGCTCGCCTTGCGGGACGATTTCCATCAACGCCTGACCGGGCTTGATAACGCCACCTTCGGTGAACACGTCCAGCCCCACCACAATGCCCGACGCAGGCGCACGCAGCTGACTGTTGGCCAGTTCGAACTCTGCCGAGGCCAGCCGGTGACGCAGGTCTTCTGAACGCACCCGGGTCTCGGCCAATTGTGTGCGGACTTCCTTTTGATACTCCTCGGCCAACTGACGCACTTTCAGACGCATCTCTTGCACGTGTCGCTGTAACTGCCCGCTGCGCCCGTAGTCTTCGCTGATCGACCCCAGCACTTGGGCATACACGCGCTCACTGTCCAGCAGCCGGTTGCGTGGGATGTAACCGTCGCGGGCCAGTTCACGCAGGCCTTCCAGCTGTTCAGTCAGGGCCGTGCGTTGCAGGATTTTATTGGCCTGGGAATCACGCACCCCACGCAGTTGCGCCTCGGCGCCTGCGATGCTTTCACCGATGCCCTGCTGATCCAGCAGCAATGCCTGACGTCGGCTATGGAATAACTGCGCTTGCAACGCCAGATTGGGCGCCACCTCGGGCTCATCCTGGTGGGCCAGCAGTTCGGGCGGGAAGCTCACGTGTGTGGCGCCATCGGCCTCGGCATTGAGCCGTGCTTCGCTGGCCAGCGACGCATAAAACTGGCTACGCAACGACTGCGCCTGCCCCCGCAGAGGCGTCTCCTTGAGGCGAATCAGCACCTGCCCGGCCGTCACGCTGTCACCTTCGCGCACGTCAATGCGCGCCACAATTCCGCCGCTGGGGTGTTGCACCACTTTGCGGTGCCCCGAGACCATGACGTTGCCTGAGACGGCTATGCCTTTATCGAGAGGCGCCAGCGCGGCCCAACCGAGAAAACCGAGAAAACCGCCGAGCATCAACAGCCACCCCAACCGCGCGTAGCGGCGGTCATCCAGTTGCAGGACGTTACGGTCGTCCAGCGCTTTAACGTTCGTAAAACTCATGCCTTGCCCGCCTCTACCACACCGAGGCGGTAGCTCACGTTCATGGCCGGTTTCGCAGGGCGCGCTTGCCCCGAAGCCGGTGCCGCCAGCACGCTGGCGGTCGGTCCGAACGCTTGCAGTTGCCCGTCACGCAAGATCAGCAGTTGATCGGTGAGGGTCAGCACATTGGGCTTGTGGGTAATCAAGATCAGCGTTCGCTTCAGGGTTTTCAGCCGGGTAATCGCCTGCAACAACGCCTGCTCTCCCGCGTCGTCCAGATTGGAATTGGGCTCGTCGAGGACGATCACGGCGGGCAAGCCGTACACGGCACGCGCCAGCCCGATGCGTTGCTTTTGACCACCGGACAACCCCGCGCCGCTGTCGCCCAGCACGGTGTCGTACCCCTGTGGCAATTGCAGGATCAGTTCATGGACGCCCGCCATTTGCGCAGCGGCCAGCACCTTGTCGGCATTGACCTCTGCAAAGCGTGCGATGTTGTGCGCGATGGTCCCTGCAAACAGTTGAATGTCCTGAGGCAAATAGCCCAGATGCGGGCCGAGTTGGTGTTTGTCCCACTGCGACAAGTCCGCGCCGTCCAGCCGTACCTTGCCCGTGACGGGCTGCCAGACCCCCACCAGCAATCGCGCCAGGGTGGACTTGCCGCAGCCTGAAGGGCCGATGACGCCCAGCACTTGACCGGCGGGCAACGCGAAACTCAGGTTGGCCAACGTGGCGCGCCGGGTGCCCGGTGCGCAGGCGCCCAGTTGCTCGACGGACAATTCACCTGTGGGCGCAGGCAATGCCATCCGACGCGGGCGCGGCGGATAGGCCTGCAACAACGCCTCCAGACGTTGATAGGCCAAACGGGCGGACGACCACTGCTTCCAGACGCCAATCAACTGATCAATCGGGCTGAGCACGCGCCCCATCAGGATCGACCCTGCAATCATCATCCCCGCCGTGATCTGCCCCTGCACGGCCAACCATGCCCCGAGCCCCAGCACCAGCGATTGCAGGGCCAGGCGCACACCTTTGGACCAGGCGCTGACGGTGGCGGTTTTTTCACTGGCCAGGTTTTGTTGCGTCAAAAACGCGGTGTGCTGTGCCAGCCAACGCTCGCGCAGGGTGTCGAGCATGCCCATGGCCTCGATCGTTTCGCTGTTGCGCAGGTGAGCGCTGGCCTGCTGCGTGGCCTCCACCGACCATTCGCTTGCGGCTTTTAAAGGGCCGTGCGAAACCCGCTGGTTGATCCATGCCAATAGCATCAGCACCACGGCCCCGCCCAAGGCCAAAAGCCCCAGCCACGGGCTGAACATGAAGATGACAAACAGATACACGGGGAACCACGGCGCATCGAAAAACGCGAACAGCGCATTGCCGGTCGCAAACTGACGCAAGCGGGTGAGGTCACTCAGCGCCTGCCCGGCGGCGGGGCTGGCGGTGCGTAATTGCGCTTCAAATGCCGCGTCATACACCCGCTGATTCAGGCGCATGTCCATTTGCGTGCCGAGGCGGATGACCACCTGGCTGCGCACCCACTCCAACGCGCCCATCAGGGCGAACAGCCCGAGGATCATCAGCGTCAGCATTAACAGGGTCATGAGATTGCCCGATGCCAGCACCCGGTCGTACACCTGCAACATATACAGCGCGGGGGCCAGCATCAGTAAATTGATGACGGCCGAGAACAGGCCGATGTTGAAAAAAGCACGCTTGTAGGCCGTCAAGGCAGCCAGCATCTCGTTGGCGACGTGGGCATTGTGCCGGGTCATGAAGCGATTCCGTGAGCGATGAACCAACAAAACCGCGCACGCTGGGGGGAGCATGCGCGGCACAACGGCGTCCTGTCAGCCGTCAACCGTCAACCGTCAACCGTGGCGACAGGACAAGACGGGGTTTACGCCGCCAATGCCCAGTCCTGAGCCACCTCTTGCACACCCACCAGATCGATATCGGCGGCCAGCGGTGCGTCGGTGTGTGCCAGACCGGCGGCGGCCAGGTCGTCGAAGGTGGAATCGGTGGACAAGCCGAACCCGCTCAGCAGGTTGTTGAGTGCCCCTTCCAGGCCCGAGACGTCGCCTTTCATCAGGCCATAGATCACGTCCTGAACAGCGTTGCCTGCCCGGCCGGCGTCACTGGCCGCGGAGAGGTCGAGGCCGTTGAAGGAAGCGGTGTAGTCGTTCAAACCGAAATCAGTGCCGTTTCCACCCTGCAGCCCCGTGCCCAAGGTAACGGTATCCAATTCGCCCCACAGGTAATGGTTCATGTTATCGCCCGGGGAGACTTTGGGATCGAACACATAGTTGAGCCCCTTATCGGTGTCGCTTGCGGCAATAAATGCATATTCCGAACCCTGTGCACCGTGCGTTGCATATTGCTCACCCGTCATTGCACGCCCACCGGTATTAAAGCCGCCCGTATTACCGGTGCCATGGCCAGCAGTCGTAAACCCGGTCGACCACGCGCTCAATGCATCCTGAACCGAGAAAGCCCCAAATGCAGAGTTGTAAGTAATCGAAATAGTCATACTTGATCCTTTTCAATGGACAGTTAATAACGCTGCGCACACACGCGCACTTTCACTCGAGATGAGCAAACCTTTAAAAACTCAGGGCATCACTTAGAACTTATATTCGAGCATTCCGCTGAGCGTGCGCCCGCGCGCGAGGCTCACATTATTGGCGTCGCCCATGGCCACGAAATAGGCTTCGTCAGTGGCGTTTTCCAATACCAGTGTCAGGTTCAACGCATCGGTTGCCCAATAACTGGCATACAGGTCATACACGCTGTACTTGGGCCACGTCGCTTGTTCCAGGCTCTGATAGTTATGGGTATTGATATCTGAACCGTTGCCGGGGCTATAACGCAAACGGACACCGGTATCCAGACGACGCTCAAGAAACCGTGCGCCGACCGTTAAAGAGCCGCGGTCAGCTGGCATGTAAGCCGCCGCGCCCATGACCCCGCCGCAACTGACTTTATTATTACGCTCGTCATTATCCAGCCATTCCGTTTCGTGCACGGCACGTAAGCTCCAGCGCCCGTTAGGCAATTGAAACCGTTCATAGCCACTTTTTAATTTTTTACCGGTTTTTTTGGCGCCACCCATAAAGTAATCTTTCGAACAAAAATCGTTACTACCGATCATGTGCGTATAACTGAAGTTGGTATACATGCGCCCCATGTCGTAGTTGAGTTGATATTCAACGCCTCGGAAACGTGTATCGCTCAAACTGTTAACGTAGGCCAAATCACCAAAATTACCCGTGGCCGTTTCTTCCGGCAACATGATGCCGTACTGCATGAATGAAAAGTTCTTGATGCGGTTATCAAAGTACGAAACTTTCATACCGAGACGGTCATTATTAAAAAACAATGATTCTTTAAAAATGTTGAATCCGACTTCCCAATCCCGAGATTCTTCAGGCTTCAGGAACGGGTTAGGAAATACCCGTTCAGGTGCATTGCCGCCGTGAGGTCGTCCGGTCATGAAGACTTCTGTCACGGCGGGCGGGCGCCAGCCTTTACCCCAGTGGGTGTAGAGCTGCAACCAGTCCACCCCCGGTTTGACCGCGAGACCGAAGGTGGGTGAAAACTTGCCGTCCGTGCGATCAATGTCATAAAGGTCTTCTGTCCGAACGGCCGGACCGCTGCCGATCACATCGACCCCGTTTTCGTGACGGATGACTTTTTTGCGATACAAGGTCATGCCGGTTTCGCCTTCTAGCCGGTAGCGGTCATAACGCAGCCCCCCACTGACTGTCAGCCAGCCGTCATAGTCGTATTGCAGATGACTGAAAAGGCTGGCCATGCTGCGCTTGCCCGCAGGGTCCGCACCTTCGATGTAAGGCAACGTTGACTCGTTTTTGGCAGAGACTTTGTGGGTCTTGGGTTTGAACGTGTCCTGATACATCTCCAGGCCATACGTCCAATTCAACTGACCCCACGTGTCGAAATTAAACAGCGAGGTATTTTGTGCTTGCAGCCCCCATGTGTCGGTACGGAAACGATCCTTGTACGCATCGAATGCGTTGTCGGCGGTCGCCATATGCCGTGCATTCGCACGTTCCAGCTCTGTGCTGACGAAATACAGCTTGCTCTTGAAATCAATCAGCTCGTTGTCCGGGTTGTAGCTGTAGTCAACGGCGTAGTTGGCAGTGCCCAGATTGTTTTTACTGTGGCGCACATAGTCGTAACTCTTCTGATCCGGGGTGGCGTAGGTCCACGAATCATTACTGTCGCTGTCGGTGTTCAAGTAGCTCAGTTGTACCCGCTGATCATTGGGCAGATTGAGCCCGAACTTGACCATTTGTGAGCGTGTCACACTACCCGCATCGCCCACTTCGCTGTTCAACCAGTCGTTCCAGGCTTCACGCCTGTATTTTTTGACCCGGATTGAATCCCCCAGGTTGTCCGCATTCTGTCTTCCGCTGCGGTAATTACCAAAATGGCGCTCGCTATACGCAAACAACGCATCGCCAATGTCATTACCGAATGCGAACACGCCGCCGCCATTGAAATAGGTGCCATTACCCATTTCGCCCAGGCCACTGCCCGCACGAACACGGCCGCCAAATGATTTGCCGTCCTTGAGAAATTCGCTGGCTTCCAGCGTTTTGAAGGTGGCAATCCCGCCGATTACCGCCGCACCGCCCATACCCGATTGCGAGCCTTTTTCAATCTCGATGCTGGAGATCATTTCCGGATCGATCAACATCACTCCATTGCGATGTTGATGACCATTAACGTTGAAGTTCTGACGCATACCGTCAACGTTCATGTTGACGCGGCCGTAGTCCTGCAGGCCGCGGATATTCACTGATAACCCCGGATCGCGTTGATCCACTGCCGTGTACACGCCGGGCGTTTCTTCCAGCATGTCAGCGGCGTGACGTGGCGCACGTTTACTGATTTGCTCGCCGGTGATGACGGAAACCGCTTCAGGCGTCTGATACACCCAGTCAGCGCTATTGCCTTCGGCCTCGCTGGCAGAAATAGAGGTGGTGCCCAGGGCCAGCGCGCCGGTGGGGTTGCCGTCCACCCGGGTCAGGGTGACTTGGCGCTCGCCCGTGAAGCGGTATTCAATCGGGTTGCTGCCTACCAGTCGCGCCAGGCCTTCCTGTACCCCGAAGTCGCCTTTGAGTGCCGGGGCATGCAGACCTTGCAGCAGGTGGCTGTCGAACAGCACTTGCAGACCGGCCTGCTCGGCAAATTGCAGAACCGCTTTGTCCAGCGGCTGGGCCGGAATATGAAACGCAATGAACGTTTGCTGCACTGCGCTCTCGGCTTTTTCAGCCGCCTGAGCAGGCGCCTGCGCTGCCAACGACGCGAACACACCGACATGAACTGCAAAGGCTAACCGGCTGGCGGCCCCTACCCCTTTGCGCTGATTGAACACCATTCTTGTTATCCCCAAACGTGCACGATTTGCATTGCGAATGAATCTCAATAGCAAGACGTGCGAGCAGGGAAAACTCAGTAAGGGTTTTTGCGATTAATGTTCAAAAAGGTAAAACGGGGCTGCGATTCGCTGATGGCTCGCAGCCCCGTGTTGCCGATTAATGGCAGCATCACCGGTCAATAAATCAGACTGACACCGGCCAGTTCGACGCGTTTGATGTGCAGTTCGCGGGTGAGGGTGTGCAGCGCGCCATCGAGCATTTCAAGGCGGAAAACACCGCTGACCTGCCGACTGGCCAATGCCGGGTTGGCCAGTACGACCTGGCCGGGGCGATAGCGGTTGAGCTGCTCAATCACTTGGTCCAGCGGCTGGCGGTCAAACACCAGCACGCCCCGGCGCCAAGCGGTGGCTGAACTCAGGTCAAAGCCCGGCAACAACTGCACGCCGCGCTGTGGGGTATAGCGCGCACTTTGGCCTTCTTTGAGTACCTGTTGCGCGGCGCCCCCGCTGGGTGGCGATTGCACGCTGACCGCCACGCTGTGTTGCAAAACGCCGACCCAGGCCTGATCCGCGCCTTGGCGCCCGACAACAAACTGGGTGCCCAGGGCCTGGGTCTGCCCCCCGGCACTTTGCACCACGAACGGTCGGGTTTCGGCCTCGCCCATGGGCGCAACGTCAAACACGGCGGAACCGGCCAGCAAGCTGATGCGCCGCTCGTGGGTGTCGTAGTCAATGCGAATGGCACTCGACGCATCCAGTTCCACCGAGCTGCCGTCATCCAGTTGCACAGTGCGCAACTCGCCCGTGCCGGTTCGATAGTCAGCCTGCATCTGCACCAGCAGGTTCGGCCCGCCAACCCACGCCACTGCCAGCACCATGCAAACTGCCGCCGCACGCCCTGCCCAGCGCAACGGCCGACGGCGTCGAGTAACGGGCGCAGGCCGGGCACGCGGCGACTCGGGCCGTGAACGATGAGCCGCGGGCTTGAGTGGGTGCGGTTCCAGCGCCAACTCGCCCAGCGCCGCCCATGTCTGCTGCGCAAACTGCAGCGCAGGCCCATGACGCTCATCACACGCCAGCCACTGCGCCAAGTGCGCCTGCGCCTCGTCACTCAACGCGCCCGCGTGCAGACGCACCGCCCACTCGGCGGCCGCCTGCGTAATGATCTGCTGCTCGGGGCCTTGGCTATTCACGTATGAATCTCAAATTCTCGTTAGGTATAGGCAGTGACGTCTTGCGTGAAGATTTTCAGTAAGCCATTCGTCGATAGGTAGGAATATTACTGCTCCGGCGTCTGCAGACGCTGCATGACATAAGCCAAGGCTTTGGACAGATGCTTTTGCACTGAGCTATCAGAGATTTCAAGGTGACGCGCCACTTCAGCGTGGGTCATGCCTTCGATCCGGTTGAGTCGAAATATTTCCTGAGTTCGCTCGGGCAGTTCGCAAAGCGCCTGCTTCAAGGCTTTGCGCTGTTGCTCGGCCATTGCCTGGGCCTCCAGCCCTGCCATTTCATCCTCAATTTCAGCCAAGGCTTCATGGCTTACCGAGTCGGTTTTTCGACGGGTTTCCTGACGGATGTGGTCCACCAGCAGGTTGCGCGCCGTGCGGTAAAGGTAACCGGGAGAGTTGTCGATTTTCGCTTTTCGTCCATGCTCAACCATACGCAGGAAGCTTTCCTGCACCAGATCGGCAGCGAGCTGTGGGTCACGTACCTTGCGCGCCAAGTACCCGCGCAGGGTGCTGGCATGCTTGAGGAACAAGCCCTTGAGATCCATATCCGACAAACCGACTCCCTGGAGCATGAAGGAAAGGGGGCGTCATCTTACTTTTTGTCGAGAATGATTTTCAATTGATATTCAGTTTCACTGCCGTCGACCTGAACTTATCACGGCGACGTCATCGCACTAAGTGCCACACTTCGCGGTCACTGCAAGGGCGTCTGACGACCGGGCTGGCGCAGCACCCCGTCAGCAACAACACTTATGAACAAGATTGATAGAGGACACCTCCATGCTGTGGAAAAAAGGCCGGCGTAGCGACAACGTTGAAGACGTGCGCGATCAAAGCACCGGAAGCGGCGGGATGCGTATTGGGGGCGGTAAAGGCTTGAGCCTGATGGCCGTGGTGGTCATCGTCGGTTTCGGCCTGCTGACCGGGCAGGACCCGATGCAAATTCTTGGGCAATTGAGCGGCCAGTTAACCGAGCAATCATCGCCGCAGGTCTCGCAACAAACCGGTCATGCACCGCCGGCCAACGATCAACAAGCCGAGTTCGTGCGTGCCGTGCTGGGCGATACCGAAGACACCTGGCGTCAGGTCTTTCAGCAGTCCGGTCGCACCTATAAAGACCCGACATTGGTGCTGTTCAGTGGCCAGATCAACTCGGCGTGTGGCTTCGCCTCTTCTGCCAGCGGCCCTTTTTACTGCCCGGCCGACCAGAAAGTGTACCTGGACATGAGCTTTTTCCAGGAGATGGCTCAGCGCTTTCAGGCCGCAGGTGATTTTGCCCAGGCGTATGTGATTGCCCATGAAGTCGGTCATCACGTGCAAACGTTGTTGGGGGTGTCGTCAAAAATGCAAATGGCCCGCCAGCAAGGCAAACCCATGAAAGGCGATGGCGGTTTGCTGGTCCGTCAGGAGTTACAAGCGGACTGTCTGGCAGGCGTGTGGGCCAGCGTTGCGCAAAAACGCTTGAACTGGCTGGAGCCGGGAGACATCGAGGAAGCGCTCAACGCGGCAAACGCCATTGGTGATGACCGCTTGCAGCAACAAGGCCAGGGTCGCGTGGTGCCGGACTCCTTTACCCACGGTACTTCGGCGCAACGGGTGAAGTGGTTCAAGACCGGCTTTGCACAGGGCGACATCAATCAGTGCGACACCTTCTCCGCTGCCCGCCTGTAACTGCCGGGGCGCGGGATGCCAGGGCTGATCGCCCTGGCATCAGGTCGCCCGCTAATCAGGCCACGAGGCGCCGCAATTCAAAACAATCCCTGGCATGCCAGTCGGCCAGACCGGGCCACGGGTTTTCAGGGACATTGACCAGCACCGTCTTGCTGCCCGCAGCACGCCCGCATTCAAGGTCAAAACGGAAATCCCCCACCATCACCATTTGCGCAGGCTCAACGCCCCACGCCTTGGCCAGTTTCAGCAGGCCATCCGGGTCGGGCTTGTGGGCCGCGTTGTCACGTCCCAACACATCGTCGGGAGCAAAACACTGATCCAGACCAATGGCCTTCAGGGTGATTTGCGCCAGCTCCTGAGCGTTTCGGGTCAAAATCCCCAAGCGCACGCCCCGCTCGGCCAGGTCAAGAATCAACTCGACCGCCCCGGGCGCCGGGGTGGAAGCCAGCGCCAGCTCGCGCTCATGCTCCAGCAGCCAGGCATGCTTGGCGGCCGACTCGGCGGCCGGTAAACCGGCGAGGTGGGTGAGGATGTCTTCATCGTCCGGGATGGACAGTTCACGATGAATCAGCTTGAAGTCATGCACCGCTACAGTCAGCGTGCCGTCCATGTCGAACACCCAATGCTTTACGTCTTTTAGCGTCATGCCCAGTCCTTGCGATGGCGAATTAAACCTTCCTGAGTGACCGACGCCACCAACTGCCCGGCGCGGTTATACACACTGCCACGGGAGAACCCGCGAGAATTACCGGCCCACGGGCTGTCCATGGCGTATAGCAACCAGTCGTCAGCGCGCAGATCGGCGTGGAACCACAGGGCGTGGTCGAGACTGGCCACTTGCATATCTTTTTGCCAGACGCCTTTGCCGTGAGGCAGCAGCGAAGTCGTGAGCAAGCCGAAGTCCGAAGCGTAGGCCAGCAGGTACTTGTGCAGCGCGGGCGTGTCGGCCAGCGCGCCGTCTGCGCGAAACCAGACGTATTTGATCGGGTCGCTGACCTTGGGGTTGAACGGGTCTTCCCCCACCACCGGCCGAAATTCGATGGGCTTGGCACACAGCAGTTTTTCGCGCATGGCCTCGGGAATCAGGTGCGCGCGCTGACGAATAAGGTCCAGCTCGGAAGGCAGATTTTCCGGGCCGACTACATCGGGCATCGGGATCTGGTGCTCAAACCCGCCTTCGTCGTATTGAAACGATGCGCTACAGGTAAAAATCGGTTGGCCCTTCTGGATCGCGGTCACCCGACGGGTGCTGAAACTGCCGCCATCACGCACGCGGTCGACTTGATACACCACGGCCAGCCCGGCATCGCCGGGCCGCAGAAAGTAACCATGCATCGAATGCACATGCCGGGCGTCTTCAACCGTCTGGCTCATGGCGGACAGCGATTGACCGAGCACCTGACCGCCGAACAACTGGCGAAAGCCCAAGTCCTGACTGCGGCCGCGAAAGAGGTTCTCTTCGATCGGTTCCAGGGTCAGCAAATTGACCAGATCATCCAACACTTGGCTCATTCAGTTTTTCCTCACACAGAGCAATACCGGCGCAATCTTCGCTGCGACGGCCACACAAAATTCGGCACTCGCCGCTTAACCTACAACTTGAACGTCATTTGCCTGCTTATCCGTGCAGCGTTTCCAACCATTGCGCCCGACTGATCCGATACAGCACGTGGGGGCGCAAGGGATGGCCCTCGGGGATCTTCGGGTGTTCAAAATCACCCGCCAGATCACGCTGCATGCCGATGGCCTGCATCACTTTCTGCGAGGGCAGATTGGCCTCGGTGGTAAAGGACACCACTTGATCCAGCGCCAGCCGGTCAAAGGCACAGCGCAACACCGCCCACGCAGCTTCACTGGCGTAACCCAACCCCCAATGCTCGGGCGCCAGGCGCCAGCCAATCTCGACAGCAGGGGTGAACGGTGCGTCGAATCCGACATTCAATAAACCGGTAAAACCAATAAACGCACCGCTGTCCTTACGCTCCAGAGCCCACAGTCCGTAGCCATATTCAGCGAAGTGGCCGCGAACACGGCCGATCAGCGCGGCGCTTTCGAGGCGGCTCAACAGTCCCGGAAAATAGCGCATGACCCGCGGGTCGGCGCACATGGCCGCAAACGCTGCCAAATCCGTGTCTCGCCACGGGCGCAGGCGAAGACGGGCACTTTCGAGTTCCTGAATTTGCTCCATCAAACCCCTCCGATTTAATACCGGGCTTTTCATGTGTCGGGCAGTGTACCGCGCTGTTAAGATCCGGCGCTCGTTCCGACGTGAAATCCCCATGCCTTTACCGCTGATTTATCACGATGACTACAGCCCGGCGTTCCCGCCCGAGCATCGTTTCCCGATGGATAAATTCCGCTTGTTGCGCGACCACCTGGTGGAAACCGGGCTGACCCGGGACGCCGACCTGCTTCGCCCCGCGCTGTGCCCTGTGGATATCCTCGCCCTTGCCCATGATCCGGCGTACATCGAGCGCTATATGGCGGGCGAGCTGGCCCGTGAAGACCAGCGGCGTCTGGGCCTGCCCTGGAGCGAAGCCCTGGCGCGGCGCACCATTCGCGCCGTCGGCGGCTCTCTGCTCGCCGCCGAGCAGGCATTGAGCCACGGGCTGGCCTGCCACTTGGCCGGCGGCACCCATCACGCCCACTACGACCACCCGGCGGGGTTTTGCATCTTCAATGATCTGGCGGTCATCAGCCGTTACTTGCTCGAAAGCGGACGTGTCAGTCGCGTGCTGATTTTCGACTGCGACGTGCATCAGGGTGATGGCACGGCGCGCATTCTGGACACTACGCCGGAGGCGGTTACCGTTTCGCTGCACTGCGAAAAAAACTTTCCGGCGCGCAAGGCGCAAAGCGACTGGGACATCGGCTTGCCCATGGGTATGGGCGATGCCGCCTATTTGCAAGTGGTGGATGAAGCGCTGAATTACTTGCTGCCGCTGTATCAGCCGGATTTGGTGTTGTACGACGCCGGGGTCGATGTGCACCAGGACGACGCGCTGGGGTACTTGAAACTGACAGACGCAGGCGTGGCCGCACGTGATGAAGCCGTGATGCGGCATTGCCTGGGCCGGGACATACCGGTGGTCGGGGTAATCGGCGGGGGCTACAGCAAAGACCGCAAGGCGCTGGCGCGCCGTCATGGGATTCTGCACCACAGCGCGCACAAGGTCTGGTGCGCAATGGGCTGCGATTAATTACCCACAATGCCTGTGGAACCGCTTGTGGATAACCTGAGTGAAAGCCCTTGCAGGCCATACAGAACGTGGCCTGCAAGGCGCTGTGTGTTTTTCGTACAGATGCAGTCGTGATGCCCGTTTTGGGGTGGCGGGAAGCGCTAGACCAGAGGCTTGAACCGTGACGTCGCCGGACGTGAAGTGTGAGCGTTGAACGGGCGTACACCGCCCCCTTGCTCGGCAGCGACTACGGGTTGGCGCAGTCAGGTAGAATGCGCCGCTTATTTCGCCGATTTGCAGCTTGCCATGACTGACGCCCTCACTTCCCTTCCCCCTCATGTCGCCATCATTGGCGGTGGCCCGGCGGGCCTTATGGCCGCTGAAGTGCTGAGTCAGGCGGGTGTGCGAGTCGATCTGTATGACGCCATGCCGTCGGTCGGGCGCAAGTTTTTACTGGCTGGGGTCGGGGGCATGAACATCACGCACTCTGAAGCGT
The DNA here is from genome assembly GCF_001806145.1 of Pseudomonas sp. BS-2016. Classification (NCBI taxonomy): domain Bacteria; kingdom Pseudomonadati; phylum Pseudomonadota; class Gammaproteobacteria; order Pseudomonadales; family Pseudomonadaceae; genus Pseudomonas; species Pseudomonas sp. BS-2016. The sequence goes on from NZ_MLCT01000015.1 coordinate 518,465, forward strand.
ATCCCGCCTTCCTGTCGCGCTATGCCGAACGGGCGCCCCAGATTGCGCCCCTGTTGCGTGCCTTTGATGCCGATGCGCTGTGCCGCTGGATTCACGATCTGGGCATCGAGACTTTCGTTGGCAGCTCGGGCCGGGTGTTCCCCACCGACATGAAAGCCGCGCCGCTTTTACGCGCCTGGCTCAAGCGATTGCGCGAGTCCGGCGTGGTTATCCACACCCGCCATCGCTGGTTGGGCTGGCGAGCCGATGGCGCATTGCGCATCGACAGCCCGGAAGGCGAAAAACACATTACCCCCGACGCAACCGTCCTGGCGCTGGGGGGCGGCAGTTGGGCGCGGCTGGGGTCCGATGGGGCGTGGATGCCGCTGCTCGCTGAACGCGGGGTCTCGCTGGCAGCCCTGCAACCGAGCAACTGCGGGTTTGATGTCACAGGCTGGAGCGAGGTACTGCGCACCAAATTTGCCGGTGCACCGCTGAAAAATATCGCCATTGCACTGGAGCATCACAACCCGCGCTTGGGTGAATGCGTGATCACGGCCAGTGGCATCGAAGGCAGCCTGATTTACGCGTGGTCGGCGCCGATTCGAGAAGCGATCAACCGGCAAGGGGCTGCCACGATTCTGATCGACCTGTTGCCGGGCAAGGCTGTGGATAACGTGGCAAAGGCGCTCGCCAAACCTCGTGGCTCACGCTCGATGAGCAAACATCTGCACAGCCAGTTGGGTCTGGACGGCGTGAAAGCCGCGCTGCTGCGCGAATTGGCGCCCGCTGAATGTTTCGCAGACCCGGCGCAACTGGCCCGCGCCATCAAAGCGTTGCCGGTGCAGTTGATTAAGCCACGTCCGCTGGACGAGGCCATCAGCAGTGCAGGCGGTGTGACCTTTGAGGCGCTGGACGAACACTTGATGCTCAAACCGTTGCCGGGGGTGTTCTGCGCAGGCGAGATGCTGGACTGGGAAGCGCCAACAGGCGGCTACTTGCTCACCGGCTGTTTCGCCAGTGGCCGCGCCGCCGGGTTGGGGGTTTTAAGCTGGCTGCACCCTCAGGCCTGATTCAAAACCGCTACCCGCCAGCGCGAGGTAGCGGTTAAAAACCTTACTTGCGTTTGCGCGGGCCGGTGTTGAATACGGGCACTTTACGCACAGGCTTGACCGAGGGTTCAGCCGGGGCCACTTCGCCGCTGTCGACCCATTTGCCCAGGTTACGTTTACCGCCACCGCCGGACGTTTTGGGCTTTTTAGGCTTCTTCGGCTTTTTGATCACCTGACCCGAGGCGTCGGTTTCGGGCACGCGGTGCTCTGGTTCGAAATCCTGTTCTTCATGGCGCGGCAGCGTTTGACGAGTCAGCATCTCAATGGCCGAAAGCATGTTCACCTCATCGGCGCACACCAGCGAAATCGCCTCGCCCTTCTGACCGGCGCGACCCGTACGGCCAATGCGGTGGATGTAGTCCTCGGCCACGATCGGCAGGTCGAAGTTGACCACCAGCGGCAAGTCTTCAATGTCCAGACCACGGGCCGCGACATCGGTGGCCACAAGAATCTGCACTTCACTGGCCTTGAAACGATCCAGCGCGCGTTGGCGCGTGGCCTGCGGTTTGTCGCCATGGATGCCGTCAGCGTTGATGCCCAGCGCTTGCAGCTTGCCCACCAGGTCATCCACGCCATTGCGGGTTTTGGCGAACACCAGCACCTGCTTCCAGCGCTGGGTGCGCAGCAAATGCAGGAACAGCTCGGCCTTGCGCTTCTTGTCGACCGGGATAACCCACTGCTTGACGCTGCTGGCCGCGACGTTGCGCGGGCTGACTTCAATGCTCAGCGGGTTGTCGAGCATTTGCTCGCCCAGCGCGCGGATCGCATCCGAGAACGTGGCCGAGAACAGCAAGGTCTGACGCTTTTTCGGCAAGGCGCGATAGATGTCGCGCAGTTCTTCGCTGAAACCCAGGTCGAGCATGCGATCGGCTTCGTCCAGGATCAGGGTTTGCAACTGGTTGAACTTGATTGCTTTCTGGCGATACAGGTCAAGCAGGCGACCCGGCGTGGCCACCAGCACATCAACGCCTTTGCGCATTTTCATCATTTGCGGGTTGATGCTGACGCCGCCGTACACCGCGTAGGTGCTCAACGGCAGGTGTTCGGCGTACTGGCGAATGCTTTCGTGAACCTGCTCGGCCAGCTCACGGGTCGGCACCAGCACCAGCGCACGCACGGAGTTGCTGGCGACTTTCGGGCCTTCCATGGTCAGCGACTGCAACAGCGGCAGGGCAAAACCGCCGGTTTTACCGGTGCCGGTCTGGGCGGCGGCCATCAGGTCGCGGCCCGCCAGCACGGCGGGGATGGCTTGGGCCTGAACCGGGGTCGGGGTCTGGTAGCCGAGCGTCTCAAGGGCGCGCAGCAAGGGTTCGATCAGGCCAAGGGAGGCGAATGTCATGGGGATACCGTCGAAAAAGGTCAGCGCGTGGGTGCAGAGGTTGCAATGGCGCGCAGTTTACCCTAATTCAGACGGGTTTCTGCTTGCGCCACTGCGGTAACCCGATCAACACCACCGCACTGATGATGACCGCCATCGCCAGGCACTCTTCAAAACCGATGGTCTCGCCCGCAAAGGCAATGCCAAGCATCACCGCCACGGCCGGGTTGACGTAGGCGTAGCTGGTGGCGGCTGCCGGGCGTACGTTTTTAAGCAAATACATGTAGGCACTGAACGCGATGATGGAGCCGAAAAACACCAGATACAGCAAGGCTCCCCAGCCGGCGGCTGTCGGCATTTGCGTCAAACGCTCGCCGCTCAACAGGCTGCCGAGGAGCAACACAGCGCCCGCCGTGAGCATTTCCGCAGCGCTGGCCATTGGCCCGGCCGGCAGTGGCAAGTGACGGCTCCAGACGGAACCGAAGGCCCAGGCCGCCGCCGCAAACAGGATCATGGCCGCACCGAGCGGGCTGGCTTGCAGGTTGGAGCCGAGGTTGAGCATGGCAATACCGATCAGCCCGAGCACAATCCCCGCCCACTCCAGCCGCGTATTGCGCGCGCCCCAAAAATAGCCGAACAGCAACGTGAACAACGGCACGGTGGCCACGGCCAACGCCGCTACCCCCGACGCCACGCCCGAGTGCTCGGCCAGGGTCACGCCGCCATTGCCGCAGGCCAACAGCAGAAAGCCGATCATCGCCGCCGAACGCCACTGCACCCACGTGGGCGCAGGCGACCCGCGCCAGCGCATGAACGCATACATCAAGCTGCCCGCCACGAGGAAACGCACCCCGGCCATCATCAGCGGCGGCCAGGACTCAATGCCGATACGGATCACCAGATAAGTCGACCCCCAAATCACGTACAACGCGAAAAAAGCACCGATCAATTGCAACGGGAAACGACGTGCGGCAGGCATGGTTCAGCTCAAAGGCAAAGGCAGGGGATCTGGAAGTCTAGACATCGGAGCCGTGCAACAGAAGTAACAGATTGCATCAAAAGCGGCCGTACACTTTTTGCCGCCAGGGGGGCGCTACGTGAGCGTCAGAAACCCCGGTAGCGCTTGAGGTGATCGTTGATCTTGGCGGCCGGCACTTTTTGCAAGCTGCACAGCAGGTCATGGTTCAACTCACGCAGACCATGCTGTTCGCGCAGTTGCCGGGCCAGGTGCGCGGTCAGGTTGGCGGCCATTTCGGCGTCGGCCATCGCCCGGTGCGCCTTGCCGGTGTGAGGCAGGTCAGCGAACGTGGTCAGCGTGCCGAGTTTGTGGTTGGGGGCGGCGGGCATCAAACGCCGCGCCAGCAGCAGCGAACAGGCAAAGTTCTGCAAGCGGGTTCGCTTGATGCGGCCCATCTCGAAATCCCAGAACTTTTGGTCGAACGCGGCGTTATGCGCCAACAACGGGGTGATGCCGACAAACTCGTTGACCTCGTTCATCACTTGCTCGGCCGAAGGCGCGGTGCGCAACATGGCGTTGCTGATACCCGTCAACTGCTCGATAAAACCCGGCACGCGCACACCGGCGTTCATCAGGCTCTGGTAACGCTCGACAATGCGCCCCTGCTCCAGAATGACCACGGCAATTTCAGTGGCCCGGCAGGTGCTGCTCGGTGAAATGCCGGTGGTTTCAAAGTCGATGACGGCGATACGTTCCAAACGGGGTCAATCCTGTAAAAAGTGAGCGTTACTTAAGCAGCAAATTGCCTTCGATCGGCACGTAGCGGGTGGCCGCGCGGATCAAGGAGTTGGCGGTCAGGCCCGGCACGCCGTATGCCACGGTTTCAACCCCGTGCTTGTTGGCAATGCGTTCAAGCAACAGGTCGAAGTCGCCATCGCCGGAGGCCAGCACCACTTCGTCCACATTGGCGGCGGCGTCCATGATGTCGATGGTGATGCCGACGTCCCAGTCGCCTTTGGCCGAGCCGTCACTGCGCTGGATATAAGGCTTGAGCTTCACCGTGAAACCGAGGTTGCGCAGGATTTGCTGAAACTGCTGCTGTTTGCTGTCACCGCGGTCGATGGCGTACGCATAGGCCTCAACAATCTCACCCCGCTGGCTGATATCGGCCCACAGCGCGGCGTAATTGAAATGGCAGCCATACGCCTGGCGAACCGTGTAATAGAGGTTCTGCACATCTGCAAAGACTGCAATTTTTTTCACCGGGACCACCTCAAGGCGTCCAGGCAAATGGGCGCACGACTGAAAACAAGTGCGGCAGTATGCCAGCCCGTGCAGGGTTTGCGTGGATAAACCGCCCGCCGCGCCCGATACGGCGTGCGTCTGACAGCAACTTAGGCACTTGCATTTGCTTGATGCCGGGCTTGATCGGTTAAAGTGGCGCACCGCTTTTGAATGCTGATACTGAACCATGAATCCGCTGAATGTTATTCGTGACGCCCTGTACTTCTTCCAACGCAATCTGGGCCAGATTGTGACGCTGTGCTTGCCGCTGGTGATTCTTGAGGCCGTGCTGCAACAACTGGTCGACCACGCCACGGGGCCGAATGCGTCGCCCGGCTACGGGTTGGTCGTCGGCTTGTTGGTGTACCCGATCTACACGGCGGCCCTGATCCTGTTTCTCGACGCGCGCAGCCGGGGCGAAAGCCCGCGCAACCGTGACCTGCTGGCCCGTGCGCTGCAACTGTGGCCAAAGTTCGCGCTGCTGGCAGCCATCAGCACCTTGCTCATCGTGCTGGGGCTGTCGATGTTTTTTGTCCCCGGCATCTACCTGACCGTCGTGTTTGCGTTCGCCGAATACCAACTGGTGCTGCGCGACGAGCCACCGCTGGCCGCCTTGAAGTCCAGCTTCGAGCTGAGCCGTGGCCACTTCTGGCGCATCTTCGTGTGCATTCTGGCGGTGCTGGGGCCTTTGATGCTGCTCAAGGAAACAGGTTTTTCGGTGTACCCGCCAGCCGAAAACCCGGTGCTGTCACTGGTGCTCGAAAGCATCAACAGCTTCTTGCAGCTGTTTCTATCTGTGGTCCTATTCCGTTTATTTATGCTAATTCGAGAATCTTCTGACAAGTAAAAGAAGGTTCACCTACAAGCCTGCCAGTGGGATGCCGAGCATGGGGCGCGTATGCTCGGCCTTCTGCGCAACCTTTATAAGCCGAGTCCATGTCACGTCTTTTGCGTAATACCGTACTGGGTGTGTTGCTGACAGCAGCGCTGTTGGCGTGCCTGATCTACAGCCTGACGTGGCGCCCGCAGGCCAGGGAGGTGCTGCCCGTCAGCTGCCCTGCCACGGCCCCGGTGCTGGTGCCCGGTCAGGCACTCAAGGTCATGACCTGGAACGTGCAATACCTGGCGGGCAAGCGTTACGTGTTCTGGTACAACCTGAGCGACGGCAGCGGGCCAGATACCCGCCCCAACCGCGAAGACATGGCCTTCAGCCTGGATCAGGTGGTGCGCGTCATCCGCGACGAAAAGCCCGATCTGGTGTTGCTGCAAGAGGTCGATCAAAACGCCAAGGCCAGTGCGTATCAGGATCAGCTCAAACTGTTGCAGGAGCGCCTGATCGACCTGTACCCCTGCAGCGCGCAAGCATTCACCTGGAAAGCCGACTTCGTCCCCGACCGACACATTTTTGGCAGTGTCGGGCGCACCCTGGTGACGCTGAGCCGCTTCCAGATCGAACACGCCGAACGCGTGCAATTACCGGTGGCCGAGGCCAACATCGTCAGCCGCCAGTTTCAACCCAAACCCGCCCTGCTGGTCAGCTATCTGCCCCTCAACGACGGCGGGCAACTGGTGGTCATCAATACCCAACTCGACCGCCCGACGCTGAACAACAGCAACCTGCGTCGACAAATGCAGGCGACCGCTGCGGTGGTGGACAAGTTTGAGGGTTACGGCACCCCCTGGCTGATCGGCGGGGACTTCAACTTGCTGCCTATCGGCCAGTTTCTGCGCCTGCCCGCCGAGTTGCGCGCAGGTTACTCGCCTGACAGCGAGCTGCACCTGCTGTGGGAAAAGTACCCAATGATTCCCAGCAACCCTGAAGCCACCGGCATCGACCGCGAACTGTGGCTCACGCATTTCCCGAACAATCCGCGTGTCGAAGAACCCGATCGCACCCTCGATTACCTGTTTTACAGCCCGAAACTCAAACGCATCGAAGGCTACGTGCGTCAGGAAGACACGCTCACCATTTCTGACCACTTGCCCGTTGTCGGCCGCTTTTTACTGCCGCTGGACTGAACCGGCCCCGCCCGTCAGCGGTCAGGTTTTTCTGGGTTTGATGCGCGCCGTGGCTTCAGCCACGAGTGGATCGTCGGGCCAGTAGTGTTTGGGGTAACGCCCTTTCAGGTCTTTTTTGACCTCGGCATAGGTGCTGCGCCAAAAGTTAGCCAAGTCCTGCGTCACCTGCACCGGCCGCCGCGCTGGCGACAGCAGGTGCAATTTCACTACCTGCCGCCCGCCCGCAATACGCGGGGTATCCGCCAGCCCGAACAGCTCTTGCAGGCGCACAGCCAATATCGGCGGGTGTTCGCTGTAGTCCAGCCGCACCGATGAGCCAGACGGCACTTTGATGTGATGGGGCGCCTGCTCCTCTAACCGTTGCGGTAATGGCCACGGCAGCCGGTTATGCACAATGCTGGACACATCGAGGCTGGCGAAATGGCTGAGCCGCGAGACACGTGTCAGGTACGGCGCCAGCCAGTCTTCCAGGCTGGCCAAGAGCGCCGCATCACTGACATCCGGCCAGTCACTCTGGCCCTGAGCCTCAAGGTCCAACTGACGCAACAGGCCTACTCGGGCTTGCCATTGACGCAGCTCCGGCGTCCACGGCAACAGTTCCAGGCCTTTGCGTCTCACCAGATTGACCAATGCCTGTGTGCGCGCGGTTTCGTCGAGCCCCGTCAACGGTTCGCGACTCAACACCAGCTCACCCACTTTGCGTTGACGCTCAGCGCGCAACACGCCTTCGCGCTCGTCCCAATCCAGTTGGTCGATCACGCTGACCTGCTCACTCAACACATCGTCCAGCAACGCGGGATCAAACTCTGCCGCCAGGTAGATACGCTCTTCGCGCTGCCCCTGGCGGCTGCCGAGGTCGGCGATGACCAGCCACGGCTGCTTCATCAGGGCATCGACCTCGCTGAACAACGCGGCCCGGCCATTGGCCAGACGGTATTCGGCGCCGCCGGGCTTGCGCTGCTGGGCGATGCGGTCGGGATAAGCCAAGGCCAGCAAGGCGCCGAGCCAGCGCGGGTGCTCGGGATCTGCCACCGGGCGGGCCGGTTTGCCGCGTAACTGCGCACGGTACTGGCGCGCCAGTTGTCTGGCACGCTGTACGCCGCCCTGCCCGCCCCGCGCTGCGCGGGCCTCACCGTCCAACAAGGCCAGGCGGCTGTGCACATCGGCCCCCGCGCCGCGAAGAATATCCCGCTCACCCAACAGCGCGGCGACGTGACAGGCCATGTCTGCCAGGCCCCATTCCTGACCGCGTAATAACAAGTGCGCGATACGCGGGTGCGCCGGTAACTCGGCCATCGCCTCGCCATGCGCCGTGAGGGTGCCTCCTTGATTCGACGCAGGGTTCATGGCGCCCAAACGCTCCAGCAACTGTTGCGCCTGTGCATAACTTGCTGCGGGCGGGGCATCCAGCCAAACCAGCTCTTGCGCACTGACGCCCCAGCGCGCCACTTGCAGCGCCAGCCCCGCCAGATCGGCCTGCATCATCTCGGCAGTGCCATACGCCGCCAACTGCGCGTGCTGATCTTCTGACCACAGGCGATAACACACGCCGGGCTCCAGTCGCCCGGCGCGACCAGCCCGCTGCGTGGCGCTGGCGCGGGAAATACGCTGGGTGTCGAGGCGCGTCATGCCACTGCCGGGATCGAAACGCGGGACACGCGCCAGCCCCGCATCGATCACCACCCGCACGCCGTCGATGGTGAGGCTGGTTTCCGCAATATTGGTGGCCAGCACCACTTTGCGCAGGCCCGAAGGCGCCGGCTCGATAGCCGCCCGTTGCGCTGCCAGCTCCAGTTCGCCGTGCAGCGGGCACAGCAGAATGTCGCTCTGTGACTCCAGCGCTTGTGCTAATTGTTGATGAACCCGCCGGATCTCTGCCTGACCGGGCAGAAACACCAGCAGACTGCCCGTTTCATCATTGAGGGCGTCCAGTACGGTCTGAACCACCCTCGGCTCGATGAACTCACCGGGCACGAACGGACGGCCCCAGCGCATGGCGACCGGGTACATGCGCCCTTCGCTGCGTAAGATCGGGGCGTCGTCGAGGACGCTGGCAAGCCGCTCGCCCTCAAGCGTGGCCGACATCAGCAAGATTTTCAGCGGCTGTTCATCGCGAAACAGCTCGCGGCCGTTGAGGCTCAGGGCCAACGCCAGATCGGCATCCAGACTACGCTCATGGAACTCGTCGAAGATCAGCAGGCCGACGCCCTCCAGCGCCGGATCCTGCTGCAAACGCCGGGTAAGGATGCCTTCGGTGACCACTTCAATGCGCGTTGTGGGGCCCACTTTACTGTCGAGGCGGATGCGGTAACCGACGGTCTCGCCGACCTTTTCACCCAGTTCGCTGGCCAGCCGTTCGGCCGCAGCACGGGCAGCGAGGCGTCGGGGTTCGAGCATCACAATCTTCTGCCCCGCCAGCCACGGTTCGTTGAGCAAGGCCAAAGGTACACGGGTGGTTTTACCGGCGCCGGGCGGTGCTTCAAGCACGGCTTCGTGACGTTGAGTCAAGGCGTGGCGCAGCGCGGGTAAAACTTCATCAATCGGCAGAGAAATCATGGTGGCTCCAGAACAGTGCGGCGAGTATAACGGCGAACAGTTCGGCATTAAGCACCGTCTTGATGCCGGGATCGGCCCTTCAAACGTTTATGAGGTTTTGAGATGCGTATGTCTTCGCGCGTGATAGGTGGCGTTGTGATTGCCGCCCTGCTCACTCAACTGACTGCCTGCGGCAGTATTTTCTTCCCGGACCGTCGCGGGCAGATCGACGGCAAGATCGACCCGATGATTGCGGTGCTCGATGCCGTGGGCTTGCTGTTTTATGTGATCCCGGGCCTGATCGCCTTTGGCGTCGACTTTGCCACGGGCGCGATTTACTTCCCGCCAGGCAAAACCGCGCACATCGCCCCACAAAAACTGCAAGACGCCATCGGTGCGGACGGCAAGGTGGATAACAGCAAGCTGCAAACGATCCTTGAGCGTGAACTGGGCGGCAGCTTCCCACTCGACGATCCACGCCTGATCCAGCACACGGGCAGCGTGCAGCAATTGGCCCTTTACGGCCTTGCCCCCGCCGCCTGATACAAGGAACGTTCATGACCAGCAGCCCGGAACACGCGCGCCTGTTACGCCTTGCTACCCGAGCCTCGGTGGCAGTGGCGAGCCTTTTGATCGTGACCAAGGCCATCGCCTGGTGGCTCAGCGGTTCGGTCAGCATGCTGGCCGGGTTGACCGACTCGTTGCTGGACGGCGTGACGTCGTTTCTCAATCTGTTGGCCGTGCATTACGCCTTACGCCCTGCCGACGATGACCACCGCTACGGCCATGGCAAGGCCGAGTCCCTCGCCGGGATGGCGCAGGCGCTGTTTATTGCCGTAAGCGCCGTGCTGATTGCGATTCAGGCCATTGAGCGCCTGAAACACCCCGAGCCCATTGGCGCGCCATGGATCGGCATTGGCGTGATTGTGTTCTCGCTGGTGATGACCGTGGCGCTGCTGGTGTTACAGCATCGGGTGGTGAAGGCCACCGGGTCGAACGCGGTGCGCGCCGACTCGCTGCATTACCGCTCCGACCTGCTGCTCAATGGCAGCATTCTGGTGGCGCTGGTGCTGGCCAGCTTCGGTTGGCCGCAGCTGGACGCGTGGTTTGGCCTGGGGATTGCGGGATACATCCTGTGGAGCGCGATCCAGATCGCCCGCCAGAGTTTTTCCGTGTTGATGGATGAAGAGTTACCGGCTGACGTCAGCCAGAACATGCTGGAACTGGCCTGCAGCGTACCGGGCGTGTTGGGGGCACATGACCTGCGCACGCGCATTTCGGGGAATATCTGGTACGTGCAATTGCACCTTGAATTGCCCGGCGAGCTGACACTGTCGGTAGCTCACGACCTCAGCGACCGCGCCGCCGAAGCGATTGAGCGCCGTTATCCACAGGCCGAAGTGCTGGTGCACGCCGACCCGCAGGAAGTGGTCAAACACCGGGCTCAGTAAGTGACCTGATAACCGCGGCTGCTCAGGCAGTTGCCCTGCGCCTGACGGTAGGTTTGCACCACCGCCGGTGAAGGCGCGTAGGTCACGCTGGCGGGGTTAAAGCCGCTCTGGTCGACGGCCCAGCGGTAACAGTCGTAGCGATCCTGATCCACTTGCGCAGGTGTCTGGCCATTGGCCGGATAGGCCACCACGTCGTAGCCGCTGCTCAGCGGTTGCGGTGCGGCCACGGGGATGGGCGCTGGTGGTTGCACCACGATGTAGTCCTGCGTCGCGGGTTGATAAGCGTAATAAGCACCGGCGGCGAGAAATAACAGCGAGCTGCCGATCCACACTTCACGCGCGTAATCGGGCAGATAGCCTACGCGGATCCCGTAGGGCGGCTGCACCACGACATAACGCGGGCCGTGGGGGCGATACCAGTAACCGCCGGAGTAGAAATAGTCCTGCCCACGGTAGGGTACTTGCCAATAGCGGTCGGGAAAGCGGTCAACCCTGTAGCCGGGACGATAGCGAGGGCCCGGCCCCCAGCCATTGCCATGCCCGTCCGGCCGCCCCTGCCAATGGCTGTCATCGGGACGCCCGTTATTGAAACCGGGGTTTGGGCCGTAGCCGGGCCGTGGGCGACCTTGCCACTGGGAATAGTCGCCGGGACGCCGGGGAATATCCTGATAGTGACCCTGGCGCGGTGGCTGAGTCTGCTGCACGGAATCAGGTCGCGCCTGAATGCTTAACTGATTGCCGGGCGCTGACGGGCGATGTTGCGCCCCGTCGCCCTGAGGACGACTTTGCCATTGGCCACCTTGCGGCTGACCATGGCCGCCGGGCTGCGGGTTGTAATCGGGGCGCGAGGGGGCGTTCGCGCCTTGACCGTGAGGGCGCTGCTCGCCGCCGTCGGGCCGACCTTGCTGAGGATGGCCTTCACCCCGCTCATCAGCCACCACATGACCGCTGACACCGACACTGAGCAAACTGACGACAGCCAAACGCCAGAGACGCGATTTCATGATGTTCCTCACTGCAGGTAGGGGCGTAACGATAAGACTGGAAATCCGGGAACCGGTTCGGCGGCAGGTTAGCAGGTCCGGCACTTATTTTTGTGCCATAAAAAAGGGCGACCCGTCGGCCGCCCTTTGAATTTTTTCGTCCTGGCTCAACACGTGTGGTGTTGGCTCACCTCGCTCCGTCTTGTGGACAGTGCGTAGCCCGGGGGCCGGGGCAACCCTGTGGGGTTGGCGGCCGCGGCTGGCCTGATTCGGCGGGCCGCAGTGGACTCTATGTCCGGGCAGTGATTCTGGTGTAAAGCATAGGCCTGTGCAGACGGCACACGATTGCGAAGATTGCTCAATAAAACATTACTTGCGCAATTTTTGACTTAAGGTGGATACTTTCACGCAATAGTTATGACAAAGGGTAACTTCGTGAGCAAACTCGACCGATACGACTTGAGTATTTTGGCGGAATTACAGCGTGATGCACGCATCTCCAATCAGGAACTGGCCGAACGCATTGGGCTCTCGCCTTCGCCGTGCTCAAGACGGGTCAAGCAACTGGAAGACGATGGCTACATCTCGCGACAGGTCGCCTTGCTGGACCGTAAAAAGCTGGGGTTGAGCCTGACCGCCTACGTACTGATCGGCATGGACCGTCATACGCCAGAACGTTTCGAGAATTTCGAATCCGCCATCCGCAGCCTGCCCCAAGTGCTGGAATGCAGCCTGGTGACCGGGGTTGACGCAGACTATCAGTTGAAAATCGTGGTGCCGGACATGGACCACTATCAACAGCTGTTACTGGGCCATCTGACCCGGATCGAGGGCGTGACCAGCGTGCGTTCGAGCTTTGTGCTCAATCAGGTGCTCAACAGCACCGAGTTGCCGCTCACGCACTTGCGCACGTAAGCCGCCACCGGTTACGGGTCACTACCCGCCGCGGGCATTGGCGTATACTCGCCCGGCTTTTCACCCCCGATGACGCTGGAGAACACTGATGGATCCTGCCGTATTTGAAGAGTGGATGATGACGATTCTGGTCAGCATCCTGATCATGTTCATGGCTTTTATCGTCTGGGATCTGGCGAAGAAGTCCAAGGCCGGGCGTTTCGGCTCGTTTATCCTGTTTTTCGTGCTGGGGCTGGGTGTGGCCGCGTTCATCATCAAAAGCGTGGTGATCGGCTTGATTGAGTCTGGCGCGCTATAGCCGCGCCGGCACTTCCCTGTACTGCCCCTGCTCCAGGCCCTCGATGCTCCAGTCGCCAATGCGCACACGCACCAGCCGCAACGTCGGTAAACCGACAGCGGCGGTCATGCGCCTGACCTGACGGTTACGCCCTTCGCGAATCACCAGTTCCAGCCAGGCCGTCGGCACACTTTTGCGAAAGCGCACCGGCGGGTTACGCGGCCATAGCTGCGGTTCTTCAAGCGCCCGCGCCTCGGCGGGCAACGTCTTGCCGTCGTTGAGCAGCACCCCGTCGCGCAGCTGTTGCAATTGCTCCGGGGTGGGCTCGCCTTCTACTTGCACCCAATAGGTCTTGGGCAGTTTGTGTTTCGGGTCCGCGATCCGCGCTTGCAACTGGCCATCATTGGTCAGCAGCAGCAACCCTTCACTGTCCCGGTCCAACCGTCCGGCCGGGTAAATGCCGGGGATGGGGATAAAATCCTTGAGCGTCGCTCGCCCGCCTTCGTCGCTGAATTGAGTCAGTACATCAAACGGTTTGTTGAACAGGTACAGCTTGGGCTCAGCAGGTGGCGCCTTGGCCACGCGACGACCGGCGGTGTGAGGTTGAGGGCTTTTAGACGCCGGACGGCGTGGGGCGGGACGAGCAGGACGGGACATGGCACACCGGACATCTAGCGATCAGGGCGGGCAATGCTAGGGGCTGTTCCCGTTTCATTGCAAGCCGCGTCGCTGAATCCCATTTAGCCAGGCAAGGCGCAGCGCGAAGGGAATGGGGGTTCCCTTCTCAAGCTCTGCAACGCAGCCTGGCTAAATGACCATCACCCATCACCCATCAACGGAACGGCGGTTCGTCGAAGCTGCGCAATTTGCGCGAATGCAACGAGTGCAGCTGATTGCGCATCAAGTCCACGGCGGCAATGCCGATCTTCAAATGCTGGCTGACCGCGCGCTCATAAAACGCGTTGGCCGAACCGGGCAATTTGATTTCACTGTGCAGCGGTTTGTCCGAGACGCACAGCAGCGTGCCATACGGTACACGCAAGCGATAACCTTGCGCGGCGATGGTGCCGCTTTCCATGTCCACGGCCACGGCGCGAGACAGGTTAATCAGTGGACGTTCCTGCGCCCAGCGCAACTCCCAGTTACGGTCGTCGTAGGTCAGCACAGTGCCGGTGCGCAGACGCTTTTTCAGCTCATCGCCATGCTCGCCCGTGACCTGCGCCGCCGCTTCTTGAAGCGCCAACTGCACCTCGGCCAGGGCCGGGATCGGAATGTTCGGCGGCACCACACGATCAAGAATGCCGTCGCGGCGCATGTAGGCGTGGGCCAGCACGTAGTCGCCAATGGTTTGCGACTGACGCAGGCCGCCGCAGTGGCCGATCATCAACCAGCAGTGCGGACGCAGCACCGCCAAATGGTCGGTGATGTTTTTCGCATTCGACGGGCCAACCCCGATGTTCACCAGCGTCACGCCATGGCCATCGCTGGCTTGCAGGTGATACGCCGGCATTTGGTAGCGGTGCCACACCACCCCGGCCGCAATGGCTTGCGCTTCGCCGTAGTCCATGGATTTTTCGATCAGCACATTGCCCGGCAGCACCATGCGCACAAAGCGCGGGTTATCGCGCAGTTGTTCAAGACCGTGGAGGATGAACTGGTCGACATAACGGTGGTAGTTGGTCAGCAGGATCCACGGCTGCACATGGCGCCAGTCGCTGCCGGTGTAATGCACCAGCCGCCGCAGTGAGAAATCGACGCGGGCGGCATCAAACAGCGCCAGCGGCAGCGGGTCGGTGTTTTCCCAGTCGTACAGGCCATCCGCGATGCCATCCGTGGCAGCCGACAGGTCGGTGCTCGGGAATACCCGCGCCAGCGCGGCGGCCGTCACGCCGGAGCCCGCGAGTTCGTCGCCCTGCTCTACCACGTACGGGTAAGGAATGTTTTGCTGACTGACGCCGACCTCGACGTCAACGGTGAAGTCGCGCATCAGCGGCACCAGCTGTTCCAACAAATAATTACGGAACGCGGCGGGATGGGTGACGGTGACGCTGTACGTGCCGGGCAATTGCACCTTGGCATAGGCGCGGGTGATAACGGGCACTTCGCCATGAAAGCGGTAGGTCAGCCGCAGTTCCGGGTAGCGGAACAGGGCGCGCTCTTGCGCAGACGGCTCGATGCGGTCTTTGAGATAACGCTTGAGTGCCTGGCTTAACGCCGTGGTTGCGCGCTCATGCAAGGCTGCGAGGCGGTCGACAGCCTCTTCAGCGGTGGGGACGACAATAAAAGCTTCAGTCACGATGAGCATCCTGTCTTCTGAACGGGCAGGCCGTTATCTTGCCTGCATCGCTGAGCAAAACACAGCCCGTTACAAGTCGCGGTGGCCGACCAATCAGCCCACGGACGGCGTTGAGCGCGCCACGATGGCCGCGACGTTCAAGCCGCGCGGCAAAGCGCCATAGGTTCGCGCGCTGCCATGCAGGCGGCTGGCGATAAAGGCGTCACTCACGTCGCTGTTACCGGCTTGGAGCAGTAATGTCGCCTGTAACCCCAACGCGATGTCTTCGGTCAGTTGCCGGGCGCGGTATTGAATGTCGTCGGTGTCCTTGAACGCGGTTTTGAGCTGCGCGATGTGCTGCGCCAGTCGCCGGTCGCCATGCCCGTCACCCAGTTCCATGAACAACGCGTCCAGCACACCCGGCTCTTTGGACAAGGCGCGCAACACGTCCAGGCACTGCACGTTGCCCGAGCCCTCCCACGTTGAGTTGACCGGGGCTTCGCGGTACAGGCGCGGCAAGATGCTGTCTTCGACATACCCCGCGCCGCCCATGCACTCGGCAGCTTCATTAATCATCGCGGGCGCCCGTTTGCAGATCCAGTACTTGCCCACGGCAGTCACCAGGCGCGAGAACTTCGCCTGCTGCGGGTCGTGCGGATGATCCAGTGCCTGCCCCATGCGCAAACTCAAAGCCAGCGCCGCTTCGCTTTCCAGCGCCAGGTCCGCCAGCACGTTTTGCATCAACGGCTGCTCAGCCAGTACCCGGCCACCCACGGTGCGGTGCGCACAATGATGGCTGGCCTGGGTCAATGCCTGACGCATCAAGGCGCTGGAACCCACCATGCAGTCAAACCGGGTCATGGCCACCATCTCGATGATGGTCGGGACGCCGCGCCCTTCTTCGCCCAGCATCCATGCCAGCGCCCCGCGAAATTCAACTTCGCTGGAGGCATTGGAGCTGTTGCCGAGCTTGTTTTTCAGACGCTGGATGTAAAACGCGTTGCGGGTGCCGTCCGGCCGGTGGCGCGGCAGCAAAAAGCAACTCAGGCCCTTGTCAGTTTGCGCCAGCGTCAGGAAGCCATCGCACATGGGTGCCGAGCAAAACCATTTATGGCCCAGCAGCTCATAGGCCTGGCCCGGCCCCGGCGCCCCGACCGGGTAAGCACGGGTCGTATTGGCGCGGACATCGGTGCCGCCCTGTTTCTCGGTCATGGCCATGCCCAGCGTCACACCGGCCTTCTGGCTGATGTCGACGTTGCGCGGGTCGTAGTGGGTCGCGAGTACTTTGGGCAGCCAGATCTGCGCCACATCCGGCTGCAAACGCAGCGCGGGGACGCTGGCAAAGGTCATGGTCAGCGGGCAACCACTGCCGGCTTCAGCCTGGGTATGCAGGTACGTCATGCACGCCCGGGCCACGTGGGCACCAGGGCGCGGGTCCGTCCAGGGCAACGACGGCAAGCCGTGTTCAATCGCCGTGCGCATCAGCTCGTGATACGCGGGGTGAAATTCCACCAGATCGATCCGATGACCAAAACGGTCATGGCTGACAAACACGGGTTTGTTTTCGTTGGCCAGAAAGCCCGCGGCCATCAACGGCCCACCGGCCAGTGCGCCGTATTCGTCGATGCGCGACTGCGCCCAACCGGCGCCAAAGCGCTGACCCCACGCTTGCAGCGGCAGGTCGATGCGGTACAGGTTAACGCCGTCCAGGGAGGGCGGCTGGTTGGTGACTTCGTGGGTTTCTGCGTACTGATGCAAATTCATTGCGCGGGCTCCTGGGAATCATGCCAATGGAGCCAGTGAAGCACGCATTGCCACCTTCACAAGTGGCATAAGCGCCTAAAACTCGACGCTTTTGTCCTCATCGCCGGTTAACAGCCGTTGTGCCAATGCCTGTTGCAGGTCTTCGAAACGCAGCGGTTTGATCAGGAAATCGGTGATGCCCTCCACCTGCGTGCGTGCCGTTTGCGCAGCGGCCTGGGACTCAAACAACGCCAGCACCGGCAACCGGGCGCATGCGGCCAGCGTCAGCAGCTGGCTGCCCATGGATGAGCCGGACACGTGACTGAACGGGCACGCCAGCAACACCGCATCCACGCGCTCCCGGCGCAACGTGTCGACTGCGTCTTGACCGCTTTGCGCCGTCAACACCCGGTAACCCGATTTGAGCAGCATCGCGCGTAACACCGCCGAGTTGGCGGTGTTGTCTTCTACCAGCAAAACGACGTATTGCTCGGGAAAACGCATCGGCATTTGTACGACTTGCGCTGTTTCGAGCGGCGATTCCATTTCGATGGACAGCTGAAACTGCGACCCCTGACCCGGCTGCGAATGATGGGTCAGGTGACCGCCGAGCAGTTCAACCAAACGCCGGCAAATCGCCAGCCCAATGCCCAAGCCGCCATATTCCCGGGTCATGGACCCGTCGACCTGGAAGAAGTGCTGGTACAACTCGGCTTCTTCCTGATGGACAAAGCCGATGCCGCTGTCGATCACGTTAAAGGCCAGGTTCCAGCGACCCGGCCCGGCGGTTTTACCCGTGACGCGCAGGATGACCCCGCCCTGATGGGTGAACTTGATGGCGTTATCCAGCAAGCACTCCAGGCACTGCCGGATCTTCTGGGCATCGCCCAGCCAGGTGTCAGGAAGGGTGCGGGCCACTTCGTGGGTGAAGGAAAGCCCTTTGGCCCGGGCTTTTGGCCCGAACTGGTCGTGCAAACCCTGCAACAGCTCGCCCAGACTGAAACGGTCGCTACGGGCCGACAGGCGACCGGCTTGCAGCTCGGTCAACGTCAAAATGCCATTCACCATGCCCATCATTTCTTTGGCCGAGCCTTCAGCGGTCTGGGTGTACTGCTCAAGTTCGGGCGTCATGTCCAGCGTCTTGATCAACTCCAGAGAGCCAATCACACCGTTCATGGGCGTGCGCAGCTCATGGGTCACAGTGGCCAGGAACTCATCCTTGAGCTGGTTGGTGCGCTCCAGTTGCTGGTTCATGGCCGCCAGTTTTTGCCCGGACTCTTGCAGGGTCCGGGCCTGCAAGTCGCGCATGGCATTGATGCGGTCCGCCAGCGCCAGCGACAGCAGCCCGACTTCAATCGCCGAACCGATCTGGCTGGCATACATGGTGAGAAATACATTCGGCAGATAGCCCAACACCATCAACGTGTTGACCAGGCCGCCGAGCAAAAAGGCGGTCCAGGCGATGACGAAATAACGCGCCACCCGCAGGCCGCGGCACCACGCCACGATCCCGGCCACAAAGATGGTGAAGATAAAGGCCAGCGCCAGACCGGTGGCCAGTCGCAACGAAATCGCGTAGCTGGTGGTCAGCGCCAGCACCATGACCAGCGCGCCGACCGCCATCAGCAGCATCAGCGCACGGTCGAGCCAGCGGCTGTGGCTGGCGGTATGCAGGAAGGTGCGGGCGAACTGACAGCCGAAAAAGGCTGCCGAACCGATCAGAAACGGCGTCGCCGCGTTCGCCCACCACGGGTTGTCAGGCCAGAAATACTGCACTGCGGCGCCATTGACCGACAGTTGATACAGGCCAAACGAGGCAATGTAGAAGATGTAATAGAGGTAACTGGTGTCACGCACACTGATGTAGATAAACAGGTTGTACACCAGCATGCCGAGCAGTACGCCATAGATCAGGCCGAGGATGTAGATGCGCACGGGCTGGTCTTCGAGGTAGGCCTTGGCAGACCACAGCGTCAACGGCGCCTGAATGGAGCCTTCGCTGGCCAGACGCAAGTACACGGTCTGGGTGTGGCCCGGAGAGAAATTCAGCTCGAACAGGTAGTTGTTTTCTTTGACCGGGCGGCTGTCAAAAGGCAGGGCATCGCCGGTGCTCTGCGTCAGTTCGAATGCGCCGTCGGCGTTTTGCTGATACAGGTCGATATGGTCCAGCGGCGGGTACGCCAGCTCCAGCAACCAGGACGTACTGGCTTGCGGGTCACGCGGCTGATAGTTGAAATCGACTTTAAGCCAGAACACCGAATGCGAGTAACCCGCGTTCAGGGTGTCTTTTTTATGGGGTTGCAAACGTTCAGGATGGGCCACGATATCGGCGATGGTCGCTTGCCCGGCCACATCTTCATAGACGTGCATCTCACGGCCCAAGGGCAGACGTTGAGTGGTTTCGTCAAAGGTGATTGCGCTGGCCAGCGCTGGCAGCCAGCCCATCAGGAAAATAAAAAAATAGCGCATACAGCCCCAAAATGGCCTGCCCGATTGCGTCTTTGGGCCTCCTTTCCCTTTGAGACGACGTAAACCAGCATTACCTGTTATTCGTTTGAGGGTCACTCTAGCACAGCAGCTAATGGCAAATACACATCACGTAAACATTCAATGCACAGCGTCTAGATCAAGCCTTACAGCGATACTGAGCCTGCAAAAATACAATCTGATACGGTAGTTTTTTCCGAAACTGACGTGAGAAAAATCGCCACACCCTGAGCCGCCCGCAAAAACGGTTTGGTGGTAAGCTCGCGCACCATGAATATCTACAGCTCTCGCCCTGTTGTCCTCTGTCTCTCCGGCCATGACCCCAGTGGTGGCGCCGGCTTGCAGGCAGATATCGAAGCCCTGCTGGCTCAAGGTTGTCACGCCGCTCCGGTGGTCACCGCCCTGACTGTGCAGAACACCGTTAACGTCAGCGATTTCCGCGTGCTGGATCGTGAGTGGGTGCAGGCGCAAGCCGCTGCCGTGCTCAGCGACTCCAACGTGGCCGCGTTCAAGCTCGGCATGCTCGGCTCTTTAGAGATGGTCGACACCGTCGTCGAGCTGCTCAAGGCCCACCCGCACGTGCCGATGGTCTGCGACCCGGTGCTGCGCGCAGGCGGCGGCGGGCGGCTGGGCAAGGACGAAGTGGGGTTCGCCATGCGCGAGCGCCTGCTGCCCCTGGCCACTATTGCGACCCCTAACTTGCCCGAAGCCCGCATTCTGGCCGAGCTGCCGGAGGGCAGCGCCGACGCGTGTGCCGAAAAACTCCTGCCGTACTGCAAGCACCTGCTGATTACCGGCGGGCACGGCGATGAACACGAAGTGCACAACCGCCTGTACAGCCGCGACGGCAGCCGTCACACCTTCACGTGCTATCGCCTGCCTGGCAGCTACCACGGTTCGGGCTGCACGCTGGCCAGCACCCTTGCCGGGCGCCTGGCCATTGGCGAGCAGTTGGTCAGCGCGGTTGAAACCGCGCTCAACTACACGTGGCGCACCTTGCGTGACGCCGAGCAATTGGGGCAGGGGCAATTTGTGCCGCGCCGCTTGCCGCTGGACTTTTGCTCGTAACACAAGGGGCCGCACCATGAAACTGCGTGGACTTTACGCAATCACTGACAGCCAACTGCTGGCAGGCAAATGCCTGACGTACGTGGAGGCCGCCCTTGATGGCGGTCTGACATTGCTGCAATACCGCGACAAGAGTGCAGATGACGCCCGCCGCCTGCGCGAAGCCGAGGCATTGCGCGAGCTGTGCGCACGTTACGGCGCGCAGCTGATTATCAACGATGACGCCGAGCTGGCGGCGCGGCTGGGCGTTGGCGTCCACTTGGGTCAGACCGATGGCCCGCTGAACCCGGCCCGCGCCCTGCTGGGCCGCAACGCGATCATCGGCTCGACCTGCCACAGTCAGATCGAACTGGCTCAACAGGCCGCCCAGGAAGGCGCAAGTTACGTCGCGTTTGGCCGTTTTTTCAATTCAAGCACCAAGCCCGGGGCGCCGACCGCTACGCTGGAACTCCTGGATCACGCCCGTGCGCAGCTCACTGTGCCGATTTGCGTGATCGGCGGCATCACCCTGGAGAACGCCGCGCCACTGGTCGAACATGGCGCCGACCTGCTGGCCGTGGTGCACGGGCTGTTTGGCGCCGAGACGGCGCAGGCCGTTACCCGCCGCGCCCGTGCCTTCAACGATTTGTTATCACTTTAACTACCGAATCCTGATTCAGAGAGAGCCCACCATGTCTCGTTCCGAAACCCTGTTTGCCAACGCTCAAAAACACATTCCCGGCGGCGTGAATTCGCCAGTGCGGGCCTTCAAGAGCGTCGGTGGCACCCCGCTGTTTTTCAAACACGCCGAAGGCGCCTACGTGACGGACGAAGACGACAAGCGTTACGTGGATTACGTGGGCTCGTGGGGGCCGATGATTCTGGGCCACAGCCACCCGGACGTTCTGGACGCCGTGCGTGCGCAACTGGAGCACGGCCTGTCATACGGGGCGCCGACCGCCATGGAAACTGAAATGGCCGACCTGGTGTGCTCCATCGTGCCGTCGATGGACATGGTGCGCATGGTCAGCTCCGGCACCGAAGCCACCATGAGTGCCATCCGCCTGGCGCGTGGCTACACCGGCCGCGACAACATTCTCAAGTTTGAAGGCTGCTACCACGGTCATTCCGACAGCCTGCTGGTTAAAGCAGGCTCCGGCGCACTGACACAAGGCGTACCCAGCTCGGGCGGCGTACCGGCGGACTTCGCCAAACACACCCTGACCACCACGTTCAACGACATCAACGCCGTGGAAAAACTGCTGGCCGACGTCGGTGACACCGTCGCCTGCATCATCGTCGAGCCTGTGGCCGGCAACATGAACTGCGTGCCGCCAGCGCCGGGCTTTCTGCAAGGCCTGCGTAGCCTGTGCGACCAGCACGGCGTGGTGCTGATTTTTGATGAAGTGATGACGGGCTTCCGCGTCGCCCTCGGCGGTGCCCAGGCGCACTATGGCGTGACACCGGACTTGAGCACGTTTGGCAAAATCATCGGCGGCGGCATGCCGGTTGGCTGCTTCGGCGGCAAGCGCGAAATCATGGAATGCATCGCACCGCTGGGCCCGGTCTATCAGGCAGGCACCCTGTCCGGCAACCCGCTGGCCATGGCCGCTGGCCTGACCACGCTGCGCCTGATCAGCCGTCCGGGCTTCCACGCCGAGTTGACCGACTACACCACGCGCCTGCTGGACGGCTTGCAGGAACGAGCGGATGCGGCCGGTATCCCATTCGTTACCACCCAGGCAGGCGGCATGTTCGGCCTGTACTTCAGTGGCGCAGACGACATCGTCACCTTCGACGACGTCATGGCCAGTGATGCCGACCTGTTCAAGCGCTTCTTCCACTTGATGCTTGAAGGCGGGGTGTACCTGGCGCCGAGTGCCTTCGAAGCGGGCTTCACGTCCATTGCCCACGGCGATGCCGAGTTGAAGTTGACCCTGGACGCCGCAGAACACGCATTCGCCGCCCTGAAGTGATCCGCCAAAACGACAAGGGTTGTGGCCCTTGTCGTTTTTTTATGCCCGTAATGCACTGATCTTTTAACCCACTCGTCCAAAATCGTCTTAAATCAACCGATATCACGTTCGCGCAGCAGAAAAACGAGTAAAGACTTTGTAAGGTTGCCTCGGCTTATTTCATAATGCGCGCCTATACATCCCTTGGTCGGGCCCGCCCGTCTTTCAGAGGTACGTCGATTCCCATGAACCGCACCGGCCGCGCCCTTGCAATGGGCTGCCTGTTGCTCCTACAGCCGTTGCTTGCTCAGGCAGGCGGTAACTCGTTGTTGATCCCGGCGATGGGTCGCTGCACCCTCAATACTCAGCCAGAGAATCTGGAAGAGGCGCTCGCCGCGTGCGTGCAAGCGGCAAAAGGCGGGGATGCAGAAGCCGAATACGAGTTGGGCGAGTTCTACTACGACGTCAATAATCCCAAGCGCGACCTCAACCAGGCCCTGAGCTACTTCGAACAAGCGTCGCTCCAAGGCCACGCCATGGCTCAGTTCAAGCTCGGCACCATGTTCTACAAAGGTGAAGGTGTACCGGCCAACAACATTCAGGCGTATATCGTGCTGAAAATGGCGGCCGTCAATGGTGCGGAAGACGCACTGGACACCGCGGATGAAGTGGCCGAACAAATGCCCCGCGACCAGCTCGAAACCGCGACCCAGGTGCTGGGACAAATCTTCCGCAAATACCTGATGGAACTGCAATCGACGGACGCCCGTTCGCCGTTTTCGCCATTGCCTTGAGTTCCGGCAGCCCAGGGCTGCCATCTGCATGACTTATCCAGACGCGAGCCTTACTTCTCCGGCATCGGAAACGGAAACGGCATCACATTGCTAACGCCCCGCGCCTCGCTGATTTTGGGCGTGCCCAGGCGTTCCACTTCGTCGATGCGCACAATCGAATGCATTGGCACAAAGCTGCGCACAACGCCTTCGAACTGGGCCTTGAGTTTTTCTTCGCTCGGGTCAACGACCATTTGCGTGCGCTCACCGAAGACGAATTCTTCTACTTCCAGGAAGCCCCACAGATCACTTTGATAGATCTGCTTGGCGTACATTTCGAACACCTGTCCCTGGTTGAGGAAAATCACCTTGTAGATTGGAGCTTCACGTTTGGTCATGGAGGGCGGGTAAACATCTGAAGGTATAAAAGAGGGCGCGAACTATAGCATAGCCTCCTGACGCACAGCGCTAGGAAGCAACGGCTATGCCCCCTATAATGCGCGGTTCTTTGAACCACTTGATGAACACCCATGGCCAAGAAGCTTTACATCGAAACCCACGGTTGCCAGATGAATGAGTACGACAGCTCACGCATGGTCGATCTGCTGGGTGAACATCAGGCCCTGGAAGTCACGGCGCGCGCCGAAGACGCTGATGTGATCCTGCTCAACACCTGTTCCATCCGCGAACGCGCCCAAGACCGCGTTTATTCGCAACTGGGTCGCTGGCGCGAGCTGAAACTGGCCAACCCGGAGATGGTAATTGCGGTTGGCGGTTGTGTGGCAAGCCAGGAAGGCGCGGCGATCCGGGATCGCGCGCCTTACGTGGACGTGGTGTTCGGTCCACAGACCCTGCACCGCCTGCCTGAGATGATCGACGCGGCGCGCATGACCAAGCTGCCACAGGTCGACGTTTCGTTCCCCGAGATTGAAAAGTTTGACCATTTGCCGGAACCGCGCATCGACGGCCCCAGCGCCTATGTCTCGGTAATGGAGGGGTGCAGCAAGTACTGCACGTTCTGCGTCGTGCCTTATACCCGCGGCGAAGAAGTCAGCCGTCCGTTCGATGACGTGGTAGGCGAAGTGATTCACCTGGCTGAAAACGGCGTGCGTGAAGTGACCCTGCTCGGGCAGAACGTGAACGGTTATCGCGGCCTGACCGACGACGGTCGCCTGGCCGACCTGGCTGAACTGATCCGCGTGGTGGCGGCGGTCGACGGGATCGAGCGTATCCGCTACACCACGTCGCACCCGCTGGAGTTTTCCGACAGCCTGATTCAGGCCCACGCCGAAGTCCCGGAACTGGTCAAACACCTGCATTTGCCGGTGCAGTCGGGTTCGGATCGTATTCTGTCGGCGATGAAACGCAACCACACGGCGCTGGAATACAAGTCCAAGTTGCGCAAGCTGCGCGCCGCCGTGCCGGGTATCTGCATCAGCTCCGACTTCATCGTCGGCTTCCCCGGCGAGACCGAAAAAGACTTCGAGCAGACCATGAAGCTGATCGAAGACGTGGGCTTCGATTTTTCTTACTCGTTCGTGTACAGCCAGCGCCCGGGCACGCCCGCCGCCGACCTTGCCGACGACACGCCCGAAGAGCGCAAGAAAGAACGCCTGAACGCCTTGCAACATCGCCTCAACCAGCAAGGTTTCGAGATCAGCCGACAAATGGTGGGGTCCGTCCAGCGGATTCTGGTGACCGATTACTCGAAAAAAGACCCCGGCGAACTGCAAGGGCGCACCGAGAACAACCGCATCGTCAACTTCCGCTGCGATAACCCGCAGTTGATCGGCCAGTTTGCGGACGTGCATATCGATGCCGCTCAACCCCACTCGCTGCGGGGCTCGCTGCTGAACTGAGCCAACGCGCAGTCGCTGACCCCTGATCGACAAGATCCTCGATGTTTAAAGGGCAGACACCTGCCTTGCGGACCATCGCAGCGGGCGTCAGCGACTACAGATTTTACGTGGTATCAGTAAGCCCTTTCGTCCATGACCTGCTAGCGTTATCCTTCAAACCATCTCAATTGCCTCAGGGCGGCTAAAAACGACTTTGAACGCACCCATCGAACCACATCGTTTTCTCCTCGAGCCTTTTGAGGCTCGCCGCTTCGCCAATCTGTGCGGGCTATTCGACGAGCATTTACGTTTGATCGAACAGCGCCTGGCCATCGAAATCCGCAATCGCGGCAATCAGTTCGAATTGATCGGCGACCCTAAAACCACCTCCTCGGCAGAACACCTGCTGCGCCGCCTGTACCGCGAAACCAAAGCCACCGAGCTGTCGCCGGACATGGTGCACCTGTTCCTGCAAGAATCTGCCGTCGAAGACCTGGCCAGCAATCCCGTGGCCGACCCCAGCGTGTCGTTGCGCACCAAAAAGGGCATGATTCGCCCTCGCGGCATCAATCAGCAGCGCTACGTCAAAGAGATTCTGGGCAACGACATCAACTTCGGTATCGGGCCGGCAGGTACGGGTAAAACCTATCTGGCGGTGGCGTGTGCCGTGGATGCCCTGGAGCGCGAGCAAATTCGACGCATCCTGCTGGTACGTCCGGCGGTCGAAGCGGGTGAAAAACTCGGCTTCCTGCCCGGCGACCTGTCGCAGAAAATCGATCCGTACCTGCGTCCTTTATATGACGCCCTGTACGAGATGCTCGGCTTTGAATACGTGGCCAAGCTCATTGAGCGCCAGATCATCGAAGTCGCGCCGCTGGCTTATATGCGCGGCCGGACGCTGAACAACAGCTTCATCATCCTCGACGAGAGCCAGAACACCACCGTCGAGCAAATGAAGATGTTCCTGACCCGCATCGGCTTCGGCTCCACCGCCGTGATTACCGGTGACATTACCCAGATCGACCTGCCTAAAGGCACCAAATCCGGGCTCAACCATGTCATCGAAGTGCTCAAGGACGTACCGGGCATCAGCTTTACGCATTTCCAGTCCAAAGACGTCGTGCGCCATCCATTGGTGCAGCGCATCGTGGAGGCTTATGGTCGCTACGAGCAGGAAGCCGCCGACAAATTGGCCGCCCTGCCCGCTGCCAAGGATTACCGCCACGATGCTTGAGCTTGATCTGCAACTGGCGACCCAGGCCGTCACACCGAGCGAAAGCCAGTTCCGCCAATGGTGCGAGCTGGCCTTGCGCCAGCGAACTGCTGACTCGGAAATGACCATCCGTCTGGTGGACGAAGCGGAAGCCCGCGAATTGAACCACACGTGGCGCAACAAAGATTACGCCACCAACGTGCTGTCCTTCCCGGCCGATGTCCCCGACGAATTCCTCGATATCCCGCTACTCGGCGACCTGGTGATCTGCGTCGCTGTGGTTGAGCGCGAAGCCGCCGAACAAGGCAAGGAACTTGAGGCCCACTGGGCCCATCTAGTGATTCACGGCTGCTTGCATCTTCTGGGTTACGACCATATAGACGATGACGAAGCCGAAGAAATGGAAGCACTGGAACGAACGTTGCTTGCAGAACTGGGTCACCCAGACCCGTACGCAGACGACGAAAACTGATCAACACCACTGAAACTACCAAGGGATACGAGTAAATCGCTATGAGCGAAGACCGATCGAGCAACGGGCAAAAGTCATGGTTGGGTAAGCTGACCCAGGCCTTTGCCCATGAGCCGAAAAACCGCCAGGAGCTGCTTGAGCTGCTGCGCGAAGCACACCAGAACAAACTCTTGGACAGCGAAGCGCTGGCCATCGTCGAAGGCGCCATTCAAGTGGCTGACCTGCAAGTGCGCGACATCATGGTGCCGCGCTCGCAGATGATCAGCATCAAGGCGACCCAGACACCCCGTGAATTTCTCCCGGCGATCATCGACGCGGCGCACTCACGCTACCCGGTGGTCGGCGAAAGCCACGACGACGTGCTCGGCGTATTGCTGGCCAAAGACCTGCTGCCGCTGATCCTTCAAGAGAACGGCGACAAGTACAACATCAAGGATCTGCTGCGTCCGGCGACGTTCGTTCCCGAGTCCAAGCGCCTTAACGTGTTGCTGCGTGAGTTCCGTGCCAACCATAACCACATGGCCATCGTCATTGACGAGTACGGCGGCGTGGCCGGTCTGGTGACGATTGAGGACGTGCTCGAACAGATCGTCGGCGACATTGAAGACGAACACGATGTCGAAGAAGACAGCTACATCAAGCCGCTGCCAAGCGGTGACTTCCTGATCAAGGCCCTGACCCCGATCGAAAACTTCAACGAGTTTTTCGACAGCGACTTCTCCGACGACGAGTTCGACACGGTGGGCGGCCTGGTCATGAGTGCGTTCGGGCACTTGCCAAAACGCAATGAAACCACTGAAATCGGCCCGTACCGCTTCCGCATCCTCAATGCAGACAGCCGCCGTATTCACTTGATTCGCCTGACGCCTATCGCCCGCTAAACCTCCAACACCAAGGATTGAAATGCGCTGGATAACCTCCCCCGGCTGGCCCGGTAACTTGCTGGCTGTGGTCGCCGGCGCACTCACCACCCTGGCGTTGGCACCGTACGACATCTGGCCGCTGGCGCTGGTCGCCCTGGCCCTGTTCTACCTCGGCTTGCGCGACCTGTCGCCACGTCAGGCGCTGGGCCGGGGCTGGTGCTTCGGTTTCGGCCTGTTTGGCGCGGGCACCAGCTGGATCTACTACAGCATTCACAACTTCGGAGGCGCGTCAGTCTTGCTGGCGGGCCTGCTGATGCTGGCATTCACTGCCGCCATTGCCTGGTTCTTTGCCCTGCCCGCGTGGCTATGGGCGCGCTGGATTCGCCGCAATGAAGCCCCGCTGGCGGACGCCTTGGCCTTTGCGGCCCTGTGGGTCATGCAAGAAGCCTTTCGCGGCTGGTTCCTCACCGGGTTCCCGTGGCTTTATTCCGGTTACAGCCAACTCGACGGCCCTCTGGCCGGGCTCGCGCCGCTGGGCGGCATGTGGCTGATTTCCTTCACCTTGGCGCTCACTGCCGCCCTGCTGTGCAACCTCCCCCGGTTGATCCGGGCCAAACGCAAGGCTTTCATCGCCGCCGGAGCCGTGCTGCTGGTCGGCCCGTGGATCATCGGTAGCGCCCTCAAACACCACGCTTGGACCAGTCCTTCGGGCGATCCGCTGAGCGTGGCGGCGATTCAGGGCAATATCGAACAAAGCATGAAATGGGACCCGGCGCAGTTGAATGCGCAACTGGCCCTGTACCGCGACATGACGTTCAGTTCCAAGCGGGTCGACCTGATCGTCTGGCCTGAAACCGCGATCCCGGTACTCAAGGAAAACGCCGAAGGCTACCTGTCAATGATGGGGCGCTTTGCTGCCGACCGGCATTCTGCCCTGATCACCGGTGTGCCGATCCGCCAGGAAGTGCGTCACGAACCGCGCTTCTTCAACGGCATTACGGCCGTGGGCGAGGCGGATGGCACCTACCTGAAACAGAAACTGGTGCCGTTTGGCGAATACGTGCCGTTACAGGATGTGCTGCGCGGGCTGATTGCGTTCTTCGACCTGCCGATGTCCGACTTCGCTCGCGGGCCTGCGGAACAAGCGCTGCTACAAGCCAAGGGCTATCAGATCGCACCGTTCATTTGCTACGAAGTGGTGTACCCGGAATTCGCTGCCAGCTTGGCGGCCAAGAGCGATGTGCTGCTGACCATCAGCAACGACACCTGGTTCGGCACCTCGATTGGCCCGCTGCAGCATTTGCAGATGGCCCAGATGCGCGCGCTTGAAGCTGGCCGCTGGATGATCCGGGCAACCAACAACGGCGTCACCGGGCTGATTAACCCTTACGGGCAGATCACGGCGCAAATCCCGCAGTTCGAACAGGGGATTCTCTACGGCGAAGTGGTGCCGATGCACAACCTCACGCCGTACCTGCAATGGCGTTCGTGGCCGTTGATTATCCTGTGTGTGGTGCTGATCGGCTGGGCCCTGATAACCAGCCGCATTGCCAAGACCGTGTGAGACGCCGCGTGTCGCAGCCAACGCTTGAGGCTGCGACACGCACAGGGTAGCTACCTTCCAGCGCGTGCTCCGGCTCAGCGGTAAAACAACGGGTAAGCCACTTGCCCCACCGCCTCGTTCAGCAACTGCCCGGACTGCCAGATCGATTTGAATTCTGGCATCCATCCACCCAGAGGCCGGGCGTTGTCTCGGCCCAAAAAGCCCACCGGCGCTGCCACCACTTCAAACCCGGCCTTTTCGAAACTCCAGACGGCACGCGGCATGTGCCACGCTTGCGTGACCACCACCACGCGCTTGATGCCCTGAGGCAGCAAGAGATCGGCCGTCATTTGCGCGTTTTCCCACGTCGTGCGGCTGCGCTCTTCTTTCCAGCGCACTTGCACACCAAAGTCATCGCGCAAGGAGTCTGCCATCAACTGCGCCTCACTCGGCGGCGTGCCGTAATGCAGGCCGCCCGTGGTCACCAGCGGCAGCCCGGAAGCCTTGGCCAGTCGGGCCGAGTAACGCTGACGTTCTAGCCCGGTGCCCGTCGGCTGATCGCTGCCCCACGCCGGATCGCCCCGCTCACGCCCGGACCCCAGCACCACAATCGCATCGGCACGCGTGGCCAAAGTCGCCCAGTCACTTTGCGCCAGTGCCGGTTCACGCTCCAGCGCGCGGGCGCTCCATTCCACCACCACGGGCAGGCTCATCAACCAGAAGCCACCCACCCCCACGACGAACAACGCCCCGGCCAGCCGCGGGCGCGAACGGCGCAGCCACCAGGCGAGCACAAGGATCAGTAAAAGAATGCCGGGCGGCAGAAGCAGTTGTTTAACGAAATATCGAATAGGCATCGAGCATCTCCAAAGATGCCCGAAGCCTAAGGGGGTTGATCCGATGCAACAACAGGCACGTGAGTGACTTGGATATAAACGCCTGCTTTATCAACCCTGGGACACGTAGGTGACGCCACTCGCTGTATCACGGACTCACGACGTAAAAAGTCGCCCTAGCCCTTGGCTTGCTTGACCCGGTCCTTCAGCCAGATGACATTGGCTGCCGACGGGGTTTCCTGCACATGACTGCTGCCATGCGAACGTCTATCCACCTCGCGTTCGCTCCGGTTTAAATACGCGTTAATCAACTCCAGTTCAGCATGACTCAAACCTCGCAATTCCACTTCGGCAGGGTGTTCGTTACGTAATTGCACTGCCGTTTGCGCTGAATCGAGAGCCACGTCCAAACGATTGATCAGACGCTCATACACCTGTGACGTTTTCGCTTTGCGTTGCGTTCTTGCCATCCGCTCACCTCATTGAAGGATATCAATCTCCCCTTTGAGCAAGCTTAGTCGCGTGCACAAAACCGGTGAGGTGCAGCGACCAACGGAAGGACGAGGCAATCAGGGTTTCCCTCGATAGAGTGGGGTCATGTATGCTACGGGGCTTCCTGTAACCCCTACTCCAACTTGACCGGGCAACACAATAGCCGGCCGTATGTTGAAGAGGATTAGGCCACCCTTTATCAGTACAAGTAGCCATGCACGAACAATATCAGCCCCGTGAAATAGAAGCCGCCGCCCAATCATTCTGGGACAACCAAAAGTCCTTCGAAGTCAGCGAAGATCCAGGCAAGGAAACCTACTACTGCCTGTCGATGTTCCCGTACCCGAGCGGCAAGCTACACATGGGGCACGTGCGTAACTACACCATCGGCGACGTGATCTCCCGTTACCAGCGCATGCTCGGCAAGAACGTACTGCAACCTATGGGGTGGGATGCCTTCGGCATGCCGGCTGAAAACGCCGCGATGAAGAACAACGTCGCACCGGCCAAGTGGACGTACGAAAACATCGAGTACATGAAGACCCAGTTGCGCAGCCTGGGCCTGGCGGTTGACTGGTCGCGTGAAATCACCACCTGCAAGCCGGACTACTACCGCTGGGAACAATGGCTGTTCACGCGCCTGTTCGAAAAAGGCGTGATCTACCGCAAAAACGGGACCGTGAACTGGGACCCGCTGGACCAGACCGTTCTGGCCAACGAGCAAGTGATCGACGGCCGCGGCTGGCGTTCGGGCGCGCTGATCGAAAAACGCGAAATCCCGATGTACTACTTCAAGATCACGGCCTATGCCGATGAGCTGCTTGAAAGCCTCGACGAGCTGACGGGCTGGCCTGAGCAGGTCAAGACCATGCAGCGCAACTGGATCGGCAAATCCCGCGGCATGGAAGTCCAGTTCCCTTACGACGTCGACTCCATCGGCGAGCAGGGCACCCTCAAGGTCTTCACCACCCGCCCCGACACCCTGATGGGCGCCACCTATGTGGCCGTGGCGGCCGAGCACCCGCTGGCCACCCAGGCGGCACAGTCCAACCCCGAGCTGCAAGCGTTTATCGCTGAATGCAAAGGCGGCAGCGTGGCTGAAGCCGACATGGCTACCCAGGAGAAAAAGGGCCTGCCGACCTCGCTGTTCGTCCTGCACCCGCTGACCGGTGAGAAGCTCCCGGTGTGGGTCGCCAACTATGTGTTGATGCACTACGGCGACGGCGCAGTCATGGCCGTTCCTGCTCACGACGAGCGCGATTTCGAATTCGCCACCAAATACGACCTGCCGATCAAGTCGGTCGTGCGCACCAGTGCGGGCGACGCCTCCCCTGCGCCTTGGCAGGACGCTTACAACGAACATGGCCCACTGATCAATTCCGGCGAATTTGACGGTCTGGATTTCGACGCAGCCTTTGCGGCAATGGAAGCAGCCCTGAGCGCCAAAGGTCTGGGCCAGTCGCGCACCCAGTTCCGCCTGCGCGACTGGGGCATCAGCCGTCAGCGCTATTGGGGTTGCCCGATCCCGATCGTTCACTGCGACAGCTGTGGCGACGTTCCGGTGCCAGAAGACCAATTGCCGGTTGTATTGCCTGAAGACGTCGTACCCGATGGTGCCGGCTCGCCATTGGCCCGCATGCCTGAGTTCTACGAGTGCAGCTGCCCGAAATGCGGCGCCCCGGCCAAGCGTGAAACCGACACCATGGA
Organism: Pseudomonas sp. BS-2016; assembly: GCF_001806145.1. NCBI lineage: Bacteria > Pseudomonadati > Pseudomonadota > Gammaproteobacteria > Pseudomonadales > Pseudomonadaceae > Pseudomonas > Pseudomonas sp. BS-2016. The sequence continues at coordinate 550,540 of NZ_MLCT01000015.1, forward strand.
CACCTTTGTCGAGTCGTCGTGGTACTACGCGCGCTACGCCTCGCCTCACTACGAAGGCGGTCTGGTCGAAAAATCCGCCGCCGATCACTGGCTGCCGGTTGACCAATACATCGGCGGTATCGAACACGCGATCTTGCACCTGCTGTATGCGCGCTTCTTCCACAAACTGATGCGCGATGAAGGCTTGGTCAGCTCCAACGAGCCGTTCAAGAACCTGCTGACCCAAGGCATGGTGATTGCCGAAACGTATTACCGTCGCGAAGCCAACGGCGCCCTGACCTGGTTCAACCCGGCAGACGTCGAGCTCGAGCGTGACAGCAAGGCCAAAATCATTGGCGCCAAGCTGATCAGCGACGGCCTGCCGGTTGAGATTGGCGGCACTGAAAAAATGGCCAAGTCCAAGAACAACGGCGTTGACCCGCAATACATGATCGAGCAATACGGCGCCGATACCTGCCGCCTGTTCATGATGTTCGCGTCGCCACCTGACGCCAGCCTTGAATGGTCGGACTCCGGCGTTGAAGGCTCGCACCGCTTCCTCAAGCGCGTCTGGCGCCTGGCGCATGCGCACGTTAGCCAGGGTCTGCCCGGCGCACTGGACATCGGCACGCTGAATGACGAGCAAAAAGTCATTCGTCGCGCCATTCACCAGGCCATCAAGCAAGCCAGCCAGGACGTGGGCCAGCACCACAAATTCAACACCGCCGTCGCGCAAGTGATGACCGTGATGAACGTGCTGGAAAAAGCGCCGCAGGCCACCGAACAAGACCGCGCCCTGTTGCAGGAAGGTCTGGAAACCGTGGCCTTGTTGCTGGCCCCGATCACCCCGCACATCAGCCACGAGCTGTGGAATCAGCTGGGTCACATCGGCGCCATCATCGACGCACCGTGGCCGACGTTGGACGAAAGCGCGCTGATTCAGGACACGCTGCAACTGGTGATTCAGGTTAACGGTAAACTGCGCGGCCAGATCGAAATGCCTGCCGGCGCCAGCCGTGAAGACATCGAAGCGGCGGCCCGGATCAACGAAAACGTGCTGCGTTTCACCGAAGGCCTGACCATCCGCAAAGTGATCGTCGTGCCGGGCAAACTGGTTAATATCGTCGCCAGCTAAATTGGAACAGGCGCCCGCCTCGTGCGCGGGCGCCCAACAAAACCTTCCGGGCCGCTTCGTCGGTCCATCTGGTTTCAAGGGGAGCAACACATGATCAAACGCAACTTGCTGGTGATGGGCCTCGCAGTCTTGCTGAGTGCCTGCGGCTTTCAGCTGCGCGGCACCGGCACCAATCAGCTGTCGATTACCGAACTCGACGTCACAGCCCGTAATGCTTACGGCGATACCGTGCGGGAGTTGCGACAAGTGCTGGAAAACAGCGGCGTGAAAATCACCGCCGCTGCGCCTTACCACCTGATCCTCACCAACGAGCAAGACAGCCAGCGCGCTGCCAGCTATGCGGGCAATGGCGGTTCGGTCGAATACGAATTGACCAAAGTGCTGAACTACGAGATCCGTGGCGAGCACAACTTGCCGTTGCTCAACAACAAGATCGAAGTGCACAAGGTCTACCTGCAAGACAGCAGCAACATCACTGGTTCTGGCCAGGAAGCGTCCATGATCAGCACCGAGCTGCGCCGTGAACTGGTGCAACAAATGGTGCTGCGCCTTGAGCAGCTGACCCCGGAACAACTGGCCAAGCTGCAACAAGTGGCTGACGAGAAAGCACGGGCTGAAGCCCAGGCCATCGAAGCCGCGCGTCAGGCACAAGATGCGATTCCTCAGCAGTCGCCCCTCGAAGTTCCTGAGCAATAAGGTATACGGGGCGCTCAGGCGCCCCGTCATCTATCAAGTCCTATGAAACTCGCCCCCGCCCAACTCGCCAAACACCTGCAAGGCAGCCTGTCGCCCGTCTATATCATCAGCGGCGACGACCCGCTGTTGTGTCAGGAAGCCGCAGACGCCATCCGCAGCACCGCCCGCCAACAAGGTTTTGATGAACGCCAAGTGTTCAGTGCTGACGCCAGTTTTGACTGGGGTTCATTGCTGCAGGCTGGCGCAAGCATGTCGTTGTTTGCCGAAAAACGCTTGCTGGAGCTGCGATTGCCCTCCGGCAAACCCGGCGACAAAGGCGCGGCAGCCCTCATCGAATATTGCTCGCGACCCGCAGACGACACCCTGCTGCTGATCAGCCTGCCAAAACTCGATGGCAGTGCGCAGAAAACCAAATGGGGAAAGGCGCTGGTGGAGGGGGCGCACACACAGTTCGTACAGATCTGGCCGGTGGACGCCAATCAATTGCCGCAATGGATTCGCCAGCGGCTGTCGCAAGCAGGGCTGGCGGCGACCCATGATGCTGTGGAATTGATCGCCGCACGGGTAGAAGGCAACTTGCTGGCAGCCGCTCAGGAAATCGAAAAGCTCAAACTGATGGCTGAAGAAGGCCAGATCACGGTCGAGACCGTGCAGGCCGCGGTCGCAGACAGTGCGCGTTTCGATGTGTTCGGGCTGGTGGATGCGGTGCTTAATGGTGAGGCTGCCCATGCATTGCGCATGCTTGAAGGCTTGCGCGGTGAAGGTGTCGAGCCGCCCGTGATCCTCTGGGCGCTGGCTCGCGAGCTGCGGGTCTTGGCCAACATTGCGTTGCAATACAGCCAAGGCATTCCGCTGGACAAGGCGTTCAGCCAGGCACGCCCGCCGGTGTGGGACAAACGCAAACCGCTGATGAGCAAAGCCTTGCAACGTTATTCAGCTCAGCGCTGGGCGCAGCTATTGATGGACGCGCAACGCATCGATGCACAGATCAAGGGTCAGGCGGCAGGTTCGGCCTGGAGCAGCCTCAGCCGATTGACGCTGCTGATGTGTGGGCAACGTCTGAACTTGCCAGCGGAATAACCAACCAGCCTGAGTGGCCGCTATAAAAGCACGAAACAGCCGGTCAACGCCTGCACGTAACGACGCTGGACAGATCAAACAATCTGGCCGATGATTTGCGCCTGTTCAACCCAGCGAGAGTCATTGCCATGAGCAAACGCCCCAACAAGGCCAAATCCATCGTCACCCAACCCTTGTTCCGCAGCCGCCAGGAACGCCCCGCCAAAGGCAAAGGCAGCTACCGCCGCGAAGCCTTCCAGTCGAGAGACCGGGAGGCTTTTTACTTTCTGGCTGCCTGACGGCGGGAATGTTAAGGTCTGCATCTGATTCGCATTACCTGGACCTGCGCATGCCCTTAAGTCATAAACGCCGTTGGCCGATGCGCCAACTGATTGCTGCTTCCAGCGTCATCCTTTTAGTCGCCTGCGCAGAGAAACCCACCGCAGCCGATGCTCAACCCCTGCCTGTGACGCCTCCCGCGCCCGCGGTGACCACCAGCGCTCCCGTTGCAGACACCCTTGAAATCCAGCCCGCCCAAAGCTTCAGCGAATGGCAAGCCAACTTCCGTGCGCAAGCCCTGAAGGCAGGGATCAACCCGCTGGTTTTCGATAATGCCTTCAAAGACATCACCCCCGACATGGGCGTCATCAAGGCTGATCGCAGCCAGCCCGAGTTCAGCCGCCCGGTGTGGGAATACCTCGAAGGCGCCCTTTCGCCGCTGCGCGTGCGCAATGGCCAGCGATTGCTGGAGCAAAATGCCGACCTGCTGAGTCGTATCGAAGAGCGCTACGGCGTTGACCGCAAGGCACTGGTGTCGGTGTGGGGCATGGAAAGCAACTTCGGCACTTTTCAAGGCAACAAATCGGTGATCCGTTCCCTGGCCACCCTGGCGTATGAAGGCCGCCGCCCGGAATTCGCCCAGAGCCAACTGATCGCTGCCCTTAAGATCATCCAGGAAGGCGATATTTCGCCCGAGAAAATGCTCGGTTCATGGGCAGGCGCGATGGGCCAGACCCAGTTCATCCCCACCACCTATGAAACCCACGCGGTGGATTTCGACGGCGATGGCCGTCGGGACATCTGGAACAGTTCGGCTGACGCGCTGGCTTCCACGGCTCACTACCTGCAAAGCTCCGGTTGGAAGCAAGGCCAGCCTTGGGGATTTGAAGTGAACCTGCCGAGCGGGTTTGACTACGCGCTGGCTGACGGAACCGTTCGTAAAAGTGTCAGCGAGTGGCAAGCGCTTGGGGTTCGGGTGCCTGAGACCGACAGCGGTTCAGAACAACTGAGCGCCACGTTGTTGCTGCCCGCCGGATACCGGGGACCGGCATTTTTAGTGCTGGATAACTTCAGGGCCATCCTGCGCTACAACAACTCTTCGTCGTATGCGCTGGCGGTGGGCCTGCTGTCTGAGCGCTTCAACGGTGGTGGCATCATCAAAGGGGACTGGCCCAAGGATGACCGCCCGTTGAGCCGCAGCGAACGTGTCGAGCTGCAAACCCTGCTGAGCAACCGCAACTACGACGCGGGCAAGGCTGATGGCATCATCGGGGCAAACACCCGCAAGGCGATTCGCAGCGCGCAGCAAGCGCTGGGCTGGCCCGCGGATGGCTACCCTTCGCATAAGTTGCTGGAAAGTTTGCGCCAACAATAAACGGCCTGCGCCACCCCTCTCCCGCCGGGAGAGGGTCAAGGCGCGATCGAAACGACGTCCTGCTCTAACACCAACTGCTGGTTATCTGCATCCAGACGTACAAGCGCGCCCATTGGCAAGGTCAGGTTGGGGTCGCAATGCCCGCTGCGCCATCCCGCGAGTACAGGCACACCTAGCGGCCCAAGCTCCTGCCCGATCAGCCGCATCAACGCCTGAGTGTCCACTCCGGCCACATCCCCCACCAACACACCCCGAACCCGCGCCAACTTGCCCGCTAACCGCAGTTGGGTCAGCAGACGGTCAATCCGGTACAGCGGTTCGTTGACGTCTTCAATGAACAAAATGATGCCGTCTGCGTCCAGCTCGAATGCGGTGCCAAGCGTGCCGCAGATCATGGCCAGGTTGCCGCCCAACAATCGTCCACTGGCCACGCCCGGCGCCACGGTGGTCAACGCAAACGCGGCGGGATGGGTCAAGACGGCGCCTTGCCGGCCACTGATCATGTCCAGCAGGGAGGATTCAGTGGGCGCCTGCTTATTGCCCAGCAGGTCGGCGTTCAGCATCGGCCCGTGAAAGGTCACGAAGCCTGCATAACGGGTGATGGCCAGATGCAGCGCCGTGATGTCGCTGTAGCCAATAAAAGGTTTGGGATGGCGTTTCAGGAGCTCGAAGTCGATGCCATCGAGCAAACGCGGGCTGCCATAGCCGCCGCGCATGCACAAAATCGCGTCGATGCTGTCGTCGGCAAAGGCGTCGTGCAAATCGTGCAAACGGATAGCATCAGCGCCGGCCAGGTAGCCGTCTTTTTCCCATACCCCCGGAAAAACCCGCAGTTGATAACCGCGTGCCTGTATCCATTGGGTGGCAAGGTGAAGATCGAGTTCGGCTGGGCCAGCCGGGGCGATCAGGCCGATCACCCCGCCAGCACGCAGCGCGGGCACCGCGCCGTGGGCCTTGTCAGACACCTGCGCGGTGAACCGGCTGTTCATGGTTTTACTCACTGACCAGCATGTTCTTGACCAGTTTGGCCTGCTCATCCGCGTGGTACGAGGAACGAACCAACGGCCCGGAAGCAACGTTTTTGAAGCCCATTTTGTAACCTTCCTCGGCGAACCAGGCGAAGGTGTCCGGGTGCACAAAACGCTGAACCGGCAAGTGGCTGCGCGACGGTTGCAGGTACTGGCCAAGGGTCAGCATGTCGATGTCGTGCTCGCGCATGCGCTTCATCACGTCGATGACTTCTTCATCGGTTTCGCCAAGGCCCAGCATCAGGCCGGATTTGGTCGGGATGTGCGGCATCATTTGTTTGAAGCGCTGCAGCAACGTCAACGACCACTGGTAATCGGAACCCGGACGCGCCGCCTTGTACAGACGCGGGACGGTTTCTAGGTTGTGGTTGAACACGTCAGGCGGCTCGGCGGCCGTGATGTCCAGCGCTACGTCCATGCGGCCACGGTAGTCGGGCACCAGGGTTTCAAGCAGCACGTTGGGTGACAGCTTGCGGATTTCGCGGATGCAATCGGCAAAGTGCTGGGCACCGCCGTCACGCAGGTCGTCACGGTCCACCGAGGTGATGACCACGTACTTCAAGCCAAGGTCAGCAATGGCGATGGCCAGGCTTTGTGGCTCATTGACGTCCAAAGGCTTGGGTCGACCATGGCCGACGTCGCAGAACGGGCAGCGACGGGTGCAGATGTCGCCCATGATCATGAAGGTGGCAGTACCGCCCGAGAAGCACTCACCGAGGTTCGGGCAGGACGCTTCTTCGCAAACGCTGTGCAGTTTGTGTTTGCGCAGCAGTTGCTTGATACGGTCGACTTCCGGGGAAACCGGGATGCGCACCCGAATCCAGTCAGGTTTTTTCGGCAATTCGGTGGTCGGAATGATTTTGACCGGGATACGCGCCACCTTTTCGGCACCGCGCAGCTTGACGCCGGTCTCAACCTTGGAACGGGCCTCGCTGGCGCGGGCTGCACGTTCAGAGATGTCCAGCGTAGGGATCAGGGTTTCAACAGCGTCTTGCGCAGTAGTCATATCAATCGATTCCGCCCGTCAGGGTCGTCTGCTCAGCATAGTCGAGGTGTTTGACGAGCTGCGCGCGCAGCCGGGCACGCACCTCGGCAAATTCAATCGGGCCTGCATGGTCGCGCAACTGGGTCATCGCCAGCCCCGCGTAGCCACAGGGGTTAATCCGTCGAAACGGTTCCAGGTCCATATCCACATTCAGGGCCAGGCCGTGGAAAGAGCAGCCATTGCGGATCCGCAGGCCCAGTGAGGCGATTTTCGCGCCATTCACATACACGCCCGGCGCATCGGGCTTGGCGTGTGCGCTTACGCCATAGCTGGCGAGCAACTCGATCAGGCAGCGCTCCATCCGGCTGACCAGTTCGCGAACCCCAAAGCCCAGACGTCGCACGTCCAGCATCAGGTAGGCAACCAACTGGCCGGGCCCGTGATACGTCACTTGCCCGCCGCGATCTGATTTGACCACCGGGATATCACCCGGCAGCAGCAGGTGCTCGGCCTTGCCGGCCTGCCCCTGGGTGAATACTGGCGGATGCTCCACCAGCCAGATCTCGTCTTGCGTCTCGGGCCGGTCTTTGCGTTGGTCAGTGAAACGCTGCATGGCCAGCCAGGTGGGCTCGTAATCCAGCAACGCCAACTCGCGAAAACCCAGGGCCCGCGACATCACAACACCATGTGAACGAAGCCAGTGGCCCGCAGTTCGCTGTTGATGTTGTACAGCTGGTCCTGATCCGTGGCCACAATGTGCAGCTGGATGGTGGTGTACTTGCCGTTGGTGCTCTGGCGTTCGTCAATACGCTCGTCGTTGATCGTTGCGTGTTTTCGCACGATCACGAGGATTTTGTCCTTGTTACCCACACCTGTGTCACTGATCACCTTAACCGGGTAATCGGTTTGAGGAAATTCGATCTTTGGCGCCTTTACTTCGTTATCGCTCATGGCGTATTGGCCTCGTAAGCCCGGAACTACAGACATGACCCCGCGCCGGGTAAGCGCAGGGTCACACAGGTGGGTGCAATCAGTTGAACAACCCGTAGAAGAATAGACGGATGCTATCCCACACGCGGCGGAAAATGCCACCTTCCTCAACCGGCTCAAGTGCGATCAAGTCCGCACTGTGAACAACTTTATCGTCGAGTTTGACTTCAACCTTACCGATCACGTCACCTTTGGCGATGGGCGCCATCAGTTGAGGGTTCATGGTCATGCTCGCGGCCAGCTTTTTCAATTGGCCTTTAGGCAGGGTCAGGGTCAGGTCGTTGGCCAGACCGGCTTTGACTTGGCTGGTGGTGCCTTTCCAGACAGGAGCCTGAGCCAGCTCGGTGCCTTTCTGGTAGAAGGTCTGGGTTTCGAAGAAGCGGAAACCGTAGGTCAGCAGTTTTTGCGTTTCGGCCGCACGGGCCGCTTCGCTGTTGGTGCCGAACACCACGGCGATCAAACGCATGCCGTCACGCACTGCCGAAGACACCATGCAGTAGCCGGCTTCATCGGTGTGACCGGTTTTCAGGCCGTCAACGGTCTTGTCGCGCCACAGCAACAGGTTGCGGTTAGGCTGCTTGATGCCGTTCCAGAAGAACTCTTTCTGCGAGTAGATCGCGTAGTGAGTCGGGTCTTCGTGGATGATCGCGCGGGCCAGCAGCGACATGTCATGCGCCGACGAGTAGTGATCAGGGTTTGGCAGACCGGTCGGGTTCATGAAGTGACTATTGGTCATGCCCAGCTCGGCTGCGGTCTTGTTCATCAGATCCGCGAAAGCGTCTTCACTGCCGGCAATGTGCTCAGCCAATGCAACGCTGGCGTCGTTGCCCGACTGAATGATGATCCCGTGCAGCAGATCGCTGACCGACACCTGGGTGCCGACCTTGATGAACATGCGCGAACCACCGGTGCGCCAGGCGTTCTCGCTGACCGTTACCGGATCGTTCTCGCCAATCTGGCCACGACGGATTTCCAGCGTCGCAATGTACGCGGTCATCAGTTTGGTCAGGCTGGCCGGGGGCAGGCGCTGGTCGCCATTGTTTTCAACCAGCACGTTGCCGCTACTGGCATCCATCAGTACGTAGGATTTGGCGGCAAGCTGTGGCGGCGACGGCATCATTTCGGCTGCCCAGGCGGCAGGCGTAATGATCAGCGGGACAAGCAGGCACAGGCGTTTGGCAAAGGTGGTGATGTTCATCCGTCTCTCGAAATTGTTGATGGAAACTTACCCTCGCGGGCAAAACTGTTCTGACAGCCCTTAGAGGGGCTGTCGCGTATTCAGTTGCAGGCACGGCCCTCGCAGGGCTTTTGTTCTTTGTCGCTGCAACTGCGTTTGGGCCCCGAACCTTCGGGGCCCAACGCGTTAATCAGTGTTACTGATCCGATGTCACAACGCTTGGCTGGCCCAAATTGGCCAGTCGCACGCTGTTTTGCGCTTGCTGTACTTCGCCGGCCGAGGCAATCGGCCCCAGCCGCACACGGTGCAAGGTCTGCTGATTGCGCACAATCGAGCTAATAAATACGGGGGCACTGACCATGCCACTGAGCTTGGAACGAAGCAACTCTGCGGCATCCGGGTTGGCAAAGGCGCCGACCTGCAAATACGTGCCCTGCCCGTTGGCCATGCGCGGCACCGGCACAACATCCGTGGCGTGTTGCTGCGCAGGCGGTGTCCATTGCTCGACCTTGCCCGTGGCAATGGTAGGTCCGGGTGCATTCTGGGCCATTTTCGGCTCATTGAGCATCAGCGGCGCAGGACGACCGCGCTGCGCCCACCACTGCTGCGGGTCGATGCCTTCGACTTTGACCCGCGCCGTACCGGTTTCGGCGTAGCCGAGCTTTTTGGCCGCCGCGTAGGACAAGTCAATGATGCGGTCCGAATAGAACGGGCCACGGTCATTAACCCGCAGCACCACGGCTTTACCGTTGTCCAGGTTGGTCACTTTGACGTAGCTGGGCAGCGGCAGGGTTTTGTGCGCTGCGCTCATGCCGTACAGGTCATACACCTCGCCATTGGCAGTGTTCTGACCGTGAAACTTGGTGCCGTACCAGGATGCCGTACCTGACGCCACGTACGTCTTGGACTCTTGCATCGGGAAGTAGGTCTTGCCCAGCACGGTATACGGGTTGGCTTTGTACGGCCCGGTGTGCAGGGTGGGCGTCGCATCGGGGATACGCGAGACGTCTACGTCCCACCACGGCGCGCCGTCCTTGTGTGCCCGGTTGATGTCCAGACCGGGCGTGGCGCGGACTACCGGGGCCGACTTTTGCTGCGGCGCGGTGGAACGACTGCTGGAGCAACTCACCACCAGCAACGCGACGGCGGCGCAGGCAGCAACTTTCAACGGTGTACGGATCGCTAGAAACGGCATTACTTGTTGCCCCGTGCTTGAACCAGCAGGTCGGACAGTTGGTGCACTGCCATGGCGTACATCACGCTACGGTTGTAACGCGTAATCGCATAAAAATTCTTCAGGCCCATCCAGTATTCAGGGCCGTTTTCGCCTTCGAGACGGAAGGCGGTGACCGGCATGTCGTCACGCAGCGCATCATGACTCGACCACCCCAGCGCTCGCAACTCCCCGACCGTTTTCACCGGCTCGATGCCTTGGGTCAACCCTTCGTCGGCGCGATCGCCTTGCACATCAGCCCGAATGACCACCGGCTCGCCCGCTACCCAGCCATGGCGCTTGAAGTAGCTGGCAACACTGCCGATGGCGTCGTCCGGGTTGCTCCAGATATTAATGTGGCCGTCGTTATCAAAGTCCACGGCATAGGCGCGAAAGCTGCTCGGCATAAATTGCGGCAAGCCCATCGCACCGGCGTACGAACCTTTGAGGGTCAACGGGTCGACCTGCTCCTCGCGGGCCAGCAGCAGAAATTCGCGCAGTTCTTTGCGGAAGAATTCAGCACGCGGCGGGTAATCAAAGCCCAGGGTCGACAGCGCGTCGATTACCCGGTAGCTCCCTGTGTTACGGCCGTAGAAGGTTTCAACACCAATGATCGAGACAATCACTTGCGCCGGTACGCCATATTCCTGCTCGGCACGGGCCAGCACGGCTTCGTGCTCACGCCAAAAATCGACACCGCGCGCCACGCGGGCATCCGAAATGAAGATCGGGCGGTATTCCTTCCACTGCTTCACGCGCTCGGCCGGACGCGAAATGGCATCAAGGATGCTCTGCTTGCGTTGAGCCTCGCGAAAGACGTCCATCAGCTGTTCACCGGCGAACCCGTAATCGCGGGTCATCTCACCGACAAACTCAGCCACCTGGGGCGAGCCTTCATAGTCGCCGGCCACTGCGCCTTGCGCCGCCCCGAACAGACCTATCAGGCCTACCCAGGACGCGTATCGAGCAGCCCAGCCACGCATTACTTGCATTGAATTCTTCACCTTAATCAAACTTGCGCGATCCACTTGCGATGCGTGTGGATCGACATCAAAACCCCAAACGCTGACAGCAGCGTAACGAGCGAAGTTCCGCCGTAGCTAATGAACGGCAATGGCACGCCCACCACCGGCAACAGGCCACTGACCATACCGATGTTGACGAAAACATAAACAAAAAACGTCATGGTCAGGCTGCCGGCCAGCAATTTGCCGAACAGCGTCTGCGCCTGGGCCGTAATCACCAGGCCACGACCAATCAACAGCAGATAAATCAGCAGCAATGCGCAAATGCCCACCAAGCCGAACTCTTCGCCCATCACCGCAATAATGAAGTCGGTGTGGCTTTCAGGCAGGAAGTCCAGGTGTGACTGGGTGCCCAGCAACCAGCCTTTGCCAAACACACCGCCCGAACCAATGGCGGCCTTGGACTGAATGATGTTCCAGCCGGTGCCCAGCGGATCGCTTTCAGGGTCGAGGAAGGTCAGCACGCGCTGCTTTTGATAGTCGTGCATCACGAAAAACCACATGGCGACGGCCACCGGAACCGTGGCCGCCAGCACGCTGAGAATCCAGCGCCAACGCAGCCCGCCCATGAACAGCACAAACGCGCCGCCCGCCAGTACCAGCAGCGCAGTACCGAGGTCGGGCTGACGCACAATCAACGCAAAGGGCACGCCAATCAGCATGAGGCTGATCGCCACGTGTTTAAGCTGCGGGGGCAAGGTGCGCTTGGAGAGGTACCAAGCGATGGTCGCTGGCATCAGAATCTTCATGAATTCCGAAGGCTGGAAACGGATCACCCCCGGGATGTTGATCCAGCGCGTGGCCCCCATGGCGTTGTGGCCCATGACGTCCACGACCACCAGCAGCAGCACGCCGATCAGGTAACCAATCGGCACCCAGCGCGCCATGAACCGGGGTTCAAGCTGGGCAATGATGAACATTGACACCAGACCGATACCAAACGAGGTGGCCTGCTTGCTCAGCAGGTCCCAGCTCTTGCCGCTGGCCGAGTACAGAACGAACAGACTGCCAGCCGCCAGGGTCAACAGCAGAATCAGCAGCGGGCCATCGATGTGCAAACGCTGCAACAGCGAGGCACGTCGACGCATCACATCCTCACTGGAGAGCATGCGATCAAAATTACTCATCACGGGCCGTAACCTCCGCCTTTGAAGGGCTGGCGTACTCAGGTTTGAGCTTGCCTTGTGCATCCAGCAACCAGGCATCCATGACCTTGCGCACGACCGGCGAAGCCACGCGGCTGCCCGCCTCACCGTTTTCAATCATGACCGAGACCGCAATTTGCGGGTTGTCGGCCGGGGCGAAACCGACGAACAGCGCGTGGTCGCGGTGGCGTTCCTGAACCTTGGAACGGTCATATTTTTCGCCCTGCTTGATCGCCACCACCTGCGCCGTACCGCTTTTGCCGGCGATCAGGTATTGCGCCCCCACGCCCGCCACACGGGCAGTCCCGCGGGCGCCATGCACCACTTGCTGCATGCCATGGCTGACCTTGGCCCAGTTGGACGGGTCGCGCAGCACGATGTCCGGCATCGGGTTCGGGTCAACGGGCGGCACGCCCTCGATGGTCTTGGCCAGGTGCGGGCGGATCCATTTGCCTTTGCTGGCAATCAGCGCGGTCGCTTGCGCCAGTTGCAACGGCGTGGACTGCATGTAGCCCTGACCAATCCCCAGAATCAGGGTTTCGCCCGGAAACCAGGCCTGCCGCCGCGTCGCCCGCTTCCACTCGCGGGACGGCATTAAGCCTGCGGACTCTTCGAACATGTCGAGCGAGACTTTCTGGCCAATGCCGAACTGGTTCATGTACGAGGACAGACGATCAATGCCCAGCTTGTGAGCCAGGTCATAAAAGTAAGTGTCGTTGGAACGCATGATCGCGGTGTCCAAATCCACATAGCCATCACCGCTGCGGTTCCAGTTACGGTACTTGTGATCGTAATTGGGCAGCATGTAGTAGCCGGGGTCGTAGACCCGCGACGAACCGGTGATCACGCCGCTGTCGAGCCCGGCAATCGCCACCGCAGGCTTGATGGTCGAGCCCGGCGGGTAAAGGCCGCGCAGAATGCGGTTGAACAGCGGACGGTCGATCGAGTCACGTAACTCGGCATACGCCTTGAAGCTGATGCCGGTGACAAACAGGTTGGGGTCGAAGCTCGGCTGACTGACCATCGCCAGTACTTCGCCAGTATTCGGATTCAACGCCACCACTGCGCCACGGCGCCCGGCCAGCGCTTCTTCGGCGGCTTCCTGCAATTTGATGTCGAGGCTGAGCACGATGTCCTTGCCGGGGATCGGGTCCGTGCGCTTGAGCACACGCAACACCCGGCCACGGGCGTTGGTCTCGACTTCTTCGTAACCCACCTGACCGTGCAGTTCAGCCTCATAGAAGCGTTCGATGCCGGTTTTACCGATGTGATGGGTGCCGCTGTAATTCACGGGATCGAGGGTTTTAAGCTCTTTCTCGTTGATCCGCCCCATATAGCCCACCGAATGCGCAAAATGCGCGCCCTGCGGGTAGTGGCGCACCAGTTGCGCGACCACTTCAACCCCGGGCAGGCGGAACTGGTTCACGGCAATCCGGGCGATCTGTTCTTCGGTGAGCTCAAACAGAATGGGCACCGGCTCGAATGGCCGACGCCCCTGCCGCATGCGCTTTTCAAACAAGGCGCGGTCTTCTGGCGTGAGCTGCAACACTTCGACGATCACATCGAGCACTTGCTGCCAGTCACCGGAACGTTCGCGGGTCATGCTCAGACTGAAGCTGGGCCGGTTGTCCGCGATCACCACACCGTTGCGGTCGAAAATCAGGCCACGCGTCGGGGGAATGGGCTGCACGTGCACCCGATTGTTTTCAGACAGGGTCGAGTGGTACTCGTACTGCACGACTTGCAGGTAATACAGGCGCGCGATCAACGCACAAATGAGCGCCACCACCACAATTGCGCCGACCACAACGCGGCTGCGCACAAGGCGTGCGTCTTTCTCGTGGTCTTTGAGGCGAATTGGCTGAGACATTCGGGACGCTGACTATTTGTGATAAGGGTGCCCGGACAAAACCGTCCAGGCGCGATACAACTGCTCACCAATCAGAATCCTTACCAACGGGTGCGGCAACGTCAACGGCGACAGCGACCAGCGCTGATCGGCCCGTGCACAGACTTCCGGCGCCAGCCCTTCAGGGCCGCCCACCATGAAGTTCACCGTGCGCGAGTCCAGGCGCCAGCGGTCCAGTTCGACCGCCAGCTGCTCGGTACTCCAGGGTTTGCCATGCACTTCCAGCGTGACGATACGCTCACCCGGACCGACTTTGGCCAGCATGGCCTCGCCTTCCTGACGGATGAAGCGGGCCACGTCGGCATTTTTGCCGCGGGTGTTGAGCGGTATTTCCACCAGTTCAAGGGCCAGCTCGGATGGCAGACGCTTGGCATATTCATGCCAGCCTTCTTCCACCCATTTAGGCATACGCGAACCGACAGCGATCAAACGCAGGCGCACAGCTAACCCTTACTCTTGGTCTTTGTTGAGCTTGAGGAAATGCTCGTGGGTGTTTTCCGGGCTGTGGTGAGCAGCGCTGCCTGCACGGCTTTGCTCAGCACCGGCCCACAGACGCTCCAGGTCGTAGAACTGGCGCGCACTGGCGGTCATCATGTGAACGATCACGTCGTCCATGTCCAGCAGAACCCAGTCGCTGTCGCCCTTGCCTTCTTCGCCCAACGGCTTGACGCCCAGCGCTTTGACCGCTTCGCGGACCTTGTCCAGCATCGCGCCGATTTGACGGTTCGAAGTACCGGTGGCGATGATCATGAAGTCAGTGATGCTGTGCTTTTCGCGCACGTCGATGATTTGAATGTCTTGGGCCTTGACGTCTTCCAGGGCCGTCACCGCCACTTTGACCAGCTCTTCGCCTTTCAGGATTTCGGTCGGTTGGGCTTTTTCCGGCAGAGGGGCGCTCTTGAACGTGCCTTTGCGCTTAACTTTGCTTACATCTTTGTTAGTCATATAAAACTCGTTTTGCTCGTATGTTCGGGTGTTTCAATACACGTTGTTATCGCGCCTTGAAACACGCCTTTTTAGTTCGACGCACGGTACAGTCCGTGCGCATCGATGTAGGCCAGGACCGCGTCGGGCACCAGGAAACGTACCGACTTACCGCTGGCCAGCAGTTGACGGATCTGGGTGGCGGAAACCGCGAGCGGTGTCTGCCAGACGAATGCAATCTGTCCGCTCGACCCTTTCAGGGCCAGCGGGTCGCTTACCGAGCGCGCTGCCAGCAGGTTGCGCAAGGCATCCGGCGGTTCGCTGTCGGCATCCGGGCGCTGTAGCACCAGGATATGGCAATGCTGGAGCAACTCTTCCCAGCGGTGCCATGTAGGCAGGCCGCAAAACGCGTCCCAACCCAGCAATAAAAACAACTGGTCCTGCGCGGCCAGCTCGGCCCGCATCAGTTCCAGGGTGTCGATGGTGTAGGACGGTTTGTCCCGTTGCAGTTCCCGGGCGTCCACCACCAGCGTAGCCACACCTTCGACGGCGCACTCGACCATCGCCAGACGGTCGTGCGCAGACACGTGCGGCGTGTCACGGTGAGGCGGCCTGGCATTGGGCGTCAGACGCAGCTCGTCGAGCCCCATCATCTCTGCCACTTCCAGCCCGCCGCGCAAATGCCCGATGTGCACCGGATCGAAGGTTCCACCCAACACACCTATGCGCCGGGGTAACGCGTCGTTCATCGGTGCCTCCACTGCCGCTTCAAGGTCGATCAAGTCAGACCGGCTCCTGACCGCGCAGCTGTCCGTCACCGACCACAATGTACTTCTCGCAGGTCAGACCTTCGAGCCCCACCGGGCCGCGGGCGTGCAGCTTATCAGTAGAAATGCCAATCTCCGCACCCAATCCGTATTCAAATCCATCAGCGAAGCAGGTCGGGGTGTTGAGCATGACCGAACTGGAGTCCACTTCGGCCATGAAACGCCGGGCGTCGCCCTGATGTTCGGTGACAATCGAGTCGGTGTGATGGGAGCCGTAGTGATTGATGTGCTCAATGGCAGCGTCCAGCCCGTCGACAATACGGATCGACAGAATCGCGTCCAGGTATTCGGTGTGCCAGTCGTCTTCAGTGGCCGGCACCACGTCGATCAGCGCTTGAGTACGCTCACACCCGCGCAGCTCGACACCCTTGGCGCGGAACTCCTCGGCCATGGCAGGCAAAAAATCTGCCGCGACGGCCTGATCCACCAGCAATGTTTCCATCGCCCCGCAAATACCGTAGCGATAGGTCTTGGCGTTGAACGCAATGCGCCGGGCCTTGGGCAGGTCGGCATGAGCACTGACGTACACATGGCAAATGCCGTCCAGGTGCTTGATCACCGGCACCCGCGCATCACGGCTGACACGTTCGATCAAGCCTTTGCCGCCACGGGGGACGATCACGTCCACGTATTCGGGCATGGTAATCAACGCGCCGACAGCCGCCCGGTCGGTCACTTCAACCACTTGCACCACCGCCGGCGGCAGCCCGGCCTCGGCCAGACCTCGCTGGATACAGGCGGCAATCGCCCGATTGGAGTGAATGGCCTCGGAGCCGCCGCGCAAAATGGTGGCATTGCCGGACTTCAGGCACAGGCTCGCGGCGTCGATGGTCACGTTGGGACGCGACTCATAGATGATGCCAACCACGCCCAGCGGCACGCGCATCTTGCCCACCTGGATTCCCGAAGGGCGGTAGCTCATGTCACGAATGGCGCCGACCGGGTCCGGCAGGCTGGCCACCTGACGCAGACCGACGATCATGCCGTCAATGCGCGCCGGGGTCAGGGCCAGACGCTCCAGCATGGCGGGTTCAAGACCATTGGCCCGGCCCGCCGCCAGATCCTGCTCATTGGCGGCGGTGAGTTCCGGTCGCGCAGCGTCCAATGCAGCGGCAGCCGCCAGCAAGGCACGGTTTTTTTGCCCGGTGCTGGCACGGCCAATCACACGGGAAGCTTCACGGGCAGCGCGACCCAAACGGGTCATGTAGTCAAGAACGGACTCAGTCATGGTCTCAATGGTCTTGGCAGAGAGGAAAGCGGCCGATTATAGCGGTCAAGCCGCCTCACGCACAGCGGTGGCAGGCGGATGGTCGAAATGGACTGCAAATACACAGCGTTCAGCGCGGATTAAGCAGGTCTTGCTATGATCTGCGCCCTTTGCGCCACTGATGTGATAGCCCTGAAGATGCCTACGATGCTGCCGGATGCCTTTTTCGACCGTGATGCCCAACGCGTTGCCCGCGAACTATTGGGCAAAGTCATTCGTCACCGGGTCAACGACCTGTGGCTCAGTGCGCGGATTATCGAAACCGAAGCCTATTACTGCGTCGACAAAGGCAGCCATGCCTCACTGGGTTACACCGAAAAGCGCAGGGCGCTGTTTCTTGATGGCGGGCACATTTATATGTACTACGCTCGCGGCGGCGACTCGTTGAACTTCAGCGCCCACGGCCCGGGCAATGCCGTCCTGATCAAATCGGCCTACCCGTGGGTCGACGAGCTGTCCGGCCCGCTCAGCCTGGCGCTCATGCAGCGCAACAATCCCGACTCGCAGGGCCGCCCGCGACCCGACCACAAACTCTGCGCCGGGCAAACATTGCTGTGCAAGGCGCTGGGTCTGAAAGTGCCTGAATGGGATGCAAAATGTTTCGACCCCGAACGTTTACGGGTCGATGACGTCGCACAACAACCCTCGCAGGTGATTCAAACCACACGCCTGGGCATCCCCCACGGGCGCGATGAACACCTGATGTACCGCTTTGTCGACGCTGACTACGCTGCGTATTGCACGCGTAACCCGCTGCGACGCGGCCAGGTTGAAGGCAAGGACTACGTGATCCTGGATCACCCGTGATTGCCACTGCCCAAACGATTTAACCGACGATCAAAAGGAAATTGAAACATGGGCCCATGGCTCGATAGCGTAACTGGCTGGCTGACAGCCAACCCGCAGTGGCTGGGCCTTGCGGTGTTTATTGTGGCGTGCGTTGAATGCCTGGCCATTGCCGGGATTATTGTGCCGGGCACCGTGCTGCTGTTTGCAATCGCCGTCATGGCGGGCAGCGGTGCCCTGTCACTGGGCGAAACCTTGCTGCTGGGGTTTCTCGGCGGACTGCTCGGGGATGTCGTGTCTTATGCGCTGGGCAGACGCTTCCATCAAAACATTCGGCGCTTGCCTTTATTGCGCACCCACCCCGAGTGGATGAACGGCGCCGAAAGTTACTTTCACAAGTACGGCATCGTCAGCCTGCTCGTGGGACGTTTCATCGGCCCGCTACGGCCCATGCTGCCCATGGTCGCAGGGATGTGCGACATGCCCGTCCCGCGCTTTATCGGGGTCAGCCTGCTGGCCGGCATCGGCTGGTCGGTGGCGTACCTGCTGCCTGGTTGGGCGACCGGCGCCGCGATCCGCTTGCCATTACCTGAAGGCTTCTGGCCCCAAGCGGCGATTGTCGCGGTCGGGCTGGCGGGGTTGCTGGGGCTGAGCATCAACGCCAGCATTCGGCGCCAATCCAAAGCGACCTTGCTGATCGGCGCCCTGAGCCTGGTGCTGCTGCTGGCGGTGTTCATCGGCTACCCGTACATGACGGCTCTGGATCAGGGCATTTCTGCGCTGGTGCAAGAGCATCGCAGCAGCGCCATGGACATGGCCGCCGTGCTGGTGACGCAGATCGGCAACTTCCGCACCCAGTTTCTGGCGGCGGCGCTGGTGTGCATCATCCTGCTGCTGACCCGGCAATGGCGCGCGATGATTTTTTTCGGCGGGGTGACGCTGTTCACTGCGCTGGCCAACACTTTCACCAAGCTGTTCTTCGCCAGGGTGCGCCCTGACGTGTTGGTGGATCCGCTGACCAGTTACAGCATGCCCAGCGGCCATAGCTCCGGCGCGTTTGCGTTCTTTGTCGCGCTGGCAATTCTGGCCGGGCGCGAGCAACCTCAGCGCATGCGCATCACGTGGGTGCTACTGGGCTGCCTGCTGGCGATCACGGTCGCCATGTCGCGGGTGTACCTCGGCGCTCACTGGCCAACTGACATCATGGCCGGCGCGCTACTGGCGATCACGGTCAATGCGTTTGGACTGGCGCTGTGCCAACGCTTCATGCCGCTGAGCCCCGTCCCGCAGAAAGTCTGGTGGCTGATTTTGCCCGCCAGCACGGCGCTGTATGGCTTTTTCATGCTGGCGCACATGTCCAAAGAGCTGCTGCGCTATGCGTACTAACACCCCGCGTGGGGCGAGGATCAATTGAGGGTTTCGCCCTGAGAATCGCCCTGCATTTCGTCCAGCAGCACCTGAATGCCATCCAGACGCTGCTGGGGGTCATCGACTTGCAGCAGTTGTAACTTGTCCTCCTCGGCAAAAGGCAGCAAATAGGCCAGTTGATTGGCCAGCGACTGCTGCCCCTCGACTTCGGTGTTCATGTTCAGGGCCGCCACCATCGGGTGCTCGGCCAGCGCCTTGAGCAGCGCCAGCAAATCCTGATCTTCCTCTTCAAGCGGTTGCTCGGGGATTTCGTCCAGCCACTCAACCTCCGCTACCAGCAACTGGTCACGCTGGCGTTCTGCACTCAGCACCCCAAAGCGTCGCCCGCCTTCGACCCGTATGCCCAACAGGCCATTCTCCTGTTGCTGAAAGTCGCGGATCAGTGCTTCACACCCGATCAGGGCAATGTCGTCGGGGGCGTCGCCCACTTCACTGCCCTCCAGAATGCACACCACCCCAAAACCGGTGCCCTGCTTCATGCAGCGGGCAATCATGTCGAGGTATCGCGCCTCAAAAATTTGCAGATCCAGTACACAACCGGGAAAGAGCACAGTCTTGAGAGGAAACAACGGCAATGTCATGTCTACGTCCTTACACCACAAGGCTGACGGCAAGCGGTAAAAAGACCGCCGTGCCCACACCCATTAAACTCATCGCCAACGCCGCAAAAGCGCCGCACTCTTCGCCTTCCTGCAAGGCCACGGAGGTTCCGACTGCGTGAGCCGTCATGCCCAGCGCCATGCCCCGCGCTTCGGCACTGTGAACCTGCAACAGGCTCAGCAGGCCCGGCCCGACAATCGCACCAATGACCCCGGTAATCAGCACAAACACCGCCGCCAACGCGGCGACACCGCCGATTTGCTCAGCCACCAGCATGGCAATGGGCGAGGTCACCGACTTGGGCGCCAGGGTCATCAGCACCATGTGCTCAGTGCCGAACCACCAACCCAGCAACACCACCAGGCCGGTCGCAAACACGCCCCCAATCACCAGCGTAGTAAAGATGGGCCAGAACAGTTGGCGGATTCTTCGCAAATTCAGGTACAGCGGGACGGCCAGCGCCACCGTGGCGGGGCCCAACAGGATGCTCAGGATGTCGGTGCTTTTGCGGTACTCGTCGTAGCTCAGGCCGCAACTGAGCAGCACGCCGATCACCAGCAGCATTGAGGCCAAAACCGGTTGCAGGAAAATCCAGCGGGTTTTTTCGAACGCCGCCAGCACCAGTTGGTAAGCGCCCAGGGTGATGCCAATGCCGAACAGCGGATGGTGGATCACGGCTTGCCAGGCGCCTTGCCATTCCAGGGTCATGGCCGTTCCTCCGCAGACTGATGACGCTTGAGCAAGCGCTGCATCAGCACGCCCACGAACGCCATCGACAACAGCAGTGACAGCACCAGCGCGCCGACAATCGCCCAAAAATCGGCGGCGATGTCACTGGCGTAGACCATCACCCCCACGGCGGGCGGCACCAGCAACAACGGCAGGTAGCGCAACAGACCGCTGGCTGCCTGGCTCAAAGGCTCGCCAACCTGGCCGCGCACGATCAGAAAGGCCAACAGCAGCAACAACCCGATGATCGGGCCGGGCAACACAGGGATGAACAAATGATTGAGGGCAGTGCCGAGCAATTGAAACAGCACCAGCCAGGTCAGGCCGCGTAACAACATCTCTCGTCTCCAGCGATCTTTTTTGCGCCGCATTATAAGCACGCTCACCACGCACTGGCTTGGCTAAAGGCAAGAGCGGCGCGTGAATATCTCAGGATGTTTCATGTCGCCCTATAGAGCGGCTTCCATTGCTGCGGCATACTCGGTGGCCTAACTTTCCGGATCCTGCCATGCGCCCATTTGTACCCCTTGCTCTGACTTTGCTGCTGACGGCCTGCGGCGACGGCGACTCGCTGTTGCCCCCGGACGCTCGCCTGCCCGATGGCGGGCGCTATCGCGGTGAAGTGGTCAACGGACTATTGCAGGGCCAGGGCCGCATCGACTACCCGAACGGCACTTGGTACGCGGGCGAATTCAGCAATGGCGTGTATCAGGGCCAGGGGGAATGGCATGCCAGCAATGGCGACGTGTACCGCGGCAAATTCGAGGGTGGCCTGTGGAACGGGCAAGGCAGCCTGACCACCCACGACAGCGAGTACGTCGGCGGCTTCAAGCAAGGGCGCCGCGAAGGTGAAGGCACCCTCAAACAAGGTGGCATGAGCTATCGCGGCGCTTTCAAGGATGACCAGTTTTCCGGCTTCGGCCACCTCGAACTGGAAGACGGCAGCGAGTATCAGGGCCAGTTCGCCCAGGGCAAACCCCATGGCGAAGGCAAGCGCAGCGATGCCAGCGGCAACGAATTCACGGGTACCTTCGTCAATGGTCAGCTCGAAGGCACTGGTATTTTCAACAGCGCCGAAGGGGATCAATACGAAGGCGAGTTCAAAGACAACCAGCTCAACGGCAAGGGCCGCTTCGAAAACGCTGACGGCGACGTGTGGATCGGCGAGTTCAAGGACGGCGCCCTGACGGGCCAGGGCGAGTTCATCGGCGTTGACGGCAGCCACTATCGCGGTCAATTCAATGAGTGGCGCTTCAATGGTCCCGGCCAGCTCGACATGGCCGATGGCAGCCGCTATGTCGGTGACTTTGCCAACGACACGTATCAGGGCTATGGCACCCTGACCCTGAGCGACGGCACGGTAGAGAAAGGCTACTGGATCAACGGGCTGCGCGTGCGCGACGAAAAAGGCGAGCTGTTGCCGGACCCGCTTGAGCTGGGCCTGCTCAATCAGGGCGCGTTGCTCGACCGGGCCCTCAAAGCGGTTCCACACTCCACCCCGGCCGTCGAGCTGTACAGCCTGGTGCTGGGGGGCGACGGCAAGCAAAGCGTCTTTCTGCGTGAAGCTGATTACGTCAGCGACATGCTCACCAGCCGTTTCGGCAGCCGCGGCAACATCAGCCTGGTCAACCATCGCGACCACTTGATGGATCGCCCCATGGCCACCCGCGAAAACCTGCACCGCGCCGCCAAGACCCTGGCCGAGCGCACGGGCCCGGAAGACCTGGTGTTCATCTACCTGACCAGCCACGGCACCCACGACCATGAACTGGTGCTCGACCAGCCGCGCCTTGAACTGGCTGACCTGCCCGCCGACGAATTGGCCGCCGCGCTTGCCCCTTTGAAGCATCGCGACAAGATCATTGTGATTTCTGCCTGCTACTCGGGCGGGTTCATCCCGGCGCTCAAGGATGAAAGAACCTTGATCATGACCGCCTCCGAAGCGGACAAGGTGTCGTTTGGCTGCTCGGAAGAAGCCGACTTCACTTACTTCGGCAATGCCCTGTTCGCGCAGGCCCTGAACCAGACCGACGACCTGCAGCAGGCGTTCACTCTGGCGAAACAATACGTTGCCGAGCGCGAACAGGCCGACAACTTCGATGCTTCAGCACCTCAACTCTGGGCACCGAAAGGCGTCTTGAACCACTGGCAGCGCCTGCGCGAGCAACAAGCACGGCAAGCGTTGCATTAATCCGATGGAACAGCATGGACGCCGCGAGTGACTAAGCTGAATGTATCAAGGGAGAATTCGCATGTACCTGACGCCTCAGCACATCCTGCTTGCGGGTGCCACCGGCCTGACCGGTGAGCTGTTGCTAGACCGTTTGCTTAACGAACCGACGGTAGAACGCGTACTCGCCCCCTCGCGCAAACCCCTGGCCGACCATCCGCACCTGGAAAACCCGGTGGGCGACCCCGCCGTGTTTCTGCCCCAACTCAGCGGCCCGGTCGATGTCGCGTTCTGCTGCCTGGGCACCACCATCAAACAGGCCGGTTCCGAAGAAGCCTTTCGCGCCGTGGACCACGACATGGTCGTGGCCTTTGCCAAGCGCGCGCGTGAAATGGGCGCCAGGCATTTGATCGTCATCAGCGCCATTGGCGCAGACCCGGAGTCATCCATTTTCTACAACCGGGTCAAAGGTGAGATGGAGCAATCCTTGCGAGCGCAGGACTGGCCTCAGTTAACCATCGCCCGCCCATCTCTGCTCATCGGCGAACGCCTGGAAGAACGCCCGGCAGAGAAAATTGCAGGTCTTTTTTCAAAATTGATCCCCGGCAAATACCACGGCATTGAAGCCTGTGAACTGGCCCGGGCACTGTGGCGACTGGCGCTTGAAGATCAGCAAGGCGTGCGGGTGATTGAGTCCGACGAACTGAGAAAACTGGGCAAGTAACCCGTTACAGCCCGCCGTTGGCCTGGACGCCGACCCCCAGCACGGTCAACACCGACAACGGCAACAAAAGCGTATCCAGCAAGGCGCTGGCAGGCAGGTCCAGCCCCGGATAACGCGGGGGCTGGGCGCCAAAGCGGTCTTGCGCACAGCACCCGCCTTGCATCGCATACCAATCGAGCCGCGTACCCGAATACACCACCGGCGCCCCCGGCTTGGCGGCGTCCAGCGTGCGAACGCTGGCGCAACCGCCAATGTGCAGGAGCATCAACCCGCCCAGCAGCGCCTTACTCATCGCCGCCCACATGGTGCTCGCCCCAGCGCGGGAGCATGTCCTGCGGGATATTGAGCAGGTTAAGAATGCGCGCGACCATAAAATCAACCAGATCATCGATGGTCTGCGGCTGATGATAGAAACCCGGCGACGCGGGCAAGATGATGGCGCCCATGTTCGACAGCTTGAGCATGTTTTCCAGATGAATACTGGAGTACGGCGCTTCGCGCGGCACCAGAATCAACTGGCGACGCTCTTTGAGCGTCACGTCCGCCGCCCGCTCGACCAGGTTGTTGCACGCGCCCGTGGCAATGGCCGACAGCGTGCCCGTGGAACACGGCACCACCACCATCGCGGCCGGCGCGCCGGAACCCGAGGCCACCGGCGACATCCAGTCTTCCTTGCCGTACACACGGATCTGCCCGGCAGCCGCCCCGGTGTATTCGGTCAGAAACGTCTGCATGGCCTGCGGCTTGGGCGGCAGGTTAACGTCGGTCTCAGTCGCCATGACCAACTGTGCGGCCTTGGAAATCAGGAAGTGAACCTCGCGGTCTTCGCGCACCAAGCAATCAAGCAAACGCAATGCGTAAGGCATGCCCGATGCACCGGTTACGGCCAGGGTGATGCGTTCCGGGCCACTCATTGCAGCGCGTCCGCCAGCTTGCCGTGTAGCCCGCCAAAGCCGCCGTTACTCATGATCACCACGTGGGTGCCAGGCTTAACGCGGGTTTTGACGTCGGCGATGATAGCGTCCAGCGAGTCGCAGACCCGGGTCGACACAGGGCTCGATGCAACCGTTGCCGCCAGGTCCCAGCCCAGATTGGCCGGTGCATACCAGACCACGTGATCGGCCTGGGCCACGCTCTGCGGCAGGCCATCCCGGTGGGCACCCAGTTTCATGGAGTTGGAACGCGGTTCAATGATCGCCACCAACGGGGCATCGCCGATACGCTTGCGCAACCCGTCCAGCGTGGTGGCAATGGCGGTCGGGTGGTGAGCGAAGTCGTCATAAATCGTGACGCCCTTCACCTCGGCCACTTTTTCCATTCGGCGCTTCACGCTTTTGAAGGCGCTCAGGCCATCAATCGCCATGCTCGGCACCACCCCAACATGGCGGGCAGCCGCCAGCGTGGCCAAGGCATTGGCGACGTTATGCTGGCCGGTCATGTCCCACTCGACAGTGCCCTGAACCACGCCCTCGAACAGCACGTCAAAGCGCGAACCGTCGTCGCTCAACAGGCGGGCTTGCCATTGACCCCCTTCGCCCGTGGTTTGCACCGGGGTCCAGCAGCCCATGTCAATCACCCGCTGCAAGGCAGGTTCAGTGGTTGGGTGAATCACCAGGCCTTCGCTGGGGATCGTGCGCACTAAATGGTGAAATTGCCGCTCGATCGCAGGCAGGTCGGGGAAGATGTCCGCGTGATCGAACTCAAGATTGTTGAGGATCGCGGTGCGCGGACGGTAATGCACAAACTTGGAGCGTTTGTCGAAGAAGGCGCTGTCGTACTCATCGGCCTCGACCACGAAAAACGGCGTGTCGCCCAACCGCGCCGACACGGCAAAGTTTTGCGGCACGCCGCCGATCAGGAAGCCCGGCGCCATGCCGGCATGTTCCAGTACCCAGGCCAGCATGCTGCTGGTCGTGGTTTTGCCGTGAGTCCCGGCCACCGCCAGCACCCAGCGGCCTTGCAGCACGTGATCAGCCAGCCATTGCGGCCCGGACACATACGGCAGGCCTTTGTTGAGCACGTATTCGACCGCCGGATTGCCACGCGACAGCGCATTGCCGATCACCACCACATCAGGCGCGGGGTCCAGCTGGGCGGGGTCGTAGCCTTGGGTCAACTCAATGCCTTGAGCTTGCAGCTGGGTGCTCATCGGCGGATAGACGTTCGCGTCGGAGCCTGTCACGTGATGGCCCAGTTCTTTGGCCAAAACCGCCAGCGAACCCATGAATGTGCCGCAAATACCAAGAATATGAATGTGCATAGTCGACCTCGAAAATCATCGGCGAAGGGTAGCGTAGAGCACTGTTTTTCGCACTCACTAGCTGAACGGGCCCTGCAGAAAAAGCGCTTCGACAGTTTTTCAATCCCTCCGCCCCCTCTCGGCGTGATAGACCTATCACTTCTGCTAGTACCGTTAACCTAGTCAACCTTGGACAATCAGAAGGGAAAAACAAGGAGGTGGGCCGCATGAAGAATTCACATAAAGCTGTTGTGTGTCAGTATCGCTATGACCCATTGAATCGATTACTCACCCAATCGTTTCCATCCGAACCCAGCACTACGACATACCTGTATGCCGATAATAGGCTTGCGACGGAAGTTCAAGGCTCTACAAGTTCTACGCTAATGAGAGTAATGGGCGAAAACAGAGTGATAGCACAGCACCGTGCGCACAACGGAATCAAAGACACTGTACTACTCGCTTGTGACGCCCAAAACTCCCCTCTCGTAGCAAGAGCCGAACTTGACCACGAGCAGCACGCCTACACGGCGTATGGCTTTAGCCCTGACAACATCAATTCAGTTTCTCTACTGGGCTACACCGGGGAACGTCAAGACGTTGTAACCGGCCACTATTTACTGGGTAGGGGGCGCAGGGCATACAACCCTGTATTGATGAGATTTAATTCACCCGATCTTCTAAGCCCATTTGAGAGAGGCGGCATTAACAGGTACACCTACTGCACAGGAGATCCAATAAACCTTATTGACCCTGAAGCAACCAATGCCATCAGTCATTTTTTCCGTTCTTTTTTCAAAGCATTCAAAGGCGCTAGCAAAAAAACCAGCGAACCGGTAGAGCAAGTTTTAGAGGACGGCAGCGTGCTTATTGGTTACCACGGAGCTAGCAACGAGCAAATAAACCAACTGATAAGCCAGGGTTTACATAACAACTATGTACCCACACGCAGCGGCAGAGAAGTATTTGGCCGTGGCTTCTATGTCACTCGCAAACCAGAGGTCGCTAGAGTCTATGCTAATAAACTTGCACTCTCACGGGCCAAAAGAAAAACCGGAAGCGTCGTTGCCGTGTATTTAAAAAACCCAAAAGACAAAATTCATGGCATTGACCAACACTTCACTTTTGCCACCCTCTCCAAGAATCCAACTTACAAAAACCTTATTAAACTCATTGAAAAAAATGATGACATTGTATTAAAGAACAAGATCCACCCCCACATCACATTGATCAAACTACCCTCTGCCAAACACTTGCCAGCTGTTATCAATCGAGAACTTAGAATGAGGTAAAACAACAACCCATTCAATACACCCTAAAAGTGCTCGCTCATGCAAAACGAGCACTTTGGCCTTCAGCGCTCAATCCCATGCTTGCGCAGCTTTCTGTACAGCGTATTGCGGCTGACCCCCAGTTGCAGGGCGGTATGCGTCATGTGCCAGCGATGCAACTCCAGCGCCATCAGCAAGGCCATTTTCTCGGCTTCATCGAGCGGGTGTTCAGACGCCTCAGGTTCTTTGGGTAGCGCCTTGCGCAGATTGGCGGGCAGGTCCTGCAACCTGATACGCCCGTCTTCACATAACGCCGCCAAGGTACGCAACACGTTACGCAATTGGCGGACGTTGCCCGGCCAACTGAAATCAAGCAGCGCCTGACGGGCCTGAGGGTCGATCTCCAACCGCTCCGGCCCCGCCTCCTGCGCCAGCAGAAAATCGAGCAGCTGCGACTTGTCACTGCGATCACGCAAGGCGGGCAAGGCAATTTCCAGCCCGTTGAGCCGGTAGTACAAGTCTTCGCGAAAGCTGCCCTGCTCCACGCGTTCCAGCAAATTGCGATGGGTGGCGCTGATGATGCGCACGTTGACGGCTTGCGGCTCGCCACCGATCGGCACCACCAGACGGTCTTCCAGCACACGCAGCAAACGGGTCTGCATGGCCAGCGGCATGTCGCCGATCTCATCAAGAAACAACGTTCCGCCATCGGCCTGTTGCAACTTGCCCTGCATGCCTTCCTTGCGGGCACCGGTAAAACTGCCGCCGCGATAGCCGAACAATTCACTTTCAATCAGGCTTTCAGGAATCGCCGCGCAGTTGAGCGCCACAAAGGGTTGGTCGGTGCGCAAGCTGGCCAGATGCACCGCTTTGGCGAAGGCTTCTTTGCCCGAGCCGGTTTCACCATTGACCAACAACGGTACGTCGCGCTCGAAGACCCGCAGCGCCCGGCGAAAATCGGTGTGCAACGCGTCGTCGCCCAGGCAGATCCCGCTCAGGCGCGCGGGTGCGGGGTCAGGTTGAACGCTGACTGGCGCGGGTTGAGCGCGCGCCAGGCCCCGCAATGCGGCGAATAAATAGCGACCATCGCGGGTGCAAAGCGGCCAACTGGCGCTGGCCTGCGGGCTGGCGCGGGCGAAGAGTTCGTCGCGCGGGCAATCAAATACCTGATCGATGAGTTGCCCCACCAACCCGCCGCGCACATGACCCAACAGGTTCAAGGCGCTCTGGTTGACCGCAACAATCACGCCCTCGCCATCGAACGCCAGCATGCCTTCGCTGAAAAGCCCTACTGACTGCGCCTGGAGGTGAAAACGCAGCAGCCATTGGTCTTCAAAATGACGCAAGAAGTAACTGCTTTCGATGATTTTCGCTGACAAGTTGACCAGCGCCATGGTGTGGAACTGGCTCTGGCGCGACACGTCGTGACGGGCCGAGGACACGTCCAGCACGGCCAGCAACTCGCCCTGCGGGTCAAACACCGGGCTGGCCGAACAGGTCAGGCCGGTGTGACGGCCGCGAAAGTGCTCGTCCTGATGAATGGTCAGCGCCTGTCGCTCCACCAGGCACGTGCCGATACCGTTGGTGCCTTCACGGGCTTCACTCCAGTCAGCCCCCAGCCATAACCCTGCGCGTTCGAACACCGTGCGCTCTGTGGGTGCGGTCACGCAGTTCAGGATCACGCCCCGGGCATCGGTCAGCAGGACAGCATGACCAGCGCCCGATAATTGTTGATGCAGGCTGTTCATTTCGTGAGTGGCAATGTGCAACACCTGCTGCAAACGCTCGCGCCCTTCCAGGATGCGGCCGTGTTCCAGCACCGTCGGGGCGACGGTGTGTGCGGGGTCGAGGTGATAATCCTCCAGGCAGCGTTGCCAGGAGCGAACGATGGACGGGTCGCATCCCTGAGGACGGCCCTGCGTGACATCGATGACTTGTCGGGCGTGCCGACTGATATCTGCACTGTGCATTTTTATTATTCTCCGCTCTGTCTCGGCGGTCTCGGCGTGTACAGGGCAAATGCCCCACGTGCTGCGCCCGAGTACCAGTCCAAACCGAGCCCCCAGCATCCTCTTGCGTCCAAAGCATTGCAATCGCCATCTGACTGACTGGTCATGCGCTGTACCGTTTTTGGCACACAGTGTCACCCCGACTGTACCAGCCGTGTCACAGACAGACGTCCCGTGCCATGACGGGAGCGCCCGATAGCCCCGTTTTAGAGCACTCAACGGAATCTGGCCCGGCCTTTGCTCCGGCTTAGGGCAGCGCCCGAGCGCGTCCTCCCATAAGCACAAAAAAGCCAGGAGACATTCACCATGCGTTATGCACAACCCGGTACTGAAGGCTCGATCGTCTCGTTCAAGAGCCAATACGGTAACTACATCGGCGGCGAATTCGTGGCTCCCGTCAAAGGTCAATATTTCACTAATACCTCACCGGTAAACGGCAAACCCATTGCCCAGTTCCCGCGCTCGACCGCAGAAGACATCGAAAAAGCCCTCGACGCCGCCCACGCCGCCGCGGATGCGTGGGGCGCGACGTCGGTGCAAGCGCGCTCGCTGGTGTTGCTGAAAATCGCCGACCGCATCGAACAAAACCTTGAACTGCTGGCCGTCACCGAAACCTGGGACAACGGCAAGGCCGTGCGCGAAACCCTGAACGCCGACGTGCCGCTGGCAGCCGACCACTTCCGGTACTACGCCGGGTGCATCCGCGCCCAGGAAGGCAGCGCCGCCGAAATTGACGGCAACACCGTGGCCTAC
Organism: Pseudomonas sp. BS-2016; assembly: GCF_001806145.1. Classification (NCBI taxonomy): domain Bacteria; kingdom Pseudomonadati; phylum Pseudomonadota; class Gammaproteobacteria; order Pseudomonadales; family Pseudomonadaceae; genus Pseudomonas; species Pseudomonas sp. BS-2016. Next base: position 580,262 of record NZ_MLCT01000015.1, read on the forward strand.
CACATCCACGAACCGCTGGGCGTGGTCGGGCAGATCATCCCGTGGAACTTCCCGCTGCTGATGGCCGCCTGGAAACTCGCCCCGGCGCTGGCAGCCGGTAACTGCATCGTGCTCAAGCCTGCCGAACAAACACCGCTGAGCATCAGCGTGCTGATGGAGCTGATTGGCGACCTGCTGCCGCCGGGCGTGCTGAACGTGGTGCAAGGCTTCGGCAAGGAAGCAGGCGAAGCGTTGGCCACCAGCAAGCGCATTGCCAAAATCGCGTTCACCGGCTCGACCCCCGTGGGCGCGCACATCATGAAATGTGCCGCTGAAAACATCATTCCTTCGACCGTTGAATTAGGCGGCAAATCGCCAAACATCTTCTTCGAAGACATCATGCAGGCCGAACCCTCCTTCATTGAGAAAGCCGCTGAAGGCCTGGTGCTGGCGTTCTTCAACCAGGGCGAAGTTTGCACCTGCCCGTCGCGCGCACTGGTGCAAGAGTCGATCTACGACGAGTTCATGAAAGTCGTGATGAAGAAAGTCGAGGCGATCAAGCGTGGTGACCCGTTGGACACCGACACCATGGTCGGCGCACAAGCGTCCGAGCAGCAATTTGACAAGATCCTGTCCTACCTTGAAATCGCCAAAAACGAAGGCGCGCAATTGCTGACCGGTGGCGCTATGGCCAAACTCGAAGGGGATCTGGCCACTGGCTATTACATCCAGCCGACCCTGCTCAAGGGCACCAACAAAATGCGCGTGTTCCAGGAAGAAATCTTTGGCCCGGTGGTCAGCATCACCACCTTCAAGGACGAAGCCGAAGCGCTGGCCATCGCCAATGACACCGAGTTCGGCCTGGGAGCCGGGCTGTGGACCCGCGACATCAACCGCGCCTACCGCATGGGCCGGGCGATCAAGGCAGGCCGCGTCTGGACCAACTGCTATCACCTCTACCCGGCACACGCCGCGTTCGGTGGCTACAAGAAGTCCGGCGTTGGCCGTGAAACCCACAAGATGATGCTCGACCATTATCAGCAGACCAAAAACCTGCTGGTGAGTTACGACATCAACCCGTTGGGCTTCTTCTAACGGCCTGATTTGCAGGAGCGAGCGAGCCTCGCTCCTGCAGACTTGCAGATTGGCCCTTCTCTTGCTTCACACCCTGTCAAATTTTCCAAACAATAAAGAACAGGTGAATGCACATGCCTAGCGAACCCATCGCCGCCGCAGCGGCACCCTCTTCGGTCGACTTCGAAAAAGTCGGCTCCGATTACTTTCAACAACGCGAACTGAAAAAAGGCGCCGCCGGCTGGGTCCTGCTGGTAGGACTGGGCGTGGCGTATGTGATCTCCGGCGACTATGCCGGCTGGAACTTCGGTCTGGCCCAAGGCGGCTGGGGCGGTATGTTCCTCGCCACCTTACTGATGGCCACCATGTACTTGTGCATGTGTTTCTCGCTGGCCGAGTTGTCGTCAATGATCCCCACAGCGGGCGGCGGCTACGGCTTTGCCCGCAGTGCATTCGGCCCGTGGGGCGGGTTCCTGACCGGCACGGCAATCCTCATCGAGTACGCCATCGCCCCGGCCGCCATTGCCGTGTTTATCGGCGCTTATTGCGAGTCGCTGTTCGGGATTGGCGGCTGGATGATCTATCTGGCGTTTTACATCATCTTCATCGGCATCCACATTTTTGGGGTCGGTGAAGCGCTCAAGCTGATGTTCATCATTACCGCCGTGGCCGCCATTGCCCTGGGCGTGTTTCTGGTGTCGATGGTGCCGCACTTCAGCGTTGCCAACCTGCTGGACATCCCGGTGACCGAGGCCAAAGGCGCCAGCCCGTTCCTGCCGTTCGGTTATGTGGGCGTGTGGGCCGCCATCCCGTATGCGATCTGGTTTTTCCTCGCCGTCGAAGGCGTGCCGCTGGCCGCCGAAGAAACCAAAAACCCCAAACGCGACCTGCCGCGCGGCCTGATCGGCGCCATGCTGGTGCTGGTGACGTTCGCGCTGATGATCCTGGTCATCGGGCCGGGCGGTGCCGGGGCGCATCATTTGATGGCTTCGGGCAACCCGCTGGTGGAAGCCTTGAGCAAGTCCTATGGCGGTTCCACCTGGATGGGCGGTTTCGTCAATCTGGTCGGGCTGGCCGGTTTGATCGCCAGTTTCTTCTCGATCATCTACGCCTATTCGCGTCAGATCTTCGCCCTGTCCCGTGCAGGCTATCTGCCACGCAAACTGTCCGAAACCAACAAAAGCAAGGCGCCGGTACTGGCCCTGATCATCCCCGGCATCATCGGGTTTGGCCTGTCACTCACCGGACAAGGCGATCTGCTGATTCTGGTGGCCGTGTTCGGGGCGACCATTTCCTACGTGTTGATGATGGCCGCGCACATCACCCTGCGCATTCGTCGCCCCAAAATGGAGCGTCCGTACCGCACACCGGGCGGGATTTTCACCTCCGGCGTCGCACTGGTGCTGGCGTGCGTGGCGGTGGTCGCCGGTTTCCTGGTCGATCCGCGCGTGGTGATTGGTGCGGCCGTGATCTATGGCGTATTAATTGCCTACTTTGCGTTCTACAGTCGGCATCACTTGGTCGCCGGTACACCTGAAGAGGAATTCGCGGCCATCCAGAAAGCCGAAGAAACCTTGCACTGATCGCTGAGTAGCCCGCCAGACGCCCCGCGTCTGGCGTCAAGGAGCACCCTGTATGGCAACGTTTTCCCATGCGGTAGGTACGCAGACTTACCGCTTTGACAGCCTCAAAGAGGTGATGGCCAAGGCCAGCCCGGCACGCTCCGGCGATTTCCTGGCGGGCGTGGCCGCGCAAAACGATGGCGAGCGGGTCGCGGCACAAATGGCACTGGCCGACATCCCGCTCACGCATTTCCTGCACGAAGCGCTGATTCCTTACGAGACCGATGAGGTCACGCGGCTGATTATCGACAGCCACGACGCCCAGGCTTTCAGCGGGGTCAGCCACCTGACCGTCGGCGGGTTTCGTGACTGGCTGCTCAGCGACGCCGCCGATGAACACAGCTTGCGCGCCCTTGCGCCGGGGCTGATGCCGGAAATGGCAGCCGCCGTGTCGAAGATCATGCGCGTTCAGGACCTGATTCTGGTGGCGCAGAAGATCCGCGTCATCACCCGCTTTCGCGGCACGCTGGGCCTGCACGGCCGCCTGTCAACACGGCTGCAACCCAACCACCCCACCGATGACCCGGCCGGGATCGCCGCGAGCATTCTCGACGGCCTGCTTTACGGCAATGGCGATGCCATGATTGGCATCAACCCGGCCACCGACAGCATTGCCTCGATCTGCGACCTGCTGAAGATGCTGGACGCGATCATTCAGCGCTATGAGATCCCCACTCAATCCTGCGTGCTGACCCACGTCACCACCTCTATTGAAGCGATCAACCGCGGCGTGCCGCTGGATCTGGTGTTTCAGTCCATTGCTGGCACCGAGGCGGCCAACGCCAGTTTCGGCATCAACCTGAATATCCTGCAAGAAGGCTATGACGCCGGGTTGAGCCTCAATCGCGGCACATTGGGTAACAACCTGATGTATTTCGAGACAGGCCAGGGCAGCGCACTGTCGGCCAACGCGCACGCGGGCGTCGATCAACAAACCTGCGAAACCCGCGCCTATGCGGTGGCGCGGCATTTCAAACCGTTTTTGGTCAACACCGTGGTCGGCTTCATCGGCCCCGAGTACCTGTACAACGGTAAGCAGATTATCCGCGCCGGACTTGAGGACCATTTCTGCGGCAAGCTGCTCGGGGTGCCGATGGGGTGTGACATCTGCTACACCAACCACGCCGAAGCGGATCAGGACGACATGGACACCCTGTTGACCTTGCTCGGCGTGGCCGGGATCAACTTCATCATGGGCATTCCGGGCTCGGACGACATCATGCTCAACTACCAGACCACCTCGTTCCATGACGCCCTGTATGCGCGCAAGACGCTGGGCCTCAAACCCGCGCCCGAATTTGAGCAATGGCTGAGCAAGGTCGGTATTTTCACCCAGCGCGATGGCCGCATCGAATTCGGGCATCAACTGCCACCGGCATTCCGCCAGGCGCTGGCCCATTTGGGAGGTCGTTGAACATGGCCCACACACCCAACGACAGCACAAACCCTTGGCTGGCACTGCGCCACCTGACGCCTGCACGCATTGCGCTGGGCCGCACCGGCACCAGCCTGCCGACCCACGCCCAGCTGGACTTCCAGTTTGCTCACGCGCAAGCGCGCGATGCGGTGCATTTGCCATTCGATCATGCGAGCTTGAGCGCTCAACTGAGCGAGCGTGGCCGTGACAGTCTGTTGCTGCACAGCGCGGCGGCCGATCGTCACAGCTATCTGCAACGCCCTGACCTAGGGCGCAAGCTTCACGACACGTCAGCGCAGATTTTGCGCGATTACACGCACGCCAACCCCGGCGGCGTCGACGTGGCGGTGGTGGTGGCGGACGGACTTTCCGCGCTGGCAGTCCACCGGCACACCTTGCCTTTTCTGGCACGCATGGAGGAGCACATCGCCAGCGATGGCTGGTCGATGTCGCCGGTGGTGCTGGTGGAACAAGGCCGGGTGGCGGTGGCGGATGAAATCGGCGAGCTGCTCGGCGCCAAAATGGTGGTGATGCTGATTGGCGAACGGCCGGGGCTCAGCTCGCCGGACAGCCTGGGCCTGTATTTCACCTACGCGCCCAAGGTCGGGCTGACCGACGCCTACCGCAACTGTATTTCCAACGTGCGGCTCGAAGGGCTCAGCTACGGCATGGCCGCTCATCGGCTGGCGTATCTGATGCGTGAAGCCTGCCGTCGGCAGCTGTCAGGCGTGAACTTGAAGGACGAAGCGCAGGTTCAGACAGTGGAAACGGACACGCCCCGCCAAAATTTCCTACTCAGCGATCAATAAATCCGGCGATTTGTCGCTACCCTGTTGACCTATAGTCACTGTCGAGCCGCGCAAAGCGGGCATCGACAGTCGCTACGGGGCCTCAAAAAAAATCTGTCCCCAATACACGCTTCGCTACAAACTCTAGAAGCAGAAGTTGCTTCAATCCGTATAATCCGTCCGGTTCAAAATGTACGAAAAAACTACACCCTCTGTAGTTCATTACCTTTTTCCCCGCACAGACCTGCTGAGCCGGGTCATCAACACAGGTGCTTTACATGGATTTCAACCCGATCGACATCATCCTGCACCTCGATGTGTACCTCGACATGCTGGTTAGAGATTACGGAGTGTGGATCTACGCCATCCTGTTCCTGGTGATTTTTTGCGAAACCGGCCTGGTGGTCATGCCGTTTTTGCCGGGTGATTCGTTGCTATTTATCGCAGGCGCTGTGGCCGCGGGGGGTGGCATGGACCCGGTGCTGCTCGGTGGTTTGCTGATGCTGGCCGCGATTTTGGGAGACAGCACCAACTATGTCATCGGACGAACGGCAGGCGAGCGGCTGTTCAGTAACCCGAACTCCAAGATTTTCCGTCGCGATTATCTGCAAAAAACCCACGACTTCTATGACCGCCACGGTGGTAAAACCGTGACCATGGCGCGCTTCCTGCCGATCATCCGAACCTTCGCTCCGTTTGTTGCCGGTGTGGCACGCATGCCCTACCCGCGCTTTTTCGGCTTTAGCGTATTCGGCACCATCCTGTGGGTTGGCGGCCTGGTGACCCTGGGTTACTTCTTCGGCAATGTACCGTTCATCAAGAAAAACCTGTCGCTGCTGGTGGTGGGCATCATCCTGCTGTCACTGGTGCCGATGATTGTCGGTGTGGTGCGCAGCCGTCTGGGGCGCACCCCTTCCAAAGCCTGATCGAGACAAGCCCATGTGGTCACTGAGCGAATGGAGACGCCAGAGGATACTTGCCCAGCACCCGGTCGCCCCGGATGCCTGGCATGAGGTGCGCCAACACCTGAGCATCCTCGATGGTCTGGATGACAAACAAGACACCTGGCTGCGAGAGCACAGCGTGCTGTTCTTGCAGGACAAACACCTGACGCCGATGCCCGGGGTTGAACTCACCGAGGTCGGCCGGCTGCTGCTGGCCGCGCAAGCGCAATTGCCGCTGCTGAACCTGGGTGAGCTGGACTGGTATCAGGGCTTTCACGAAATCGTGCTCTACCCCGACGATTTCGTCAGCCCGCAGCGTCACCGCGACGCCAGTGGTGTGGAGCACGAATGGGAAGGGCATCACAGCGGCGAAGCCTGGGAGCATGGCCCGGTGGTGCTGGCCTGGCCGGGCGTGCTATCGAGCGGTGGCTGGGAAGGTTACAACCTGGTGATTCATGAGCTGGCACACAAACTCGACATGCTCAACGGCGCCGCCAATGGCATGCCGCCCCTGCACAGCAGCATGAACGTCAGCGACTGGTCCCACGCCATGCAAGCGGCCTACGACCACCTCAACCATTACCTCGATCACCACAACCCCGATCACGCGCCCATCGACCCGTATGCGGCCGAAAACCCGGCGGAGTTCTTTGCTGTCATCAGCGAGTATTTCTTCAGCGCCCCCGATCTGCTGCATCAGGCCTACCCGCGGGTTTACCAGCAACTGAGCCTGTTTTATCGTCAGGATCCATTGACCCGCTTACAAATGCTTCAGCGTGAACATGTCGGATACCGCGCACAGCACTGATCGCCCAAGCGTGACGTCGTTGCAGGAATACGCCTATAATCGCCGCCACTTTTTGGCCAAATCGGCCAAGCAAACTGGCCTACTAACGGGGGCACCGCCCAATGAGCTACAGCAAGATTCCGGCTGGCAAAGACCTGCCGAATGACATCTACGTCGCTATCGAGATTCCGGCTAACCACGCGCCGATCAAATATGAAATCGACAAAGACAGCGATTGCCTGTTCGTTGACCGCTTCATGGCCACCCCGATGTTCTACCCGGCCAACTACGGCTTTATCCCGAACACCCTGGCCGACGACGGTGACCCGCTCGACGTGCTGGTCGTGACCCCTTACCCGGTTGCACCCGGTTCGGTTATCCGTGCTCGCCCGGTCGGCATCCTGCACATGACTGACGACGGCGGCGGCGATGCCAAAGTGGTTGCAGTGCCTCACGACAAGCTGTCCCAGCTGTACGTGGACGTTAAAGAGTACACCGACCTGCCACCTCTGCTGATCCAGCAGATCCAGCACTTCTTCGAGAACTACAAAGACCTCGAAAAAGGCAAATGGGTGAAAATCGAAGGCTGGGGCGACGCTGAAGCCGCTCGCGCCGAGATCACCAAATCGGTTGCTGCCTACAAAGGCTAAGTGTTGAATCACTGGCTTCGGCAAGTGCCTACACTTGAAAACCCCGGTCTTCCGGGGTTTTTTATGCCCGCTTAAACACGTTAAAACAGCGTGTTCACCCCGTACAAATGAGTCGCACATTAAACGTAGGAAAAGCCTCTAGAAATGGGCGATCCGTCTGATTCTTACGTGCTTTTTTGAACGTTTAGTTTATTTAAACGGCGACTTCTTCTCCGTAAACTCCGCCAGCATGAATACATCCGGTGATCGTCTAAGACTCCTCTTAAGGGAGTGCCATTTATCCGCTTCGGACTTCGCTGCCAATCGCCGCGTTACGCCGCAGCACGTCAACAACTGGTTCAAGCGCGGCATCCCCATGGCTCGGCTTGACGAAATCGCTGAGCTTTTGTGTGTGAACAGTCGCTGGCTGCGTACGGGTGAAGGTTTAAAACACCCCAAAGGCCCAAGCGCGCCTGAACCGCGTGCATCAGCAGAAGCGCAACCCATGCCCCTCAAATCCGCCGTGTCACCCGACACCAGCGATGTCTGCATCGCGTTCTATAACGAAGTGTTAGCGCCCGATGGGGCCGGAACACGCGTCATGGAAATTCCCAACCACCACGTGCGCCTTGACCACTCGATCTTGCAGGCTGCGGAGGTGAATCCGGAACACGCCATTTGCGTCCCCATGATTGGCAACAGCATGACGCACAAAATACAGAGCGGTTCTACCCTGGCCATCGACACCAGCCTCACGCACATCGTCGACGGCGAAATTTACGCCCTCGAACAGGACGGCATGTTGCGCATCAAATACGCGTACCGCCTGCCGGGTGAAGGGCTGCGCCTGCGCAGCCACAACCTCAGTGAATACCCGGACGAAAGCTACTCGGCCGAACAGATCCAGGCTTTGAATATCCGCATATTGGGCTGGGTATTTTGGTGGTCGACCCTCAACACCCGCAGGCCCGCCGTGCCACACACGCTTGAAGACAACTGAAGGACCACCCGCACTGCCGGAAAACCCGGACCGGTTTTAGCTGGGAAACCTTCGCGAAGTTGAGTATGCTGCGCCGCACACTTTGCAACCGCTGCGAGCGGTTCGCACGACCAGACGGCCACACGCCTCTGCGTCCACATCCACATGCCTTTGCGCTGGATGTCCACATTGAAGGTGGGTACGGTTTACCAAAAATAAACCACATCCTCCCCCGAGAAGCCGGCCACAAGCCGGCTTTTTAATTGTCCGAAATAATCCTATCCCATCCGAGAATCTTCCTGATAGCGTAGCTATTCCGGGGGTTCTAAGCATTCCCCTGTCCGATGGTGTTCAAAGCCATTCGATCTCATCCGACGATGAAGTGGGGGGACAGGTGGGGGGATAAAACGGAGACAGGGGAAATCTAATGGGTAAGCTGAATCCGAAACAAGTCGAAAACCTGGTCGAACCCGGCACCTATGAAGATGGTGATTGTAGTGGTCAACTAACCCCGGACACGACGTTAAGTTTTTTCTCGGCCTGAGCGGGCGTTAGCCCGCCATTGAATGTATGAGGCCGTATCCAGTTGTAGCGATGCATCAAATAATGGCTGATGTCCTTTTGCGCCTGCTGAACCGACATGTAACCCACCGAAGGTATCCACTCGGTTTTCAAACTCCGAAATACACGTTCCATCGGCGAATTGTCGTAGCAATTACCCCGGCGACTCATGCTCTGGCTGATGCGGTACCGCCACAAACGCTGACGGAAGTGGCGACTTCCATATTGCGACCCCTGATCTGAATGGAACAGCAATACTTGAGGCTTCCCGCGTTCTCATAGGCCATATCCAGCGCTTTGGTGACCAAGTCAGCATCCGGGTTTCCTGACAACGCCCAGCCCACTATCCGGCGAGCATAGAGATCCATAACCACAGCCAGGTAATGCCATTTACCTTGCGCCCAGATGTAGGTGATATCACCGCACCAAACCTTGTTTGGCTCGGGAACATCAAACTCACGATTCAGTGTGTTTGGAATATCAGGCCGCTCGACCGTTGCTTTTTTGTAGGCATGAGAGCCCGGTTGCTTGCTGATTAACCCTAGCTCCCGCATCAACCCACGCACCTTGAAGCGACCAATTTGCTCGCCATCTTCCTGCATCATCGACACGATACTGCGGCTGCCAGCAGCGCTTCGACTTTGGGTGAACAGTTCGTTAACGCGACTGCGTAAACGAATGCGCTCAACGCTCGGGGTCAACCTTCTGAGGCGATGAGCGTAGTAAGTCGAACGGGTGACTTCGAACACCTCGCACAAGCTTTCAACGGGTTCGTGGGCGCTTAGCTGATGAATCAGCACGTACGCTCGAGATCTTCCGACATCAAGAGCGCGGTAGCCTTTTTTAGTATCGATTTCTCTCGTTCGAGACGAGCGATTCGAACTTCCAGCTCCTGGATTTTTTGCTGCTCTGGGGTCAACGCTTTGCTCTGCGGGGTGACGCCTGTGCGTTCCTGCTGAAGCTGGCCAACCCAACGGCGCAGAGCCGACTCGCCAATGCCGAGTGAGCGACTGGCTTCGATGAAGCTGTAATTTTGCTTGAGTACGAGGTCAGCAGCCTCGCGTTTGAATTCAGCGGAAAAGACACGGCGTTGTTTGGTCATCTGACACCTCGATATGGCGAGCATTCTCGCCTAAATGGGTGTCCGGTTTCATTTGACCACTACAAAATGTCTATTTGATCTATAGTCCAAGGCTCCACTACACGCACTCATTGCTGTGATCCTAAGGTTTCCATGAAACTCATCAATACCTACGAAGACCGTGACGAGGCAGAGGAAGCAGCAGATAGTTCCGCCCGAAACTTGCATTGAGTCATTCAGGATATTTCGGGAATATCAGTCGCCGCTTCCGAATACCTGAAATCTCTGACTTGCCACCAGCACTCAAGCTTCTTGGCCCATTCCGAAATCATCTTCCCGTCAGCACCACGATGAAGCGCTTCATTCACCTCATACGCCCAGGTTGCCAGCTGTCTTTGCAGTTGGGGTGAAATGCCCTGCTCCTGCCAGACTCTATCAAAATCAAAGTTTTGTCCCAGCTTGAGTGCAAGAACGGAAATAGTGTAAACCGTTATATTGCCCTGAAATGCAGGAAATAGAGGTCTGATTACCTTCTGAGCGGACTTGAACAAAATGGCCTGTGCAATCATGTCCTTAAACTTCTTCTGATCCGGAATCACGTCCTCTCCGGTATTCTCCCGCTCTCCCAACTCATCCATAAAGGCCTGAAAGTTCTTCTGACTGCCTAACCCTACCACGTGTGGTTTCTGCTCCCATGTAAACAGAAATTTCGCCAGATCCGGTTTGGTGATCTTGCGATAGGGTGGGATGGCTATCTGCAGCTTTTTCTTTTGAACAACTGTTGTCGCTTCTTTTTCTAGCATCACCTTATAACTACCAGCGGATCGCTCATAGAACCAGCGTCCCACACCATCCGGGCAGTATGTGCGCATTGAAAGCTTTTCTAGCTCGCGATGAAATGGCTTGTTTGCGGAAAGATCGGATTGTTTTACGACGTTCTGGCTATTGGCATAGCGAGAAATGTTAGAAATCAGTTCCTCGTCATTTCCCTGACCATTTCGAAGCACAATGATCTTCGCAGGAACTCGGACGTTGCTCAGATCTATGTCGGGATTTTTTTTCTTGGCGAAATAGATGGATGCTGTCGTCTGCCCCCCGTTGACGATTTGCATACCCTGAAGCCACAAAATACCCGTCGAACCATCAGCGGTACGATCCAGCTTCGCAGCATCGGCTACAACAACGATGCCATTGTTGTAGGCCATGAAACGGTCCGGATTGTTCCGCAAACTGTCCCGGATCCCCTTGTTTACACCTCTGCTGCCAACACCCAGAAACGAACGCACGTTTGCTTCGAGAATGCGCGGCCCGTACTTCTCGTAGAGAAAGCGCAGAGCCTCACCGGGTATTGCAGTCAGGGCATAATCGTATTCGTCGTCACCAGCACCGGGAACCCATACACTCGGCAATGCTGTACCGCAAAGGTCCTGAAAGTTGACCACTAGCTCATCCCGTGGTCGGCCCTGCTGCCAATGGTTGAACAGACGGTGAATATCCATGACTTCAAGGCGTACCTGCTTGCCCTCGATATCTTGGGGCGCATAGTTCCTTGTCTTAACCTGACCATCGGTAATTACGAAAATCCGGATGCTATCCAGAGTTTTGAATATACGTTCAACTTCTGTGACAAGCGGATACGCCTCGTTGGTTTCATCAAGCTCTTCTGAAAGCTTGCCCGTGGCGCAAAATTTGAGAAAGTGCAGACCTTGCTTCGCCGCTCTGCCAATTTCAGGGTCCGGGATGTCTTCAATGTCCTCAAGCCCCTTATAGAGACTCACGAACAGATCCAGTCGATCGGGATTCCCCTGTTCGTCGGTTGTGTCCGAGACAGAATAGCCACTGATTTTGACCTTGTAAGATCCGACCTTAGCACCGTAGTGGCAGACCGTAGGCTCAAAGGTTATTCCCTCGTCGGCCATATGCGTCATCACATGTTCAGTAAATAGGGCCTCTGCAGGCACAGGAGCTTCCCCCGGTGCAACATCCTTCACAATTTCTTCTCGAATCGATGCCTGCGTGTCCCGCAGAAAATCCACAAGTTCCATCAAACGACTCCAAGTTGCTCAAGCACATCCGCCAAGGGATGGTTATCGGCGAGTATTAATGCAAGGTCGAGCTCGTACTGCGCTCGGCGAATGGCTGTTGGGATGCCGAAAGGAGTCAGCCTCGGAAACTCCCCATCAACGAGATGCACCCTTAACTCGCTGAGCGAAAAGCGACGACTGTAGTTCTCTGCCTGCATGTCCAGATACCCCGCCTGATGAAGTGCCTGCTCGAAAAGCCTGGTCGCTGCGGCATCAGGCTCCAGCAGACAGCGCAAATCCGCCACAGACTCGGGAAGTGACATTCCAGAGTCCGTCGATCCGAAGCGAAGTGCTGCAAGGAAGAGTGGGGGACATTGGGATTCGTCGAGTTGATCCAGGGAGGCGATCCTCACCGGAAAGCCTTCCGTTGCCATTGTGGACTTGACCTCTATCGCCCCCGTACCAATTTGAAAGTCATGAAGCCCATCGAGTGGTCCTTTCCACCCTTGTACAGCGGAGAAAAGCAGCACGCCTTCATCAAGCAGTTTACGCAGCAGACAGAGCTCACCCACAAGCCCCAACTCGGCTTCGGGCCCCAGCCCTTCCCGTCCTTTTCGCATAAATTCCTGCCACCCGCGCACTCTTCCAAGCAGTCGCTGATACACAAGTTCTTCGGGACAGTCATTGGCGGACTCCAGTAGTCCGCATACATCAGAGACAACAGCTGCAAACAGCTCCAGGCTGCCTTCAGGTTGACGGACAATTGCGAGCCAATGGTAATCACCTGCGGCCTCCCCCAGCCCGACCCTTTCAATGCGAAATCCCTGCCCCTGAGGCAATTGTGAGGTCGGCGCCATCCTGCAGTTCGCAAAACCGACCAGAACAGCCTCCTCATTGCCCGGCGCATGCCTGGCTGCCTTGATCCTGATTGTTGCTCTCTGAAACAGATCAATCGACCGCCATCCCGGAGCCGACGCGTTGCCGGGGAGGGCCCGCCAGATACCAAGCAACTCGGAACTACTCACTGCCGCCATTACTGTTGCTGCTCCCACATGAGGTTAGTGACGACATAGGGCACAGATTTGCCCGCATTGCTGGATGGAAAGCTGATTGCGAATGCGACGACAGGCAGATCAACTCCCGAGACATTAGAGTCCTCTGGGTCAAGAAGGTACATAAGCAAAAGCCCTCTTTCGGGATGCGGGGCTACTTGACCACGTCCCTGACCACGAACACGTCTGATATAAGGTCCGCTTGGCCTCTCGGGCAACTCCTTGCCTCTGGAACGACCGGGGTCGGGCTTCCAGTCCGTCCGAGTCCACTCAAGAGCGGCATTCCACGACGACTCATCAAGGTCCAGGGCTTCATCCTTAGGAGAAAGCAGACGACCGATCGAGTACTTGTGGTCAGCCTCTTGAGACCTGTTTATTCGCTGCATTCGCTTTACCGCAAAGCCTGCAACATCCTCGGTGCCGGCAACCCCTCCCCCGATAACGGCAACTGTCCAGGAGGTAAGCTCTCCTGACCGGTTCACCTCCTCAATGAAGTTCGCAAGCAGGTCACTTCTCACTTTTCGGGAGTCTGGGTGCGTCTGATACGCCCTCAGAAAGTCGACGACGGGCTGTGCCGGAATACCATTCCAGCTAACCCCGCTCCAACTATCGCTCCGACCGTTTCGGCTCTGGGGAGGGATCGATGATCCCTTGCCCATGGTACTTACAAGAGAGTTGAAAGCCGCGATATTCTGTTCGAGCTGGGTGGGTTCCTTGAAGAAGCTGACCGTCTCGACAATGTCCCCACTGAAAGACAGATACAGTGTTTTGGCGGTCCTCATTTTCAGGGGTGAGGTCACCATCAACACCGGGTGAGAAACGACCTTGAGGCCATACTGACGTGGTGTCAGCCCGCTATCTCTCATGAAGTCGAATTCGGCTCTCAACTCTTCCGCTGCGTCGGCAATGTGCTCGAACCATTCAACCAGATCCGGCGTGGTGTAGAGGCGACATAAGTCCAAGTAACCTGGCCGATAGCCGAACCACCGTCCCATCTGCATCAGCGTGTCGTACATTTTGGAAGCCCGAAGAAAATAGCTAACACACAGGCCTTCAAGCGTAAGTCCTCGGGCCAGCTTGTCTCCTCCAATTGCAATGACCTTCAGCCCAGTAGCGCTATCTACATAGTCCAGCGCATCCTTTGCAGTACCATTGATCATGCGCACATCGATCTGCTCAAGCAGATCAGGCAACGCTCGCTCTATCTCGAGCCAGTCGTCAGCTTTGCACCGAGAGCCCTCTCCCACTTGCTTTTCAATTTCGTGGCTTGTCGTCCGGATGTCTCTATCCCACAGGCTGCAGAGTTCGGCCAGAACGCCTTCATGGTCGATGCGCCTCCTGAGCCGCTGCTTCAACTGCATGATGTAACTGCGAACTTGCCCGTGTACATGCTGCTGAACCAAGTTGAATCGCGTGACGTGTACTAGCATCGAGCTGTGTTCGGCCCCCTGCCCCCGCAGTTGACGAATGGTGCATGCCAGTATGAATGCTTGTATTGCCTCGACCAGCGAAGGAGGAATGACGTCGGAAGGCACATAACTGCTTTTGTGCCCGACAGGCATCCAGCCGCCCTTTCCGTCAGTGGAGCAGTGATCCATGACTGGACGAACCAGATCGAGAGTGCCGATGCGTCCATTCTCCCCCGCCAGTCCGAACACCCTTGACGGGCCGATATAGCTGGATGGCGCGGACAGATTGGTGATGAATGCTGCCGGGAACAGATCGGGCCCTTCCTTTACCGTCTCTCCCTGCTCGTGGATATAGATGTTTGCAAACGGAGTGGCCGTATAACCGATATAGGCCTTTCTCGAGAAGGAGTGCAGTATCTGGCGAATCAGGCTGTTAATAGCCGTGGGTTCATGTTCGAGATCGGGCTGTCCGTTTTCGTCTACAACCTTCTCACCGGTATCCACCGATGCATGATCCGCTTCGTCATCAACGATCAGCAGAGGGAGATGGGTTACCAGTGGACGACCGGTTTCCGGATCCGTCGTTTCTGCAACATGCTTGTGAATCCATTTCAGCAGACGCTGCAGAACCGTCTTGTTCTTCTTGACGACGAACAACCACGGTTTCTGTTCCGGCGAGACACCAAGATTTCTAACAAACTTGGTGTTGAAGTCCCCAGTCTCGGTCCTGTTGGTAACGTACTGGGGACGCAACGCAGGAGAGGGGTCAATTTTTCCAACTCCGATGGCTACGTTTCCCTCTCCCTCTATGGGGCTGGTTTCATAGCCAAGAAACCCCTCATCCAGTCGCATCTGAGTCTGGGAGCGCAGGTTGTTGTGAAGCCCTGCCAGCACGATAATGATTTTGTATCCAGCATCCGCCGCCTTGCAGATAAGCCCCGTATAGTTCCCGGTCTTGCCGGACTGCACGTGGCCGACAACCATGCCTCGACGATCCCAAGGGCCTTCACGCCCAGGATCCTCCAGCATAGAAAGAACATTGTCGGTGGTTTCATCGAGTGCTTCCACAGCACTCCATGGCAGCTTCTTTTCCTGCCACTCTCTGTACCGGCGCCAGTAACGCCACTCCTTCTTGACCTCGCTGGTCAGCCAGGGGACATGCCCGGCCATGTCGACAAGAGAGGAGTCCTTGCCAACCCAGATACTGAACCTTCTTATGAGCTCATCAGTGACGGCCTCGCGATCCAACCCCTCGCCCTTGCTGGGCATGATCTTAAGGACCATGTCGATTTTTTGCGAAATGAGTGCAGGGGTAATCGCCAACTTGCCCTGCTCGTCCACAATCATCTCTTGAACAAACTTAACCACACTCCATTTGTTGTCTTCGGACATTCGTCGCAGCTCCTTAAAAATTGTCGGGCAGGGCATCCACCAATGAAGGAAAAGCATGGAAAGGCTCCGTTGTCCGAAGCTGCTCCCTGGCAGAAGAAGCGGAATATCCTTTCTTCTCGATCATACTGCGGTACATGACCATCAAGACCTCATTGACCTCACTCGACGGGGTCTTCTCAAAGCCTGTGCAGGGCGTATCCCTATTCTCCGCCGTATCGATCCATATTCTCTGAACAGGGACCGTCTCCTCTATGACCCGCAACATCGCTCTGATCTGCGGAAGCAGCCCTCCCGCATCATCCAGTACGTCTCGTATCGCGGGGTGGTCACTGTCTATTCGGTATCGTATTCCACTGGCGAGGCGCTCGACCTTCCAGGCTTCGGCAACCTGTTTATTTCCAAGCAAAGTGGGCCGGCCTCTGTGGGCGAAGGCTCGGCGCGCACGTCCACGCGTAGCTTCGGCAAGACGGGTCAGCCAGTCTCGAAGATAGACAGGGGGTCTGGCTGTGGACTTGCGGATGTCGATCTTCCAGTCGGCGTCTGAAGAGTTGGGTATATCCAGACGAATTCTTGCCAACCGGTGAGCTTCGTCCTTTGTCCAAGACCTACCGGTCCCCAGCCCCAGCCAACTGCCTGCAACGAGAAGGCGCTCGTTGCGGTAAACATAAAACCCCTGCTGGGCCGTCCAGCCTTCAGGGCCACCCAGCACTTCAAAATCCTCGCCAGAGAGCATGTCCTTGTGCGGCAAAACATGGCATTCGGCTTCAATCCCCTTGAGTGTTGGGTGCTTGAATACGGGAGGGTTGTAGGGTTTTCCCGGATGGTCCGCCATGAAGGGATCCCAGGGTTTTACTAGCTGTCCGTTGAGCAGAATTCTGAGACGTGGTCGGGTTCCTTCTAGATACCTGTGGAACACCATTCCAAGATGCTGCTCGACCTTGTCGGCCAGGTTCAAAAAGTCCTGAACAGTACTTCCCGGAGTAACGATCCGATCCAGCTCCTCCCACAGGACCAGAGTCCCGCGACCGGCTTCAGAAAGCGGCACTACATACCCTTCAGAGCCGGGATGGGGCCCCTCCAGCAGATGCCAGCCGCCATCGGAGCTGTTTGCAAGATAGTCAAGGTCCCAGCGCAGAGCTTGCATGCCATCCACGCCAATAGTCGCCATGGTTAGTCTGCGGCACTGTGAAAAAGACGCCGTCTTGAGACCCAGCCCAAAGCGACCAAGATCAGACGTTGCTCTCTCTTCAAGAGGGTTGCGCTCACCAAGCCTCATGGCCAGATCAAGTCCGGCAGCCGACATTCCGGCGCCGTTGTCCAAGCAGGTAATTCGACTCTCTGTCTGAGCCCAGACGAACTCGATTCTGACTTCCGAGGCGCCTGCTGCAACGCTGTTGTCAATGATGTCAGACAATGCTGTCTGCGTGTTGTAACCCAGCCCTCGCAAAGCCTCGACCATTGCACTGGCCTTGGGCGGAGCATTTCGGCTCTTGAATGTGTGCGACAAAATAACGCTCCCTGTCGTGCCTGCGGTGGTGGGTTAAAATCTACTTCGCGTTTTTTCCGCTTCGAACGATCCGGGCAACAATATCTGCAATCTGCCGAGCCAAAAGCGGCGGAACCGCATTACCCACTTGATGGAACTGTTGTGTTCTGTTGCCCAAGAAAAAGTAGTTGTCGGGAAAAGTCTGCAGTCTTGCAGCCTCGCGAACAGTCAAACTTCGGCACTGCCTAGGGTCGTAATGAATAAAATAGTGACCATCCTTAGCAATGTGGCTAGTTATTGTCGTGGAAGGAATACCTGCTCTCTGGACACGAAAACGGTCACTAAACTTTCCGCTTGTCCAGTTCTTGTGATCCGGCGCCAGCCCGGGAAGGTTGAAATCCTGATGCCCCTTGGGCGAGTCCCTGTAAGTCTCGGCAAAAGCGGCAGCGTAAACATACCTGCGCAGATCGGAGCTCATGTGCCCCCTAGCCTCGTGATTAAGCCAGTACTTCAGTCTCGGGTCATGCAGCCAGCCATCGAGAAGGGTTCCCGTCACTCCATTACGGGCGTTTTTTTTCAGTACCCGCAGGCCGCCAGCGTTCAAGTCGCGACCGTCATAACTGCTGGCAAGAATGCCAAGCCTGGTTGCCAGCGCAAGTCTTTCAGGTGTCTCACTTACTAGCTGAACGCACTCATGATTCAGTTCCTTCAAATGCTGACGCACTATGTCCGCCCACGCATCGGGAGAGTCTTTCAGCTTGGTAAGGGTGCTGCGCAACGGCGGCAGACAACCAATTATCTGATCTATTGTTGGCCCCGAAACAGGGGACAGCTTGTGATCGCCAAGTGCATCTAGGTACTCCTCCGAAACCCCGAGAAGTATCACTCGATGCCTGGCTTGGGGAACGCCGTACTCCTCAGCCCGAATGATGTAGTTGCTTGGTTCGATGCTGTCCGGATCCGCTCCACTTTCGTAGATGTCATCGGCGACGAGAGAACAGATTCTGTACTTAGGACCATTATCGCTTTCTCCAAACGCCGCATCCGGGTCTGCAAGGTCTCGCAAAATCTGGGGAAACATCGGCTCGCCAGCGACCTGTGATGAAAGAATGCCTTTCACGTTTTCCATCACGAAAACTGCAGGCCTCTTTTTCTGAATGATTCTCAGGTACTCGCGATAGAGGAAATGTCTGTGATCATTTTCTGCACGATAATCCACCTTCCCACGATTTCTGGCTCGACCTACTATTGAATAGGCTTGACATGGAGGTCCCCCAATGAGAACCCATGGCCTAGTTTCATCGAGACGGCTTGCCAGCATTTTGTCGAGTCCGGTGTTGCCCGCTTCGGTACCCAGTTCCAGCAACTGTGCTTCGTTGTCGGCATGCCTCCAAGCCTCAAGACTCTTGGCCGTGTAGGGTTCAGGAACATCTGCCGTTTCACAAAAGTTATAGTAATCCTCGAGGGCTTCGGGTTGTTCACTCTTCAGCAGACGATAGAAGGCCCTGAGCCGGAGAGTGGAACGCGCGGAAACCTCCATTTCGGCCGATACCTTGATCTCGAAGGTGTCACCGTTAATGTCCGAATGAGAGGAAAAGCCCTCCCCTAGACCTCCGGGGCCAGCAAAGAGATCCACAACCTGAATGGGATAGGTACGACTCATGAAACCACGCTATTTTGAGAAAGTACGAAATGGATGTAGTTGACCGCGTCACGAGATCCCGAATGATGTCCGGAATCAGGGGAAAGGACACCAAACCGGAACTGGCTGTCAGGCGATTTCTGCATGCACATGGTTACCGCTTCCGACTGCATCGCAGGGACCTGCCAGGAAAACCGGATATTGTACTGCCTCGACTGAAAGTCTGCATTTTTGTGCACGGGTGTTTTTGGCATCGCCATACCGGCTGCAAGTACGCAGTATTGCCAAAAACACGCGTCGATTTCTGGACAGAAAAACTAGAATCTAATGCGGATAGAGATCGTAAGGTAATGCAGGAGCTGGGCAGCAACGGATGGTGCGTTTTTACAGTATGGGAATGTGAGCTCAAAAATCCCGAGGAGGCATTGCGCACACTGCTCGAGCGCCTGAAGACTCTGGAGTAGCCGCACTCGAGGGCAACGGAGATTAACGCCCTCACAAGGCCTCATCCAAAACGAGCAATACGCCTGCAACCCACGGATGGCACACCCACCCACCTGATTGGTTTTTTCTCAGATACTGGTTCAGAGATCCCGATAGAATTTTATTGATATCCGTCACGTGATACCCCAACACGAGTTCCGCGTGAGCAGCTCGATCTCCCGGATTGTCTGCAAAGTATCGCAGGAGATCTAGGGCTACCGTGCCGAGCTTGCCGGTGCGCTCTACAAGCACCCTCTCTTCAGGCGATCTTGTACTTGCAGGCGTAGGAAGGATGGATTCTTCATTCCAAAGAGTGCTGTCAAAAGGCCCGACTAAACTTGGAGTAACTGTGCCCTTTTCCAGAGGGCGATAGGTGCCGATAGCTCCCTGAATTTGGCCCGCAACGGCCCTCAGGTCCATATCGTCTATTTCGGGAATCTGTATCTCGTCTGTTGCCGTCCAGTCCCAACCCTGCAGACTTTCATCTTCGGCAATTGAATCAACTTCTATATCTGACTCAGAGGTACCAGACGCTTGGACTGAATTCACTGAACATGCAACAGCGCTTGATATTTCGCTGCAAAGTAATCGGGTCTGCAGCTGTCTGCTTAAACTTATGGAGTCGTGTTTCTCGCACAGGAAATCCACTAGCAGCTCGCGTGCGTCCTGCTCTAGCCCCACGAACGCAAGGGAAGAAACTGCGCGCACAACCCCATCAGGCAGGTTATCTTTGAAAAGCGCGCGAAGAAGCTCAGAGCACTCCTCTCTTCGCGCTGGAAGGGACTTTGGCACCAGATGTGCGACAAGCACTCCCCACTCAGCCCTATCGAGGCGCTGATCGTGACCCAAGATATCAATCTCGTTTTCGACGTGAATGCAACCGTCCTCTACTGGCCACAGCCGCTCTCTGTAGACAACGGCAAGCTGCCGCCCATCGATCTGGAGAGGGCCTGTAATGCGGTCAACTTCCTGCCCGCTAGACATCACCCTTACCGTCACTTCCATATCCCTATCGCCTAATCGATAAGTTAGCAACACCCGGCATCCGAATGCTGGCCGCATGCCGCATCATGCCTAGAAAGAATGCTATTTCCAAGAAGAGTTGATTCCGGCCGGGGCTGAAAAAAGCCCTCACGGGCTCGAACATGAGATCTGCAAGCGCGCGTGGGAGGGTTCAGCGAAAACGATACGGCGTTGTATCCCCACCTGGCATCTCCATTCGGCAGGTCTGGGAGATTGCCTCGCCACGATGAGATCGGCTTTCGTCTCGTACTAAAAGCGCTTCATCAAGTAGAATTACTGCGTAAAAAACTCTTGCCACACAGGAACAATGTTCCCAGCATTACGCACGGCAACGCAGCACCCTAAAGTGACGGATGAATCGCCCCGGATTCTTTAGACACTTTGCAAACTCATTGCGTAACGCTTTTCAAACTCTACCGGTGACAGCTGATTGTTGAAACCATGGCGGCGTTTTGCGTTGTAGAACATCTCGATGTAATCAAACACATCACTACGAGCATCTTGCCGCGAGGTGTAGATTTTCCGCTTGATCCGTTCCCGTTTCAGAAGCTGGAAAAAGCTCTCGGCCACGGCGTTGTCATGACAGTTGCCTCGGCGACTCATACTGGCAACCAAATTGTTCGCTTTCAAAAAACTGCGCCAATCAGAGCTGCTGTACTGGCTGCCTTGGTCGGAGTGAACCATCACCTCCTGTTTCGGTTTTCGCCTCCAAACCGCCATCAATAACGCATCAATGGCCAAATCACTGGTCATCTGCGACTTCATTGACCAGCCAACGACCTGACGAGAAAACAGATCCAGCACCACTGCCAAATACAGCCAGCCTTCATACGTACGAATGTAAGTGATGTCGGTGACCCAAACTTTGTTGGGTTCTACGACATCAAACTGGCGCTTCAGTAAATTGGGTGAGGCGACGGCTGGCTTACCGCCGTATTTGCCAGGGCGGCGTCGATACCCTGTCTGAGAGCGCAGACCTTCAAGACGCATCAGCCTCGCCACACGATGCCGACCACAATCCTCACCGACTTCGCGCAGATCGTCATGGACTTTGCGATAGCCATAAACGCCGCCGCTCTCCAGCCAGGAATGCTTGATCAAACCCAGCAGTCGCTGGTCGTCTTTGGCGCGTACAGATTACGGCTCAGACAGCCAGGCGTAATAACCGCTGGGATGGACTTTCAGCGTCAGGCAAAGCCGTCGAATGGAATAATCGCCCGCTCGCTGCTTGATAAAGGCGTACTTCAACCGCACTCCTTGGCAAAGTACGCGGCGGCCTTTTTTAAGATGTCTCGCTCTTCGGTGACCCGCTTGAGTTCGGCTCGCAGACGACGCAGTTCAGCGTGCTGATCATCATCCTGCTGCCGTTCTTGTTGAGGTTTGCTGTAGCGCTTTACCCAGGCATAGAGGCTATGCGTCGACACGCCGAGACGAGCCGCTACATCAGCGACAGGCAACTTCTTTTCGGTCACTTGATTGACCGCTTGGATTTTGAATTCTTCGGGGTAACGCGGGTTGCTCATGGCACCTCCTAATTGGCCTCAGTTTAAGGCAAAGAGGTGTCTACGAAACCCGGGGCGATTCAGTTTCAAACCGTCGAGTTTTCCAGCCTCCGCAAGTGCAACAACTGGCGTGAAAAGAACCTAGAGACACCGTTCCTTTATGTGATCAAAACGCCTGACTGTAACCGTGAGAGCTGCATTGAGCTTTCCAAGCGCTACTTCTTAACCAAACACCGCGTGTACCCAGATCTATTTGAGCGCCCTTAGTGGGACGTCGTGACCGAGGCAGAACTGCAACAGCTTGCAGAGACTCGCATTGTGCGGGAAACCCGCGAGCGCACAGGGGTACCGCTTTCTGTTCAAGTTGGCGGCGGTAAATACGACGTCACCATCGTTCACTTTGACAAGCCAATGCGTGACCGCGTTGAGATCATCAAGGGCGACCTGAGCCGCGAAGAAGCTTACGAATTCATTCGCCACTACGGCATCGATGTCGTTACAACGGTAATGACACCAACCGAAGACGAAATGAGGCCAGTGACCAAAATGAATCAAACCGAGCGCCAGCAGCTGATCCTTAACACGTTGCTAGACACCATCAAGCCAGAAAAAACTGGCTGGCGAGAAATTATCAAAGCCATTGAAGCGCTGAACGTAATCAAGCCAGACGGCTGGTTGGAAGTACGCGACGTGCTTCAATACGCCATGGATCAAGGTCGCATCGCTCGCCCTAAGTTCGATCCGTATGCCAACGACGAGTATTACTTTGCAGTCACCCCCTCTAACCCTGCCAACACGGAAGCTGAGGAATAAGCACACGTTGACGTACTCGTTGAGAGGAAGAACTGATGACGAGCTATGGTGTGTATTGCATAAGGCAGCTCATCAAGAAGCGCCTAAGAGCCGGGGGCCTAACAATAGAGCATCGCACAGCTATTGCGTATGAATCCCCGGCGCATAGCAGCCAGCGGCACAAACCTCCCCTCATCGGGGGGTTCCGGTAAATACCACTCAACCGGGTATACGGGATACGGGACTAACGACATGTACCCTCGAAAGCCAGACGCCTCACTGCACGACCCGTCCCCGGCATACCTGCGTGGCCTTCTGGAGACCGCAGGCATCACCCAAGAAGCAGCAGCAACTGCACTCGGCATCACGGACCGGGTTATGCGCTACTACTTGAGCAGACAAGAGTCGGCCACCTACCGACCAGCGCCCTATGCAATCCAGTACGCACTTGAGCAACTGGCTGCGTACGCTGCGAAGAAGCGAAGCGTTAAACGCGCTTGAACCTGGGAGGGTCGCCGACTCCGCATTACTCGCGTGGTAGCCAAAGGCAGGTAGCATCATAAGAGACGGCTAACCCGTTCACCCTTGCACCCCCAGCCGAGGTTAACCCTATAATTTGGTAACGCAGAACCTACATGGGGGGACAAATGGGGGGACAAAAGCCGACAAAACCGGATAAACCAGCAAAATAAGGCTAAAACTTAGAAATAACGCCGGCCACAAGCCGGCTTTTTAATGCCCGCCGATTACGTCCCGCGCTTAAAGCACCAGCGCTTTTTCGCGGGTTTCAGCGCCTCACTCAGTTGCTCAATGCTCACCGTTCGCTGCTTAGGGTCCTGCTTGATCGCCGTTTGCAGCGCCGACCAGAATTGACTTGGCAGGTGCCGGGGCTTTTTGTGCGGCGAGCGCTGGGGCGGATACTCCGACAGTGCGGGTATGCGCGGATTGAAGGGCGGTTTGCCCGTGGCCAGTTCATGCAGTAAGCAACCCACGCTGTAGAGTTCAGCCTGGCGCGTTAACGGGCCGCCGTGTCGCAGTTCGGGCGCCGCATAACCGGGCGTCCAGGCGTTGAATCGGGTACGGCTCAACGACGCCAGCCCTTGCAGTTGCCCCGCTTCGCTTTGTCCAAGCCCGAAGTCAAACAGGCGCACGCCCTGCTCGCTCAGCAGTACGTTGCCGGGTTTGATGTCGCCATGCAGCACGCCGTGTTGATGGGCGTGCGCCAGCACCGAGAGCAAGGGCAAGCCGATTTCCTGCAACTCGTGCAGGGGCAAGCCCAAGGGGCGCTCGCACAAAACGCGGTCGAGGGTCGGGCCGCGCAGCAGCTCCATCACGATAAATCCCCGATCATGCTCGGGGTCGATGCCAAAGCTATACAGGTGCACGAGGTTGGGATGGCGAACCTGACGCATCAGCGCAAATTCGTTGAACAGCAGGGCATTGGCGTCGGGCGCGTGGGCGAGTTCGTCATTGAGGATTTTCAGGGCCACGTCGGCGTACGGATCACCTAACTGCTCCTGCAACAGGTCGCGCGCGCAGTAGACCGCGCCCATGCCACCGGCGCCCAGCAAACGCTCCAACCGGTAGCGGCCACCCCATAAGCGTGGCACCTCCCACGTCCCCGTCAGAAGCGGTTGAGTCATTGAGCGATCACCACGGCACTCAAGTTATCCCGCGCCTCGCCCGCCAGCACGGCGTCGAACAAACGCGCCAGGCCGGTGTGCGGGGCGTCTTCATTCATCGCCTGCCCTAACATTTTCGGGCTCAAGTCTTGATAAAGGCCGTCGCTGCACAACAGGAACACATCCCCCGGCTGAACAGCAAACGCCAGAATATCCAGCGTCAACCGCTCCCCGGCCCCCACCGCACGGGTCAAGGCCCGTGCATCGGGATGCGCCATGGCCTGCCCGGGGCTCATGTGTTCTTGCTCCATCAGTTGCCGTGCAAAGGAGTGATCACGAGAGAGTTGGTACAGCCGCTGTTCGCGCCACAAATAACAACGACTGTCCCCGGCCCAGATACACGCCCCCTGCTGCCCTTCGAGGATCAAGACCACCACGGTGCTGCCGCTGACAGTGCCCGCCGAGTCAGTAATCAGGCGGTGATGGGTGTCGTGCAGGGACTCGCGCACGGCCTGCAGCCGTGACTCAAAATCCGTTTGCGCAGGCAGCGCGCCCAAACAGCTGACCAGCCTCAGGCTGGCAAGATCACCGTGCGAGTGGCCTCCCATACCGTCCGCCACCGCCCAGAGCCCCTGCTGCGGACGGTCGAGAACGGCGTCTTCGTTACGTGTGCGCACCTTGCCCATGTCCGTGCGCGCAGCGCTTCGCCAAGTCATCCCGGTGGGCTTCACAATTGCGCCGGCAAGCGAAAACTGCGCAGCACTTGCAGGTCAAAGGGGTTGGGCGTGCGCTGGCTCGTCAGCAGGTAGTTGGCCCGCAGACCGCCCACCTCCGCTTGCAGCAACATGACGTCGCGACCGCTCAGGTAATCCACCTGCATCAAGTCCAGCACCCTGAAAAACGACCACGGGCCGGTGCTTTTTTCGATGCCCAGCGGACGCCCCGCCGCTTTCTCCAACACCAGGCTGGTGCGCCCGTTGTTGATCGACGTCGGCCATTGCAGGGTGGTGGTCACAATAGGGCCATGCCGGTATTCAATGACTTGATCACCGAAACGCAACTGCGCGCGGCTCACGCTGGAGTCCAGGCTGTAGGGTTCCAGGGTGAACTGCACTTGCGGCTGCGACGGGTCCTGCGCGAAGAAGCCCTGTCGAATGATCTGCGCTGTGGCGATTTGTTCAAAGAAGGCGGCCGACATCGGCAAGTGCTGGCCGTCCATGCTGCGCAAACGGTAGTTGCCCGCTTCGCCAGCGACGAACGGTTTGAGCCAGTTATCGAAGAACTGCTCAACCAGCCCCTGGCCTTTGAAAAACTCCCGAAAGTCGTTGAGCGCCACATCACTGCTGCTGTGGGCACTGAAGGGGTAACGTCGGTCGATGGCGCGCGTATAAAACCTGTACAGCTCGTATTTGTAGCGCTTATCCACGAATTGATAGGCATCGTTGAGCACCAGCCTCCAGGTGTTTTCAGCCACACCGTTGAACCAGCGATCCAGCGGACGCGGCAGACGTTGAGCGCTCTGGCGCAGGTGGCTCAAGGCATCTCGCTGGCCGCTCATGCGCTGGCGGGCGATTTCATAGGCCGCGTTATCCGGCGCACTGGCGCTGGCCAGTCCGGCCATTTGCGACTGCAGATCGGTCAGCCCGGCCAACAGAGGCAAGAGGCTGCCAGCGGGGCCGTTGTTGTCATCCAATAACTGATGAAGCGGCTCGAACTGTCGCTGCAAGGCTTTTTTGGCGGTGTCCGGCACGTGATCCGACACCGCCTCAGCCCCCTTGGCCGCCACGTCTGCGGCAACCGTAACCGCTCCTGCCAGCGGCCCGGCAGCGGGGGCGGAGGGCAATGCCGGTAACGCGTCGCCCAACGTGCTGAAGCGTGTGTTTTCCCGCACCGCCAGCAGCATGCGCACCACCGGCGAGTTGGCAGAGGTCATCCCGGCCAGTTGCTCGGCACTGTCCCGTGCGTCATCGAACGGCTCCAGCCCCAGATGCCCGACTGCCGCCGTCCACTGTTCGGCGTAATCGTGGAAGTAGAGTTGTTCCAGTTCAACCATGAGCTTGCGCATGTCCATCGCGCTGATGCTGCTGCCCTCTCCCAGCACCCAGTTATCGCGCAGAATGCCGCTCACCAGGCTTACGCCCTGGATCGAAAAATACTGTTGATAACCTTGGCGCGTGTAAAACCCCGGAATCTCATAATCGGCGCCGCTGAACAGATGACCTTGCGGCCCCAGGTGCTGAGCAAGGCTGTAAGGCGGCAAGGATCGTGACTGCTCGCGCAGCGTGCGATAGACCACGGTTGCCAACGACTCACTGCGCAGCACCTGACGCGCTTGAGCAATCAGGGCCGTATCCAGCACAGGCTTTATCGGGGTTTTCAGTAACCGTTCGAAGTGCTGATTCAGGCCGTTCTGCACCTGTGTCAGGCCGCGATAGCGCATCGACCAGTCGTTGGCCACCCACCCCTTGAGCCAGGCGGGGTCGCGCTTGTCACTGACGTCGAACATCAGGTAGGCGCGCAGGCTGTTGAGCAAGGAGTCGCGGTTGCTCAAGTTGGCGCGAATCTGTTGTTCGAGCTGTTGGATAACCCGTGGCATCAACTCGGTTTGCAAGGTGTGTTGATAAGCACGTTCGACCCGCTCGCGCACCTCTGCGCCTTGATACAGCCCCGTGCGTTCATACAGGGCCGTGTCCAGTGGCGAGGCAAAGACCTGGGTGGCGGCGTAGTGCGTGTCCAGGGTCTGAAGAACTGCCTTGGCATCATCACGGGGGCTCAACTGCCCCTGTTGTTGACCCCATTGCTGGGCCAGCTGTCGCAATTGTTCAAGACGCCCGTGGTTGGATGAAAAGCTGGCGGCCCACAACATGCCCAAAGCAGCCAGCACGCCCATGGCCGCCATGTAGTGGAAACGCTGCCCCCAATGCAGGCGTCGGCGCTCGCGCTTGTCCAGTTCGGCCAGTTGCGCCTCGGGGAACATCACGCGGCTGAGCAGATGATGGATGAAGTAAGCATGGCCCGAGAGCATCGCGGGCATCGCCCGGGTGTGCTCCACGCCAGCCCCGGTTTCATCAGGCTGCGGGACATGAGGCGCGCTGGTCAGATAAAAACCCCGCAGCGGGCTGGCCCGTTGATAGCGGTTGCCGGTGAACGTCATGTCGGCAAACACACACAACTGCGTCGCGACGTCACTCAATTGCCGAGGGAAGTCCAGCATTCGCCCGCGCCGCCGGGTATCGCGTTCTTGATGCATCCGCGCGATGACCTGGCTGTTAAGCCGCACCAACAACGCCTCGCACTCGCTACGCATGAGCGCTGCACCGCCCTGCCCCGACTCAAAGGTGGCACCGAATACCTGAGCACGTTCTTCACGGGTCAGAGCCTCGAAAAACTCGGTAAAGCCGGGTATCAGGTCGGTCTTGGTCAGCACCAGGTACACCGGCAACTCGATGCGTAATACCTGATGAACGTCTTGCAGCCGTGCCCGGATCTGATCCGACAGCCCGGAGAGCCTGTCGTGACTGGCCTGCATCAGGCTGTCCACCGGGACAGTCACCAGCACCCCGTTCAACGGTCGCTCGCGTTTGCGTTTGCGCAGCAGGCCCAGCAAGGTCTTCCAGCCGCTGGCATTAACCGGTTCATTGCCCTGGGTCAGATAGCCCCCGGCGGTGTCGATCAGCACCCCGTGTTCGGCAAAGTACCACTCACAGTCCCGCGTACCGCGCAGGTCGCGGGTGAGGCTGCGATCAAGTTTATTCAGTGGAAACTCCAGCCCGGAAAAATCGAGCAGGCTGGTCTTGCCGGCGCCTTGCGGCCCGAGCACCACGTACCAGGGCAGTTCGTCGCGCCAGCGCTCACTACGCCCTTTGTACACGCTGGTGTTTTTCAGGGTGTGCAGCGCTTGCTTGAAACGCTTGCGCAGGGTTTTGCGTGCGGCCTCGGCGTCGAGTGCCTCACGCGCTTGAATCTGGCCTTCTTCGCTGTCTGCCATGGCTTTTTTATGCTGGCCTGCACGCCAGCTGACAAACACCATGGCCAGCCCCCACACGAGGATCAAGACACTGATGCTCAACAACCGCGCCACGGGGTCGGCCCAAAACTTGTGATCGTTTACGGCCAGCAACGGCCCGCCCCACCACACCAGCAGCGCAACGGACAGCACCAGCAAGAGGCTCCAGAGCCATGTTTGTGTCAGTAACGCTGCGGCTTTTTTCAACACACTTTTCATCATGACTTCCTGTTCGCAACTGCAGGCTGGTCCGCTGCAACGTGCTGTTCGTAAGGTTGCATCACGGCTTCACGCTGTTGGCTCAGCACCCAGGCGAACCCGGTGTACATCACCGTCAGGCAGCTCAGGGTGAACGTGACCCATAACCAGCGCGGCACGAGGCGTACCGCACTGCTGCGCGGTGCGTTCAGGCCTTGCCAGTGAGGCGAGACTTCGCGGATGACATCGCCGCGCAAATGACGGATCTGGCGATAGAGGTTGTCGCGTATCGACTCCAGTTCGAGGGTCCCGCGCGTCTCCACGCGAAAGCGCCCCTCGAACCCCAGCGACAGGCAGACATACAGCAACTCAAGCAAATACAGGTTCTTCGCGGGCTCGCGGGAAAACCGCTCAATCAGTTGAAACACCTTCTCGCCGCCAAAGGTTTCATTGTGAAAACTGCCCAACAGACTTTTTTGCGACCAGTCCAGCTCATTGCCCCACACCGTGGTGCAGATGGCTTCGTCCAGCACCGTGCACAGGACGTACCGGGCGTTGATGACCTGCCCGCTTTCACACCCCGCATGCAGGGCGTTGGTTTCGAAGGCCTTTATTTCTGTGCTGAGCCGGGCATGCAGGACCAGCAGGTCGTTTTGCGCCCTGTGGTCGTCGATCCCCACCACAAATGACAGCACATCGCTGGCTGCCGCGATCAGGGGATTAAGGCCGACACTGATGTGCTCAGTCGGTTTGAGCTGTGCGTTGTAGACGATGCGTTCATCGATGTTTTCAATGCGCGGCACTGGCTCGCTGTCGGTCAGGGCAACGTGTCGCGGCGCTCTGCCGTAACGGTCCAGCAACAGGGTTTTGGCATCGTGCGAATAAGGCGTCTGCGTGTTCATGGGAGTCAGTTCCTGATGGCCCAAAAAGTCAGTTCAAGCTGGGCAAACTCGCCCGACGCATGAAACGCAAAACCGCCCGAGCGCTCCATTTGCGCCAGGTCATCGGCTGTCAGTTCGAGCACGAAATAGGTTTGGTCGGCGTGATACGGCAATTGCCGGGGCGCGACCGCCAGCGGCTTGAGCTTGAAACCCGGCAGGTGCAGGTTGACCAAATGGCGGATGTTTTCCACCGGGCCAATCTTCAAGTGCGCGGGCAACCTATGGCGCAAGGCTTCGTTGTCACACGCGGCCCTGGCCACCACCACGAACGTCGTCGTGCCCAGTTGCGAAAGGTCATCAAACTGCGCGACATGCACGCCGTATTGACGCGGCTGCAGCACCAGTTCAATCGCGTGTTGTTCGAGCACCATCGACAGCGCCTCGCGCAACGCTTGCATCAGCGCGCGGAAGCTATCGCCCTGATTGCTGTGCTGGTAGTGGCTGTGCAAACGGGGACGCTTGGTCTCGCTGGCAAAGGTCGACAGGTCACCCAGCAACGCCAGCAGCACGCAATACAACTCCTCGGGGTGCACTTGTTCGAGCTGCAAGTAGTGCAGCAACACCAGTTCGCTGCGGTTAATCAGTTGCAGCATCATGAAGTCACCGACTTCGGCGCCTCCCACTTTGCCGTTCGAGCGAATCCGCTCGGCCAGCTTCTCGGCCCGGTGGCCGAGCATGCTGATGACTTCCTTGAGACACGACTGCACGTATCCCGAGCAGTGCGTGTGGAGGTAGGTGGGCACACACTGCGTATTGAGCCTGATGACGCCGTCGGGCGTGGTGTCCTGGATCTCGCACACTTGCAATTTGACCCAGGCCTGATCGCTCTGCTGCGCGCCCAGCAGCAAGCGAAAGTCCGGCCGCCCGCAACTGATCGGGCTGATGGCGTTCTCACCCGCGTTGGAGTCTGCAACCTGTGCTTCATAGCGGGTGTAGCGCGACAACACATCGGCGTGGTCGGTGCGACGCGCCTCGATGTGGTTGCCTGTGACCAGTGGCAAGGCCAAGTACACAGGGGTTTGCCCGGTATTGGGCGGGATATCGAGCGCGAGAGGCTGGTTATCGCCGCCCAGCTCGAACAGGCTGCCATCCGGCAGCACGCCGGACGCATGGCTGATGACCAGCTTGCTCATGTTGAGAAACTGCACATCGATCTCCAGCCTGAAAAACCCCCAGAGGTAACGACCCAGCATTTGGGTTCGGGTTTTCAACTGGTGATCGTAATAACGGTCGCTGTGCTGGAAGTGTTGCGGGCGCAGCAGCAGGCCTTCCTCCCAGATCACTTTATGCACATTCATGCGTCATCACCTGCATCAGGGTTCACGTCATCGGCGCGACGGATGCCTGCTTGATCGAGCACCAGGTGTGCTTGCGTGATCTGCTCGGGGCTCAAGGTGATCACATAGCGCCATCGGGTTTGCGGCAAGTCGCGATACGCGGCCAGCACACCGACATAGCGGCTGACGGGGGCAACACTGAGCTTGTGCGAAACCGTCTCGC
Source organism: Pseudomonas sp. BS-2016 (assembly GCF_001806145.1). Taxonomy (NCBI): domain Bacteria; kingdom Pseudomonadati; phylum Pseudomonadota; class Gammaproteobacteria; order Pseudomonadales; family Pseudomonadaceae; genus Pseudomonas; species Pseudomonas sp. BS-2016. The sequence continues at coordinate 611,195 of NZ_MLCT01000015.1, forward strand.
CGGGACGCAATTCGAGTTCTTCGCTGATGAGCAGGTCTTGAGCCAAGACGCTGTCGGCGCGTTCATACACGCTGAAAAAATCAGCGTTCTCAAACGCCACGGGATGCTTGAGTTCGAGCAGCCGAATGACAACCGGTGAAGCGCGCCCGTGTACGTCCGGGTTGACCTGGTCACTGGCGCTCAGGGTCAGGTCCAGTTTGGTGACGCTCGAATACGGCGACAGCGCGCTGCAACCCGCCAACAGCAGCGTGAGCAGCACCATCGGTGCCTTGAAATGAACAGCAGTACAACGCGGCATCGGCCTCATCCTTGCGGGGTCTGGTGAAGGGTGGAAATCAAACGCACTTGCTCTTCGTAGGCCTTGGCAAAATCCCGGGCCAGCAACCGCTCGGTCCAGTCATCGTCCTGTTGCAGCGCCTGGTGGTAGCGCCCAAACGCACGCCATCGACTGCCCGCGGTGGCCAGCAGCGGCGGGCGGCCATCACGCTCGAAACGCAAGGTCAGTTGGCGTGGGGAAAAGTGCTCAAGACAGCCACGCATCGCCGCACGGCTGGCGCTGAGCAAGGCCACTTGATGGGCCTGCACATCACGAAATGCGCCCGTAACCGATTGCTCTGGCGTCGGCTGATGAGGCGCGCGAGGCCCCAGCAACTGCCTCAAGGCATGCTGCGCATCGTGGGACGATTTGAGCGGGTTTCGCGCCGCTCCCGGCGCAACGGTGTGCGCCAGACGCAACTCATTTTTCAATTCGCCACGCGTCCACATGCACTGTTGCAACCCGGCGACGCACTGCTTGAGCAACCCGGCGACATTCAGTGCCAGCGACTCTCTGCCCGCCTGATCAAGGGCGCGCGCGTCCACGCCCAGCGCCTGGCCAAACGCCTCCCAAAACGAATCAGCCGGGGATGCTCCCGGGCCTTGCGCTGAAACCTCGTCGGGCTGCGTGGGGGCAACCAGCCGCGGGACGATCAGGTGTTCAAGGTCAACAGGGGTGAAACCAACGTGATGGTCGTGCTGCCCCCCCGGCTCTTCCCCGAACGGTGAGGCAAACGCGTTTTCCCGAAGCACTTGCAACACGTCTGGCTCGATAAACGCATCATCCGGGATCAGGCTGCCTGCGGGTTGCGGCACGCCGACCTGTTCCAGGCGCACCTCCAGCGGCGGTTCCAGCCGGGCCCGAATAGACAGGCCGGCAAGGCCGAACACATCGCCGTGATTAATCAGCTGCAACTGGCCGGGAGGCAGATAGGCCTGTCCGCCACTGATCGAAATGCCGTTGGTACTCACGTCCTGAATGAAGTACGCACCGCGTTCATGGCTGATCCGCGCATGCTGGCCGGAGACCGTCCCGGTTGCGTCCGCGAGCACCCAGTCGCATTGATGACTGCGGCCAATGACGCCGCCCGCCGGGGTGAATCTGTACTGACTGGGTTGGCCCGTCGCCATCGGCGACGTGGCCAGCAAGTCAAAAACCAGTTCCATCATGATGCTGCTCCTGAGGGTCATTTACCGCGATTGATGGCGTGCGGATCACCCAGCGGGCGATAGTCGCTGTCAGTGAAGGTGTAATTGCCCTTGCAGCCGCCCAGCGCGCACAACAAGGCCAGCGTCAGCACCACGTGCAGTCGGTGGCGAACCGTCATCAACTCATCTCCATTTAGTGGCCGGGCCTCGAACCCATGGCCCGCGCGGGGATCACGAGGCATAGGCGCGAATCTCATCGGAATTGATATTCAAACGCCCCAGCCGGTACAGCAGCGTGCGCCGTGCAAGGCCCAGTTCCTGGGCGGCCAACGTCTGGTTGCCGGCGTTGCGGCGTAAACAGTCGAGCAGCAAACCGCGCTCCATAGCGTCCATGCGCTTACGAAAATTCAGGCGCCCTGACTCATCGTTCAGCTCGCTGGGCAGGGCAAAATGCTCGGCCAACAGCTCATGCCCGTCACACAGCAAGACCGCACGCTCAACCAGCCCCTTGAGCTCGCGCACATTGCCCGGAAAGGCGTAACAGGCCAGTTGCGCCATGGCGCTGTCTGCCAGCACCACCGGGCGGCGCTGTAGAAATGCGCAGGTTTGGGCCGCGAAATGAGTGGCCAGATCGTAGATGTCCCGGCCGCGCTCACGCAGGGCAGGCAGGACCACCGGAAACTGGGCGAGGCGGTAATAAAGGTCTTCACGAAAACGCCCCTGACTCACCCGTTGCTTCAAGTCACAGTGGGTGGCCGCAATGATGCGAACGTCGATGGTGTGGCTTTCATTGCAGCCCAAAGGCCGGATTTCACCTTCTTGCAGCACACGCAATAACTTGGCTTGCAGCGCCAGGGGCATGTCACCGATTTCGTCCAGCAACAGGGTGCCGCCGTGGGCGGCATCGAACAGCCCTTTGCGGTCACGGTCCGCCCCGGTAAAGGCCCCTTTGCGATACCCGAACAACTCGCTTTCGAGCAGGTCCTCAGGGAACGCGGCGCAGTTCTGCACGATGAAGGGCTGCGCACGCCGTGGGCCACTGTCGTGAATGGCCCGTGCGACGACTTCCTTGCCCGTGCCGGTCTCTCCCAGCAGGAGCACGGTGTACGGGCTGTGCACCACGCGATTGATCAATTGATAGGTTTTGCGCATCACCGGGCTGGAGCCGATCAGGGTCCCGGCACTCACACAGCGGCCCAACGGTTTGCCCTGTTGCGGGCGGCGCTCCAAGAGGCTCATCTGCATCAAGGCGGCGCTGCCCAAGGCGCCTAATGACGGGGCATACCCTTGCAGCGGCATGTGCGTGCAACTGGCCAGCATCCATACACCGGCCACGGTCTGACGTGAATCGCGCATTGGCACGGCCAACAGCGAACGCCAAGGGTCGCCAGCACGGGGCAGGAAATCGATATTGTGCAGACGGCTGTCGAGGTTGCTCAGGTCCACGACCCTGTTTTGGCTAATCGCGTATTGCAGCAAAGGCTCTTGGCAATGGTCGGCAGAGCGTCCGGAGCCCAACGCCGGGTGCAGCGTTCCTTCCAGCCACTGAGCCTTGAGTTCCAGCCGTTCGCGAGAGGCATCGAGCAGGTAAAGCTGACTCAACTGGCACCCGGTGAGTTGTGCCATGGCCTGGGCACTCTGACTCAGCAGCGTGCTGCTGTCGGTGCTCTGTGACAGGCGGGAGAAGTGGGCCAGCAGGGCTTCGGCATACTCCAGCGGCTGCGGGATTTGACTAAACATCACGCGCCCCTCACTCACAGTCACATAACACGCGGGACTGGGCGTCCAGCGTGATATGTACAGAGGTAAGGGTTTGCCCGCAGGCGAGAGCGTCCAGTATCCGATCCGCGACCAGCGGCAGGACATGAGCGTCCAGCAGGTCATCGATCAATCGGGCGCCGCTATCACTTCGCGTGCAGCGTTCGACCAAATGGTCCACCAGACGCTGGCAATGGCTGAACCGCAGATGACGCCGCGACAGACGTTCGCCCAGCCGCACCAGCTTGAGCTCAACCAGTTCGCGCAACACTGCGCCGTTCACCGGGTAATACGGCACCACCCGCATCCGCGCCAGCAGGGCCGGTTTGAAGTGCTGGCTGAGCAGCGGGCGGATGTGCGCTTCAAGCTCCTCGGCGTCAGGGTGCGCACCGTTTGCGCACAGCGCTTGAATACGCTCACTGCCCAGGTTGGAGGTCATCAGAATCAACGTATTGCGAAAGTTGATCTCACGTCCTTCGCCGTCGTTGACCACCCCTTTGTCGAAGATTTGATAGAACAGATTCAGGACGTCGGGGTCCGCCTTTTCAACCTCGTCCAGCAACACAACGGAATACGGTTTTTGCCGCACGGCTTCCGTGAGCATGCCGCCCTCGCCGTAGCCGACATAACCGGGCGGCGCGCCAATCAAGCGCGAAACGGTGTGCTTCTCCTGGAACTCCGACATGTTGATGGTGGTGACAAAGCGCTCGGCGCCATACAGCAGATCGGCAAGCGCCAGCGCGGTTTCGGTCTTGCCCACACCGCTGGGGCCCACCAGCAGGAAAACCCCGACAGGCGCATCGGGTTTGTTGACCCCCGCCGCTACAGCCCGCATGGCGCGGTCCAACTGACCAATCGCCTGTTCCTGACCGAGAATGCGGGCGCGTAAATCTTGTGCGAAATGTGCGACCTTGACGCTGTGCTCTCGGGCCAATTGCGTCAGCGGCACGCCCGTCCACGCACTGACCACTTCGGCCACCAGGCGTGGGCAAACCTCAAAACTGACCAGCCGCTCACGCAGATGGGCCTGACTCAAGGCGTGCTGGGTCGCCTGAAGTTCCGCTTCCAGTACCGGCACCTGTTCGAGCGCCTGCGGCTCATCTTCCTCACGGGCCTTGGCCAGACGCTGACGCAGTTCCAGCAAGCGCTCGGCCAACGCGCGCTGCGCAAGCCAGGCGTCATTGAGCGCGACCTGTTCAGCGTCGACCTGTATCAGCCGTTGCTCCAGCGCCTCCAGTGCAGCGCTATCCACCACCAGTCCCGCTTCGGCATCCCGTCGCAAGGCATGAACCTGACGCTCACCCTCTGCGAACTCGGCCCGCAGGCGTTCCAGTTGTTCCGGTGCCGCCGCCAGACTGATGCGCACGCGGGCACAGGCGGTGTCGAGCACATCCACGGCTTTGTCAGGCAGTTGGCGTCCGGCCAGATAACGCGCCGACAAGTGGGCAGCCGCCACTACCGCATCGTCGCGCAGGTAAATCCCGTGGCTTTTTTCATACACGTGCGCCAGGCCGCGCAGAATGGTCACGGCCTCGCTGACAGTCGGTTCGTGCAGCTGCACCGGCTGAAAGCGCCGGGCCAGTGCGGGGTCTTTTTCGAAGTATTTTTTGTATTCGCTCCACGTGGTGGCCGCGATGGTGCGCAGTTCGCCACGGGCCAATGCAGGCTTGAGCAAGTTGGCAGCGTCCGAGCCCCCGGCATTGCCCCCCGCGCCAATCAGGGTATGGGCTTCGTCGATAAACACAATGATCGGCACGGGGGAGGCTTTGACCTCGTCGATGACGCCCTTGAGACGACGTTCGAATTCTCCTTTCACGCTGGCGCCCGCTTGCAGCAAGCCCATGTCCAGCGACAGCAATTGAACGCCCTGCAACACCGGCGGCACTTCGTTGGCCGCGATGCGCAACGCCAGCCCTTCCACGATCGCGGTTTTGCCCACGCCCGCTTCCCCCACCACAATCGGGTTGTTCTTACGACGCCGCGCCAGGATGTCGATCATTTGCCGGATGGCGTCGTCACGGCACAACACCGGATCGAGCTGCCCGGCCCGGGCCTGGGCCGTGAGGTCATGGGTAAAGCGTTGCAACAGGGATTCACCGCCTACCACCGCAGACGCCGGGCTGCCTGACACCTGTTGTGACAAGGCAAAGGACTTCAATCGTTCGGTATTGAGCGCGGACAGCAGCGCGTAATACCGGCTGCCCGCATAACGCAAAGGGTTACCCAGCAGCGCCAGCAGCAAGGCCGCCTGATCGACGTGCGCTTGCTTGAGTTCAAGGTGGGCGACCAGCAAGGCATCTTGCAGCCACTGAATCAGTTCTGGAGCAAACACCGGATTGCGCGATGCGCCCTGTTCAGTGCGAGGCTGTAAGGCTGCATTTAACTGCCCGGCGTCGATATCGGCGTCGAGCAAGGCACGCATCAGTAAACTGTCGGGCCGCTCCAGCAGGCCCAGCAGCAGATCCTCCACCACCACCAGGTGTGCACCCCGCCCCACGCAGCGCTCGGCGCACGCTTCCAGGTCACGGCGGGTTGCCGGGTCCAGCGCTTGAATCAGGTCTTGCAGGTCAACGTTGATCATGTCATCCGTCCTTAATGAAGTGTGCTGTTCAGGGTCACGACGCCGTCCGCCCGCTCGCGCCCCAGCCAGCTGGTCCAGCCGAGACGGCAGGTGTTGTGCGCGCCAATACGCAGTTCGCGCACTTCTTCGTGGCGCAGTTGCAGCCGGATGTCGTAGTCCAGCGGGTCACGCAAGGTGAATCGCACCAGCGCGCACAGCGGCTGATAGCCCTCGCCAATCGGCAGAAATTCGTGGAAGCGTTGCCAGTCCAGGTCGCGGATGTGAATGCGGAATTTGCCGCTGCGGTCGCGAACCCTTTCCCCCAGCACCAGGCTGTCACCGAGTTGGTGATTGCCCAGGCCCAAGGCATTGCGTTGCTCAGGCGCGATAACGACTCGGCGCTCGATGCATTGCTCGATCGTCAGCGCCGCGTGCTTGAAGTAGTAACGCAGCACTGACTCAATCAGGGCCGCCGAATGTGCCCGCAAACTCAGGAGCCCGAGATAGGGCAGCAAGCGCCGCCAATTCAGCCCTTGCGCCTGACGAATCTGTTCGCCACCCAACCCGATCAGGGCGAATAACTGGCTGGAAAACGGGTCTGTCGCGCCTCGTTGAAAGCGGGCGCCGTAGCGGTATTTGCGCCAGATCGGCAACATCAAACGCTGTAAGCGATCATGAAAGAGATCCAGAAACCCGCGCGTGACATTGGCCTCGTCGCCCTCCTCCAGCGCTTGCTCGGCGTAAAACGCGGGCAGCGGAGAAGACGAGCCCACCAACCCCATGAGGTTGAAACACAAACGCGCGCGAAGCTGGCCGTGTTCGGTAAAAAACGTCACGTGCTCAACATCACAGCCCGGAAACCCCAGGCTGGGGTTGGCAACGAATTCAAGACGCTCGTACAGCGCGTCATCGCTGATGTCCGGATTGCCTTCACGCAATCGGTCCATGACCAGCAACACCGCCTGATACAGCGAGTACTCTCGTATGCGTGTGGACAGCCCGCTCAAAGCAGGGGCTGCAAGCCCATGCGCGGTGTCCATTGGTAGCGATCTCCCTGGGTACTGGTGACGCGCAGCTCGTGGTAAGAGTTGAGGCTGGCGTAAAGGGCAAAAAACTCGTTGAGCACAGAGGCGAAAACAAACACGTCGCCCTCACCGATATAGCCTTGGGGGTCTATCGTCAGTTCGGTACGCACGCCCCGTAGCGGCAAACCACGGTGCAGTCGGTCCACGTGTTCGTGGCGGATGGACGTGAGGCCGTTCAGCAGGTTCTTGCTGACACGCTCGGCCTGCTCGTCGTAGTAGCGCGGCAGGTCGTAGGTTTCGAGGATCACCTTCAAGGCGTCCACATTGGCCAGCGACAAATAGTTGAGCGACATGTTGCTGATCAACTTCCAGAGAAAGTCGCGGTTGATCGGCGGCGCATAACTGGAGGTCACGCGGGTGATGTTGCGAAACGCCAGCCCCTCGGGCATGTCTTCGCCCGGCAGGCAAATCGCGCCGGGCGCCAGCCCTCGCGCCAGGTTCTGGTTGGTGCAGGTCATCTCCACCGACAGCGTTTCGCTGTGCTCGGGCTGACGTACGCCCACGCTCAGAAAGGTGTCGAGCCCCTCATGCACCTGCGAGGAACGCTGGCGGATGCTGTAATGGGCATGGGCTTGCGACACATCGAAACTGGGATCGTGTTCAAACGATTCGAACGGCACATAGCTCTGTTCACCCGCACCGCCAGACCGCCAGCCGCTGACATGGTCGACAGAAAACACGGCGCAGTGCGCGCTATCGAGCCTGGATGGCATCAACAGATACTCGTCCTGCTTGCCGTCCAGCCGAATCGGCATTGCATCGTGGGCAAACAAATTGACCACAGGCGTGCAATACAACTTCACGTTGTCACGGGTCGGCCGCAGGCGTTGAGCGCTGTGCTGGCGAATCAGAAAACGCAGTTCGAGGCTGCGGGTTTGTTTCAGGGTCTCGGGCGCCAGGCTGTGGATAACGTCCAGCCCGCTCAGGTCGACGAACAAAAACTTGTCCTGAAACGCAAAGTATTCCTGCAAGTAGCGATACCCGCGGAATGTGTTCAGCGGATAGGGAATCAGTGCTTGATCCTCCGCAAAACCCACGGGCTGCAAGCAGTCGGGGGGCAATGTGAATACGCCCAATTGCTCCCCGAGATCATCCTTGGCCAGCACGGTGACGTGATCCACGTGACGCAGCAGACCGAGGTAAAGCGTTTGGCTGATATAGCGCTCGCCCGCCAGGTGCAGGCGCAATTGGCTCACGTCCAGTTCACCCAGATGCCCCGGGCACGTCATGTCCAGTTGCAGGCTCAACAACGCACCGTCGCCCGTCACTGAATGCGTCAGCCCGGTCAGTTGCAAAGGCAACAGATCGGTGGCGTAGCAGGTGCGAAACTGACAGCTCACGCCTTTGAGCGGCAGGCTGGCCACTCCCGTATCGCGAGGCACCCGCAGGGCAGGCCCGGCCTGCTTCAACGGGTCAAATTGCAACAGGCTAAAAGCCGGCAGCGGCCGCATGTAGTTGGGCCACAGCAAATGCATCAGCGAGTGACTGAGCTCGGGCAGTTCGTCATCGAGCTTCTGGCGCAGGCGCCCGGTCAGAAACGCGAACCCTTCGAGCAACCGCTCCACATCCGGATCACGCCCCGCCTGCCCCAAAAAGGGGGCCAGTGCCGGATTGCGCTCAGCGAAGCGACTGCCCAACTGGCGTAATGCCGTGAGCTCGCGTTGGTAATACTGGTTAAAAGACACGCGGGTTACCTGATCATTGGCGACATCAAAAAGTGAAAACGCTGATTCAAAGCAGTGACTCGACCCGAACCTGCCCGCTGCCATCGAGCTGAGCCGAGAAGCTGACTTGGCGACGTAATCCCTCAACCTCCAGCAACGCCTCAATGGCGAAACTCAAGCGCAGGGGGTGCCGGTCGCGTGGCAACGAGACGACCCGCACCTGAGTCAGGCGCGGCTCGTACTGTTCGATGAAGGTTTCAATGGACTGACGGGCCTGCGACAACGCCGTGTGCAGGCTGACGCTCATGTCGTTTAGATCGGGCAGGCCGTAGTCGGGCAACGTTTGCACGCTGCCCGCTCGGGTACTGAGCATCCGGGTCAACTGCGCAGCCACCGAGGCCATGACAGCCCTCTCGCGGCTCAGCCCCGCACGCCTCTGTGCATCGCCTTTCAAGCGCTCGAAAAGGCTGCCGTATCCCGTCATGCCCGCCCCTGCGTCACTCTTTGTCCAGCTTGCCGACCAGCGACAGGGTGAAATCAGCGCCCATGTACTTGAAGTGCGGGCGCACGTTCAGGTTGATGCGATACCAGCCCGGCTCGCCGTCAACATCACTGACGATGATTTGCGCCGCCCGCAGCGGGCGACGACCACGCACTTCAGCACCGGGGTTTTCCTGGTCCGCGACGTACTGACGGATCCATTTGTTGAGTTCGATCTCAAGGTCGGTGCGCTCTTTCCAGGAACCCAGTTGCTCGCGCTGCAACACCTTGAGGTAATGCGCCAGCCGGTTAACGATCATCATGTAAGGCAGTTGGGTGCCCAGTTTGTAGTTCAGCTCTGCTCGCCTGCCTTCTTCGCTGGCGCCAAACAACTTGGCTTTCTGCACTGAACTGGCGGAGAAGAAAGCCGCGTTGTCACTGCCCTTGCGCATGGTCAGGGAGATGAAGCCTTCTTCCGCCAATTCGTATTCACGGCGGTCGGAGACCAGCACTTCGGTCGGGATCTTGGTTTCAATCTCGCCCATGCTTTCAAAGTGATGCAGTGGCAAATCTTCGACAGCCCCACCGCTCTGCGGGCCGATGATGTTCGGGCACCAACGGAACTTGGCAAAACTGTCTGCCAACCGGGAGGCAAAGGCATACGCGGTGTTGCCCCACAAGTAATGCTCGTGGCTGTTGGCGACGGTCTCTTTATAGACAAACGTTTTGACCGGGTTTTCCAGCGGGTCATACGGGGTGCGCAGCAAAAAGCGCGGCACGGTCAACGCCATGTATCGCGCGTCTTCAGACTCCCGAAAACTCTGCCATTTGGCGAATTGCGGCCCGCCGAAGTGGTCTTTCAGGTCTTTGAGGTTGGGCATCCCGGTAAAGCTTTCCAGCCCGAAAAACTGCGGCCCAGCCGAGGCAATAAACGGCGCGTGGGCCATACAGGCGACGCTGGACACGTATTGCATCAGTTTGATGTCTGGCGAGCTTGGGGACAGGTAGTAGTTGGCAATGATTGCCCCGACCGGCTCACCGCCGAACTGACCGTATTCAGCGGTGTAAATGTGCTTGTACAAACCCGATTGCATCACTTCGGGCGAATCTTCGAAGTCGTCCAGCAGGTCGGCTCTGGACACGTTGAGGATTTCGATCTTGATGTTTTCGCGGAAGTTGGTGCGCTCCACCAATACCTGCAAGCCGCGCCACGCAGATTCCAGCGACTGGAAGTCCGGGTGGTGGACAATTTCATCCATCTGCTGGCTGAGCCGGGCATCAATCTCGGCAATCATGCGGTCAACCAGGGCTTTCTTGACCGGCTCGCCCTGGTTCTGTGGCTTGAGCAGCTCTTCAATAAATGCCGCCACCCCGCGCCTGGCAACGCTGTAGCCGTCGTCCTGGGGGGTCAGTCGGGTCTGGGCGATGATGCCATCAAGGATGCTGGCATTCGGTTGCTGATCGTGTTGCTGCGATGCGGCTTGCGTACTCATGACGTGGTATTCCTTTGCTGATGGGGGGCTCAAATGTCCGAGGCGGGGGAACCGGACAGGTCCAGCTCGCTCAACACCCGCGCACGGGATTCGTCATCGGCCAGTACCCCTTCAATTGCCTTGCGGAAACTGGGCGCATTGCCCAGCGGGCCTTTGAGCGCAACCAGGGCTTCGCGCAACTCCATCAGTTTTTTCAGCTCGGGCACTTGCTCAACGAGGCTTGCAGGGTTGAAGTCCTTCATCGCATTGACCCGCAGCGCAATCCCCAGCTCATCAGGGCCACCGTCGTCCTGCAGACGATTGGGCACACTCAGGTTCAAGGTCAGGCCTTGTTTGGCCAGCACTTCATCGAACGTCATTTTGTCGATGGCGATGGGTTTGCGGTCTTCCAGCTTGCGCTCGTCGAACCGCTGAACGTAGTCGCCCAGCACCAGTAATTTAAGGGGCAGTTCAATTTCTTCCTGAGCCCCGCCCGTCGCGGGTTTGAACGTGATGTTGATACGTTCTTTAGGTGCAACCGAGCCTTCTTTGGCCATGATGTTTTCCCTTATGCGTATGGCCCAAAGGCCTATTCAAGTACCACTTCAAGGTCGAGGTGGCACAACCTGCGGTACAACTCATCCTTGCGTTCGCGCACGTCATGACTCTGTGGCAACAGCTCGCAACAACGGCGCCAAAGGCTGAGCACCTCCAACACAAGATCGGGCTCCCAAGCCTGCAAGCCGGAGCGCTGAAGCAGTTGGTCGAGCATGTCGAGCTGGGTCTGAGCGATTTCGTATTTGCGGTTTGCTAAGCACAACCGTGCCAACGCCAGCTGCCAGAAAAAACGCACGCGCCCACCCTGGGCTTGGGCCAGGCCACTTTTGAGTGATTGAACGGCGGGTTTGAAGCCCTGGGAAAGCGCCACCTCTTGCGCGTGCTCAAGGGCCAGCTCCCACGCGGGCTGTTCCGCGCCGGGGGCCTCGCTTTGCGGGACGTCGTCTTGCACATGCGGCATGACGTGCGTGACGAACCAGGCCCGTGTCTGCTCATCGGCAAACGGTTGGCCATCGCTGAAGCGCAGGGTTTCCAGCCCGGGCAAGCGCTGCAGCAACAGCGCCATGTGCAGCTCGACTTCACGCATCGCACGTTCGGCATTCAATGCTTCAAGGCACCTCCAGACCAGACGTTGGCCGTCAAACCAGAACGGTGCCTTGCTCAGGCTGGACTCCAGCTCCACCAACACGTCAGCGAATTGCCCGCGTTCAAAGCGCTCGTTGAAGGTGTTCAGTCGATCTTTTGCCAACCCTCGCACCGGCGTGATCTGTTCCCCGTTGCGTTCGGGCACGGCGTCAATGGCCATCCAGGTCAGGGTTCGATTCAGGCGCAATGCGCGCACGTCCGTCGCGTTTTGCTTGAGCCACCAGGCACACAGCACTCGGGCGCTGTCCTGTTGGGCACGCAGTGCTTTGTGGGCGTCTTTTTCATTTTCGATCGGGGTTTGGCTGTCAACCAATTGGGCAGCCATCTGCTTGACGTGGGCCACCGCCGCCGCGATGGGCCCGGGATCAGGCGAATGGATCCCCGCCCGCTCGACCATGCGGCTTAAACGTCTGCAGAGCGGGAGCAACAAGGGCACCTCGTCGCCCAAGTGCGACGCCAGACTGCATTCGAGCGCCATCAGCAAGTCGAGCAAACGCTGAAACAACGGCAATTGCTCTTTGACCGGGATGTTTTCGTTCAAGGCATCATTGAGGCGCGACACCAGCCAACTGACGGCCGCTGCCCGGGTCCGTAATTTGCGCGGGTGGATCTGTGCCCAATGCTGCACACACAAGTGATGCAGCAACCCGACACCAGCGAGCAGCCCGGCAAAGGATTCACGTTGATATAAAGCCCACGTCAGCCATGCCGCCACCCGCAGGTCCCTGGACTGATCGCGCAACAGGACTTCGCTCTGTTGCTGCACCATCGACCAGTCAACCGGCGTGTGTTCGTGCAAGGAGTGGGCCTTGGCCAGCTCCCGCTCCAACGCCTCGAACTCAGGGGAAAAACGAACGTCGTTACCCGCAAAGTTGTCAGTCGCCACGGGGTCCTTGACCAGTCCGACAATGCGCGCCAGAGACTTGCTGGTATACGTCACGCCCCCACTCTCCTCACCCATGGTGAAAAACGTAGCGTTGCCTGAGCTTCCATGAAGATTGCCATTGGCCACTATCCGAGTCCGTTCAAGGGACGCGACGATAGGTGAATGACTGACGAAAAAAAGTAGGAAATTTCGGCATTTCTATAGGAAACGTCTTAGTAATTTAAAAAAACTCACAAACCCTCGATTGGTTAAAAAGCCGTCAACGCCAAGTGTCTTTTTCCTACAAAAAATCTGGACGTTTTCACCGTCAGCCTAAGCTCTGAAAGTCAGCTCCTGTAGTTCCACACAAACGTTGTGAAACCTGCGGGCAGGCCCGACGCTACGGCAGGCCACCTACCGTCGGATTTGCCCCAAAACCCGCCGTCTGCTAGTGTCAGCCGGTTTTAACGCCTACCGAGAATGCCGCCATGGCCCGCAAAAAAGCTTCCCTGGATTTCGAGCAGTCCCTCGCTGACCTGCAAACACTGGTCGAGCGTCTGGAAAACGGCGAGTTGTCGCTGGAAGACTCCCTGACAGCATTCGAGCAAGGCATCCGCCTGACCCGCGAATGCCAGGGCGCACTGGCCCAGGCCGAACAGAAAGTGCAAATCCTGCTCGAACGTGATGGTGAATTGGCCCAAGAGCCATTTGATGCGGAACAACCCGAATGATTGATGCTTATCAAGCCAGCAGCCAGGCCCGTGTCAACGCGGCCCTCGAACGCTTGTTTGTCGCTCCGGCACCGGAGCTGGCCCGCCTGTACGAGGCGATGCGCTACAGCGTCATGAATGGCGGCAAACGGGTGCGGCCGCTGTTGGCCTACGCCGCTTGCCAAGCCTTGGGCGCTGCCCCTGAGCAGGCCAACGGTGCAGCGTGCGCAGTGGAGCTGATCCACGCCTATTCGCTGGTACACGATGATTTGCCGGCCATGGACGACGACGATTTGCGCCGCGGCCAGCCCACCACCCACAAAGCCTTTGACGAAGCCTGCGCGATTCTGGCCGGTGACGGCTTGCAGAGCCTGGCATTTACCGCCCTGCTCGACCCGCACATGAACACGCTGGACGCTGACACCCGACTGCGCATGGTCTCTGACCTGGCGATGGCCGCAGGCCCGGCGGGCATGGTCGGCGGGCAAGCCATTGACCTGGGTTCGGTCGGGGTCAAGCTCGACCGGACTGCCCTTGAATACATGCACCGCCACAAGACCGGCGCCCTGATCGAAGCCAGCGTCCAGTTGGGCGCGCTGGCCAGTGGTCACGCCCGCCCTGAAGACCTGCACGCTTTGAACATCTACGCGCGGGCCATTGGTCTGGCGTTCCAGGTTCAGGACGACATCCTGGATGTTGAGGGAGATACGGCTACGCTTGGCAAACAGTCAGGCGCCGATGCGGCCCGCGACAAGCCGACCTATCCGTCCTTGATGGGGCTGGCAGCGGCCAAAACCTATGCGCTCGAATTACGCGATCAGGCCATTAACGCCCTGCGACCATTTGATGCAGCTGCCGAGCCTTTGCGTGAGCTTGCACGTTACATCGTGGAGCGCCGCCACTAAAAAGCGGCGCAACACCTCTTTTTCCGACCGGCTCTACGGCCAAGGTCTGACTAACGAGCTCCAGACTCCGTGGGCAGCTTCCGTTGCATAAGGTAAACTGCCGCCTCTTCTTATACCTATAACGATTCGCCTGATGCCAACGACGTTTCATGAGATTCCCCGCATACGCCCGACCACGCCCCTGCTCGACCGAGCCGGCACGCCTGCGGGCCTGCGCCGGTTAGCCGAAGCCGAGCTGGAACCTTTGGCCGATGAATTGCGCCAGGAACTGCTCTACACCGTCGGTCAGACGGGTGGGCATTTCGGTGCCGGCCTGGGCGTCATTGAACTGACCATTGCGTTGCACTACGTGTTCGACACCCCGGACGACCGTCTGGTGTGGGACGTGGGTCATCAGGCGTATCCGCATAAAATCCTGACCGGACGCCGTGAACAAATGGCGACCTTGCGTCAGAAGGACGGCGTGGCCGCGTTCCCGCGTCGCTCCGAGAGCGAGTACGACACCTTTGGCGTCGGCCACTCCAGCACCTCAATCAGTGCAGCTTTAGGCATGGCCATAGCCGCCCGCCTGCAAAACAGTGATCGCAAGGCAATTGCCGTGATCGGTGATGGCGCCCTGACCGCTGGCATGGCGTTTGAAGCCTTGAACCATGCGCCCGAGGTCGACGCCAACATGTTGGTGATCCTCAACGACAACGACATGTCGATCTCGCGCAATGTCGGGGGGTTGTCCAACTACCTGGCCAAAATCCTGTCCAGCCGGACGTACGCCAGCATGCGCGAAGGCAGCAAGAAAGTGCTGTCGCGCTTGCCGGGCGCGTGGGAAATCGCGCGCCGTACCGAGGAATATGCCAAAGGCATGCTGGTGCCCGGTACGCTGTTCGAAGAGCTCGGCTGGAACTACATCGGCCCGATTGACGGCCATGATTTGCCGACGCTGATCGCCACGCTGCGCAACATGCGTGACCTCAAAGGCCCGCAGTTCCTGCACGTTGTCACTAAAAAAGGCAAAGGCTTCGCCCCGGCGGAAGCAGACCCGATTGGCTACCACGCCATCACCAAGCTCGAACCTCTGGACGCACCGGTTGCAGCGCCCAAAGTGGCCAGCGGGCCAAAATACTCCGCGGTCTTTGGCGACTGGTTGTGCGACATGGCCGCTGCGGACCAGCGCCTGGTGGGGATTACCCCGGCGATGAAAGAAGGCTCGGACCTGATCAAGTTCAGCGAGCGCTTCCCGCTGCGTTATTTCGACGTGGCCATCGCTGAACAGCATGCGGTCACTCTCGCGGCCGGCATGGCCTGCGAAGGCGCCAAGCCGGTCGTGGCGATTTACTCGACATTCCTGCAACGCGGCTATGACCAACTGGTGCATGACGTCGCGGTGCAAAATCTGGATGTGCTGTTTGCCATTGACCGTGCCGGTCTGGTAGGTGAAGACGGCCCGACCCACGCGGGCAGTTTCGACCTGTCGTACCTGCGTTGCATCCCGGGCATGGTCATCATGACCCCGAGCGATGAAAACGAATTGCGCAAAATGCTCACCACCGGCCACCTGTACAACGGCCCGGCAGCAGTGCGCTACCCGCGGGGCACGGGGCCGAATGCGCCCATCGAAAAAACCCTGGAGCCGCTGGAAATCGGCAAAGGCGTGATTCGTCGCCACGGCTCAAAAGTCGCGATGCTGGTGTTTGGCGTGCAACTGGCGCAAGCCCTGCAAGTGGCCGAAACCCTCGACGCGACCGTGGTCGACATGCGCTTCGTCAAGCCGATGGATGAAACTCTGGTGCGCGAGATGGCCAACAGCCACGAGCTGCTGGTAACGATCGAAGAAAACGCCATCATGGGCGGTGCGGGGGCGGGTGTCAGCGAGTTCATGGCCCGCGAAAACCTGCTCAAGCCAATCCTGCACCTGGGCTTGCCCGACGTGTACGTGGAACACGCCAAGCCAAGCCAGATGCTGGCCGAGTGCGGCCTGAACGCGGCCGGGATCGAAGCATCGGTGCGTCAACGCATGGAACTGCTGGGGCTGTAAACCCGCTCAGTCGTTAGCAAAACGAGGTGATCGGGTTCCCCCCGATCACCGCCTCGTCCCTTGTGAACCACGACGGGGACCACAGAATTCGGAACTCATGAAATCGCTTCGCCTAGCGGCCCTGATTCTCGGCAGCATCCCGGCCAGCCCCTTGCTGGCAGACACCGCGGATCGCGAAAACGCCCTCAAACTCCCGCAAACACTGATCACCGGCAACCGCCAGGTGCAAGCGCGTTCGGACAGCACCAGCGCCAACAGCGTGTTTACCCGTGAGGATATCGACCGCCTGCAACCCACAAGCCTGACCGACCTGCTGGGCCGAGTTCCGGGTGTGCAAGTGGCGCGCAGTGGCGGACGCGGTGCATTGCCGGGTATCTACATTCGCGGCACCAAATCGGCGCAGAGCCTGGTGCTGGTTGACGGCCAGCGCATGGCCAATGCCACCTCGGCCGACAGCAACCTGCAATACCTGAACATCGACCAGATCGAGCGCGTCGAAGTGCTGCGCGGCTCGCGCTCAGTGGTGTATGGCAGCGATGCGATTGGCGGGGTGATTCAGATCTTTACCCGACGCGGCGCCGAACAGCCCCCGCAACTGCGCTTGCACAGCGCCATGGGCAGTTATGGCAGCTCACAAAACAGTGTGGGCATTTCAGGCGGTGACGCTCAGACTCGCTTCAACCTCAGCGGTGCGCTGGAAAACACGGCCGGCATCGACCGCACGACCGTGTCCTACCCGGTCGACAACGACCACGATGCCTATCGCAACCAATCGGTCAGTTTGAACCTGAGTCACCACCTGAGCGACCGCCTTGAGATCGGCCTCAGTGCCGTCAAGAGCGAGGGTAAAACTGAACTTGATGCGATGTTCGGGCAAAAGGCCTATAGCGATTTCGACATCAGCAGCGTAGGCAGTTTCGTTGACGCACAGTTCTCCGAACGCTGGAATTCGCGCCTCGAACTCGGCCACAGCGAGAACCGTGAAACGACGCGCGACAAACTAAGCCCCGACCTTTATAGCTTCAACACCTATCGCGATTCCCTGAACTGGCAAAACAGCCTCGCGCTGGACGATCTAAACAGCCTGATGCTGGGCCTCGACGCGTATCAGGATCGGGTTCGCAGCAACACCGACTTCGACAAAGACAGCCGCTGGAACCGCGCGGTATTTATTCAGCACCGTTTTCAGGGCGAGGGGTTTTCAACGGAGCTGGGGCTGCGACATGACAAAAACCAGCAATTTGGCAGCAACAACACCTGGAGCGCGAGCCTGACGGTGCCGCTCAATGCCGATAACGATGTGCTGATGTCCTACAGCGAAGGTTTCAGGGCGCCTACGTTTAACGATCTGTATTACACGGGCTTCGGCAACCCAACGCTCAAACCTGAACACTCAAAAAGTTATGAGTTTCAATGGCGTAGCCAACTGAGTGATACCAGCCGGCTGGAGACGTCCCTGTATCGCACCGATATTCGCGACGCGATTGAGTATTTAAAAAAAGGGGAACAGTCCTTCCCTCATAACATAGGGGCTGCACGCATCACCGGTTTAGAAAGCGCGCTGCACCAGGAGTGGTTCGGCTGGCAGAGCAGCCTCGGTGTCGCCATCATCGACCCGCGCGACCGCGACACCGGTAAAACCCTGAGCCGCCGGGCGCGTCGTACATTGAACCTTGATCTGGATCGACAGTTTGACCGCATCGGCGTAGGTGCCAGCTGGCAAGCGGTCAGCAGCAGCTATAACGATGAGCAAAACCAGCAGCCGCTTGGCGGGTACGCCCTGTTGGGCGTGCGTGCCAATTGGCTCGCCAGCTCAGAGGTCAGGCTGGACCTGAA
The DNA here is from genome assembly GCF_001806145.1 of Pseudomonas sp. BS-2016. Taxonomy (NCBI): domain Bacteria; kingdom Pseudomonadati; phylum Pseudomonadota; class Gammaproteobacteria; order Pseudomonadales; family Pseudomonadaceae; genus Pseudomonas; species Pseudomonas sp. BS-2016. The sequence continues at coordinate 629,229 of NZ_MLCT01000015.1, forward strand.
AGTCGATAACCTGCTGGACAAGACTTTCACGCGCGCGTTGTACAGCTATGAAGGTGACTATTACGGCTATCGCGAAGAGCGGCGCAGCGTGCAGCTGGCCGTCACCTGGACACCCCGCCTGTAAACGCCGTGCCGGGTCACGCTCGCACGGTGCCTCAGTGGCTACGGTCTAGGTTCGGCCAGTTGTTCGCATAAACGGGCCGTGGCTTCGATCATTTGTCCGCTCGGGCGCTCCAGACCTTTATCAGCCAGTAACAGCAACCGCCCTTGCTTCACCGCTTCGAGCTGCGGCCAGGCTTTCCAGGCATCCAACTGCGCCTGAGTGCCTGCAATGATCACGTCGGGATTGCGTTGCAACACGGACTCGACGCTGACCTGCGGCGCGGGCAATGACACGTCCGCAAACACATTGCGCGCCCCGCACAGGGCCAGTGCATCGCTGATGATTTGACCGCCGCCCACGGTGTACAGGGGCCGATCCCACACTTGATAAAACACGCGCAACGGTTGTTCGCGGGCGTGTTGCTGGCGTAGCTGCTCCAGACGTGCCCGCAACCGGGCGGCCAACTCACGACCGCGTTCGGCGCGATTGAGCGCAGTCGCCACCCCTTCGACCTGATCGATCAACTGCGTCAGGTTTTTCGGTTCGGCGGTAAAGGTGGGAATGTTCAAGCGTTTCAACTGGTCGCGCTGCGCCACGCCAACGCTACCGGGCCAGAGCAGAATCAAGTCCGGGCGCAGGCTGAGCAAGCGCTCCATATCCAATTGGCCATAGCCACCGACCGAGGGCACATTCACCAGCTCAGGCAAGGTCTCGCCCGCCTCCAGCCGCCCGACGAGCAGATCGGTTGCGCCCAGTTCCACGACGATTTCAGAGAGTGAGGGCGCCAGGCTGACCACCCGCGTGGCCGCCATGGCCTGAGTGCCCACGGCCAGCAGCAGAACCGCCAGCCACAGGCGCATCAGCCGACCTGACGGGGGATGCGATAGAGGTAAAACAGCACCAGCGTTGACAACGCCAGCAGCAACAGCGGCACGCCTTCGAGACCGACAAACACGCCCAGCGCGGCGATCCAGGCGGGCAACCCGGCGGCCAGCAATGCACGACGCCGCACGTGCGCCAATGCATCCCAGGCGGCAGGTTCCTGGTCTGTGTCGAGGGACTTTTGCAGGTCAATCAGGCCATGTTTATACGGCCCGAACGTGCGCAGGGTCACGAACATCGACAACACGCCCGCAATAAACAGGGGCATGGCCAATTCAGGCCACAGCGGTTCGGCGCTGCCGAAAAAACCGTTGACCAGTACCAGCGGCAAGCAAGTCAGCACCAGCTGTTGCCACCAACTGAAACTCAGGCGCCGACGACGCTGGCCCCGCGTCACGCCGGGTCTGCCTCGTTCTGGTGCTGATTGCCCATCATGTGCCCGAGCTTGTTGGCTTTGGTCGCCAGGTACAGTTTGTTGTGCGGGTTTTGCCCGGTGTGCAAAGGCACGCGCTCGGCCACGGTAATGCCCATGTCGGTCAAGGCTTTGACCTTGCGCGGGTTGTTGGTCATCAAGCGCAGCGACGTCACGCCCAAGTGTTCCAGCATCGGCAGGCAGATGGCGTAGTCACGCTGGTCAGCGGCAAAGCCCAGACGTTCGTTGGCTTCTACGGTATCGGCACCACCGTCCTGCAATTGGTAGGCACGCACCTTGTTCAGCAGGCCAATCCCACGGCCCTCCTGACGCAAGTACAGCAACACGCCACGGCCTTCACGGGCGATGGCCTGCAAGGCGGCTTCGAGTTGAGAGCCGCAATCGCAGCGCTGGCTGAACAGGGCATCGCCGGTCAGGCACTCGGAATGCACGCGGCCCAGAACCGGCGCACCGTCCGCCACGTCGCCCAGACTGAGCACAACGTGTTCACGGCCCGTGGCCTTCTCAAGGAAGCCATGCATGGTGAATTCGGCAAAGGGGGTAGGGAGTTTGCAAGCGGCAACAAAAGCGACGGGCACCGTGTGCTCCTGATCAATTTGAGGACTGGAAATTCGCAGAGGCGGCATTGTAACAGGACGTTCCTACAGACGCTTAGGCTGAATTATCGAGGATAAATATCTAAAAGTTTGATGGGACACGCGGCATGGCGGCGGCAGTGACAGACGCTCGCCTTAAAAATGCTGATAGCCACGGGTTGTCGGGGTGATGTCCTGCCCGTGTGCATCCAGCACGCCAACGCCCTGCCCTTCAACCACCCGGCCGATCACATGCACCGGCCAGCCATCGGCCAGCAATGTGGGCAATTCAACAGCCGGTAGCGTAAACGCCAGCACATAGTCATCGCCGCCGCTTAACGCCGCTTGCTGTGCGGCCGCGTCGCCCAGAAACTCCTGCAGCGCCAGCGAGATGGGCAGGCGGTCGTGCTCAATCAGCAGCCGGACGCGCGACGCCTGCGCAATGTGCCCGCAGTCAGCCAGCAAACCGTCCGAGATATCCAGCGCCGAGGTCGCCTTGCCACGCAGCGCCTGGCCCAACGCCAGTTGCGGCTGCGGTGACCAGTAGTGTGCCAGCAGCGGCTCGGCGATAAAGGATTCGGCGCTGCGCTGGCCCAGCACCAGAGGCAAGGCCCCGGCGGCATTGCCCAGCTCACCGCCCACGCACAGCAGATCACCCGCCCGGGCGCCGCTGCGGGTCAGGGCCTGGCCCGCCGGGACGCGACCGAACACGGTCAACGTCAGGCACAACGGGCCACGGGTGGTGTCTCCACCGATCAGGCGCACGTTGCAGCGTTGCGCCATCTGGTTCAAACCCCGGGCAAACGCGTGCAGCCAATCGGCGGCAACCGACGGCAGGGTCAGGGCAAGGGTAAACGCGAGGGGAGTTGCGCCCATGGCCGCCAGATCACTGGCCGCCACCGCCAGCGAACGCTGACCGAGCAAAAAAGGGTCGCAGGGGTCTGCGAAATGCACGCCAGCCACCAGCGTGTCAGTGGAGATTGCCAGCTGTTCCCCGAAGGGAACCTCCAGCAGGGCGCAGTCGTCGCCAATGCCCAACGCAACGCCCTCGCCGCCCTGCGCACAAGGCGCGGCAGCGAAAACGGTGCGGATCAGCTCGAACTCGCCCATGGCCGACAGCGCTGTTTAGCGCTTGAACGCCTTGACTTCAGCTTCACGCAGGCGCGGTGCCAATTTGTCCAGTACGCCGTTGACGAACTTGTGCCCGTCAGTGGAACCGTACACTTTGGCCAGCTCGATGCCTTCGTTGATGACCACACGGTAAGGCACGTCCACACGCTTGATCAGCTCCCAGGTGGACAGGCGCAGGACGGCCAGTTCAACCGGGTCCAGCTCTTCGATGGTGATGTCCAGGCACGGGGCCAGAGCAGCATCGATATCGGCTTTGTGCGCAGGCACGCCGTGCAGGATTTCGCGGAAATAGGCGGCATCCACGTCGGTGAAGTCGTTATCAACGCGAAACTGCGCTTCGATCTCGTTCAGCGAGTGCTTGGCCATGTGCCACTGGTACAGCGCTTGGGTCGCGAGCTGACGTGCTTCACGACGTTTAGCGCTTTTGGAGGGCTTGCCAGCGTCCGCAGGTTTTGGATCGCGCGGGTTGAAACGATCGCTTTCGTCGGAAATCACTTGGCCTCCAACTGCGCCAACAGGCTGACCATTTCGAGGGCGGACAAGGCGGCTTCAGCGCCTTTGTTACCGGCTTTGGTGCCGGAACGCTCGATGGCTTGTTCGATGGAGTCAACGGTCAGCACGCCGAATGCAACCGGTACGCCGAACTGCATGGACACCTGAGCCAAACCCTTGGTGCACTCGCCGGCCACGTATTCGAAGTGCGGAGTACCGCCACGAATCACAGCGCCCAGGGCGACAATGGCCGCGAACTCATTGCGCTGGGCAACTTTTTGCGCAACCAGCGGGATTTCAAACGCGCCAGGCGCACGAATGATGGTGATGTCGTTTTCGTTCACACCGTGGCGAACCAGGGCATCAACGGCACCACTCACCAGGCTTTCGACGACGAAGCTGTTGAAACGGCCAACCACGAGTGCGTAGCGGCCTTTGGGGGCAATGAAGGTACCTTCGATGGTCTTCAGGGTCATTCGGTATGTCTCGTATTAAAGAGCCAGAACGCACTCGCGTGCGTTCTTTAATGAGTTTGGGCCACGAATTTCAGGCGGGAAACACCCGGTCTTTATTCGGAGGGCACGTATTCTACAACTTCCAGATCGAAACCGGATATGGCGTTGAACTTCATCGGTGAACTCATCAGGCGCATTTTGCGCACACCGAGGTCACGCAGGATCTGCGAACCGGCCCCCACAATGCTGTAGGTCGTCGGTTTTTTGGCCGGCAAAGCGTCGGCTGTTTCGCGGATGTGCGCCAGCAACACGTCGCCATCCAGCGGGTGCCCCAACAGCAGCACCACACCGCTGCCAGCCTCTGCGACGGCGCTCATGGCAGCACGCAGGCTCCAGCGGCCGGGCTGCTTGACCATCAGCAGGTCACGCAGCGGGTCCATGTTATGCACCCGCACCAGCGTCGGTTCATCTGCGCAGATCTTGCCCAGAGTCAGTGCCATGTGCACGTCGCCTTCGACTGAGTCACGATAGGTCACCAGGTTGAATTGGCCCAGTTCGCTGTCCAGCGGCTGCTCGGCTATCCGCTGAACGGTACGTTCGTGGATCATCCGGTAGTGGATCAGGTCAGCGATGGTGCCGATTTTGATGTTGTGTTCAGACGCGAATTTTTCCAGCTCGGCGCGACGCGACATGGTGCCATCGTCGTTCATCACTTCGCAGATCACGCCGCTTGGCTCAAAACCGGCCATGCGCGCCAGGTCACAGGCCGCTTCGGTGTGACCGGCACGCGCCAGCGTGCCGCCAGCCTGTGCCATCAGCGGGAAGATATGCCCCGGGCTGACGATGTCTTCAGCCTTGGCGTCCTTGGCGGCGGCAGCTTGCACGGTGCGGGCGCGATCAGCGGCGGAGATGCCGGTGGTGACGCCGGTGGCGGCTTCGATGGAAACGGTGAACTTGGTGCCGAACCCCGAGCCGTTGCGCGGTGCCATCAACGGCAGCTTGAGCAGCTCGCAACGCTCGCGGGTCATCGGCATGCAAATCAGGCCACGGGCGAAACGCGCCATGAAGTTGATGTGCTCGGCCTTGCAGCACTCGGCGGCCATGATCAGGTCGCCTTCGTTCTCGCGGTCTTCGTCATCCATGAGGATGACCATCTTGCCTTGGCGGATGTCTTCAACCAGTTCTTCGATGCTGTTGAGCGCCACGCGGCACCCCCTTAAGTCAGGATTTGAGGTAGCCGTTGGCGGCCAGAAAACTTTCGCTGATGGTGCTGCCCTTGGTCGGCTCGGCGGCCTTGTCGCCCAGCAGCAAGCGCTCCAGATAACGCGCCAGCAGATCGACCTCAAGGTTCACCCGGCGGCCCGGACGGTAGTCGTCCATGATGGTTTCGCTCAGGGTGTGCGGGATGATGGTCAACGAGAATTCGGCGCCATTGACCGCGTTCACGGTCAGGCTGGTGCCGTCGACCGTGATCGAGCCTTTATGGGCGATGTACTTGGCCAGCTCTTTCGGCGCGCGGATGCGGAATTCGATGGCGCGGGCGTTCTCTTCGCGGGAGATCACCTCGCCGACGCCGTCCACGTGACCGCTCACCAGATGACCGCCCAGACGCGTGGTCGGCGTCAGGGCTTTTTCGAGGTTGACCCGGCTGCCCGATTTCAAGTCATTGAAAGCCGTGCAGTCCAGCGTCTCGCGACTGACGTCGGCCATAAAGCCGTTGCCCGGCAGCTCAACGGCTGTCAGGCAAACGCCGTTGATGGCAATGCTGTCACCGAGTTTAACGTCGCTCAGGTCGAGCTTGCCGGTCTCTACATAAACCCGTACATCGCCACCTTTTGGGGTCAGTGCACGGATGTTGCCGATGGATTCGATGATGCCGGTAAACATGGCGTTCCCCTTGAGAACCAAGCCTGCGTAAAACGGAGGCTGAGAATTATACGCTGGCTGATGGCACAGGTATGGCAGTGACTCGCCAGTCATCCCCAACTGCGCGCATATCAATGATCTTGAGCTCGGTTGCCTCGCTCATGCGGGTCAAGGGCAATTCCAGCAACGGACGTGCCGTTGAACCCAAAAACTTGGCCGCGATGAAAATCTGATATTCGTCCACCAGCCCTTGCTCGGCAAATGCGCCCGCCAGACGTGGACCGGCTTCAACCAATACCTCGTTGACGCCCCGCGCCGCCAGCGCCACCAGCAATTGACGCAGATCGACCTGACCGTTCTCGCCAGGGATCACCAGGCACTCGGGCCCCGTGCGGTATTGCTCGGCAGGCGGTACGCAGGTGGCCACAAGCGCCGGGCCAGCCTTGAAAAACGGCGCATCGAGCGGCACGCGCAGGCGGCCATCGATCAACACGCGCAGCGGCGGGCGGCTCATGACCAGCGCGGTCTGCTCGGCATCCAGCCCCAGCTCGTCGGCACGTACGGTCAGGCGCGCACCGTCGGCCAGCACGGTGTCGGCGCCCGTGATCACGACGCTGGCCTCGGCGCGTAGACGCTGCACGGCCGAACGCGCGGCAGGGCCGGTGATCCATTGGCTCTCGCCACTGGCCATCGCCGTGCGCCCGTCCAGGCTCATTGCCAATTTGACCCGCACAAACGGCAAGCCGTGTTCCATGCGTTTGAGAAACCCCTGGTTCAGGGCCCGCGCCTGGGTTTCAAGCACGCCGCAGCGCACGTCGATCCCGGCATCCGTCAAACGCTTGAGGCCACGCCCGGCGACTTCCGGGTTCGGGTCTTGCATGGCGGCCACCACGCGGGCGACCCCGGCCGTGACCAACCCTTCGGCGCACGGCGGGGTGCGGCCATGGTGGCTGCACGGCTCAAGGGTGACATAGGCGGTCGCCCCGCGAGCCAGCTCGCCAGCGGCACGCAATGCGTGAACCTCGGCATGGGGTTCACCGGCCCGCACATGCCAGCCCTCGCCCACGACCTGACCGTCACGCACAATCACGCAGCCGACACGCGGGTTGGGATGGGTGGTATACAGGCCCTTTCGGGCCAGTTCGATGGCACGCGCCATGTAATGGGCGTCCAGTACGGATTGCTCAGTGGACACAATCACTCCTTTGAAGGCTCACGGGCAAGGCGGTCGATCTCTTCGCGGAACTCGTTGAGGTCCTGGAAGCGTCGATACACAGAAGCAAAACGGATGTAGGCCACTTCGTCGAGTTTTTGCAGCTCGGTCATGACCAGCTCACCGACCACCAGCGATTTGACTTCGCGTTCGCCGGTGGCGCGCAGCCTGCTTTTGATATGCGCCAGCGCCGCTTCAAGACGCTCGACACTGACCGGGCGTTTTTCCAGCGCACGCTGCATACCGGCGCGCAGTTTTTCTTCGTCGAACGGCTGACGGCTGCCGTCCTGCTTGATGAGGCGAGGTAAGACCAACTCAGCTGTTTCAAAGGTGGTGAAGCGTTCACCACAGGCCAGGCATTCGCGCCGGCGACGCACCTGATCGCCCTCGGCGACCAGACGCGAGTCGATGACTTTAGTGTCGTTGGCACCGCAGAAGGGACAGTGCATGGTGGCAGGCAACAAAAAATGGGGAGCGCCATGGTAGCGCATCCCACTGGCAAGACAAGCCATAGGCTTTACGGTATACAGTCCGCCTACTACGTTTTACACAATCCGATACGTCGACTGACCTGCCGCTGGAGCCCTCTATGTCGCTACGAACGCTTGTTTTGCTGTGCCTCGCCAGTGTGCTGGTCGCCTGTAGCAGCGAGCCGCCCAAGTCGGCGCAACCTCAAGTGCTGACCCAGCCTAAAACCGATGCGCCTGCCGATCTGGGGCCCTTGCCTGCCTATCAACGTGAACTGAGCGGCGTATTGACGGGCGCGCCCGCAGGCGCCGAAGTTGAATTGGCGATGTTGATCGTGGATGAACGCGGTCGCCCTCAAGGGCTGATGGCCAGCAGCAAGATTGTCGGCAACAACCAGCCACTGCCATTCAAGCTGCGCTTTAACCCGCAGGCATTTCCGGCCGGTGCACGGGTCGAACTGCGCGGGCGCGCCAGCCAGTCCGGGCAACTGATCCTGCACTTGCCGTCGCGCATCATCCAGCAGCCGACCACGCAAGCCTTGGGCACCCTGGCCTTTGTCAAAGCACCATGAACCCGCCGTTGGCCCTGCAACAGTCGCTGAGTGAACTGCTGGGGGATGCGCAACTGGTGGTCACCGACCTGCCCGACACGTCGCTCAAGCTGTGGCTGATCGACGCGCAGAACATGGACCGCGCCTTCACCCCGGACGAGACCCGGCGCATTTTGCATGAGCCGCCGTACTGGGCGTTTTGCTGGGCCAGCGGTTTGGCCCTGGCGCGCTACCTGGCCGAGCAGCCGCATTGGGTCCAAGGCAAGCGCGTGCTGGACTTCGGTGCTGGCTCAGGCGTGGCCGCGATTGCAGCAGCCAAGGCTGGCGCGCTGGAAGTGCTGGCGTGCGATCTCGACCCGCTGGCGCTGGCCGCCTGCCAGGCCAATGCCGCGCTCAATCACGTGCAGTTGGGCTACTCCGACGATTTCTTCGCCGAGGCAGATCGCTTTGATCTGATCCTGGTCGCTGATGTGCTGTACGACCGCGAAAACCTGCCCCTGCTTGACCAGTTCCTAACCCGCGGGCAGCAAACGCTGGTGGCCGATTCACGGGTGCGCGACTTCAGGCATCCGCTGTACCGCCAGTTGGAAAGCCTCAAGGCGCTCACCTTGCCGGATCTGGCCGAGCCCCATGAGTTCCGTCACGTGAGCCTGTATCACGCGCAGCGCTGACACGCGACTTTCAGCGTGCCCGCGCAGCCTTTATAGTTGCCTTCATTTACCTGTTTCGAGACCCACAATGACTCAACCTACGACTGCATATAGCTTTGACGTGACGTCGGCAGACTTCGACAAACAGGTTGTTGAAGCCTCTTTTGAACAACCCGTCCTGGTGGATTTCTGGGCAGAGTGGTGCGCCCCGTGCAAGGTGATGCTGCCGATTCTGGAGCAGATAGCCGAGGACTATCAGGGCGAGCTGCTGCTGGCCAAGGTCAACTGCGATGTGGAACAGGACATCGTGGGCCGCATCGGCATCCGCACCCTGCCGACGGTGGTGTTGTTCAAGGACGGCAAGGTGGTTGATGGCTTTCAGGAGGCGCAACCCGAATCCGCGATTCGCGCCATGCTTAAGCCTCATGTCGAAATGCCCGCTCCGCCAGCTGAAGACCCGATGGTGCAAGCGCAGGCCCTGTTTGCCGAAAGCCGCTTTGCCGACGCAGAAGCGTTGCTCAAGCAGGTACTGACCGAAGACAACACTAATGCCAGGGCATTGATTCTGTATGGCCGTTGCCTGGCCGAGCGAGGTGAGCTGACTGAGGCCCAAGCCGTGCTGGACGCGGTCAAGAGCGACGAACATAAAGCCGAGCTGGCGGGCGCCAAGGCGCAGTTGACCTTCTTGAGCCAGGCCAAAGACCTGCCGGATGTGGCAGACCTCAAAACCCGTGTGGCGCAGAACCCGCAGGACGACGAAGCTGCCTACCAACTGGCCGTGCAGCAGTTGGCGCGCCAGCAATACGAAGGCGCACTGGAAGGTTTGCTGAAATTGTTTATCCGCAACCGCAGCTACAACGAAGGCATCACCCACAAAACCCTGCTGCAAGTGTTTGACCTGCTGGGCAACGATCACCCGCTGGTCACCACCTATCGCCGCAAACTGTTTGCCGCGCTGTACTGATCTCGCTGCGGCGACAACGCGCCCTCACCGGTTTATTCGACCCAGCTGTAAACCGGTGAGTCCGCGCCGCTCGCCACTTGCACTTGCGGGCTATGACGCAAGCGCACCAACAGCCGCTTGCCCGCTCCCGTGCTGCCGGTCAAGGCCTCTAATTGCGCCAGCAACTGCGGCCCGGTCATGTGTCCGGCCTTGCGCAGTAACGCCTTGGTCATTTCCCACACCGCGTCGTCCTGACTGACCGGCGTGCTGGCAACCGCCACGCTGGCGGGCGCCGCTGCTTTTAACGTCCCGCCCAACTGCGCCCACTCCGTCTCGTCCAGCTCAACCGTCAGATCGACGGGCCAATCGCCAATTGTTCCGCGAATCCGCACCATTGCAGGGCTCCTCAAGTTTCATGTGCGCATGCTCCCATGCGTCTTGCGTAACGCCAAGCACACGGGCAAACTCTCGCAAATTCGTTATAAGATTACATAACAAAACATTCATCCCATTGTTGCTGGAGTTATGCTATGCGTCGTTTGCTGCTCGCTTTGCCGTTCGCTTTATTACCGCTGGCCGTGGCGCATGCGGCTCAAGCGCATGATCACGAACATGGCAGCCTTGCTCCCCATGAGCACGGCGTAGGCACCTTGAATGTGGCACTCGACGACAAAACACTGGAACTGGACCTCGACGGCCCGGCGATGAACCTGGTGGGGTTTGAACACGCGGCCACCACCGATGCCGACAAAGCCACCGTGGCGGCCGCCAAGGCTCGACTGGAAAACCCGCTGGCCCTGTTCAACCTGCCGCCAGCGGCAAAGTGTGTGGTTGAGGCGCAGGAGCTGAACAGCCCGTTGTTCGATCCGGCTCCCGAAGAAGGCGCCAGCAATGCCAAGGCCGAGCATCACCACAGCGACATCGAAGCTCACTACGCGTTTACCTGTGCCGATACGGCCTCGTTAAAAACCCTCGACCTCAGCAGGTTTTTCAAGACATTCCCCGGCACCCACTCATTCAAGGTACAACTGATCGGCCCGAACGGTCAGCAAGCGGTTAACGTGTCAGCGAAAGCCCCGACGCTGACGTTCTAACCACGGCCAGTGGCTGGCGCCGCCCTTTACGCAGACGGCGCCACTGACATCCTCGTTTTCCCGACATTGCAGGCGACCCTGATTTCCCATGACCCAAGCACTCATCGAACTGAGCGACCTGCGTTTTAGTTGGCCGGGCCATCCCGTGCTGCTGGACATCCCCCACTTCAGCCTGCAGGCCGGCGAAACCCTGTTTCTCAAAGGGCCCAGTGGCAGCGGTAAAACCACCCTGCTGGGCTTGCTCGGGGGGGTGCAAAAGGCGGACTGCGGGTCGATCCGCCTGCTGGGCCAGGAGTTGAGTGAGTTGGGCTCCGGTGCGCGCGACCGTTTTCGCGTCGACCACACGGGGTACATCTTCCAGCAATTTAACTTGCTGCCTTTTTTGTCCGTGCGTGAAAACGTCGAGCTGCCTTGCCATTTTTCCAAACGGCGGGCCAGCCGCGCCGCTCAACGTCATGGCAGTGTCGACACAGCCGCGCGCACCTTGCTCGCGCACTTGGACCTTAAAGACCCTGCTTTGCTGGAGCGACGGGCCGACTCGTTGTCCATCGGCCAGCAACAACGGGTCGCGGCGGCCCGCGCCCTGATCGGCCAACCGGCGCTGGTGATCGCTGACGAGCCCACCTCGGCCCTGGACGCCGACGCACGCGAAGCCTTCATCAAATTATTGTTCGCCGAATGCCGCGAAGCAGGCGCCAGCCTGTTATTCGTCAGCCACGATCAAAGCCTGGCCCCGCTGTTTGACCGCAACTTGTCGTTGTCTGAACTCAATCGTGCCGCCACTCCGGCAGAGGTCTGAGATGTATTTGTTCCGTCTTGCGCTGGCCAGCCTGGCCAACCGCCGCTTCACCGCGCTGCTGACCGCGTTCGCGATTGCCTTGTCCGTGTGTTTGTTGCTGGCCGTGGAGCGGGTGCGTACCGAGGCCCGCGCCAGCTTTGCCAGCACCATCAGCGGCACTGACCTGATCGTCGGCGCCCGTTCGGGTTCGGTGAATTTGCTGCTGTATTCGGTGTTTCGTATCGGCAATGCCACCAATAACATTCGCTGGGACAGCTTTGAGCACTTCGCCACGAACCCCAAGGTGAAATGGGCGATCCCCATGTCCCTGGGTGATTCCCATCGCGGCTACCGGGTGATGGGCACCAGCGAAGCCTATTTCGAGCACTATCAGTATGGTCATCGGCAAAACCTGCAGTTGGCCGATGGCCGCGCCTTTGCTAGCGACCCATTTGAAGTGGTGCTAGGCGCCGAGGTCGCACAGGAGCTGCACTACAAACTGGGGGACAAACTGGTGCTGGCCCACGGCGTAGCCGCAGTGAGTCTGGTCAAGCACGACGACAAACCCTTCACCGTGGTCGGCATTCTCAAGCGTACGGGCACGCCCGTGGACCGCACGCTGCACATCAGCCTGGGCGGCATGGAGGCCATTCACATCGACTGGCACAACGGCGTGCCAGCGCGCGGCGCAGGCCGTGTGACAGCCGATCAGGCCCGCAACATGGACCTCACACCCCAAGCCATTACCGCGTTCATGCTGGGGCTGAACAGCAAGATTTCGACCTTCGCCTTGCAACGTGAAATCAACGACTTCCGGGGCGAACCGATGATGGCCATTTTGCCCGGCGTCGCCTTGCAGGAACTGTGGAGCTTGATGAGCACCGCTGAAAAAGCCTTGTTTGTGGTCTCGCTGTTTGTGGTGCTGACCGGTTTGATCGGCATGCTGACGGCGATTTTGACCAGCCTCAATGAGCGACGGCGCGAAATGGCGATCCTGCGATCAGTCGGCGCCCGGCCGTGGCACATCGCTACTTTGCTGGTGTTCGAAGCGTTGGCATTGGCGCTGATCGGTGTAGTGGCGGGGGTTGCCCTGTTGTATGTGGGTATCGCGCTGGCACAAGGTTATGTGCAATCGAACTACGGCCTGTACTTGCCGCTGGCCTGGCCCAGTGAATATGAATGGACGCTGCTGGCAGGTATTCTGGCCGCCGCCCTGTTGATGGGCTGCGTGCCCGCCTGGCGCGCTTACCGCCAATCGCTGGCCGATGGCCTGTCCATTCGCTTATGAGCCTGTGTATGAAAATGTCCGTCTTGCCACGCGCACTGCTGGCCCTGTTACTGATGGTTTCAACCCTTGTATGGGCCGCCGAACCCAAGGAGTTGACGTGGTCGGAGATGATTCCGCCGGACGCCGCGCCCGAAGTGCCGGACACGGCGCCGATGCATGACCTGTCACAGTTGGGCAATCTTGACCCCGAGGCGGCCCCCGCTGCGCAGCAGAGCATGCCCAATGCGCCGGTTGTGCCTGCGCTGGACGGGCAAAACATTCGCTTGCCGGGCTACATCGTGCCCCTTGAAGTCAATGAAGAAGGCCGCACGACGGAGTTTTTGCTGGTGCCGTATTTCGGCGCCTGCATCCATGTCCCGCCACCGCCCTCGAACCAGATCGTGCACGTGACCAGTCACGTCGGGGTCAAACTGGACGAGCTGTACCAGCCGTACTGGATCGAAGGCGCATTGCAGGTCAAGCCAAGCAGCAGTGAGCTGGCCGATGCGGGGTATCAGATGGACGCGCAGAAGATCTACGTTTACGAGTTACCGGAGTAACCGCCGGGGGCCACGCTGCCCCGGCGTCGGAGCCGCCTGATGGCAGGCCACGACCGCGAGTAAAGAGTCCGTGTTTGCGGGTTAGTTCACGAAATTTTCACAATTTTTCAGCGCATCGTCGTTTCATTGAGCTGGGTCAACAGAGTGGCTCGGAGCGCTCATTACCATTGGTTATATAAATTTTAAATATCCAATTGGAGCTCCCATGCACAAGTCTTTGCTCAGCGCAGCGGCACTTGCCCTTGCCGTCGTTGCCCCGCTTGCCCACGCGCACACTGAAGGCGACATTATCGTCCGTGCCGGTGCCATCACGGTTAACCCGAAAGCCGACAGCTCCAGCGTAAAAGTGGACCAGGGTCCGCTGGCGGGTGCTGATCTGGGCGGCAAGGCAACCATGAGCAGCGACACCCAATTGGGTCTCAACTTTGCCTACATGGTCACCAACAACATCGGTATCGAGTTGCTGGCCGCCACTCCGTTCGAACACGACGTGAAAATCAAAGGCACCGGCCTTGATGCCGCCAACGGCAAACTGGGTTCCCTCAAGCACTTGCCGCCAACCCTGAGCGTTGTGTACTACCCGCTGGACTCCAAGTCCGCGTTCCAACCGTACGTGGGTGCCGGTATCAACTACACCTGGATTTACGACGAGCACGTGGGCAGCCGCGCCAACGCTGCGGGCTTCGATAACTTCAAAGCGAAAAACTCGTGGGGCATGGCCTGGCAGATCGGTGCTGACTACATGCTGACCGACAACATCATGATCAACGCCCAGGCGCGCTACATCGACATTGATACCCGCGCGACCGTGGAAAACAACAGCGTTGCGCCAGGCACCCGCGCCAAGGTCAACGTTGACGTCGATCCATGGGTTTACATGGTTGGCTTGGGTTACAAGTTCTAAGCAATAGCCGAACCTAAAAAGGCGCCTTTCGAGGCGCCTTTTTCATGTGCAGCGTTTATTAGCGACCCAACAAACGCGCCAAGCCTTCACTCATGGGCGTGGTCTGGCCCAGTGTGAAACGGTCTAACAGGCGGCTGTTATCGGCACGCGAATGCCGAATGTCACCTGAGCGCGCCGGGCCATAGCTGATCGGTGGCAACTCACCGACCACTTCACTTAGGGCAGCCAGCATTTGCTTGAGGGTCGTGGCTTGGTTCAGGCCCACGTTGACCGCGCCTTCTTCCACGTGTTCGGCTTCGACTGCCTGCACCAGAATCTTCACCAAATCGCCCACATACACGAAGTCGCGGGTTTGTTCGCCATCGCCAAAGATAGTGATGGGCAGGCCTTTTTCAGCGCGCTCACTGAAAATGCTGATCACGCCCGAGTACGGCGAGGACGGGTCCTGACGCGGCCCGAAAATGTTGAAGAAGCGGAAAATCACGGGCTCCAGATCGTGCTGGCGGCGGTAGAAGTCCAGGTAGTATTCGCTCGACAGTTTGTCCGAGGCATACGGGGTGAGCGGCGCTTTGGCGGTGTCTTCGACAATCGACTCACCTTCGCCGTTGTTGCCGTAGACCGCTGCGCTGGAGGCAAAGACCACGCGCTTGACGCCCGCTTCGCGCATGGCTTCGCAGACGTTCAAGGTGCCGACAAAATTGCTCTGGTGGGTGCGTACGGGGTCATCCACCGAGGCCTGCACCGACGCCACTGCCGCCAGGTGCACCACGGCACTGCAGCCGGCCATGGTTGAGGCGACGAGCGCGGCATCGGCCACATCCCCTTCGATCAGTTCGACCTTGGGATTATCCAGCGGCAGGTTGCTGCGCTTACCGGTGGACAGGTCATCCAGGATGCGCACTGCGTAGCCCTTAGCCAGCAATGCATCGACCAGATTGGAACCAATAAACCCGGCACCGCCGGTTACGAGAATGGGGGCATCAGCCATGACGATAAAACCTGTCCAGTAGGATCGGGAGGCCAGCGCGCCAGGCGCGGGGCTTGATCCCGAAGGTGTGTAGAATTTTTTTGCACGCCAGCACCGCATGCTGCGGTTCTTCAGCGGCATCGGGGCGTGCGGCGTGCGCTTGGGGGGTCGGGGCTTCGATGGCCAGCGGGTGCAGGTTGCGCGCCTCGGTCAGGATGGCCTGGCCCAGCGCCAGCGGCGTGGTGGCCTCGTGCCCTGCATAGTGGTAGGTGCCCCACAGCGGCGCCGCGCAATCGAGTTGTTTGAGCACCGAAATGATCACCCGGGCCGCATCATCGACCGGCGTCGGGTTACCGCGACGGTCATCGGCCATCAGCAACTCGCCCGGTTTTTCAGCCTGTGCCAAAAAGCGTCCCAACGTGCCGTCCGGGCTGTCATCGAGCAGCCAGCCAAAACGCAGCAACACGTGTTGCGGGCAAATGGCACGCACGGTTTGTTCGATCCGCCACAAGGCCTGCCCGCGCAAACCCAGCGGCACAGGTTCATCTTTCTCGCTGTAGGCCGTGGCTCGGGAGCCATCGAAGACGCGGTAACTGGAAGGCTGGATCAGCGTGATGCTGTGGTGCTGGCACAGTTCGGCCAGGCGCTCGACAGCTCGTTCCTGGGCAGCCAGGCGAGCCTCGCTGACAGACTGCGCCTGAAACCAGTCGAAGTAGTACGCAAGGTTGATGACGGCGTCCGGTCGGGTGTCATCGAGCAGTAGGGTCAGACTCGCAGCATCCCAGCCGTCTTGCGGCGGACGCGGGGCCAGGAAGTTGATGTCTTCCTCGGCACCCAGACGAATCAGCGCCTGCCCGAGAGCATTTCCGCCGCCCAATAACATAAGGCGCATTCGCATAGAGTGTGCAGGCTCAGTCTATTCAGAACGGTGATGTATACCAGAAAACCAACCATACAAGCCGTTGGCCATGATCAAGACCCCCGCATTTTGCGGGTTTCTGTGCGTGTCGTCACTGACAAACTGCATCAGTTTCCTACACCGATTATTGCGATGACGGTGGTGCATCGGTCAGTACCAGCGTGGATCGATGGGCCGCCGCCTCCGCTGGCTGTGGCGGCGTGAACCCGCTGATTGGCGCCAGCAACGCCTGTGGATAGGTTTGGGCGAAGTGAACGTCTTCTGACTTATCCACAAGCTTTTTCAAGCGATCGTTGAATGCCCGTGTGATCGTGCTCTGCGCACCGGACATGGTTCGAAATTGCGCGGTAACCGTTACGCCATCAAGGTTCATGCTGTCCACCCCGAACACCGTCAACGAGCCTTGCAAGCTCAGGCTCAGCAGCGGGTCATCGCTGATCTGGCGCCCGGCTTCGCGAATAAGATCAGTGGCTTTGTCGATGTCCGTGGCATAGGTGAACTGCACGGAAAAGAACGCATAGGCGAACTGACGGGAATGGTTGACCACGGCCTTGATCTGGCCGAACGGCACCGAGTGGACGAAGCCGCGACTGTCGCGCAGGCGCAGGGTGCGGATTGTCAGGCCTTCGACGGTACCCGCGTGATTGGCGTCCACCACCACCCAGTCACCGACCGAAATGGTGTCTTCAATAATGATGAACAACCCGGTGATGACATCCTGAACCAATTGCTGTGAGCCAAAACCGATCGCCAGACCGATCACCCCGGCCCCGGCCAGAAACGGCGCAACGTTCACGCCCAGATTGGCCATGGTGGTGATGGTGCACACCACCACCAGAATCACTTTGATGGCATTGCGCAGCAACGGCAGGATGGTTTTGATCCGGGTACTCGGTTCTCGCGTGCCACGCCGGTTGGTAGTGGGTTGCAAGGCTTGTTGAATCGAGGTGTCCAGCACCACCCACGTCAGCCAGGTCACCAACAGGATCAAGAGGATATGCCCGAGGGAATCGCTGATGACCTTGCCGGTGCTGCTATCGGACGCAAACGCCAGCAGCGAAAAGCCCCAGATTTGCGCCAGCAGTTCTATAAACGTAACGGCCAGCGCTATGCGCAACAGCGCGTACACCACCGTCATCAAACGCTCTCTGTAAGCGCCGTTGCGGTTGGCGTGGGTGCTGAACCAGTGATGCAGGATTGTGCTCAGGAACACGGTGCCGATTAACAGCCCGGAGGTCAGTAACGCGTTGCGTAACGCCCGTTCACTGCCCTCACCCACGCCAATCAGATTCAGCATCGAGACCAGCAGCATCAGCAGGATTGGCCAGTACCAGAGGGCGGAGAAAATGCGCAGCGACTCTTGCAGCGCCGGTTGTCCCAGGCGCTGGGCCAGTGCGCGGTTACGAATCAGGTGGGCCACCGGACGCCGCAACTTGATGGCCAAAAATGCGAACACACTGCACGCGATCAGGCCGGTCAGTACCGACAGGCAACTGGCGATGTTGCCGCCCAATTGGCGAGCGATTTGCGGGCTGTTCATGGCATCGCTGAACGCTGCAAAAAAACCGATGATGAACAAAGGCCGCAGCGAATAGCCGCGAATAATCTCTACTGCCCGTCGCTTGTGGCCGACATAAAACATCGAACTCAGCGACAACACCAACGCCGTGCAAAATACGCCAGCGCTGCTGGCATAGGAAAGACTCAGCGCCAGCGAGCGGCCCATGGAATCATGCAGAAAACGACTCGCGTAGAGGGTCAGCGGTAAGGCGATCAAGGCCGGGGCTAAATACGAAGCGCAGTACTGCGTCAACGTCTGCAAGCGCGGGCGATTTCGCAGGGGGCGGGTTGTGCTCGCATACCGCGCCACCAGACAGCCGCCGAACCACGCAGCGGCAAAAATGCCGATCCATACCACGGATAACCACACGAAATCGGCGACACCACTCCAGGAAGGATGAGTCGCAGCCTGCTCCACCAAAACGCCGACTTCATCGGCGGCCTGCTCGGAGCGCAGTCGCCAGCTGTCCAGTAAGTGCATGCTCAGACCGAGCTGACCTTGCATCTCGTCCATGCCGGCACCCAGCGCGCCCAGCAAGCCACCGTCTACCAAAACCGGCGGCTTGCCGTCGGTTTCCTCAGCTTTGATGACGGATGACAGCGTGGGCGCAGCCTGCAAGATTCCATTGCCTGTCAGCAACAGGATAAGCAGCAGAAAAACCGTTTTGAAATGGGACAAAACCGGGGTGACCTCCTGGGCGTCTGTAGTCAACTGATCGATAGAGCTGAGCGAAGTTCGATTTCAGTCGCCTCGCTGTTTTCTGGTTACAGCGTAGTCAATCACTAGGAAGACTTCGCACCTTCGCCAGAAAACCTTCTTACAGAGCACTCAGACAAACCTTTCGAGGTACTTTTAGGCCGTCAACGCGGTACCTAAGGCCTCCAGCACGACGCTGACCCTGGCCTGGGATTGGCGACGCTTGAGCCACAGCAAGTGGATGGGCGATCCGTCCGTCGCCAGATGCGCCAGCACTTGCACCAGTTTTCCCTGGTCCAGCGACGCTTGCACCAGCCAGGTCGGCAACTGGGCAATGCCGTGCCCGGCCAGCACCGCAGCGGCCTGCCCTTCGCCGTCACCTATCGCGATGTGCGCCGGCAATAACCGCCGCTCCCGCCCTCCGTGCGGCCCGGCGAACCACCACGGGTTAACGCTCCCGTCCGCGCGGCCATACATCACGCAATGGTGGTGCTCCAAATCCTGTTCCGTCCGGGGTACACCGTGCCGGTGCAAATAGTCGGGCGAGGCGCAAAACACCAGGCGCTCGGCCCCCAGATAACGTCGACCCAACGCCTGTGACAGCAGATCCGGCCCACCTATGCGCACGACAATGTCGATGTCTTCTTCGACCGGGTCCACATAACGGTCCGAGAACGAGATATGCGGCTGCAACAAACCATGCTCGCGCGCGCAAGCCAAAATAGCCCCCAACGCATGCAGGCGACCGTAGGCAGCAGGCAGGTCAATGCGCACCTGCCCGACGGGCTCGGTACTGTGCGCGTGCAGCGACAACTCAGCCTCTTCCAGCTCACCCAGCACGTTGGTGCAGGTGCGGTAAAACCTGACCCCGGCCTCCGTCAGTGACAACGTGCGGGTGGTTCGATTGAACAGTCGGGTATCCAGCCGCGCTTCCAGCCGGGCGATGGCTTTGCTGATGGCCGAGCGCGTGAGGTTTAAACGCTCAGCGGCACCGGTAAAACTGCCGGTTTGTGCAACAGACACAAAAACATCCAGCCCTTTCAACCGCTCTGAAGAAAACATCGCGCCTCGCCATTAGGGAATTCAATTCATCGGATTGCGTAGTTTATAGCCGCAATCAGAATTTACTTCTCCAATAAGCTGACGCCCTGTTTTTTTTGAGCTTCTGACCATGCCCTCTACCTCTCAGGCCCCATCCACGGCCGCAGCCACAACGCATTCACACACGGCAGTTCAAATCGCCATCATGGCCATTGCCGCCTTTGTGATTGTGACCACTGAGTTTCTGATCATCGGCCTCTTACCTGCGCTGGCACGCGACTTGAATGTCTCGGTGACGCTCGCTGGCCAGTTGGTGACGTTATTTGCTTTCACGGTGATGCTGTTCGGCCCGATCCTGACGGCACGGCTGGCGCACATTGATCGCAGGAAGTTGTTCACTTGTATTTTGCTGGTGTTCGCTGCGTCGAATGCGCTGGCAGCGATGTCCGCCAACATCTGGATTTTGGCGATTGCACGGTTTATTCCCGCACTGCTTTTACCGGTTTTCTGGGGCACGGCGAGCGAAACAGCCGGACAACTGGCCGGGCCGGCGAATGCCGGGAAAGCGGTGGCCAACGTGTACATGGGTATTTCAGCGGCACTGGTTTTCGGTATCCCGCTGGGCACGCTGGCGGCGGACGCCATTGGCTGGCGTGGCACCTTCTGGATGCTGGCCGCGCTGTGCCTGTTAATCGCCGCACTGATGCGCAGCTCTATGCCGACCTTACCCGCCGCGCCCCAGCGCAAACAGGGTGAAAAACAAACGCTGATCTTCAAGGACCCGCGCTTTATCGCCCATGTCGCGCTGTCTGTCCTGACCTTCACGGCCATGTTCACGGCCTACACCTACCTCGCAGATACCCTCGAAAGCCTCGCGGGCATCTCGCCCGGTCATATGGGTTGGTGGCTGATGGGCTTTGGGGCCGTCGGCATGCTCGGCAATCACATCGGCGGGCGCCTGGTCGATCGCAGCCCATTGGGTTCGAGTGTGGTATTTCTCGCGTTACTCGCTGCCGGCATGCTGGCCGCCACGCCACTGGCGACACAGCACACAGGCTTGATGGTCGCGTTGGCTGTGTGGGGCATTGCGTATACGGCACTGTTCCCCATTTGCCAGGTCCGGGTCATGCGAGCAGGCGCCAAGGCTCAGGCATTGGCCGCGACGATGAACATTTCGGCCGCTAACGCGGGTATCGGGTTAGGTGCGATCTTCGGCGGCCTGGGGATTCGTCACTATGGGCTGGAGTCTCTGGGGGTTATTTCAACGGCTATTGCTGGCGTAGCCATTGTGCTTGCTGTGCTGTTGATGCGTCGTCGGTAGTGCGATTAACACGCTCACCCCTTAACCGCGGCGAGCGTGTTCACAACTGACGTGTCTTGCCTGAGCGAGCCCTCGGGCTTACCACAGCGCGATATCGTAAGTCAGGTAAAGACGATTACTGTCCCTGCCCCGCGCCCCATCGGAGCGGTAAACATAATTACGCATTTTTAAGCCCACGCCTTTAAGCGCCCCGCTTTGCACAACATAAGCCAGCTCTGCGTCGCGCTCATGTTCGTGCAACTGCGCGGACCCAGTCTTGCCATTTCTCCCACTCAAGTAGCGGCCAGATAGCGTCAAGCCAGGTAAACCCACCCTTGAAAAGTCATAGCCGTAACTGAGCATCCAGGTCTTTTCGTCTTCATGAATGAACTTGCCTATTCCGGCGTTGCTAAAGGAGTACACGCTCGCACCCGTGATGTACGGTAAACCGGCTTGGCCATTGAGCACTTGATAACCGGCGCCGACCCGGTGGCCTGCGATCGAATAGCTCAGCAGGCCACTGAGCAAGGTATTGTCAATTGCACCGGCCTTCTGCATTCCGGCGTCAACACTACGAAAATAACGAACATCGGTCGTTAACAGGCCTGTTCCCCATTGCTGATCGTGCTGTACCGAAGCGAAATGCTGTCTGTAAAAGTTGTCCAGCTGCGCGTAGAAATACCCTAACCGGGTACGTTCACCCAGTGTGTATTCGCCGCCTATAAATGAGAAGGGCGCCCCTTGTCCCGTAAAACCGTTGGGTGTTATCGAGCGGCTATCCGAGGAGTCCCTTAACTTGAATTGATTCAGGCGCCCGCCCGAAAGTGTCAAGTTATCGATGTCGGTACTGGTGAACAGTGTTCCCTGATAAGTCTGAGGTAAAAGGCGCGCATCGTTGTAGATCAAGACCGGCGTTTTGGGCAATACAGATCCGTGTTGAACGGTGGTGTGTGCAAACCGGACTTTACCGGCGATGCCCAGACTGGCGAACTCATCGGCGGCTTGTCCATCTGAGCCTACAGCAAGCAAACCAGTGCCACTGCGCCCTTTGCCAGAGTCCAGCTTAAAGCCTGTCAGCCCCATTGCATCTACACCAAAACCAACCGTGCCCGGTGTAAACCCGGACTTGAAGTCCAGTAGAAAACCTTGAGCCCACTCTGTTCGCTCACTCTTCGCGTTTTTAGCCGCGCGGGGGCTCAGTCCGTTCTCATCCCGAAAATTCTCATTGAAGTAAACGTTTCGCAACTGAAGTTTCAAATGACTGCCGTCAATAAACTCCGTCGCGTTGGAATTGATGAACGGTGAAGCACTCAGGGACGTAACAAGGACACCCCGCAGTAGAAGTTCTTTCATGACACGACTCTTTTTATTATTGGAACTGCATGGGCCTGTCACCCGAAGCAGGTGTTATGCAAAAAACATCAGATCCACAGTGTCAAAGCCCCTGTTAATAGCGCGATGGCGGTCACCACGAGCGAGGTGAGCACCGCCCACTTGCAAGCCGCTTTCTGAAAATCCCCGATATTGCAGTCGATCATGCCCATCAGCAGTAACGTAGAGGCGACCAGAGGGCTCATCAAATGAACGGGCTGCCCTAAAATAGAGGCCCGTGCAATTTCCAGGGGGCTAATGCCGTAGATAGCTGCCGCATTGGCAAGGATGGGGACAACGCCGAAGTAATACGCGTCATTGGACAGTACAAAGGTCAGTGGCATGCTGGTGAGGGCCACAATAAGAGGAAACAGATGGCCCCAGTCTGGCGGGATCCACTCCACTAATGTGTGTGCCAGGGCATCTACCATCTTGGTGCCTGAGAATATCCCTGCAAAGATGCCGGCACCAAATACCAGTACCACCACGGTCATGGCATTGCCGGAATGGGCGAGCAGGCGCTCTTTTTGTATGTCCAGTTGTGGGTAATTGATCATCAATGCGCACACAAACCCGATCAAAAACAAGATCGCGGAGTGCATCAATCCCATGACCAAAGCTGTCATCACCGCGATAACCAGCATCAAGTTGATGTAGGCCAGCCGGGGGCGCTTATGCGGGGTATCGTTCAGAATGGCTTTGATGTAGCAATCGCTGCCACCGCTGGACAAAAGCACATTGCCAATACGTTTGCGCTCTCTGCGTCCCAATAGAAAGGCGGTGAAAACAACCCAGAGCGCACCACCGATCATGGTGGGCAATAACGGGATGAAGTACTCCCCGGCATCCAGCCCCAGCGCCGCTATGGCTCGCGTGGCCGGCCCGCCCCACGGGGTCATACCGCTCATGATGCTCAGTGACAACATTGCAATGATGCCCAGGATCATCGGGTTCATGCCAATACGCTTGTATAAGGGCAACATTGCAGCGCAGGTGATCATGTACGTGGTCGTGCCGTCCCCATCCAGCGCAACGGTCAATGACAACAGTGCAGTACCTATAGCAATCTTCATCGGGTCCCCATTAACCCGCTTCAGGATTTTGCGGATCAACGGATCGAACAGGCCCGCATCAATCATCAAGCCAAAGAAAAGAATGGCAAATAACAACAATGCTGCCGAAGGCGCGACCATTTTCAGCCCATCCAACATCATTTTTCCGGTTGTACCGCCGAACCCCCCGATCAGCGCAAATGCAATCGGTACAAGTGTCAAGGCAACTATCGGTGAAAGGCGCTTGGTCATGATCAGCAACGTGAACACGACCACCATGGCCAACCCCAGTAAGGCGAGCATAGATTATTCTCTTATTGTTATAGATGAAGTAATCGACAACCACGTATTAAGCGGCATTTAACCGTTACAGAGACTCGGTACAACTTACATCCCTACAATGAACCTTATAGGTACTGCGCAGCGGTACATAATTACAGCACACGTCAAAAAGCGAATTAATAACTTTCATGCCATCACCTTTTTTAGAATTATTTTGAGGTAACTGTTTAAAGCGGACGTTAATTAAAGTCACTCACTCGTTCGTTTTCGTGAGGGAAAGGCATATACGTATCCGGAAAACAATCGACGTGCTGTTCGTACAACAGAAGCGCAAATAATTTCGCCGCTCACGCCGGTGTAAGACAACATGACATCGATACCGCCGCCTGGGTGTTCAATGCGCACGTGTTGCTGACGTGGCTTGCAAGCCGTACCCAGCATCTGTGCTGCGACGCTTCCTTGGCTAACACAAGCGGTCGCCAGGCCAATCGAGCCGGTAATGGCCAAGGCACGATGACAGGCGTGAGGCATGAAATACCTGACTAGAAGCGTTCCACCTGCTTTGGCGGGTGCTATCAACACAGGTTTGGGGATGACCCGGTCACTCACATCGCCCAACCCCATTGCCGCACCAGCACGCAGGCGCAGAGCTTCCAGACGGTGCAGAAATGGCGTATCGGCATCGAGCTCTCCAGGCGATTCATCACCTTGCTTACCCAGGTGCCGAGCCTCGACGATCACCATCGGCATGGCCATGTCGATGCAGGTCACGGGAATGCCGTCAAATTCGTCTTGAACATTGCCCGTCGGAAACAGCGCGCCTGTCTTGCTACCGGCAGCATCCAGAAAGGTAAGGTGAACAGCCGCCGCGCTACCCGGCACGCCATCAATGGTTGTCTGCCCTTCATAAGTCACCTTGCCTTGTGGCGTCTGTACTTGAGCGGTGACAAATGTATGGGTGTTCAGGTTACGGATACGCACCCGGGTTGTAGGACCGTCGGGTTTTACCAAGCCTTGTTCAATAGCAAACGGGCCAACTGCACAGAGCATGTTGCCGCAGTTAGGCGTCGTATCCACACGGCGCGTTGAGACCATCACCTGGACAAAAAGATAATCGACATCTGCATCAGGGTGGCGCGAAGGACTGACGATGGCCACTTTACTTGTTTGAGGACTACCACCCCCGATCCCGTCAATCTCCAACTCGTGACCCGACCCCATCAACGCAAGCAATAACTCATCTCGTTCCGTCATTGACTCGGGTAGATCATGCGCGAGAAAAAACGCCCCTTTTGAAGTACCGCCGCGCATTAGAACGCATGGAACACGCTGCATAATTAGTAACTCTTTTTAAATTAACTTATTGAATTATTTCCTTGCGAAGAGAGTGACAGGGAAGCAATAGTGTTTCCAATGCAAAGATTTCAACCATTATTGCGTTTCACAAAATAATAATCCCAAGCCACTTCCGGTGAAGCTGACCTTTCTGGCGAGAAAAACTATGGAATACGAACTTCAAGACATTCGCTCTTTCGTTAAAATCGCCGAACTCGGCAGTTTTCACGAAGCGGCTGATGCACTTCATCTTTCTCAGCCAGCGCTAAGTCGCCGGATAAAAAAACTTGAAGAGGGGTTGGGGACTGCTCTGCTTGATCGAACAACGCGTAAAGTGAGCGTGACAAGCGTAGGCCGCGATTTTTTACCCAAAGCGCGCAGACTGCTCGACGACTTTGATGACTCGATTCTTAATATTAGGGAGTTGGCTGAACGACGAAGCGGTCGTGTCACGCTGGCTTGTATCCCCACGGCAGCCTTCTATTTTTTGCCTTCAGTGATCCGGCTCTACAACGAGCGTTATCCTAAAATCCATATTCGATTGTTAGACCTGAGCGCAAACGACGGCCTGGAAGCAGTACTGCGTGGCGAAGCCGATTTTGGTATCAACATGATGAGTGGCCAACACCCGGATATCGAGTTTGTAACCTTGGTCAATGAGCCTTTTGTGTTGGCCTGCAGACGAGACCATGAGCTGGCCAATTGTGCGTCTGTAAAGTGGTCGCAACTCAGTGAGTATCGGTTGATTGGCGTGGGCCGTTTAAGCGGAAACCGCATGCTTTTAGACCATGCCTTGTCGAGTTTAAGCTGGCGACCGAAGTGGTTTTATGAGGTCCAGCACCTTTCAACCTCATTGGGTTTAGTCGAAGCAGGACTTGGCGTATCGGTGATGCCCAGTCTGGCAATGCCGACGGGCGATCATCCCACACTGGTCAGCGTCCCCTTGATTGAGCCCGTGGTGAATCGCTCATTGGGTCTGGTGTATCGCAGAGGTGCGTCTCTGTCTCCGGCGGCAGAAAAGTTTGCCTCGATCTTGCTTGAGCAGTGGCCTCAATAAGTGTCTGCCGTTCTACAAGTGCAAACCTTAGGCATAACCAAAGCTTCAAAACGCCGCATTGCTCTGCAACCCCTTGGTTTGCCCTACACGGGCGACATGCCTGTAAGGCATTGCGCACCAATGAAAAAGCCCCAAAAACAGCGTTTTCGGGGCTTTGGTCTAAACCTTACAAAATTGTCTTAGGTAAGTCCTAGAACGGGATATCGTCATCAAAGCTGTCGAAATCAGGGGCTGGCTGTTGAGCCTGCTGTTGCGGTGCCGGACGCGACTCGCGCTGTGGCTGCTGCTGCGGTGCCGGGCGTTGAGCCTGCTGACGCGGCGCGGATTGCTGGTAGTTGTTACCGCCACCCTGATTTTGCTGGTCGCCTTGTGGGCGGCCGCCGAGCAGTTGCATGGTGCCTTGCATGTCGACCACGATTTCAGTGGTGTAACGCTTGATACCGTCTTTTTCCCACTCGCGGGTTTGCAGCTTGCCTTCGATGTACACCTGCGAACCCTTACGCAGGTATTCGCCAGCAATTTCGGCTACTTTGCCGAACATCGATACACGGTGCCATTCAGTCTTTTCAACTTTCTGGCCGGTTTGCTTGTCAGTCCACTGTTCGCTGGTTGCCAGACTCAGGTTGGTCACGGCATTACCGTTAGGCAAGTAGCGAACTTCGGGATCCTGGCCGCATGTGCCGACCAATATAACTTTGTTAACCCCACGGGCCATAACGTTCTCCTAGGCTTCGCACGTCGGCGCCGGGTTGACCAGCTGCTCGAGTGTCGCGCGATCCAATAGTTCGGTGTCCAATTTGATATAAATGGCAGCCTCTTCGGCTACCACCACTGCATCCGTTACGCCTGCAACGGCCTTTAAACGCTCGGTCAAACCTGCTTCGCGAAGCGCCTCAGGCGACAGCGGCAAGCGCAGGCTGGTTACATACGGCGGTTCGCGCATGGTAACAGCAAAGGCTAGCCAGAGTGCAGCCAGACCTGCGCATCCCAGGAACACAACCGACAGACCGCCATGCTGGAACATCCAGCCGCCGAGTATGCCGCCCAATGCCGACCCCAGGAACTGGCTGGTGGAGTAGACCCCCATCGCCGTACCCTTGCCGCCCGCCGGTGACACCTTGCTGATCAGAGAAGGCAACGAAGCCTCCAGCAGATTGAACGCGGTGAAGAACACCACCGTGCCGATCACCAACGCACGCAAGCTGTCGCCGAACTGCCAGAAGAATAGCTCAGTGAGCATTAACGTCGCGACGGCACCGAGTAAAACTCGTTTCATTTTGCGTTTCTTTTCGCCGTAGATGATGAACGGGATCATGGCGAAGAAAGAAATCAACAACGCGGTCAGGTAGACCCACCAATGCTGCTCCTTGGGTAAACCGGCTTTTTCAACCAGCGCCAGCGGCAAGGCAATGAAGCTGGACATCAACATGGCGTGCAACACAAAAATGCCGAGGTCCAGACGCAGCAGGTCGGGATGGCGCAAGGTCGGCAGCAACGCCTGCCTGGCCACGCCTGACTCCCGGTGCTGCAGCGTGCCGGTTGAGCGCGGCACCATGAACATGACGATGACAATCCCCACCAATGCCATGGCCCCGGTAGCCAGAAACAGCCCGGACAAACCAAAGGCGCGGGTCAGCAGTGGCCCCACCACCATCGCGACTGCGAACGACAAGCCGATGGTCATGCCAATCATGGCCATGGCCTTGGTGCGGTGCTGCTCGCGGGTCAGGTCTGAAAGCAAGGCCATCACCGCCGCAGAAATCGCGCCCGCCCCTTGCAGGATGCGCCCGGCAATCACGCCCCAGATTGAGTCAGAACAGGCAGCCACTACGCTGCCCACTGCGAACACCACCAGCCCCAGGTAGATAACGGGGCGACGGCCAATGCGGTCGGAAATGACCCCAAAAGGGATCTGGAAGATGGCCTGGGTCAAGCCATAAGCGCCAATCGCCAGACCAATCAAGGCCGGCGTTGCACCTGCAAGGTCCATCCCATAGGTCGCCAGTACCGGCAACACCATGAACATACCAAGCATGCGGAAGGCAAACACAAGGGCCAGACCGCTTGCTGCGCGGGTCTCGCTACCACTCATGCGTTCGCTGTGGGGATCGTGCATGGAAAAACCTCGTGTGAACCGGCGGCGATTCTACCAGTCCCATCGAGTAACAGCACACACACGAGCGATGCGCGACGCTTTGTCACGTAAAAGTTATAAAGACCCTTAATGACAACGTGCCATTAAGGACCTGCACAGCTTTCACACAGATCCGTATACTCATTCGTTTATGTTATGCCCGCCAAGCGAGGCCGCAGTGGACAAGATCCTGATACGTGGGGCACGAACCCACAACCTGAAGAACATCGACCTGACCCTGCCACGGGACAAACTGATCGTCATCACCGGACTGTCTGGCTCCGGCAAATCATCCCTGGCGTTTGACACGTTGTATGCCGAAGGCCAGCGTCGGTATGTCGAGTCGCTGTCGGCCTATGCGCGGCAGTTCCTTTCGATGATGGAAAAGCCTGACGTCGACACCATTGAAGGTTTGTCGCCAGCCATCTCCATCGAGCAAAAATCGACGTCGCACAACCCGCGTTCCACCGTCGGCACCATCACTGAAATCTACGATTACCTGCGTTTGCTTTATGCCCGCGTCGGCATTCCGCGCTGCCCGGATCACGATATTCCACTGGAAGCACAGACCGTCAGCCAGATGGTCGACCTGGTGCTGGCGCAACCCGAAGGCAGCAAGTTGATGCTGCTGGCCCCGGTGATTCGTGAACGTAAAGGCGAGCACCTGTCGGTATTCGAAGAGCTACGGGCTCAGGGCTTCGTTCGCGCGCGCGTAGACGGCAAGCTGTGCGAACTGGATGAGTTGCCAAAGCTCGACAAGCAGAAGAAACACTCGATTGACGTGGTCGTTGACCGCTTCAAGGTCAGAGCGGATCTGCAACAGCGCCTGGCCGAATCGTTTGAGACCGCGCTCAAGCTGGCTGACGGTATCGCGCTGGTGGCGCCGATGGACGACGAGCCCGGCGAAGAGATAATTTTTTCGGCACGCTTCGCTTGCCCCATTTGCGGACACGCTATCAGCGAGCTGGAACCCAAACTGTTTTCCTTCAACAACCCGGCCGGTGCATGCCCGACCTGCGACGGGCTCGGGGTTAAGCAGTTTTTCGACATCAAGCGACTGGTCAATGGTGATTTGACCTTGGCTGAAGGCGCCATTCGCGGCTGGGACAGGCGTAACGTCTATTACTTCCAGATGCTGGGTGCACTGGCCAAGCATTACGATTTCAGCCTTGAAGTGCCGTTCAGCGAACTGCCCGCCGACAAACAGAAAGTCATTCTGTACGGCAGCGGCACGCAGAACGTTGATTTCCGCTATCTCAATGATCGGGGTGACATCGTCAAGCGGGCGCACCCGTTTGAAGGGATCGTGCCTAACCTTGAGCGCCGCTATCGCGAAACCGAGTCGGCGACCGTTCGTGAGGAGTTGGCCAAGTTTCTCAGCACCCAGGCTTGCCCGGACTGCCGCGGCACACGCCTGCGTCGTGAAGCGCGTCACGTGTGGGTCGGGGAGAAAAACCTGCCGGCCGTGACCAACATGCCCATCGGCGATGCCACTGAATATTTCAGCGCGCTGAGCCTGACCGGGCGTCGTGGCGAGATTGCAGACAAAATCCTGAAAGAAATTCGCGAACGCCTGCAGTTTTTGGTGAATGTGGGCCTCGATTATCTGTCCCTGGATCGCAGTGCTGACACGCTGTCCGGCGGCGAGGCGCAGCGTATCCGTCTGGCCAGCCAGATCGGCGCGGGCCTGGTGGGTGTTCTTTACATCCTTGATGAGCCGTCTATCGGCCTGCATCAGCGCGATAACGATCGTTTGCTGGGCACCCTCAAACACCTTCGCGACATCGGCAATACCGTGATAGTGGTCGAGCACGATGAAGATGCAATTCGTCTGGCGGACTATGTCGTGGATATCGGCCCGGGGGCAGGCGTGCATGGCGGACACATCGTGGCCGAAGGCACACCGGCCGAAGTGATGGCCCACCCTGATTCGCTGACCGGTAAATACCTGTCGGGGCGGGTGAAGATCGAAGTTCCGGCCAAACGCACTCCGCGCAACAAAAAGCTGACGCTGTCGCTCAAAGGTGCGCGCGGCAACAACTTGCGTAATGTTGACCTCGAAATCCCCATTGGCTTGCTGACCTGCGTGACCGGGGTTTCAGGTTCGGGCAAGTCCACACTGATCAACAACACGCTCTACCCGCTCAGCGCGACAGCCTTGAACGGCGCGAGCACGCTGGAAGCGGCGGCTCACGACAGCATCAAAGGGCTTGAGCATCTGGACAAGGTCGTCGACATCGATCAAAGCCCGATCGGCCGCACCCCGCGCTCTAACCCTGCGACCTATACCGGGTTGTTTACGCCTATTCGCGAGCTGTTCTCCGGCGTACCGGAATCCCGCTCCCGAGGCTATGGTCCGGGACGTTTCTCCTTCAACGTGAAGGGTGGACGTTGCGAGGCGTGTCAGGGTGACGGCCTGATCAAGGTAGAAATGCACTTTCTGCCCGACATCTACGTGCCTTGCGACGTGTGCAAGAGCAAGCGCTATAACCGCGAAACCCTTGAGATCAAGTACAAGGGCAAGAGCATCCATGAAGTGCTGGAGATGACCATTGAAGAAGCCCGCGAGTTCTTCGATGCCGTCCCTGCGCTGGCGCGTAAGCTACAGACGCTGATGGACGTAGGTTTGTCGTATATCAAGCTGGGGCAATCCGCCACGACCCTGTCAGGCGGCGAGGCTCAGCGGGTCAAGTTGTCCCGCGAGCTGTCCAAGCGCGATACTGGCAAAACGCTGTACATCCTCGACGAACCGACAACAGGCCTGCACTTCGCCGATATCCAGCAATTGCTGGATGTATTGCATCGATTACGCGACCACGGCAATACCGTGGTGGTCATCGAGCACAATCTCGACGTCATCAAGACCGCGGATTGGCTGGTGGACTTGGGCCCTGAAGGCGGTTCCAAAGGTGGGCAGATTATCGCAACCGGTACGCCAGAAGACGTGGCAAACATGAAGCAATCTCACACCGGCTTTTACCTGAAGCCGCTGTTGATTCGCGACAAAGCTTAAATCAGCGTATGAAAAAGGCCCTGCCATTGTGAGATGGCAGGGCCTTTTAGTCTGCGTCATCGCTACCTGAAGCAGCGACAGGCAATAACGCTAATCAGAACTGTGACTGAAGGTAGTTCTGCAAGCCAATCGACTTAATCAGACCGAGCTGTTTCTCCAGCCAATAGGTGTGGTCTTCTTCAGTGTCTGCGAGCTGAATGCGCAGCATGTCGCGGCTGACGTAATCCTTGTGCAACTCGCACAGCTCAATACCTTTGCACAGCGCTGCCCGGACTTTGTATTCCAGACGCAAGTCTGCGGCGAACATCTCCGGGACTGTGGTCCCCACATCCAGGTCGTCGGGCCGCATGCGGGGGGTGCCTTCGAGCATCAGAATCCGGCGCATCAACGCATCGGCGTGCTGCGCCTCTTCTTCCATCTCGTGATTGATACGCTCGTAGAGCTTGGTGAAACCCCAGTCTTCGTACATGCGGGAATGGACAAAATATTGATCACGTGCAGCCAGCTCACCGGTGAGCAACGTGTTGAGATAATCGATTACTTCCGGGTGCCCTAGCATTGGCCCACATCTCCCTGCTTGAAAGGCTGTAGTTTGAACCAAGCTGACCAAGAGGTCACGGCTCAATCGCAGTAAATGTGCTGTTTATCTGAGAAAACGAGCCTAAATAACGCAAAAACCGCCCAATTGAGGGCGGTTCTGCTTCTCACTTAGAGTTAGTTACGCTGTACACCCAACGCTTTTGCCACCCCTTCTCCGTACGCCGGATCAGCGTTATAGAAGTGAGGCAATTGACGCTGCACCACGTCGTCAGACACCCCGGCCATTGCCCCGGCAATGTTGTTAATCAACAGGGCTTTCTGTTCCGGGCTCATCAAACGGAACAGAGCACCTGCGTGGCTGTAGTAATCAGTATCTTCGCGATGATCGTAACGATCCGCCGCGCCATTCAACGCCAATGGTGGCTCAGCATACTGTGGCGCCTGCTTAGGGGCGTCAGAGAAACTGTTGGGCTCGTAGTTCGGTGTCGCGCCGCCGTTGTTGCCATAAGCCATGGAGCCATCACGCTGGTAGTTGTGCACAGGCACACGTGGCGAGTTGATCGGCAAATGTTGGTGGTTGGTGCCTACGCGATAGCGATGGGCATCCGCATACGCGAATACACGGCCCTGTAGCATGCGATCAGGCGAGAGGCCTACACCCGGAATCATATTGCTGGGGCCAAAGGCCGCCTGCTCAACCTCGGCGAAATAATTAAGCGGGTTGCGGTTGAGCTCCAGTTCGCCAATCTCAATCAATGGAAACTCTTTCTGCGACCAGGTTTTGGTGACATCAAACGGGTTCTCGTGATGCGCAGCCGCCTGTGCTTCGGTCATCACTTGCATGCAAACGCGCCATTTAGGGAAATCTCCCCGTTCAATCGCACCAAACAAATCGCGTTGCGCATAGTCAGGGTCTGTACCCGCCAAACGCGCCGCCTCGGCAGGCGCCAAGTTTTTAATTCCCTGCTTGGTTTTGTAATGCCACTTGACCCAATGGCGCTCGCCGGCGGCGTTGATCAGGCTGTACGTGTGGCTGCCGAAGCCATGCATATGACGATAGCCATCCGGGATACCGCGGTCAGAAAACAGGATGGTCACCTGGTGTAAAGACTCAGGGGAATGTGACCAGAAATCCCACATCATTTGCGCGCTTTTCAAGTTGCTTTGCGGGAGACGCTTTTGGGTGTGGATAAAGTCCGGAAACTTGAGTGGGTCCCGGATAAAGAACACGGGGGTGTTATTACCCACGATGTCCCAATTGCCTTCTTCGGTATAGAACTTGATGGCAAAACCGCGAGGGTCGCGCTCGGTGTCGGCAGAACCGCGTTCACCGCCGACCGTCGAGAAGCGCATAAAGATGGGTGTTTGCTTGCCGATCGTATCGAACAGCTTCGCGCTGCTGTATTGCGACATGTCACGCGTCACAGTGAACGTACCGTGAGCCCCCGAACCTTTGGCATGTACACGACGTTCAGGAATGTTTTCACGGTTGAAGTGGGCGAGCTTCTCGATCAAATGAAAGTCATCAAGCAGCAAGGGGCCACGAGGACCGGCAGAACGAGAATTCTGGTTGTCAGCCACTGGGGCGCCGCTGGCGGTGGTAAGCGTTTTGGTCTGGCTCATGCGTTTACTTCCTCAGTCAGTCTTGATGCTGCCGTGTAATCGGCTGACGAGGAGTATTGACCATGCACTTCACATGGGCAAATTCATTAAATGATGGAGATCAATAGAAAACCATAATACAACGCGCACAAAAAACCGGGCACTAGGCCCGGTTTTTTGTAGAGACTGACGTCTTACTCAGCGGATACAGCTTCACCGCCAACTGGACGATCAACCAACTCGACGTACGCCATAGGCGCGTTGTCGCCAGCGCGGAAACCGCACTTGAGGATGCGCAGGTAGCCACCCTCACGAGTTGCATAACGCTTGCCCAGATCGTTGAACAGCTTACCAACGATTGCTTTCGAACGAGTACGGTCGAAAGCCAGACGGCGGTTAGCAACAGAATCGTTCTTGGCCAGAGTAATCAGCGGCTCAGCAACGCGACGCAGTTCTTTGGCTTTCGGCAGAGTCGTTTTGATCAGCTCGTGCTCGAACAGCGACACTGCCATGTTTTGAAACATAGCCTTGCGGTGCGAGCTAGTGCGGCTCAGGTGACGACCACTTTTACGATGACGCATGGTTCATTCCTTACCAAACACAACGTTCGGTGATTACGACGATCAGGCAGTCGCCTTGTCGTCCTTCTTAAGACTTGCAGGCGGCCAGTTGTCGAGGCGCATGCCGAGGGACAGACCACGGGAGGCCAGAACGTCCTTGATTTCAGTCAAGGATTTCTTGCCCAGGTTCGGAGTCTTCAACAGTTCTACTTCGGTGCGCTGAATCAGGTCACCAATGTAGTAAATGTTCTCCGCCTTAAGGCAGTTGGCCGAACGCACGGTCAGTTCCAGATCGTCAACCGGACGAAGCAGGATCGGATCGATCTCGTCTTCCTGTTCGATAACCACTGGCTCGCTGTCACCTTTGAGGTCGACGAATGCAGCCAACTGCTGTTGCAGGATGGTTGCAGCACGACGAATGGCCTCTTCAGGATCCAGGGTACCGTTGGTCTCCAGATCAATAACCAGTTTGTCCAGGTTAGTACGCTGCTCGACACGGGCGTTTTCCACCACGTATGCGATACGGCGAACCGGGCTGAACGAAGAGTCAAGCTGCAAGCGACCAATGCTGCGGCTTTCATCTTCATCGCTCTGACGCGAGTCTGCTGGTTCATAACCACGACCACGAGCTACGGTGAGCTTCATGTTCAAGGCGCCGTTAGACGCCAGGTTGGCGATTACGTGATCGGGATTAACGATCTCGACATCATGATCCAGCTGAATATCGGCAGCGGTAACCACCCCCGAACCCTTCTTCGACAAGGTCAGCGTAACTTCGTCACGGCCGTGCAGCTTGATAGCCAGACCTTTAAGGTTCAACAGGATTTCAATTACGTCTTCCTGTACACCTTCGATGGCGCTGTACTCGTGGAGCACACCATCAATCTCGGCCTCGACTACTGCACAGCCTGGCATTGAGGACAACAGGATGCGGCGCAGCGCGTTGCCCAGGGTGTGGCCAAAACCACGCTCGAGAGGCTCGAGAGTGATTTTAGCGCGGGTTGGACTGACAACTTGCACATCAATATGGCGAGGTGTCAGGAACTCATTTACCGAAATCTGCATGGATGCACCTATTTTCTAGCCCTTACTTGGAGTAGAGCTCGACAATCAGGCTTTCGTTGATGTCGGCGGACAGATCACTGCGAGCTGGAACGTTCTTGAAAACGCCCGACTTCTTCTCAGTGTCTACTTCTACCCATTCTACGCGGCCACGTTGGGCACACAGATCGAGAGCTTGGACAATGCGAAGCTGGTTCTTTGCTTTCTCGCGGATAGCGACCACGTCACCAGCACGAACCTGGTAGGACGGAACGTTTACGGTCTGACCGTTAACGCTGATCGACTTGTGCGATACCAACTGACGAGATTCGGCACGAGTAGAACCGAAACCCATACGGTATACGACGTTATCCAGACGGCATTCGAGCAGTTGCAGCAGGTTTTCACCGGTTGCACCTTTCTTGCCAGCAGCTTGTTTGTAGTAGCCGCTGAACTGACGCTCGAGAACGCCGTAGATACGACGGACCTTCTGCTTTTCACGCAGCTGGGTGCCGTAGTCGGATTGGCGACCGCGGCGCTGGCCGTGGATGCCTGGAGCAGCTTCAATATTGCACTTCGATTCGATAGCGCGCACACCACTCTTCAGGAAGAGATCGGTGCCTTCACGACGTGCCAGTTTGCATTTTGGACCAATGTAACGAGCCATTCTTTACAGTCTCCTGGATTACACGCGGCGCTTCTTCGGCGGACGGCACCCGTTGTGCGGGATTGGCGTCACGTCGGTGATGCTGGCGATCTTATAGCCACAGCCGTTCAAAGCACGGACAGCGGACTCACGACCTGGACCTGGGCCCTTAACGTTAACGTCAAGGTTTTTCAGGCCATATTCCAGCGCAGCTTGACCAGCACGTTCAGCAGCTACTTGAGCAGCGAACGGGGTGGACTTGCGAGAACCGCGGAAACCCGAACCACCGGAGGTTGCCCAAGAAAGCGCATTACCCTGACGGTCGGTGATGGTCACGATGGTGTTGTTGAAAGACGCGTGGATGTGGGCGATGCCATCAACCACTGTCTTTTTAATTTTTTTACGAGGACGAGCAGCAGGTTTTGCCATGACTAAATTCCTGTCGATTCGCTGGTGCGATTACTTGCGGATCGGCTTACGCGGACCTTTGCGAGTACGCGCGTTGGTCTTGGTACGCTGACCGCGCACTGGAAGACCACGACGATGGCGCAGACCGCGGTAGCAGCCCAAGTCCATCAAGCGTTTGATTTTCATGTTGACTTCACGACGCAGGTCACCTTCAGTGGTGAACTTTGCCACTTCGCCACGCAGCTGTTCAATCTGCTCGTCGCTCAGATCCTTGATCTTAGCGGCTGGGTTTACACCAGCATCTACACAGATTTTCTGTGCAGTAGTGCGACCAACACCATAGATGTAGGTCAGCGAGATAACAGTGTGCTTGTTATCTGGAATGTTAACGCCTGCAATACGGGCCATTCAGTGGGACTCCAATTGACAGCTACCTACGCCCCGGAAGCCAAGAAATAGGGCGCGAGATAATATCGCTGTAATAACAAATAATCAACCCAGCAGCGCACTAGCTGCTGGGCTTCAAACAGATCACACTCAGCCTTGGCGCTGTTTGTGACGTGGTTCCGCGCTGCAAATTACCCGAACAACACCTTCGCGGCGAATAATCTTGCAGTTACGGCACAGCTTTTTCACCGATGCACGAACTTTCATCACCAACTCCTCTAACCTTATGGGTACTTCAGCGAAGCATTCCGCTGCCGTAGCCCTTCAGGTTGGCTTTCTTCATCAGGGATTCGTACTGGTGCGAAACGAGGTGCGATTGTACTTGCGACATGAAGTCCATAACAACCACGACAACGATCAGCAACGAGGTCCCGCCAAGGTAGAACGGAACGTTGGCTGCAACCACCAGGAATTGGGGCAGCAGACACACGGCCGTCATATAAAGAGCACCGAACAGAGTCAAACGAGTCAAAACGCCATCAATATAGCGCGCCGACTGCTCGCCTGGACGGATACCCGGAATAAAGGCACCGGACTTCTTCAGGTTTTCCGCTACGTCTTTCGGATTGAACATCAACGCCGTATAGAAGAAGCAGAAGAAAATAATCCCTGCACTAAACAGCAGAATATTCAACGGCTGACCAGGAGCGATCGACTGTGAGATGTCCTGCAACCAGCCCATACCTTCAGACTGACCAAACCAGGCACCCAGCGAAGCCGGGAACAGCAAAATGCTGCTCGCGAAAATAGCCGGGATTACGCCGGCCATATTCACTTTCAGCGGCAGGTGGCTCGTTTGAGCAGCAAACACCTTACGGCCCTGCTGACGCTTAGCGTAGTGAACAGCAATACGACGCTGGCCACGCTCAATGAACACCACAAAACCGATAATCGCTACTGCCAGCAAACCGATAGCAACCAGAGCGAAGATATTGATATCACCCTGACGCGCAGACTCGAACGACTGCCCAATTGCTCTCGGAAGACCGGCGACGATACCCGAAAAAATCAACATCGAGATACCGTTGCCAACTCCACGTTCAGTAATCTGCTCACCCAGCCACATCATGAACATTGCACCAGCCACAAATGTGGTCACTGCAACGAAATGAAAGCCCAGGTCACCAGTGAACGCTACGCCCTGCCCCGCCAGACCAATGGACATGCCAATAGCCTGGACGAGAGCAAGAGCGACAGTGAGGTAGCGGGTGTACTGGCTAATCTTGCGACGGCCAGCTTCACCTTCCTTCTTCAACTGCTCCAGCTGCGGGCTAACAGCGGACATAAGCTGCATGATGATCGATGCCGAAATGTACGGCATGATCCCCAGCGCAAAAATACTCATCCGCTCCAGCGCGCCGCCGGAAAACATGTTGAACAAGCTAAGAATGGTCCCCTCATTCTGTCGAAACAGGTCCGCCAGCCGGTCCGGGTTAATACCAGGAACTGGGATGTGTGCGCCTATCCGGTAGACGATGATCGCCAGGAATAGAAAACGCAGACGAGCCCAGAGCTCGGACAACCCGCCTTTGCTGAGCGCTGAGAGAGCACCTTGCTTAGCCATTTATTCCTCGAACTTGCCGCCAGCTGCTTCGATAGCCGCACGCGCACCTTTGGTGGCTGCGATACCTTTGATGGTGACAGCGCGAGTCACTTCACCGGACAACATGATTTTCACACGTTGTACGTTGACGTTGATCACGTTGGCATCCTTCAGAGTCTGCACAGTTACGATGTCGCCTTCCACTTTAGCCAGCTCGGACAAACGCACTTCTGCGCGATCCATAGCTTTCAGGGAAACGAAACCGAACTTAGGCAGACGGCGATGCAACGGCTGTTGGCCGCCTTCAAAGCCTGGAGCAATGGTGCCACCGGAGCGGGAAGTCTGACCTTTGTGACCACGGCCACCAGTCTTACCCAAACCACTACCGATACCACGGCCCGGACGATGCTTTTCGCGACGGGAACCCGGCGCTGGACTCAGATCATTGAGCTTCATCGATTAACCCTCTACACGCAGCATGTAGTAAGCCTTGTTGATCATCCCGCGATTCTCGGGAGTATCAAGTACTTCTACAGTGTGACCGATGCGACGCAGACCCAGACCCTTAACGCACAGTTTGTGGTTAGGGATACGGCCGGTCATGCTTTTGATCAACGTTACTTTAACGGTAGCCATGATCAGAAGATCTCCTTAACGCTTTTGCCACGCTTAGCGGCAATAGATTCAGGAGACTGCATAGCTTTCAAACCTTTAAATGTGGCGTGAACCACGTTTACAGGGTTAGTCGAGCCGTAGCACTTAGCCAGTACGTTCTGAACGCCAGCAACTTCGAGGACAGCACGCATAGCGCCGCCAGCGATGATACCGGTACCTTCAGAAGCAGGCTGCATGTACACCTTCGAAGCGCCATGGGCAGACTTCATTGCGTACTGCAGAGTGGTGCCGTTCAGATCAACCTGGATCATGTTGCGGCGAGCAGCTTCCATTGCCTTCTGGATCGCAGCAGGCACTTCACGTGACTTGCCACGGCCGAAGCCAACACGCCCTTTACCATCACCAACCACGGTCAACGCGGTGAAAGTGAAGATACGGCCGCCTTTAACGGTTTTGGCTACGCGGTTAACTTGAACCAGCTTCTCAATGTAGCCTTCGTCGCGCTTTTGGTCGTTATTTGACATAACTTAGAACTCCAGCCCAGCTTCACGAGCAGCCTCAGCCAGCGCTTTAACGCGGCCGTGGTACTTGAAGCCAGAGCGGTCGAAAGCCACCTGCGAGACGCCAGCGGCTTTTGCACGCGTAGCGACCAGCTGGCCAACCTTTGTGGCCGCGTCGATGTTGCCAGTGGCAGCATCACGCAGTTCTTTGTCCAAAGTCGAGGCGCTTGCCAGGACTTTGCTGCCGTCGGCCGAGATGACCTGGGCATAGATGTGCTGCGAAGAGCGGAACACGCAGAGACGCACGACTTCTAGTTCGTGCATTTTCAGACGTGCTTTGCGAGCGCGACGCAGTCGAGTAACTTTTTTGTCGGTCATTTGCTAGGCCCTACTTCTTCTTGGCTTCTTTACGGCGGACGACTTCGTCCGCGTAACGCACACCTTTACCTTTGTAAGGTTCTGGCGGACGGAAGTCGCGGATCTCAGCGGCCACTTGACCTACTAGCTGCTTATCGATGCCCTTGATCAGGATATCGGTCTGGCTAGGAGTCTCAGCGGTGATGCCTTCCGGCAGTTCGTAATCCACTGGGTGCGAGAAGCCAAGAGCCAGGTTCAGCACTGTGCCTTTTGCTTGCGCTTTGTAACCAACACCGACCAGCTGGAGCTTGCGCTCGAAGCCTTGGCTTACGCCTTGGACCATGTTGTTTACCAACGCACGAGTGGTACCAGCCATTGCGCGAGTTTGTTGATCGCCATTGCGAGCAGCGAAACGCAGCTCACCAGCTTCTTCAACGATCTCAACGGACGAATGGATGTTCAGTTCTAGAGTGCCCTTGGCACCCTTCACCGAAAGCTGTTGGCCGGCGAATTTTACTTCAACACCAGCTGGCAGCTTAACGGGGTTCTTAGCGACGCGTGA
Source organism: Pseudomonas sp. BS-2016 (assembly GCF_001806145.1). Taxonomy (NCBI): domain Bacteria; kingdom Pseudomonadati; phylum Pseudomonadota; class Gammaproteobacteria; order Pseudomonadales; family Pseudomonadaceae; genus Pseudomonas; species Pseudomonas sp. BS-2016. The sequence continues at coordinate 669,142 of NZ_MLCT01000015.1, forward strand.
CATGCTTATCCCCCCTTAGAACACAGTGCAAAGAACTTCGCCGCCGACACCGGCAGCGCGCGCAGCACGATCCGTCATCACACCTTTGTTGGTGGAGACGATAGACACACCCAGACCGCCACGAACTTTTGGCAGATCTTCGGAGGACTTGTACTGACGCAGGCCTGGACGGCTAACGCGCTTAACTTCTTCGATAACCGGACGGCCTTCGAAGTACTTCAGCTCGATAGACAGCAGTGGCTTGATTTCGCTGCTGATCTGATAATCCGCGATGTAACCTTCGTCCTTCAGAACTTTGGCTACAGCTACCTTCAACGTGGAAGATGGCATGCTTACGACGGACTTTTCAGCCATCTGGGCATTACGGATTCGAGTTAGCATGTCCGCTAACGGGTCCTGCATACTCATGGGCTAGACGCTCCTGATACAAAAAGAATTAGCCTTGCGGCTACAACTGTCGCCGAGTAACTCAATGCTTAAAAAGCACGGGCTCAGGCGAGCCGGTCATTCTAGACACACACCAGAAATGAATCAAGCCCCAATAGGGGCTTGATTCATGTTCAGGGTCACCGATTGTCAGGATCTTACGAACCTGACAACGATAACTTTGCCTGTACAGCTTACCAGCTGGCTTTAACCAGACCTGGTACGTCACCGCGCATTGCTGCTTCACGCAATTTGTTACGGCCAAGGCCGAACTTGCGGTAAACACCATGCGGACGACCAGTCAGGCGGCAGCGGTTACGCATGCGCGAAGCGCTTGCGTCACGTGGCTGCTTCTGCAGAGCTACTGTAGCTTCCCAACGCGCTTCTGGACTTGCGTTCAGATCAACGATGATCGCTTTCAGCTCGGCACGCTTCTTGGCGTACTTGGCAACCGTGAGCTGACGCTTCAGCTCGCGGTTTTTCATGCTCATCTTAGCCATGGTCCTACTCCAATCAGTTGCGGAACGGGAATTTGAATGCACGCAGCAATGCGCGACCTTCATCATCCGTCCGAGCAGTGGTGGTCAGGGTAATATCCAGACCGCGGAGTGCATCGATCTTGTCGTAGTCGATTTCCGGGAAGATGATCTGCTCTTTAACGCCCATGCTGTAGTTACCACGACCATCGAAGGACTTGGCATTCAGGCCGCGGAAGTCGCGAACCCGAGGCAGGGAGATCGACAGCAGACGATCCAGGAATTCATACATACGCTCACGGCGCAGAGTTACTTTGACGCCGATCGGCCAGCCTTCGCGAACTTTAAAGCCTGCGATGGACTTGCGAGCGTAAGTCACAACAACTTTTTGACCCGTGATTTTTTCCAAATCAGCTACAGCGTGCTCGATGACTTTTTTGTCGCCGATCGCTTCGCCCAGACCCATGTTCAGGGTGATTTTGGTAACGCGCGGAACTTCCATCACGTTCGAAAGCTTAAGTTCTTCCTTAAGTTTCGGAGCGATTTCCTTCCGGTAAATCTCTTTTAGTCGTGCCATGGTCTTATCTACCTAGCAGTGTTCAAGCATCAACCGCTTTTTGGGTCGACTTGAAGACACGAATTTTTTTGCCTTCTTCTACTTTGAAACCAACGCGGTCAGCCTTGTTGGTTTCGCCGTTGAAAATGGCGACGTTAGAAGCGTGCAATGGCGCTTCTTTTTCGACGATACCGCCTTGTACGCCCGACATCGGGTTAGGCTTGGTATGACGCTTTACCAGGTTCAGACCACCAACAACCAGACGGTTGTCAGCGAGAACCTTAAGCACCTTACCGCGCTTACCTTTGTCTTTGCCGGCGATCACGATGATCTCGTCGTCACGACGAATCTTTTGCATGTCGGATCTCCTTACAGCACTTCTGGGGCGAGCGAGACGATCTTCATGAACTTCTCAGTACGAAGTTCACGGGTCACTGGCCCAAAGATACGGGTGCCGATAGGCTCTTGCTTGTTGTTCAGAAGAACAGCAGCGTTGCCATCAAAGCGGATAATGGAGCCATCAGCACGGCGTACGCCGTGACGAGTGCGGACTACTACTGCAGTCATCACTTGGCCTTTTTTCACTTTACCGCGCGGAATTGCTTCCTTGACGGTTACTTTGATGATGTCACCGATACCAGCGTAACGACGATGGGAGCCACCCAGCACCTTGATGCACATAACGCGGCGTGCGCCGCTGTTATCGGCCACATCGAGCATGGATTGAGTCTGAATCATATAATTTCTCCGACCCCTAGTCCTTAGACTTCCACAGCGCGTTCGAGAACATCAACCAGCGCCCAAGACTTGGTCTTGGCCATCGGACGAGTTTCACGAATAGTGACTTTGTCGCCGATGTGGCACTGATTGGTTTCGTCGTGCGCGTGCAGCTTAGTCGAACGCTTAACGTATTTACCGTAGATCGGGTGCTTAACGCGACGCTCAATCAGAACGGTGATGGTTTTGTCCATCTTGTCGCTGACAACACGGCCAGTCAGCGTACGGACAGTTTTTTCGGCTTCAGCCATGATTACTTACCTGCCTGCTGTTTGAGCACAGTCTTCACGCGAGCGATGTCACGCTTAACTTGCGAGAGCAGATGCGACTGCCCCAACTGGCCAGTTGCTTTCTGCATACGCAGATTGAACTGGTCGCGCAGCAAGCCGAGCAGTTGCTCGTTCAGCTGCTGTGCGGATTTTTCACGAAGTTCATTCGCTTTCATCACATCACCGTCCGTTTAACAAAGGAGGTGGCGAGCGGCAGCTTTGCAGCAGCCAGGGCGAAAGCCTCACGCGCCAGCTCTTCAGAAACACCCTCGATTTCATACAGGACTTTGCCTGGCTGAATCTGGGCAACCCAATACTCCACGTTACCCTTACCTTTACCCATACGAACTTCGAGGGGCTTTTTGGTTACAGGCTTGTCCGGGAATACACGGATCCAGATCTTGCCACCACGTTTCACGTGACGGGTCAGTGCACGACGCGCTGACTCGATCTGACGAGCGGTGAGACGACCACGAGCAACAGACTTCAGCGCGAACTCGCCGAAGCTGACTTTGCTACCGCGCAATGCCAAGCCACGGTTGTGGCCAGTCATTTGCTTGCGGAACTTCGTACGCTTAGGTTGTAACATTTGGCGTACCCCTTACTTAGCAGCTTTTTTACGAGGCGCTGGTGCTTGTGGTTTCAGTTCTTCTTGGCGACCACCAATTACTTCGCCTTTGAAGATCCAAACCTTTACACCGATCACACCGTAAGTGGTGTGAGCTTCGTAGTTGGCATAGTCGATGTCGGCACGCAGGGTGTGCAATGGCACACGACCTTCGCGATACCATTCAGTACGTGCAATTTCAGCACCGCCGAGACGACCGCTCACTTGGATTTTGATGCCCTTGGCACCAATGCGCATAGCGTTCTGTACAGCGCGCTTCATAGCGCGACGGAACATTACACGACGCTCCAGCTGCTGAGCTACGCTCTGCGCAACCAGCATACCGTCGAGCTCCGGCTTACGGATCTCTTCGATATTGATGTGCACAGGCACACCCATTTGCTTGGTCAGGTCCTGACGCAGTTTCTCAACATCTTCACCTTTCTTCCCGATAACAATACCTGGACGAGCGGTGTGGATGGTGATGCGTGCAGTTTGGGCCGGACGATGGATATCGATACGGCTTACGGACGCGCTTTTTAGTTTGTCTTGGAGGTATTCACGCACCTTCAGATCAGCGAACAAGTAGTCCGCATAAGTCCGGCCGTCTGCGTACCAGACGGAGGTGTGCTCCTTGACGATTCCCAGGCGAATGCCAATGGGATGTACTTTCTGACCCATCTCTTCGACTCCGTTACTTGTCAGCAACCTTGACAGTGATATGGCAAGACCGCTTGACGATGCGATCAGCGCGGCCTTTGGCACGCGGCATGATGCGCTTCAGCGAACGCCCTTCGTTGACGAAAACGGTGGCGACTTTCAAGTCGTCAACGTCTGCGCCTTCGTTATGCTCGGCGTTGGCTACGGCCGACTCCAGCACTTTCTTGATGATCTCGGCGGCTTTCTTGTTGCTGAAAGCCAACAGGTTGAGCGCTTCGCCCACCTTCTTCCCGCGGATCTGGTCGGCGACCAAGCGGGCTTTCTGGGCGGAGATTCGAGCGCCCGACAACTTAGCGGCTACTTCCATCGTTCCTTACCCCTTAACGCTTGGCTTTCTTGTCTGCCACGTGCCCACGATAAGTGCGGGTACCGGCAAACTCGCCTAGTTTATGGCCAACCATGTCTTCGTTCACGAGAACTGGAACATGCAGACGACCGTTATGCACAGCGATGGTCAGACCGACCATTTGTGGCAGGATCATCGAACGACGCGACCAGGTTTTCACCGGCTTGCGATCATTCTTTTCCGCCGCCACTTCGATCTTCTTCAGTAGGTGAAGATCAATAAAAGGACCTTTTTTCAGAGAACGTGGCACTGTCGTATCCCTCTATTTACTTGCGACGACGGACGATCATTTTGTCGGTACGCTTATTACCACGAGTCTTCGCGCCCTTAGTCGGGAAGCCCCATGGCGATACCGGATGACGACCACCAGAGGTACGACCTTCACCACCACCATGTGGGTGGTCAACCGGGTTCATGGCAACACCACGAACGGTTGGGCGAACGCCACGCCAGCGTTTGGCACCAGCTTTACCCAGCGAACGCAGGCTGTGCTCGGAGTTCGAGACCTCACCCAGGGTCGCACGGCATTCAGCCAGGACTTTACGCATTTCACCGGAGCGCAGACGCAGGGTCACGTAGACACCTTCACGAGCTACCAGCTGAGCAGATGCACCAGCGGAGCGAGCGATTTGCGCGCCTTTACCCGGCTTCAACTCGATGCCGTGTACGGTGCTACCAACTGGAATGCTACGCAGCTGCAGCGAGTTACCCGGCTTGATCGGAGCCAAAGCACCCGAAATCAGCTGGTCACCAGCGCTCACGCCTTTTGGGGCGATGATGTAACGGCGTTCGCCGTCTGCGTACAGCATAAGAGCAATGTGAGCAGTACGGTTTGGATCGTATTCGATACGCTCAACAGTGGCAGGAATGCCATCTTTGTCGTTGCGACGGAAGTCGACCATACGGTAATGCTGCTTATGACCACCACCGATGTGACGCGTGGTAATGCGGCCATTGTTGTTACGACCACCAGACTTCGATTTTTTCTCGAGCAGCGGTGCGTGAGGAGCGCCTTTATGCAGCTCCTGGTTGACCACCTTGACCACATGACGGCGGCCAGGGGAAGTCGGTTTGCATTTAACGATTGCCATGATGCACCCCTTCCTTACTCAGCACTGCTGCTGAAATCGAGATCTTGGCCTGGCTGAAGGGAAATTACCGCCTTCTTCCAGTCATTACGCTTGCCCACGCCGCGAGCGGTGCGCTTGCTCTTACCCAGTACATTCAGGGTAGTAACACGCTCAACTTTCACGCTGAACAGGCTTTCGACGGCCTTCTTGATTTCCAGCTTGGTTGCATCAGTAGCAACCTTGAAAACGAACTGGCCTTTCTTGTCTGCCAGAACCGTAGCCTTCTCGGAAACGTGCGGGCCAAGCAGAACTTTAAATACGCGTTCCTGGTTCATCCCAGCAGCTCCTCGAATTTCTTCACGGCCGACACGGTGATCAACACCTTGTCGTATGCGATCAGACTAACTGGATCGGAACCTTGCACGTCACGGACATCAACGTGTGGCAGGTTACGAGCAGCCAGGTACAGGTTCTGATCAACAACTTCAGACACGATCAGGACATCAGTCAGACCCATGCCATTCAGTTTGTTCAGCAGATCTTTGGTTTTCGGCGCTTCAACAGCGAAGTCCTGAACCACGACCAGACGATCAGTACGCACCAGCTCAGCAAGGATGGAACGCATTGCTGCGCGATACATCTTCTTGTTCAGCTTCTGAGAGTGATCCTGTGGACGAGCTGCGAATGTGGTACCACCGCCACGCCAGATTGGGCTACGGATAGTACCGGCACGAGCACGGCCAGTACCTTTCTGACGCCAAGGGCGCTTACCGCCACCACGAACGTCGGAACGGGTCTTTTGCTGCTTGCTACCTTGACGGCCGCCAGCCATGTAGGCCACGACTGCTTGGTGAACCAGCGTCTCGTTGAACTCGCCGCCGAATGTCAGTTCGGAAACTTCGATCGCTTGAGCGTCATTTACGTTTAATTGCATGTCAGCTTCCCCTTAACCGCGAGCCTTGGCCGCCGGACGTACAACCAGGTTGCCGCCAGTAGCGCCAGGAACAGCACCCTTGACCAACAACAGATTGCGTTCAGCGTCGACGCGCACTACTTCGAGGGACTGCACGGTCACGCGCTCAGCGCCCATATGACCGGACATTTTTTTGCCCTTGAATACACGACCAGGAGTCTGGCACTGGCCAATAGAGCCCGGGACGCGGTGGGAAACGGAGTTACCGTGAGTGTTATCTTGGCCACGGAAATTCCAACGCTTGATCGTACCCTGGAAGCCTTTACCTTTGGACTGACCGGTCACATCGACCATCTGACCTGCGGTGAAGATTTCAGCGTTGATCAGATCGCCTGCTTGGTACTCGCCTTCTTCAAGGCGGAATTCCATTACGGTACGACCGGCTGCAACGTTTGCCTTGGCGAAGTGACCCGCCTGGGCAGCTGTTACACGCGAAGCGCGACGCTCGCCGACAGTGACTTGCACTGCACGATAGCCATCGGTTTCTTCAGTTTTGAACTGGGTGACGCGATTCGGCTCGATCTCAATGACCGTGACCGGAATGGAGACACCTTCTTCGGTGAAAATACGGGTCATACCGCATTTACGACCGACTACACCAATAGTCATGTTGTAAACCTCATGAGTGTACGGGGCTTTCACCCGCTATGGCCGCCCATTTCAGAGCGTTACACGACTAAGACCCAAGTCTTAGCCGAGGCTGATCTGCACTTCCACACCGGCCGCAAGATCAAGCTTCATAAGTGCATCAACGGTTTTATCCGTTGGCTGGACGATGTCCAGTACGCGCTTATGAGTACGGATCTCGTACTGGTCACGCGCGTCTTTGTTGACGTGCGGGGAGACCAGAACGGTGAACCGCTCTTTACGGGTAGGCAGTGGAATTGGACCACGCACTTGAGCACCAGTACGTTTCGCGGTTTCCACGATTTCCTGGGTTGATTGGTCGATCAGGCGATGGTCAAAAGCCTTCAACCTGATACGGATTTGCTGATTTTGCATTGGATTTCAGACTCCAGATTGCTATTCCCACCGAGCGCAATACGCCCGTTAAAAGGAGGCGCAATTCTATAGACGACCCCAGTAGGTGTCAACTCAATAAAAAAAGCCCCCGCTAGGCGGGGGCTTTTTCATGCAATCATCGATTACTCGATGATTTTGGCTACGACGCCAGCGCCGACGGTACGACCGCCTTCACGGATAGCGAAACGCAGACCATCTTCCATTGCGATGGTTTTGATCAGGGTAACAGTCATTTGAATGTTATCACCCGGCATTACCATTTCAACGCCTTCTGGCAGCTCGCAGTTACCAGTCACGTCAGTAGTACGGAAGTAGAACTGTGGACGGTAGCCTTTGAAGAACGGAGTATGACGGCCGCCTTCTTCCTTGCTCAGAACATATACTTCTGCAGTGAACTTGGTGTGCGGCTTAACCGAACCCGGCTTAACCAGAACCTGACCACGCTCAACGTCGTCACGCTTAGTACCACGCAACAGAACGCCGCAGTTCTCGCCTGCACGACCTTCGTCAAGCAGCTTGCGGAACATTTCAACGCCGGTGCAAGTGGTAACAGTCGTGTCACGCAGACCAACGATTTCCAGCGGATCCTGAACGCGAACGATACCGCGCTCGATACGACCAGTCACAACAGTACCGCGACCAGAGATCGAGAATACGTCTTCGATTGGCATCAGGAACGGCTTGTCGGTCAGACGAACTGGTTCTGGGATGTAGCTGTCCAGAGTTTCAACCAGCTTACGAACGGCAGTGGTGCCCATTTCGTTTTCGTCGTTGCCTTCCAGAGCCATACGAGCAGAACCGATGATGATCGGAGTGTCGTCACCTGGGAAGTCGTAAGTGCTCAGCAGATCGCGCACTTCCATCTCAACCAGTTCCAGCAGCTCAGCGTCGTCTACCAGGTCAGCCTTGTTCAGGAAAACCACGATGTACGGAACGCCTACCTGACGGGACAGCAGGATGTGCTCACGGGTTTGTGGCATCGGACCATCAGCGGCCGAACAAACCAGGATCGCGCCGTCCATCTGGGCAGCACCAGTGATCATGTTCTTCACGTAGTCAGCGTGACCTGGGCAGTCAACGTGAGCGTAGTGACGAATTGTCGAGTTGTACTCAACGTGAGCAGTGTTGATGGTGATACCACGAGCTTTTTCTTCTGGCGCGCTGTCGATCTTGTCGAAGTCAACACGAGCAGAACCGAAAACTTCGGAGCAAACACGAGTCAGAGCTGCAGTCAGAGTGGTTTTACCATGGTCAACGTGACCGATAGTGCCAACGTTGACGTGCGGTAGGGAACGATCAAATTTTTCTTTAGCCACGACAATTAACTCCTTGCCTAAAGGACTGAACTAAATCAGCCTTGTTTTTTAGTAACAGCTTCGACGATGTGCGACGGCGCTGTATCGTATTTTTTGAATTCCATAGAGTAGCTTGCGCGACCCTGGGACATGGAACGAACGTCGGTTGCATAACCGAACATTTCACCCAACGGAACCTCAGCGCGGATAACCTTGCCAGAAACCGTATCTTCCATACCCTGAATCATGCCGCGACGACGATTCAAGTCGCCCATCACGTCACCCATATAGTCTTCTGGTGTAACAACCTCTACCGCCATGATCGGCTCAAGCAGCTCACCACCACCTTTGGTAGCCAGTTGCTTGGTCGCCATGGAAGCAGCCACCTTAAACGCCATCTCGTTGGAGTCGACGTCGTGGTAAGAACCATCAAACACGGTAGCCTTCAGGCCGATCAGCGGATAGCCGGCAACAACACCGTTCTTCATCTGCTCTTCGATACCCTTCTGGATAGCCGGGATGTATTCCTTAGGAACCACACCACCTACCACTTCGTTCACGAACTGCAGACCTTCCTGACCTTCGTCAGCAGGTGCAAAACGGATCCAGCAATGGCCAAACTGACCACGACCGCCGGACTGACGAACGAACTTGCCTTCGATCTCACAGCTCTTCGTGATGCGCTCACGATAAGAAACCTGAGGCTTACCGATGTTGGCTTCGACGTTGAACTCACGCTTCATCCGGTCTACCAGGATGTCGAGGTGCAATTCGCCCATGCCAGAGATGATCGTCTGACCAGTCTCTTCATCAGTTTTTACACGGAAAGATGGATCTTCCTGAGCAAGCTTGCCCAGTGCGATACCCATTTTTTCCTGGTCATCCTTGGTTTTAGGTTCAACGGCAACCGAAATAACCGGCTCCGGGAATTCCATACGAACCAGAATGATTGGCTTGTCAGCGGCGCACAGGGTATCACCAGTGGTGACATCCTTCATGCCGATCAAGGCCGCGATGTCACCAGCGCGCACTTCCTTGATCTCTTCACGGGCGTTTGCGTGCATTTGCACCATACGACCCACACGCTCTTTCTTGCCTTTAACCGAGTTGATCACGCCGTCACCGGAGTTCAACACGCCCGAATAAACACGGACAAAGGTCAAAGTACCCACGAATGGGTCAGTCGCAATCTTGAACGCCAAAGACGAGAACGGTTCAGCATCATCCGCGTGACGCTCCATCTCGATATTTTCGTCATCCGGATCAGAACCCTTGATGGCTGGAATATCGGTAGGCGCTGGCAGGTAATCGATCACAGCATCGAGAACCAGGGGAACACCCTTGTTCTTGAAGGAAGAACCACAAACAGCCAGAACGATCTCACCAGCGATAGTACGCTGACGCAGAGCCGCCTTGATTTCCGCGACGGTGAGCTCTTCACCTTCGAGGTACTTGTTCATCAGCTCTTCACTGGCTTCGGCCGCAGCCTCAACCATCTGGCTGCGCCACTCTTCAGCCAATTCCTGCATTTCAGCAGGGATAGCTTCACGACGCGGCGTCATGCCCTTGTCAGCATCGTTCCAGTAAACCGCTTCCATGGTCATCAGATCGATCTGACCCTGGAAGTTGTCTTCGGAACCGATAGCCAACTGGATAGGCACCGGAGTGTGACCCAGACGCTTCTTGATCTGACCTACTACGCGCAGGAAATCTGCACCAGCACGGTCCATCTTGTTTACGTAAACAAGACGCGGAACCCCGTACTTGTTGGCTTGACGCCATACGGTTTCAGACTGAGGCTCAACACCCGAGGTGCCGCAGAACACAACAACCGCGCCATCGAGTACACGCAGGGAACGTTCAACTTCAATCGTGAAGTCAACGTGGCCCGGGGTATCAATTACATTGAAACGGTAGTTGTCGTACTGCTTGGCAGAACCCTGCCAAAAGGTAGTGATCGCAGCAGAAGTAATGGTAATACCACGCTCCTGCTCCTGCACCATCCAGTCCGTGGTCGCGGCGCCGTCATGCACCTCGCCCATCTTGTGACTTTTGCCCGTGTAAAAAAGTACCCGCTCAGTAGTCGTGGTTTTACCCGCGTCCACGTGAGCACAGATACCAATGTTACGGTAGCGGTTAATCGGTGTAGTACGAGCCATAAAGCCCTCGCAAAGTGAGTAGCGCTGAAATTAGAAGCGGTAGTGCGAGAAAGCTTTGTTAGCTTCAGCCATACGGTGCACGTCTTCACGCTTCTTAACTGCTGCGCCTTTGCCTTCAGCAGCGTCCAACAGTTCGCCAGCCAAGCGCAAAGCCATAGACTTTTCGCCACGCTTGCGCGCGAAGTCTACCAACCAGCGCATGGCCAGAGCGTTACGACGGGACGGACGAACTTCGACCGGAACCTGGTAAGTAGCACCGCCTACACGGCGCGACTTCACTTCGACCAGCGGAGCGATGGCGTCGAGTGCTTTCTCGAAGAGTTCCAGGGGATCGCTGTTCTTACGCTCTTTAACCTTCTCCAGCGCGCCATAAACGATACGCTCGGCAACGGCTTTCTTGCCGCTTTCCATCACGTGGTTCATGAACTTGGCCAGGATTTGGCTTCCGTATTTTGGATCGTCAAGCACTTCGCGCTTGGCTGCTACGCGTCTTCTTGGCATGGATAAGCCCTCAAACGGTCTTCAGGTTAGCTCGGAACCATTGCATCTTGACGATGCACGTCCGACCTTACTCTTATCGACTCAGAAAAAAAGAAATCTGCATTATTTACCAGCTACCGAAAACTACTTCGGCTTCTTGGTACCGTACTTCGAGCGACCCTGGTTACGACCTTTAACGCCGGAAGTATCCAAAGAACCGCGAACGGTGTGATAACGAACACCTGGCAAGTCTTTTACACGACCGCCACGAATCAGTACCACGCTGTGCTCTTGCAGGTTGTGGCCTTCACCGCCGATGTACGAGGAAACCTCGAAACCGTTGGTCAGACGCACACGGCATACTTTACGCAGTGCCGAGTTAGGTTTTTTCGGCGTAGTTGTATACACACGAGTGCATACACCACGACGTTGCGGGCAGTTTTGCAGCGCAGGCACGTCGGATTTCTCGACGATACGCTTACGCGGCTGACGTACCAGCTGGTTGATAGTTGCCATCTACTAGCTCCACTGTTGTCTTGCGACGCTATTGTCTTGCAAGAAAAGCAAAATGGCAGGAACGAATTCCCGCCAAATTTAGGGGTACAAGAGTCTAAAGAGGATCTTGCCCCCAGTCAAGGCAAGGCCCCGACCTTCCGCATCATCAAACCTAGACTATTGGTCTCGATTCGATGAACGGAACAGCCAGGGCCCTTCCTTCATTTAGTACCGAACTCAGTTACCGCTTGAGTTCAGCGCTTCGGTCAGTGCAGCTTCCACTTCACTGGCGCTAACGCGCAATGGCTTGTCAGCATCACGGCGGCGCTTGCGCTCGCTGTGGTAAGCCAAACCAGTACCTGCCGGGATCAAACGACCCACGACAACGTTTTCTTTCAGGCCGCGCAGGTAATCGCGCTTACCCGTTACCGCTGCTTCGGTCAGAACGCGGGTTGTCTCTTGGAAAGAGGCCGCAGAGATGAACGATTCAGTCGACAACGATGCCTTGGTGATACCCAACAGAACACGCGTGAACTTGGAGACAAACTTGTCTTCAGTGCTCAGACGCTCGTTCTCGGTCAACACCTGCGTCAACTCCATCTGGTCACCCTTGATGAAGGAGGAGTCGCCAGACTCGGAAATTTCAACTTTACGCAGCATCTGACGCAGGATGGTCTCGATGTGCTTATCGTTGATTTTCACGCCTTGCAGACGGTAAACATCTTGAATCTCGTTAACGATGTACTTGGCCAGCGCACTCACACCCAGCAGACGCAGGATGTCATGCGGATCGCTAGGACCGTCGGAGATAACTTCGCCACGGTTCACTTGTTCGCCTTCGAAGACGTTCAGGTGACGCCACTTCGGAATCAGCTCTTCATACGGATCGCTACCATCGTTCGGGGTAATGACCAGACGGCGCTTGCCCTTGGTCTCTTTACCGAACGCGATTGTGCCGCTGACTTCAGCCAAAATCGAAGCTTCTTTTGGACGGCGCGCTTCGAACAAGTCAGCAACCCGCGGAAGACCACCGGTGATGTCTCGAGTTTTCGAAGTCTCTTGCGGAATACGAGCGATAACGTCACCGATCGCGATTTCCGCACCATCCGCCACACCAACCAAGGCGTTTGCAGGCAAGAAGTACTGTGCCGGTACGTCAGTACCTGGCAAGAGCAAGTCTTTGCCATCTACACCCACCATCTTCACAGCAGGACGGATATCCTTACCGGCAGCTGGACGGTCTTTGGCATCAAGCACTTCAATGTTGGTCATACCGGTCAATTCGTCAGTCTGACGCTTGATCGTGATGCCTTCTTCCATGCCCACGTAGGTCACGGTACCTTTCATTTCGGTAACGATTGGGTGAGTGTGCGGATCCCACTTGGCTACGATTGAGCCAGCATCGACCTTGTCACCCTCTTTAACCGAGATAACAGCACCGTAGGGCAGCTTGTAACGCTCACGCTCACGACCGAAGTCATCAGCGATCGCCAGCTCACCGGAACGCGAAACAGCGACCAGGCAGCCATCTACACGCTCAACGTGCTTCAGGTTGTGCAGACGGACAGTACCGCCATTCTTCACCTGGACGCTGTCAGCAGCCGAGGTCCGGCTAGCCGCACCACCGATGTGGAACGTACGCATTGTCAGCTGTGTACCTGGCTCACCGATCGACTGAGCGGCGATTACGCCGACAGCTTCACCAATGTTCACCTGGTGACCACGGGCCAGATCGCGGCCGTAGCACTTGGCGCAGATACCAAAACGGGTTTCGCAGCTGATTGGCGAGCGAACGATAACTTCGTCGATGCTGTTCAGCTCGATGAACTCAACCCATTTCTCGTCAACCAGAGTGCCAGCAGGAACGATAACTTCCTCAGTACCCGGCTTGAATACGTCGCGGGCGATCACTCGGCCCAATACGCGCTCACCCAACGGCTCTACAACGTCACCGCCTTCAATGTGCGGCGTCATCAGCAGACCGTGCTCGGTACCGCAATCAACTTCAGTTACAACCAGGTCTTGTGCGACGTCCACGAGACGACGAGTCAGGTAACCGGAGTTAGCCGTTTTCAAGGCCGTATCCGCGAGACCCTTACGAGCACCGTGAGTCGAGATGAAGTACTGAAGTACGCTCAAACCTTCACGGAAGTTCGCAGTGATCGGCGTTTCGATGATCGAGCCGTCCGGCTTGGCCATCAGACCACGCATACCGGCCAACTGACGGATCTGCGCAGCAGAACCACGAGCACCGGAGTCAGCCATCATGTACATCGAGTTGAACGACTCTTGCTCAACTTCATTGCCGTGACGATCGATAACCTTCTCTTTCGAGAGGTTCGACATCATCGCCTTGGAAACTTCATCGTTAGCTTTCGACCAAAGGTCGATTACCTTGTTGTACTTCTCGCCCTGAGTCACCAGGCCGGAGGCGTACTGACTTTCGATTTCTTTCACTTCATCGGTAGCAGCACCGATGATGCGGGCTTTTTCATCCGGGATAACGAAGTCGTTAACACCGATGGAAACGCCGGAAATAGTCGAGTAAGCAAAACCTGTGTACATCAACTGGTCAGCAAAGATCACAGTCTCTTTCAAGCCAACCACGCGGTAGCACTGGTTGATCAGTTTGGAGATTGCCTTTTTCTTCATTGGCAGGTTGACGACGTCGTAAGACAGACCTTTTGGGACAACTTGGAACAACAACGCACGGCCGACAGTCGTGTCGACGATACGGGTGTTGGTCACGCTGCCGCCATCACGATCATTGACGGTTTCGTTGATCCGCACCTTGACCTTAGCGTGCAGCGCAGCTTCGCCGGCGCGGAACACGCGGTCAACTTCCTGCAGGTCTGCGAATACACGACCTTCACCCTTGGCGTTGATCGCTTCGCGGGTCATGTAGTAAAGACCCAGTACAACGTCCTGCGAAGGAACGATGATTGGCTCACCGTTGGCTGGCGACAGAATGTTGTTGGTCGACATCATCAATGCACGCGCTTCCAGCTGGGCTTCCAGCGTCAGCGGTACGTGCACGGCCATTTGGTCGCCGTCGAAGTCGGCGTTGTACGCAGCACAAACCAGAGGGTGAAGCTGAATAGCCTTACCTTCGATCAGTACTGGTTCAAATGCCTGGATACCCAAACGGTGCAAGGTTGGCGCACGGTTAAGAAGTACCGGGTGTTCGCGAATGACTTCGGCAAGAACGTCCCAAACTTCAGGCAGCTCGCGCTCAACCATTTTCTTGGCGGCTTTAATAGTGGTAGCGAGACCACGCATTTCAAGCTTGCCAAAAATGAACGGCTTGAACAGCTCAAGGGCCATTTTCTTCGGCAGACCGCACTGGTGCAGACGCAAGGTCGGACCTACGGTAATTACCGAACGACCCGAATAGTCAACGCGCTTACCGAGCAAGTTCTGACGGAAACGACCTTGCTTACCCTTGATCATGTCAGCCAGGGATTTCAGAGGACGCTTGTTAGAACCGGTAATGGCACGGCCGCGACGACCGTTGTCGAGCAGGGCATCGACAGCTTCCTGCAACATACGTTTTTCGTTACGCACGATGATGTCCGGTGCGGACAGATCAAGCAGGCGCTTCAAACGGTTATTACGGTTGATCACGCGACGATACAGGTCGTTGAGGTCGGAGGTCGCAAAACGACCGCCATCCAACGGAACCAGAGGACGCAGATCTGGCGGCAGTACTGGCAAAACAGTCAGAACCATCCACTCTGGCAAGTTGCCGGAGCCTTGGAAGGCTTCCATCAACTTCAGACGCTTGGACAGTTTTTTAATCTTGGTTTCAGAGTTGGTTTGCGGAATCTCTTCGCGCAGACGACCAATCTCATGCTCCAGATCGATAGCGTGCAACAGTTCGCGAACAGCTTCGGCACCCATACGGGCATCGAAATCGTCACCAAACTCTTCCAGCGCTTCGAAATACTGCTCATCGTTCAGCAGCTGACCTTTTTCCAGCGTGGTCATGCCCGGATCGATAACGACGTAGCTCTCGAAATAGAGAACGCGCTCGATATCACGCAGGGTCATGTCCATCAGCAAACCGATACGGGACGGTAGCGACTTCAGGAACCAGATGTGGGCTACTGGCGAAGCCAGTTCAATGTGGGCCATGCGCTCACGACGGACCTTGGCCAGCGCAACTTCAACGCCGCACTTCTCACAGATCACACCGCGGTGCTTCAAGCGCTTGTACTTACCGCACAGGCACTCGTAATCCTTTACCGGGCCAAAGATTTTGGCGCAGAACAGGCCGTCACGCTCAGGCTTGAACGTACGGTAGTTGATGGTTTCCGGCTTTTTAACTTCACCGAACGACCACGAACGGATCATCTCAGGCGATGCCAATCCAATACGGATGGCGTCGAACTCTTCGACTTGACCCTGGTTTTTCAGCAAATTCAGTAGGTCTTTCAAGGCCTTTCCTCCTGGCGGAGCAGAGAGCGGGCAGTACAGCCCCGCTCTCGATTCGCGTCACGTGTTATTCGGTTTCCAGATCGATATCGATGCCGAGGGAACGAATTTCTTTGATCAACACGTTGAAGGACTCGGGCATGCCCGGCTCCATACGGTGATCGCCGTCCACGATGTTTTTGTACATCTTGGTACGACCGTTCACATCGTCCGACTTCACTGTGAGCATTTCTTGCAGAGTGTATGCCGCGCCATAGGCTTCCAGCGCCCAGACCTCCATCTCCCCGAAACGCTGACCACCGAACTGCGCCTTACCACCCAACGGCTGTTGAGTAACCAGGCTGTAAGAACCGGTAGAACGAGCATGCATCTTGTCGTCTACCAAGTGGTTCAGTTTCAGCATGTACATGTAGCCAACGGTAACCGGACGCTCAAACTTGTTGCCGGTACGACCGTCAGTCAGCTGCATCTGGCCGCTGTCGGGCAGATCTGCCAAGCGCAGCATGGCCTTGATTTCGCTTTCCTTGGCACCGTCAAACACCGGGGTAGCCATAGGAACACCGCCGCGAAGGTTCTTCGCCAGATCAAGAATTTCCTGATCAGAGAAGTCATCCAGGCTTTCTTGACGACCGCCAATTTCGTTGTAGATCTCATGCAGGAACTTACGCAGGTCTGCAACCTTGCGCTGCTCCTCGATCATGAGGTTGATCTTCTCGCCCAACCCTTTGGCTGCAAGGCCCAAGTGAGTTTCAAGAATCTGACCAACGTTCATACGCGATGGTACGCCCAACGGGTTGAGGACAACATCAACCGGGGTACCATTGGCATCGTACGGCATGTCTTCAACCGGCATGATCACGGAGACCACACCTTTGTTACCGTGACGACCAGCCATCTTGTCACCCGGCTGGATGCGACGGCGAATTGCCAGGTAAACCTTGACGATTTTCAACACGCCTGGAGCCAGGTCATCGCCTTGCTGCAGCTTGCGTTTCTTATCTTCGAACTTGTCATCCAGCAGACGACGACGGTCGATGATGTAAGCCTGAGCCTTTTCAAGTTGCTCGTTCAGAGCATCTTCAGCCATGCGCAGCTTGAACCACTGTCCATGCTCAAGACCATCCAGGACCTCATTGGTGATTTCCTGGCCTTTCTTGAGACCAGCACCACCTTCGGCAATGTTACCCACCAATGCAGAGCGCAGACGTTCGAAAGTTGCACCTTCAACGATACGGAACTCTTCGTTCAGATCCTTGCGGATTTCGTCCAGCTGGGTTTTTTCGATCGAGAGTGCACGAGCGTCACGCTCAACGCCGTCGCGGGTGAAAACCTGAACGTCAATGACAGTACCTTTGGTGCCGGTCGGCACACGCAGAGAAGTGTCTTTTACGTCGCTGGCTTTTTCACCGAAGATTGCGCGCAAGAGCTTCTCTTCTGGCGTCAGCTGCGTCTCACCTTTCGGTGTCACTTTACCAACCAGAATGTCGCCCGGGCCGACTTCAGCGCCCACATAAACGATACCGGCCTCATCCAGCTTATTCAGAGCAGCTTCACCGACGTTCGGGATGTCTGCAGTGATTTCCTCTGGACCAAGCTTGGTGTCACGAGCCACACAGGTCAGTTCCTGAATGTGGATCGTGGTGAAACGGTCTTCCTGAACGACACGTTCCGACAGGCAGATGGAGTCTTCGAAGTTGAAGCCGTTCCATGCCATGAAGGCAATACGCATGTTCTGACCCAGAGCCAGTTCACCCATGTCGGTGGACGGACCGTCGGCCATGATGTCACTACGCTGGACCCGATCACCTTTGCGAACCAGCGGACGCTGGTTGATGCAGGTGTTCTGGTTGGAGCGCGTGTACTTGGTCAGGTTGTAGATATCGACACCGGCTTCACCGGTTTCAACTTCATCATCTGCAACGCGAACAACGATACGACTTGCATCCACGGAGTCAATAACGCCACCACGACGGGCTACAACACAAACCCCCGAGTCTCGCGCTACGTTACGCTCCATACCAGTACCCACCAGCGGCTTGTCAGCACGCAGTGTTGGTACAGCTTGACGCTGCATGTTCGAACCCATCAATGCACGGTTGGCATCGTCATGCTCAAGGAACGGAATCAGCGACGCAGCAACCGAAACTACCTGCTTCGGCGACACGTCCATCAAGGTGACGTCTTCCGGCGCCTTAACGGTGAATTCGTTCAAGTGACGAACAGCTACCAGCTCATCGATCAGGACTTTCTGATCGTTCATGGTGGCCGAAGCCTGAGCAATAACGTGATCTGCTTCTTCAATGGCAGACAGGAACACGATCTCGTCGGTTACTACGCCTTCTTTCACAACACGGTACGGGCTCTCAAGGAAACCATACTGGTTGGTGCGGGCGTAAGCAGCCAATGAGTTGATCAGACCGATGTTCGGACCTTCCGGTGTTTCAATCGGGCATACACGACCGTAGTGAGTCGGGTGTACGTCACGAACTTCAAAGCCAGCACGCTCACGTGTCAAACCACCTGGGCCCAGTGCAGAGACACGGCGCTTGTGGGTGATTTCGGAAAGCGGGTTGTTTTGGTCCATGAACTGCGAAAGCTGGCTGGAGCCAAAGAACTCTTTCACCGCCGCAGCAACTGGCTTGGCGTTGATGAGGTCTTGCGGCATCAGGCCTTCGCTTTCTGCCATCGACAGACGCTCTTTAACTGCACGCTCAACACGCACCAGACCAACACGGAACTGGTTTTCAGCCATCTCGCCAACGCAGCGAACACGACGGTTACCCAAGTGGTCGATGTCATCGACGATGCCTTTACCGTTACGGATGTCGACCAGAGTCTTCAACACTGCAACGATGTCTTCCTTGCACAGCACACCCGAACCTTCGATTTCGGTACGACCGATACGACGGTTGAACTTCATTCGGCCGACCGCAGACAGGTCATAACGCTCAGGGCTGAAGAACAGGTTGTTGAACAGGGTCTCGGCAGCGTCTTTGGTTGGTGGCTCGCCAGGACGCATCATGCGATAGATTTCGACCAGCGCTTCCAATTGGTTGCTGGTGGAATCAATTTTCAGCGTGTCCGAAACAAACGGACCACAGTCGATGTCGTTGGTGTACAACGTTTCGATACGGACAACCTGGCTCTTGGCAACTTTTGCCAGAATTTCAGTGGTCAGTTCGGTGTTGCACTCGGCAATGATTTCGCCGGTAGCCGGATGCACGATTGCCTTGGCCGTCGTGCGACCCAGGACATAGTCCAGAGGCATTACGAGCTCTTTGACACCGGCTTTTTCCAGCTGGTTAATATGGCGAGCAGTAATACGACGGCCTTGCTCGACAATCACTTTGCCCTTGTCATCCATAATATCGATGACCGCGATTTCACCGCGCAGACGCTGAGGTACCAGCTCCAGGCTGATGCTCTCACCTTGAACGTGGAATACGTTCGTGGTGTAGAACGCTTCAAGCACCTGTTCAGTGGTATAACCCAATGCGCGCAGAAGCACGGACGCAGGCAATTTGCGACGACGGTCGATACGTACGAATACGCAGTCTTTCGGGTCGAACT
Organism: Pseudomonas sp. BS-2016; assembly: GCF_001806145.1. Taxonomy (NCBI): domain Bacteria; kingdom Pseudomonadati; phylum Pseudomonadota; class Gammaproteobacteria; order Pseudomonadales; family Pseudomonadaceae; genus Pseudomonas; species Pseudomonas sp. BS-2016. Next base: position 688,818 of record NZ_MLCT01000015.1, read on the forward strand.
CGAAATCCAACCACGAACCACGGTAAGGAATGATACGCGCGGAATAAAGCAGCTTACCGGAGCTGTGCGTCTTGCCGCGGTCGTGGTCGAAGAACACGCCCGGGGAACGGTGCAGCTGGGAAACAATTACACGCTCGGTACCGTTAATAACGAAGGTACCGTTTTCAGTCATCAATGGGATTTCGCCCATGTAGACTTCTTGCTCTTTGATGTCCTTGATCGCTTTGTTCGACGATTCTTTGTCGAAAATGATCAAGCGAACTTTAACCCGCAAAGGTACGGCGTAAGTTACACCGCGCAACACGCATTCTTTGACATCAAATGCCGGTTCACCCAAACGATAACCCACATACTCCAGCGCAGCATTGCCGGAGTAGCTGATGATCGGGAAAACGGATTTGAAGGCCGCATGCAGGCCCACGTCGCGGAACTGATCTTTAGTCGCTCCCGCCTGCAAGAATTCACGATACGAATCCAGCTGGATTGCCAAGAGATACGGCACATCCATGACGTCCGGCAACTTGCTAAAGTCCTTGCGGATACGTTTTTTCTCAGTATATGAGTAAGCCATCAGCGTTCCCCAGCTTGGTCACCTGCTTGTTTGGCCCCTCCCGACGGGAGCAGCCAGAAAATCGTGCAAACCCCTTGGTTTGCTCCACCGCACAGGGTGGTTACAGCACGTTAAAAGCACCGACCCAGTCGGAAGCCAATAACGGAAAAAGGCCGGTGGCAAGAGCCACCAGCCATCAGCCTCAGCTTAACGCTTGGGCTGGAGACGCAAGGTCGATGCTTACTTCAGCTCGACTTTAGCGCCTGCTTCTTCCAAGGTAGCCTTGGCTTTGTCAGCTGCGTCTTTAGCAACAGCTTCCAGAACCATAGCTGGAGCGCCGTCAACTACTGCCTTGGCTTCTTTCAAGCCCAGACCGGTCAGCTCACGTACAGCCTTGATCACGTTAACTTTCTTCTCGCCAGCTTCAGTCAGCATAACGTTGAATTCAGTTTGCTCTTCAACAACAGCAGCGGCAGCAGCAGGACCAGCAGAAGCAGCAGCAGCGGAAACGCCGAACTTCTCTTCCATTGCCTTGATCAGCTCAACGATTTCCAGAACGGATTTTTCGCCGATTGCTTCGATGATTTGCTCGTTAGTCAGAGACATGACTATAAATTCCTGTATTGGGGTGACAGCCTAGGTGGCCATCGAAATAAACAATAAACGCTGAAAGAAATCGCTTAGCTTTAAGCTGCAGCGGCTTCTTTCTGGTCGCGAAGTGCTGCCAGTGTACGAGCCAATTTGCTGGTTGCGCCTTGAATCACGCTCATCAGCTGAGAAATTGCTTCGTCACGGGTCGGCAGGCTTGCCAGTACGTCGATCTGATTAGCTGCGAGGAACTTGCCCTCGAACGCAGCTGCCTTGATCTCGAACTTATCCTGACCTTTTGCGAACTCTTTGAACAAACGGGCAGCAGCGCCAGGATGTTCATTCGAGAATGCAATCAAGGTCGGGCCAGTGAACACGTCGTTGAGGACACTGTATTCAGTGTCAGCAACAGCGCGCTTCAGCAGTGTGTTACGTACAACACGTACGTAAACACCAGCTTCACGAGCCTCTTTACGGAGTCCGGTCATAGCGCCAACTGTCACGCCGCGGGCATCAGCCACAACAGCAGACAGGGCAACTTTGGCAGCCTCGTTGACTTCAGCGACGATGGCCTTCTTGTCTTCGAGTTTAATTGCCACGGGTTTAACTCCTGCTTGTTACCGTTTCATCCAACCGAAGCCGGATGTCGTTTTGGTGTCTGATTCGGTAAGGAACCGGGAGCACCATCTGCGTAGGCTTGAGGTTTAAGACTTGCGTCGCCTACGGTCTTGGATAGCCCCCGCCAGGCAGGGACCCCAATCTTTCAACCAATGCATTTAAAGCACCGGATTTGTCTTACGCGTCCAGAGAACCTTGGTCGATGACCAAGCCTGGGCCCATGGTGGTGCTCAGGGTAACGCGCTTGACGTAAATGCCTTTAGAAGAAGCTGGCTTGATACGCTTCAGATCAGCGATCAGGGCCTCAACGTTTTCCTTCAGCTGAACGGCGTCAAAACCGATCTTGCCAACGGAAGTGTGAATGATACCGTTTTTGTCAGTGCGATAACGAACCTGACCAGCTTTAGCGTTTTTAACTGCTGTCGCTACGTCTGGAGTTACTGTACCAACCTTAGGGTTAGGCATCAGACCACGAGGACCGAGGATTTGACCCAACTGACCTACAACACGCATTGCATCCGGAGAAGCAATAACTACGTCATAGTTCAGATCGCCGCCTTTCATTTCAGCAGCCAGATCGTCCATACCTACGCGATCAGCACCTGCAGCCAGAGCAGCTTCAGCAGCTGGGCCCTGAGTGAAGACAGCTACGCGTACAGTCTTGCCAGTGCCGTGAGGCAACACAGTTGCGCTACGAACAACCTGGTCAGATTTACGCGGGTCTACGCCCAAGTTTACGGCGATATCAAAGGACTCGCTGAATTTTACAGTCGACAGCTCAGCCAGCAAAGCAGCAGCGTCTACAAAGTTGTAAGACTTGCCAGCTTCAATTTTACCGGCGATTGCCTTTTGACGCTTAGTCAGCTTAGCCATTACACACCCTCCACGTTAAGGCCCATGCTACGAGCAGAACCGGCGATGGTACGCACGGCTGCTTCCATATCAGCTGCAGTCAGATCCGCGTTTTTGGTTTTCGCGATTTCTTCCAGCTGAGCACGAGTAACGGTGCCAACCTTAACGGTGTTTGGACGAGCGGAACCGCTAGTCAAACCGGCGGCCTTCTTCAGCAGAACCGAAGCAGGTGTCGATTTGGTTTCGAACGTGAAGCTACGGTCGCTGTAAACGGTGATGATCACAGGGGTCGGCAAGCCTGGCTCAACACCCTGAGTACGGGCGTTGAAAGCTTTGCAGAACTCCATGATGTTCACGCCGTGCTGACCCAAAGCTGGACCAACAGGTGGGCTTGGGTTGGCCTGAGCGGCCTTTACTTGCAGCTTGATGTAAGCGGTAATCTTCTTGGCCATGAGGCACTCCAATTACGGGTTCAGACGCCTAAAAGGCTCCCCGGCTACTTGCGTGTTTATCCCAGTGACGACAAAACCCCACAGCCGAAGCCATGGGGTTGGGATACGTATTCAGCTAGACCTTTTCGACCTGACTGAATTCAAGCTCTACCGGAGTAGAGCGACCGAAAATGAGCACAGCGACTTGGATGCGGCTCTTTTCGTAGTTAACTTCTTCAACTGTGCCATTGAAATCAGCGAAAGGACCGTCAGTAACACGAACGACCTCACCCGGCTCAAACAGAGTCTTTGGCTTGGGCTTATCACTGCCATCAGCAACGCGACGCAGAATGGATTCTGCCTCTTTATCAGTGATCGGTGCTGGCTTATCAGCAGTGCCACCAATAAAGCCCATGACACGAGGAGTATCCTTGACCAAATGCCAAGTACCTTCGTTCATGTCCATCTGGACAAGGACATAGCCTGGAAAGAATTTGCGTTCACTTTTGCGCTTCTGGCCATTACGCATTTCAACCACTTCTTCAGTGGGAACCAGAATTTCGCCGAAGCCATCTTCCATGCCTGCCAGCTTGATGCGCTCAATCAAAGAGCGCATAACATGCTTTTCGTAACCCGAATAAGCATGCACAACGTACCAACGCTTAGCCACGGGACACCCTTAGCCAACAATCAAGGAAACGAGCCAACCGAGCAGGGAATCGAGCCCCCACAACAGCAACGCCATAACAAGAACAACAGCCACAACAATTAAAGTGGTCTGCGTAGTTTCTTGACGGGTTGGCCATACGACTTTACGAATCTCAGTGCGAGCTTCCTTTACCAGGACAGCGAACGACTTACCTTTTGCTGTCTGCAACCCAACATAGGCGGCGACGGCAGCAAGAACAAGAAGCGCAATGACACGATACAGAATCGGCGAACCAGAATAATACTGATTCCCAACAACGCCAACCACCACAAGGGCAACCACAGCCAGCCACTTGAGGAGATCGAAGCGAGAGCCTTGAACTTCAGCCTTGGGAGTCATCAAAGAAGGATCCTGTGAAAAGAAAGCCAGACGCATTGAGCGAATCTGGCAGGTCAGGAGGGAATCGAACCCCCAACCTACGGTTTTGGAGACCGTCGCTCTGCCAATTGAGCTACTGACCTATAACATTATCGAGCCGCCAATTATGCAGGCCCGAGAGAGACTTTTCAACAACCAATGCACTGCCTTTGCCAAAAAGCCACCTAAGCACCTAATGACAGCACGAGCAGCAGAATGCGAGCCACCCACAAAGCAATTGCAAATCGGAGCAGTCATGCAACCAGCGCACAACCAGCAAACACTCCGAACAGACTTTCCAGCCTGTTAAAACAAAGGCAGATACTTTCATATCTGCCTTTGCAATATGGAGCTCTTGAGCGGATTTGAACCGCTGACCTCACCCTTACCAAGGGTGTGCTCTACCAACTGAGCTACAAGAGCGAAACCACATTAAACCAGCATGTATGGAGCGGGTGGCGGGAATCGAACCCGCATCATCAGCTTGGAAGGCTGAGGTTCTACCACTAAACTACACCCGCAAATCATGCTGGTTTACATAAATATGGTGGAGGGGGAAGGATTCGAACCTTCGAAGTCGTAGACGTCAGATTTACAGTCTGATCCCTTTGGCCACTCGGGAACCCCTCCTGAGCTGAGCGGGATTATACAGCATCCCAACCCTGTGTCAACCACTTTCTTAATAAAATCATAAGCTTAGCGTTTTGACTCACTTCACAACAAAACCAAGTTTGATTATCACTGCGGAGCGGGCGCCATTCTATGCAAACGAACCGCCTACCGCAACCCCTAACATGGTTTTTTTTCAAATCTTAAGTACTTGAATTCATTCATAAGATTCAATAATTTTTGCTCGCCTCTCAACGCAGTTGGGGGCCCAATGACTCTAAAGAGTCCCCTATCCCCAACCTGCTCAACCTGCAATTCCTTCTCCATCAACTTCAAGAGTGTCTCCTTGTCCACAGCTCCTGCCTCTGAGCCTCTCAGATATAGGCACTCACCATCCACTGACAGCTTTGCTGCATCGACCTCATTGATAAGCTGTATTCCTTGCTTGCTCCCTTTATATGCAGACAAAGAGGCCACCTCCTTGATCCTCAGAGGCGCTGCTTGGTGATGCCAGATGAAATAAAAGATATTTAGCACCATTAACAATAGAAACAGCCAACGCATAGCCACCTCAAGAAAATGGACAGGCAACCGCCAATCCAACGAACACCAGATCTTTAATCACCCTGGCATCAACGACCACATCTGCAACCAGATCTGCATCGCCACCGGTAAGGAAAACCCTATAATCGTCCCCCCAATACTCGCGTGCCAATTGAACCTGGGCGGATACAAAACCTCGCAACATTAGCAGGCAACCCCGTTCCACCGCCTCAATTGTCGTATTAGCTGGTTCCAAACACTGCAATGCACCTTTCGCCGATGCAGCGTCATACCTGATACGTCGTGTGTGAGTTTGCAATTGATTGCGCATAAGTGAGAGACCTGGGCATATAAATCCGCCCTTATGCTGCCCATCAGAATCCACAAAATCCGCAGTAACCGCCGTTCCTAAATCGAGAACCAAGCACGGCCCTCCGGACAATTTGTACCCACCCACCATCGCGAGCCATCGATCCAACCCTAAACGCTCAAAGTCTTTATAACCATTTGTTACACCCGCAAGCATTGATGCAGGGGCAACACAGTCGACCTCAACGGAAAACTCAGAGGCAATTGCAGCAACCAGATTCGATGTTTCGACATCACTGCGCACACTCACCATACGGCAGCGCGTGATACTCAATTCTGGACAAGCCAGAATCTCAACGATCAATCCTTCTGGGGAATCCGCCACTCCACCACTTACCGGCCCTTCAGAATCCAGAACTCGCCATTTGATGAAACTATTTCCGCAATCGAGCTCAAGAATCATGGCGCAATCTCAAACTCAGCTCGCCACCACTGTATGTTTTTAACTCATCATTGACCCTCAAACGCAATGCCCCTTGCTGATCAACACCTATGACAACTCCATCTACTTGGTGCAGCCCAGCCATCAATGAAACCTCTCGACCTTGCCACACGTGATTCTTTTCCCATTCATCATGAAACGAAGAGAAACCGGTGATTGCGTGAGATTTCAAATACTCCTTTAGCCGCATACTCAGCGCAGTTATAACCTCATTACGCGCAAACATCTTGCCAGTTTCCAGACTCATCGACGTCCAAGGCTGCCCCACACCCACAGCCGTTGTCATATTGACATTGATACCAATACCCACCGCCACATGACAAACATCTGCTGGATCACCTACCAACTCAAGCAATATCCCAGCAATTTTCTTGTCACAAACCAATATATCGTTTGGCCATTTCAGGCCCGCAGTCATTACGTCAAAACCCTTTAGCGTATTCAATACCGCTAGACCGACAACAAGACTTAACGCTTCAAGTTGGCGCAAACCACCATCGACCCGCAACACTAAGCTGTAGTAAACATTTTGCCCAAATGGACTTATCCAATGCCGGCCTCTACGCCCTCGCCCGGCACTTTGCTGCTCAGCCGAAATTACAAAAGGCGCCGAAACTCCTTTATTGATCTGACGAAATGCCTCTGCATTGGTTGAGTCTACTATTTCGTAGATATGGACTGGATAGCAGCTTCCCGAGACTCCCTCTTGATCGAGAAGATCTACAGGGGATGCTAATTTGTAACCCCGACCACGAACCTTATGGATGGGCAGATTCATTTCTGCCTGCAGCTTTTGCAACTGCTTCCATACCGCACTGCGACTAATGCCCAATTGAGCACCTAAGGCTTGCCCCGAGTGGAAGCGACCATCTTTAAGGAGTTTCAACAACGTCAGCATGCAAGTATCGCCTCACAATCAAGCACGCATCATAACGATGAGCTCAAGGATTGCATAGGAGTCGGAAAGCGTGTGGAGTTGAGGATGAGGGAGTCCAGCAGAGATAACCTGAAGGCTCTTTTTCAGGCACAAAAACAAAATCCCTGTCTGCGTGAGCAGACAGGGATTTCGGAATTTAATCTTGACGATGACCTACTCTCACATGGGGAAACCCCACACTACCATCGGCGATGCATCGTTTCACTGCTGAGTTCGGGATGGGATCAGGTGGTTCCAATGCTCTATGGTCGTCAAGAAATTCGGTAGCCGGTGCGTTTACCTTACGGTCAACGTTCCAGCGAATGGGTATGTAATAGAGTGGTGTTTTGTGAGGTGCAAACTTTCGGTTTGTATCGTCTTCACACACCGCAATC
>NZ_MLCT01000150.1:0-2314 GCF_001806145.1 Pseudomonas sp. BS-2016
TCAGCAGCTCGGTGTAATCGGCAATGCGTTCGAACAGGTAAGGCATGGCGCTGTGGAAACTGTTGCACTCGGCCACCACCAACAGGCGATAAGCTTCCTGCTGCGGGTCGTGGCTAGGTGCGGTGCCACTGAGCAGGGCTTGGATCTGCCGGCTGATTTTTTCGGGCACTCGATCTTCATCGATATGGCCAGCTTTGGCTTCAGCTAATATTTCCGGCTGGAACTGGCCTTCGTCAGCGGGCGATACCACGCGGATGCGCGTATAGGCATTCACGTCCATAAAGCGCAGGGCGCAGAAGCGGTTGAACCAGGTGTAGGCCACCTTGTCGATGAGCTGCTCACGGTTGGATGCAGCAATCTGCTTTTCCAACTGGGCCACGGCCTGCGGATTCTCGCGGCGGGCGGCGCTGCTGGCATCGAGTACCAGGGCGAGCTTGGCGCCGACTTGCTCCAGCAACAGACGACGGGCGTGCTGGGCGAACTTCTTGAGTCTGGTAGTTTCCATCATTATTCTCTTTATGGGCCTGCTCGATCATTTGTGTGGTCTCACGAAAATGATCGGGGCACTTGTCCGTTTCAAATCTGTACGCGGTTACCTGCTTGGATTTCCTTCAGCCAGGCTTCGCGCTGCTGCCGTAGGTAATCATCCAGCTCGGATTCACTGGCCAGCCAAGGTTTGCTGTAACCCACCTTAATAGTACGTGCGGACACCAGGCGCGGTTCGGCCACTTTGGGTGGTTCTGCGCCTTGCGGCGTCGGATAGTCGATGCCCTTATTTCCCGCTGGCGGCGGAGAAACGGGCGGGATTGGATCTGGTACCGGTTGCGGACGAGCCAGTCGCTCCAATTTCAGCAGTAACTGTGCGTATTGGTTGTCCTCGAAGGCACGCAGCTGATCGCGGATCATAGCGATACGCTTCTGCCCTTGCATTGACTGCCGAGCTTCAACAAACGGCGCAGCGAGCTGCGCCTGCTGCTCAGGCTTAAGACTGCCGTACTCGTTGCTCCCCTGCAGACGCAGCTCCAACTCGGCAAGCCGGCTGACTGCAGTAGCCTTTTCGCTGGTTAGCTGGTTAGCAATGGCTTGCTGCAGGGCCTCCAGTTGCGGTTTGGCCTGCTGCAGGCGGTTGCCTTGCCAGGGTTTATTCTCGGTGAGTAATGCCTTGATGGCTTCAACCTCACCTGTGGCGACATAGGCGAAATTGTCTTCCTGCTCCTGCACCAGTTGGCGAGCCTGATCGTAAATAGCTTTTTGCGGACTACCCATGAAACGACGTAGCGGCTCAATGATCTGCTCTTTGGTGTCGAGCATGGCATCGGAGGCGCGGGACAGGTCGGTAAGGAACCAGCTGGCGTTTTTGCCGGCGATTTCCTTGAGGGTAGCCATCACGCCATCTAGCACGCAGAGGAATCCATACAAGGCTTTTTGCCCATGTAGGTCGGCTAAATCAATCTCCAGCTCTTTGATGGCGTCGATGGTTTCACGCGCCAGAGCGCGGGCTTCGTTGCAGCTGGCGGGACGGTCGAAAAAGTCGGCAAAGAATTCTTTGAGATGGCGAACCTGGGAGGCGCTGAACTCGATTTGCGGCTCCAGCACCAAGGTAGTGTGAGCGTTGGTGTTGCGCAAGCTACGCTCTAGGTTGTCGCCTTCCAGCGGGTTGCTGTCCTGCCGCACCTCCACCTTGCCACGTGCGCAAAGCAGCGCGAGGTTGCAGAGAATGGCCGCGTAGTACCAACCGTAGCTCTTGCGCTCGAAGCGCTCCAACAGGGTTTTGACCGTGGTGCGCACACCGCTGCGAGCATTGCTCTGGATATAGGCCAGTAGTTCCTGCTCGGGCTCGGTCAGGCTAGTAGCGTCGTTGCCAAGTAGACCGTCCTGGGCCTGGCGCAGGTATTTGCCGATGTCGTTCTCGTTGAACGGCACATCGCGCAGCATGCGCAGGTTCGGATAAGTAGTTTCGATCAGCTGGTAGAAACCTTTGAGAATACGGGCCTGACCGTCGCTGCTGGTGGCCTCCACGTCGGCGGCGTTAATTATCAAGTGCGCTTTGCCGAGCAGCTCCTTGGCACGATCCTGCAACTCGGCCAGACGTTCGGTGTTCTGGAAGCCCTTGGCGTCGATGATGCGTTTGACCGCTTCCTGTTGGGTGCTGCTGTTCTGTCGGATGTATTTCTCAGTGCGCTTGTGCAGGGTGAGATCCTGCATGAACCGGGCATCAGCCGGCAGCACCACGCGCAGCTCATCACGTCCCATGCTCTGCATGCGCTGCACGGTGAGGTTATCGAAGTTGTCACTAAGCGGAGTGACAATGTGG
>NZ_MLCT01000151.1:0-1296 GCF_001806145.1 Pseudomonas sp. BS-2016
TGCCCTGGAGCGCTCTGCACGCCAGAAGCGGTCGAACACGCTGTCCAGATGCTGGGCTTCGATACCTGGCCCTCGGTCACCGACTTCAATCACCACCGAACCGTGAACCCGGCGCGCCGTTACATTCAACTCGCCTCCCCCGGCCGCATAACGCAGCAAGTTATCGACCAGAATGTTGATCACCTGGCCCAGGCGATCACGATCGGCATGCATACGAAGCCCATCAGCAATACTGACCTGCGTCAGCACGCAAGCCTCATCCAACTGCGGCTGGAACCACGCCAACCGCTCCGCCACCAGAGCTACCAGAGAAAACTCGCTGCGCTCCAGCACCAGCCGGCCAGCACGAGCCATCGACAACAGGTGCAAATCATCCACCAGCTTTCTGAGTTGATCGAGCTGACGCTTGACCATGCCCAACTGCATGGCATCGCTGGGGAATACCTCATCGAGCATACCCTGCACACGCCCCATGGCGGCGTTCAAGGGTGTGCGCAGTTCGTGGGCAATGACCGCGCTGGATTCACGCACATCGCGCTCATAGCGCTCCAGTTGCGTGGTCATGCTGTTGAAGTCGCTGACCAGCCGTTGCAGCTCGTCGGGCGCGTCGCGGTGCACCGGCAGGCGAGTCAGGAAATCACCGCCGGCGACTCGCCGGGCGCCCTGGGCAATTGCCGAGAACTGGCTGGACAAGGGCCGCGAAAACCACAGGCCGAAGCCAATGATGATAGGGATCGCGGCCAGCACCAGGCCGATCAGTATCAGCCAGTCGCGATTGGCGATAGCCGGCTGGAAATAGTCCAGCGGATAGTACTGGGCAACCACTTGACGCAAGCGTGCCTCATTGAGCTCTGGCTCGGCGCGCAACGCCAGCAGCTCCTCACGCGGCCCAGGCGGCAGATGCTGCACAAAATACCAGTCCGACAGTGTGACGTTGATCCACATGCACACCGAGATCACCACCACCGCGCCGATCGCCAGCAGGCTCATGCGCAGGCCGATCCAGCGCCACATGGGTTTGTCGTTGACCCGCGGTTGCTCAAGCATGTGCGTTACCTGAATCGATAGCCAATGGAGCGCACCGTGACCAGAACGCCGGTGATGCCGTGGTTTTCCAGCTTGCGGCGCAGGTTGTGCACGTGGGTGTCGACGACGCGGGCCAGGGCTTCGCTTTCCGGTAGGCAGATTTCCAGCAACTCATCACGAGTGAAGGCCTTGGACGGCGTCTTGAGCAACGTCACCAGCAGCTTAAATTCCGTTGGGGTCAGGTCCAGCCATTGCGGTGGTGCTTCGCCC
>NZ_MLCT01000152.1:0-1715 GCF_001806145.1 Pseudomonas sp. BS-2016
GTCGAGGTCGACTACCGCCACGTCCCCCAGCAGGCTGCGGGTGGCGCTTTGGGCCAGCACCACCACCGGCGCGCTGTCGTGCAGCATGTAGGCGATGCGCTCTGGCGGGTACGCCGGGTCCAGCGGCACATAGGCACCGCCGGCCTTGAGGATGGCGAACAAACCGACGACCATGTCCAGGCCGCGCTCGACGCAGATGCCCACCCGTGCATCCGGGCGCACACCGCTGTCACGCAGGTGATGGGCCAGGCGGTTGGCGCGTTCATTGAGTTGCTGGTAGCTCAAGGTGTGCTCGCCGGCCTTCACCGCCACTGCCTGCGGGGTACGTACAACCTGGGCTTCAAACAGCCCGTGCAGGGTCTGGTCGAGGTTGTAGTTCACCTCGGTGGCGTTGAACTGCACCAGCAGTTGTTGCCGCTCTTGCAGCCCCAGCACCGGCAGGCGGTTCAGCGCCTGGTGCGGTGCCTGCTCAAGAGCCTCGACCAGGCCGCTCAACGCGTTATGCATATAGCCGCACACCCGTTGCGCATCCATCTGGGCCAGGGCGGTGAATGCATAGCCGTCGCCCAGGTCATCCACGTTCAAGGTCAGCGGGTAATTGGTGCGCCCGTCATTGACCAAGGTCTGCATGCCTTCCCATGCCAACTGCGCATCCGCCGAGCGGGTGGCGGCGCCGCGATGGCGATAGTTGAGCATCGAGCTGAACAAGGGCGCCGGGGCCGCTACGCCACTGCAACGCTGGGCCAACGCCAGGGAGGCGTGTTCATGGCCGAGCAATTCGGTCAGCCGCGCATGGGTGGCCCGCACGGCGGCGCGGGCGCCCTGGTCGTCGATATCCAGGCGCAGCGGCAAGGTGTTGATAAACACGCCCAGAGCGCGGTCGGCTCCCTCGCCGCCTTGCAGACGGCCCACCAGTACCGTGCCGAACACCACCGTATGGCGCGCCGATACCGCGGCCAGCACCTGCGCCCAGGCCAGATGGAACAGGCTGGCAGCGCTGACCCCCAGCAGCCGTGCCTGGCTGCGCAGGCGGCGGTTGAGCTGGCTGTCCAGTTGCAGGGTGTGTTCGTCGATGGCATTGCCGTCGCCGCGCACGTCCTGCCAGCCGAACGGCAACGTCGGTTCGTCGACATCGCCCAGCATCTGGCGGAAGAACTGCTCATGCTCCTGTTCGCTGACACCCAAACGGGCCTGGGCCACATAGTTGCGATACGGCATTGGCGCGGCGGTGGGCGCTGCGTGGCCCAACAGGTGGCCCTGCATTTCGCGCAACACCACGTCGAAGGCGGTGTGGTCCAACACGATATGATGATAGAGCAACACCGCCACCACGCGCTGGTTGGCCGGGTCCTGGGCGTACATCAGGCGGATCAGCGGCGCCTGGCTGATCTCCAGGCGATACCGCCGCGCATCAAACCGCTCGTGCAGGCCGGCGAGTACGTCACCTTCCAGTTGCAGTTCCTGCACGCACAACTGCGCCTGGCGCCACACCACTTGCAGCGGTTGCGCCAGGCCCTCCCACACCACCCCGGTGCGCAGGATGTCGTGGCGGTCGATCACCTGTTGCAGTGCGCGCATAAAGGCCTGCAGGCGCTCCACACCGTCAAACGCCAGGTGTGATTGCAGCAGGTAAGGATCGCCCTGCGCCGCCGTGAGGTAGTGATAGAAAATCCCTTCCTGCAACGGCGCCAGCGGGTAGATGTCCTGCACGTTGG
>NZ_MLCT01000153.1:0-1687 GCF_001806145.1 Pseudomonas sp. BS-2016
GACCTCGACCCGCTGGTTCGCATGGCTGTCGGACACTATCAGTTCGAGGCTATTCATCCATTCACAGACGGCAACGGTCGTACCGGGCGCGTGCTAAACACCCTGTATCTGATCCAGGAAGGTCTGTTGAATCTACCGATTCTTTACCTTAGTCATTTCATCATTGCGCATAGAGCCGATTACTATCGACTACTGCTTGATGTCACACGCGAACAGGCCTGGGAGCCCTGGCTGCTGTACATGCTTACTGCCGTGGAAGAAACCGCTCGCTGGACCAGTGCAAAAATTGCCGCCATTCGCAGCCTGTCCGAGCACACCAGCCAATTTGTTCGCGAACGTTTGCCGAAAACCTACTCACGCGAATTGGTGGACGTGATTTTTGAGCAGCCCTATTGCCGTATTAGCAACGTCGTCGACAAGCAGATCGCTCAGCGCCAGGCTGCTTCTCGCTACCTCAAAGAGCTGGTCTCCATTGATGTTCTGCAAGAGGTTCAGGTCGGAAAGGAAAAACTGTTCATTCATCCAAAGCTGATGCAGTTGCTGATTCGCGACATCAACGAATTCAAGCCCTATTTCTGAGCCGAAATTAAGGAAATCGTGAATAAGTCGCCTGGACGATCAAAACCGAACAGGCGACGTCATATCACCTAGGCTGCAAACACTCCACAGCCCTATCCGCCACCATCTCCACCAAATGCATCACCGCCCTCTGTGGCGCAGCCACTGACTCGCCGATCACCTGCGACGTAGCCAGCGCACAATGCAGCAGCTCAGCCACCTGCACCCAGGCATCCTCGAAGCTCAGTTCTTCATTGACCGTAAATGGGTTGGTTGCGCCTGACGACGGCGAATCCGAAACAACGTTATCCATAGCAAAACTCCAATCGATAATTTGAAGCTGCCAATTACGCGACTAAACGAAAGGTGGCAGCTGTACGCAGGTTAGTCGACCGGTCGATTGGAACCCGGCGCACCCGAAGGTGCCCTGCGCACAGCCACCATAAGATGCAGGCGATGAGGTGCCTGACTCATGAGTTGCATATGCGCCAATCGAATCCGGGCGACTAAACCCGATCACTGAATTAGCAGTGACGGTCAGCAGCCTAGTCACCCAATTCCACTGGCGCAAGCGGTTGGGATTCTCTCGGAAACGTCCTGCAAATGAAAGGGATCGGACCTGCTGGCTACTCAAAATCAGGCAATTCACTCCTGTGCTGCACAGCAACCCGGAGGCCTGAAATCGGGCGCCAACCATTGTCCACTTTAAGTTGACAGTAAGACGCCTTCCACCCGATTTATCCTTCGTCACCTACCCATTAATCTGTGCCCATGTTGAACGCAACGCCCAACCAACCTAAACAAAAAAGGATTCAACCATGAGCACTGCAACCTACAACCGCTTGAACAAAGACGACGCCATTGTTCTGCTGGTCGATCACCAGACCGGCCTGATCTCCCTGGTGCAGGACTTCTCCCCCAACGAGTTCAAGAACAACGTGCTGGCCCTGGCTGACCTGGCCAAGTACTTCAAGTTGCCGACCATCCTCACCACCAGTTTCGAAACCGGCCCCAATGGCCCGCTGGTGCCCGAGCTCAAGGCACTGTTCCCGGATGCGCCGTACATTGCGCGCCCAGGCCAGATCAATGCCTGGGACAACGAAGACTTCGTCAAGGCCATCAAGGCCAC
>NZ_MLCT01000154.1:0-1442 GCF_001806145.1 Pseudomonas sp. BS-2016
GCTTGGCGATCGTGCGCAGGCGCGAGTCGGGAAATTCGAGGATGTTCAAAATAGCCATAAGCGTAATTGCTGCACATGTGAGGAAGAGACAAATCGGCGGTGGGATGGACCCATACGGCCGGTGTGAAACGCTCGGAAGCCGCGAAGGCCATGGCATTTCACGCGAACGCACATAATAAAGGAGATTCACCCCATGAGGAAATCGCTACTCGTCTTGCTGCTGTGGGCCCCGTTCGCCACGGCGTTGATTGCGCAACCCACTGAGCGCCTGGATCAGGCAGCGCAACAGGCCATCCAGCATTTTTTACTGCACAACCGTATTTTTGACTCGCCCGAGGACCTGGATAACGCGCCTTATATTATTGCGGCGCAAGGCGGGCGCGTGCTGGGTGCCAACGACGAGCGTGTGCATGCGCGCGGGCGTCTGGACCCGGCCCAGCCGAGCTACGGGATCTTTCGGCGAGGCAAGGCCTACACCGACCCCGTTACCCAGGAGTTACTCGGCATCAATGCCGACGACATCGGCACTGCGCGCTTTGTGCTTGCCGACAGCCTCACCACCCTCGCAGTGCAACGGGTGACCCAGGAAATCCGCCCAGGCGACCGCTTGTTGCGCGCCGAGCCTCCCGTTGCTTTGGCGAACCTGGAGCCGTGCAAACCTGCACCCTTGATTACAGGGCATATCATCGACATCCCCAAGGGCGTCACGCAGATTGGCGTGCTCGACGCTGTGACCCTGAACAAGGGCCGCCGCGATGGCCTGGTGGAGGGCCAACTGCTGACGGTGATCAAGGCTGGCGCCACCGTGCGAGACGCCCTCACCGGCACGCCCACGCCACTCCCGGATGAGCGAGCCGGCACCCTTCTGGTGTTTCGTACCTATGAAAAGCTCAGCTATGCCCTGGTGCTCAGTGCTTCACGGTCGCTAGCCGTGCAAGACCGTTTCGAGACGGCTGATCAAGCGCAATAAATAGCCTGCTAAATAAGTTACCAACAGAGTTATCCACAGCTTGTTCCGGTCAAGGATGATCATATGAATCCGATAAACAGTAGCGATATTTCCCCGGCAGAGCTGGAAGCCCGGCTACGCTTGCACAGGCTGCCAGAACTGGGGCCCAAGCGTTTTCACGTATTGATCGAAGCCTTTGGTTGCGCTTCCAAGGCCCTGAGTGCTCCCGCCAGCGCCTGGCATTCCCTCGGTTTGCCCGCCGTCAGTGCCGAGGCCCGACGTAGCCCCAAAGTCCGTGACGGTGCCAGTGAAGCGTTGGCCTGGCTGGGGCGCCCGGCCCAGCATTTGCTGATGTGGGACCAACCTGATTACCCGGCGTTGCTCGCGCAGATCGACGATGCGCCGCCGTTGTTATTCGTGGCGGGCGACCCCGGTATTCTGGAAAAACCACAGTTGGCCATGGTGGGAAGTCGGCGTGCCTCTCGCCCGGGCA
>NZ_MLCT01000155.1:0-1686 GCF_001806145.1 Pseudomonas sp. BS-2016
CTTCCTTGGTCATGCCCTTCGGGCCACGGAAGTGGTAAGGAAAGGGAATGAAGTTGGCGCGCTCGCCAAAGTGGCCGTAGCGACGACGATAGCGGAAGCTGGAGGTGATCGACGAGGCGCCGAGGGTGCGGCCGTGGTAACCGCCTTCGAAGGCGAACATCAGGCTTTTGCCGTTGCTGGCGTTGCGCACCACTTTCAGGGAGTCTTCGATCGACTGCGAGCCGCCGACGTTGAAGTGCACACGGCCGTCGAGGCCGAACTTGTTCTTGGCATCGACCGCGATCATTTCCGACAGCTCGATCTTGCCTTTGTGCAGGTACTGGCTGGCGATTTGCGGCAGCGTGTCGATCTGCTTTTTCAGCGCGTTGTTCAAGCGCGGGTTGGCATAGCCGAAGTTGACGGCCGAGTACCACATTTGCAGGTCGAGGTAGGCCTGGTCTTCGGTGTCCCACACATAAGAGCCTTCGCAGCGGCTGAAAATACGCGGCGGCTCGATGTAGTGAACGGTGTCGCCGTAGGAGCAATACTTGGCTTCTTTATCCAGAAGCACCTGGTCTTCGGCGGTAGCGATACGGATATCAGACATGATGGAAGAGTTCCTGATTGTCAGAAGAGGTGTTGAAGGTGGTGGCGTTGGCGGCGAGGCCTTGTGGCAGCTTGGCCAGCAACGCCGGCACTTGCGCAAAGGTGTCGAAGCGCGCATGAGGAATCTGGTGGGCGACGCAGTAGTCGGCGAGGCTGCCCTTGGCGAACACGAAGTCGGCGGTGGAGGCCACGCACATGTCGGACTTGCCGTCGCCGATCACCAGCACGCGCTTGTTGCGCGGCGTGGATCTGCACTTGCAGTTGCCGGCAGCAGCGCGACAGGCATCGCTGGCATACGGGAAGTCGATGCGCCAGCTGTCCTGGTCAACCTGGCGCAGGCGGTTGGCGAGGATCGGCAGCAGGGTCACGTAGTTGCGCGAAAGGATGCGGGCAATGCCCTGCTCGAGGCCGTCGCTGACCACTTCGATGGAAGCACCCAGGCCCATGACGTGATCGACGAAATCCGGGAAGTCCGGGTCGATCTCGACACTGTCAAAGTACGCCAGCAGTTCAGCCGGGGTGGCCTTGATCAGCGCCAGTTGGCGGCTCAGGCATTCGCGTGAACCGATATGCCCATCCATCCATTCCTGCTCAATGGTTTCCCACTCGGGGCCGGCGAAGCGTTGGAGGACGTTGTCGATGACATCCGTGGGAGTAATGGTCCCGTCGAAGTCACACACGATATGCCAGTTGATCATCTGCCTTTCCTTTAGGTAAAGGGCCTTGGAGGAGCGCGCTGTATGCGCTTGCCAAGGGATAGAGCAGGGACTGTGCCAACTGGCGAAAACCCCGCAGGGCTGGGGGTTAGGGCGAAATGCGCGGTGATAGGTGTCGCGGGAGCTACAATTTTTGTAGCTTGCTACAAACAACATGAGTGCTTGCGCAGGCGCGTCGGTTTGCGCGTTCATGCGCGCCTGTCCACCTTCAGGAAACGTCCCCATGTCCAAGCTCGCTGCTGCTGTATTCACCGGTTTACTTGGAGGGTGGGGCCTTTGCAGTGCCGCGTGGGCAGAAGGCATCACGGGCGACGTGGGCGTGGGCCTCAGCTATCAGCCCCACGACCCCAGCGGCAGCCGCTACGAAACCCGGCCTGTGCCTTAC
>NZ_MLCT01000156.1:0-2467 GCF_001806145.1 Pseudomonas sp. BS-2016
AGGAGAAGGGGTTGATCAACGTCACCGTGATCAAGGGCGTAAGCCCAGTGGCCGCGCAAGTCACCGGCACTATCAAGGACCTGGGCGGCAAAAGCGAGATCCTGACGTTCAAGCAGATCGAAGAAAAAGGCGGCATCAGCTACCTCGCGCCCTACACCGTGACGCAACGGGAATACAAGACCTTCACCATCAACGTTGAAACCGGCGGCAAGGCCCACGGCTTCCAATTCAACCAAGAACTGTTCCCCGCCCAATGATGAACCTTACCCAACTCGTACTCGCCAGCCATAACGCCGGCAAACTCAAAGAACTGCAGGCCATGCTCGGTGAGTCTGTGCAACTGCGTTCGATCGGCGAGTTCAGCCAGGTCGAACCGGAAGAGACCGGCCTGTCGTTCGTCGAGAATGCCATCCTCAAGGCCCGCAATGCTGCGCGTATCTCTGGCCTGCCGGCCCTGGCGGATGATTCGGGCCTGGCCGTGGATTTCCTCGGCGGCGCCCCTGGTATCTACTCGGCCCGTTACGCCGACGGCCAGGGCGATGCAGCCAACAACGTCAAGCTGCTCGACGCCCTCAAAGACGTGCCGGAGGCCGAGCGTGGTGCGCAGTTCGTCTGCGTGTTGGCCCTGGTGCGGCATGCCGACGACCCGCTGCCGATTCTGTGCGAAGGCTTGTGGCACGGGCGCATCCTGCACGCGGCCAGCGGTGAACATGGCTTTGGCTATGACCCGCTGTTCTGGGTGCCGGAGCGCAATGTCTCCAGCGCTGAACTGAGCCCGGCCGACAAAAATCAGATCAGCCACCGCGCCCGCGCCATGGCGTTGCTGCGCCAGCGCCTGGGTTTGAAATGACCCAGAACACCTCTGCGCAGCCGCTGATCCACGGTGGCGCGCAAACACCACGGGCGGCCCTGCCCCATCTGCCGCCCCTGGCGCTGTATATCCACATCCCGTGGTGCGTGCGTAAATGCCCGTATTGCGACTTCAACTCCCACACCGCGAGCAAAGTGCTGCCGGAAGAAGAGTATGTGGATGCCCTGCTGGCCGACCTGGACCAAGACCTGCACGCCGTATATGGCCGTAAGCTGAGTTCGATCTTCTTTGGCGGCGGCACGCCCAGCCTGTTCAGCGCGGCTGCACTGGGCCGCCTGCTCAAGGGCGTTCAAGCGCGTATCCCGTTTGCTGACGATATCGAGATCACCCTGGAAGCCAACCCCGGGACGTTCGAACAAGAGAAGTTCGTGGCGTACCGCAAACTGGGGATCAATCGCCTGTCCATCGGCATCCAGAGCTTCCAGCAAGAGAAGCTTGAAGCCCTGGGCCGCATCCACAATGGCGATGACGCCGTGCGCGCAGCCGGCATGGCGCGCCAGGCCGGGTTCGACAACTTCAACCTGGACTTGATGCACGGCCTGCCCAACCAGTCCCTGGAGGACGCCTTGGGCGACCTGCGCCAGGCCATTGCACTCAAGCCGACGCACCTGTCCTGGTACCAACTGACCCTGGAACCCAACACCGTGTTCTGGAACCAGCCGCCCGCGCTGCCGGAAGACGACACGCTGTGGGATATCCAGGAAGCCGGCCAGGCACTGCTCGCCGAACACGGTTACGCACAATATGAAGTCTCGGCCTACGCCCAACCGGGACGGCCGGCGCGGCATAACCTCAATTACTGGAGCTTTGGCGACTTTATCGGCATCGGCGCCGGGGCCCACGGCAAGCTCAGCCACCCGGACGGGCGCATTATCCGCACCTGGAAAACCCGTGCACCAAAGGACTACCTCAACCCGGCCAAAAGCTTCCAGGCCGGCGCGAAAGAACTGACCAACGATGAACTGCCGTTCGAGTTTCTGATGAACGCGCTGCGCCTCACCGAAGGGGTTGATGCCAAGCTCTACGCCGAGCGCACCGGCCTCGATCTGGCCAGCCTCGATGAAGGCCGCCGCGACGCAGAACAAAGTGGATTAATGCAGGTCGAACCGTCACGCCTGGCGGCCACCGACCGCGGGCAACTCTTTCTCAATGACCTGTTGCAGAAGTTTTTGAGCTGATAGCTCTTAAGGAAATCGAATGGATCTGGTACTCGACCTGCTCGCCACCGTATCCCGCTGGAGCCGTAGCAACCTGTCGGAAATCTCGTTGGCCCTTGTGGGCTGTTTGCTGGTTCTGTTCGGCGCCGACATCAAGGGCTGGGTCGAAGCGCGCCTGGGCAGCATCGCCGGCGCCTTGCGCGTACCCTTGATGGCCCTGCTGTGCCTGATCGGCAGCGGTGCGGCGTTGATCTATGCCACGCCGTGGATTGTGCGGGGGTTGAGCCAGTTCAATAACTACAGCCTGGCACCGGTGTTGATCGTGGTGCTGGTGTTGATTGGCGTGGTAGCAGACCGCCGCTGACTCAGCAGGCACTACAAAACAAATGTGGGAGCTGGCTTGCCTGCGATACAGACACCTCGGTGTATCAGTGATACC
>NZ_MLCT01000157.1:0-2165 GCF_001806145.1 Pseudomonas sp. BS-2016
CCCTGGAAAACCAGCCGAACCTGTGGATATTTCAGCAGGCCGCCGATGACTTGATCGTCGAGCAGGACCAGGTACGCGGTGTCGTTACGCAAATGGGTCTGCGTTTTCATGCAGATTCGGTCGTACTGACCACGGGCACGTTCCTCGGCGGACTTATCCACATCGGTATGCAAAATTATTCCGGTGGTCGTGCCGGTGACCCGCCGTCAATTGCCCTGGCAAAACGTCTGCGTGAACTACCGCTGCGCGTCGGCCGTTTGAAAACCGGAACCCCGCCACGCATTGATGGGCGTTCTGTGGATTTCTCGATGATGACCGAGCAAGCCGGCGACACGCCGATCCCGGTCATGTCGTTCATGGGTTCCAAAGAACAGCACCCGAAACAGGTCAGCTGCTGGATTACCCACACCAACGCCCGAACCCACGAAATCATTGCCGCGAACCTTGATCGTTCGCCGATGTATTCCGGGGTGATCGAAGGCATTGGCCCGCGTTATTGCCCGTCGATCGAAGACAAGATCCACCGCTTTGCCGACAAGGAAAGCCACCAGGTCTTTATCGAACCCGAAGGCTTGACCACCCACGAGCTGTACCCCAACGGAATTTCCACTTCGCTGCCGTTCGATGTGCAAATCCAGATCGTGCAGTCGATTCGCGGTATGGAAAACGCGCACATCGTGCGTCCGGGCTACGCCATCGAGTACGACTACTTCGACCCGCGCGACCTGAAATACAGCCTGGAAACCAAAGTGATCGGCGGCCTGTTCTTCGCCGGCCAAATCAACGGCACTACCGGTTATGAAGAAGCCGGGGCCCAAGGTTTGCTGGCCGGGACCAACGCAGCATTGCGTGCACAAGGCAAAGACAGCTGGTGCCCGCGTCGCGATGAAGCCTACATCGGCGTATTGGTCGACGACCTGATTACCCTGGGTACCCAGGAACCGTACCGGATGTTCACATCTCGGGCGGAATACCGTCTGATCCTGCGCGAAGACAACGCCGACCTGCGCTTGACCGAAAAAGGTCGCGAGCTGGGCCTGGTCGATGACGCCCGCTGGGCGGCCTTCTGCAAAAAACGCGAAAGCATTGCGCTCGAAGAACAGCGTCTGAAAAGTACCTGGGTTCGCCCGGGCACGGAGCAAGGCGACGCCATTGCAGAAAAATTCGGCACGCCGTTGACCCATGAATACAACTTGCTCAACCTGCTTTCCCGCCCGGAAATCGACTACGCTGGTCTGGTCGAAGTGACTGGCCAGGGCGCAGAAGACCCACAGGTTGCCGAACAGGTTGAAATCAAGACCAAATACGCAGGCTACATTGATCGCCAGCAGGACGAGATCGCTCGGCTGCGCGCCAGTGAAGACACCAAACTTCCTGTGGATATCGACTACACCGGAATTTCCGGGTTATCGAAAGAAATTCAAAGCAAGTTGGGGATAACTCGGCCGGAAACCCTCGGGCAGGCTTCACGTATCCCTGGCGTCACTCCGGCAGCCATCTCGCTGTTGATGATTCATTTGAAAAAACGCGGCGCGGGCCGTCAGTTGGAGCAAAGCGCTTGAGTTCGTTGGTCACCTCGCAACACGCCGAAGAGTTATCCACAGGAGCGCGCCAGTTGGGCGTAGCCCTGACCGAACCCCAGCATGAGCTACTGCTGGGCTACCTGGCCCTGTTGATCAAATGGAACAAGGCTTACAACCTGACAGCAGTGCGTGACCCAGACGAGATGGTGTCGCGGCATTTGCTCGACAGCCTCAGCGTGATGCCGTTTATCGAAAATGGCCGTTGGCTCGATGTGGGCAGCGGCGGCGGCATGCCTGGCATCCCGTTGGCGATCCTGTTTCCCGAGTCCCACGTGACCTGCCTGGACAGCAACGGCAAGAAAACCCGCTTCCTGACCCAGGTCAAACTCGAACTCAAGCTGGATAACCTGCAAGTTATCCACAGTCGTGTCGAAGCATTCACGCCTGAACTGCCTTTCAACGGGATCGTGTCTCGGGCGTTCAGCAGCATGGAGAACTTCAGCAACTGGACACGCCACCTGGGCGACCGTGATACCCGCTGGTTGGCAATGAAGGGCGTTCATCCAAGCGACGAGCTGTTAGCATTGCCGGCAGACTTCCACCTCGATAGCGAACACGCCTTGGCCGTACCTGGTTGCCAAG
>NZ_MLCT01000158.1:0-1594 GCF_001806145.1 Pseudomonas sp. BS-2016
GCTGGCCGTGCCAGCGGTGGTATTGATGGCTACCAGCGGCAGTTGCGGCTTGCTCGATCGGTCCACGCCTTCATAGTCGCCGATACGCCCACCGTTGGTGGCGCACAGGGCAATGCCCTTGGCGCAGTCATGGGGCGAACCGCCGCCCAGGGACACGACGAAATCACAGGCGCTCTGTTGCAGTAACGCCAGGCCTTTTTCGACGTTTTCCACGCTGGGGTTGGGCTTGGCGCCGTCGTAGATCACCGAGTCGATATCCTGCATCGCCAGCTTCTCGGCGATCATGCCGGCCACACCGGCTTTGGCCAGGCCGACGTCGGTGACGATCAACGCTTTGCCGAAGCCGTAGTTGCGGATGGCGGTCATCGCTTCGTCGAGGCAATCGATGCCCATGATGTTGACGGCGGGGATGAAGAACGTGCTGCTCATGATCAATCCTCAAAGGCTTTATGCCGACAGAATCAACCTGTACCGCGTGGCGCATCTTGATCAGGATCAATGCCGGCTCGTGATAAAGTCACCCCCCAGCCGATTTCGAGTAGACCCGCCGCAATGAAGGATTTCCAGGATATTGACGCCCACCTTGAAGACTGGAGTGCCCTGCGCGCTGCCGTCGACTTCAGCGGGATTCTGATCGGCAACGGCGCCAGCCGCACGATCTGGGAAGACTTTGCCTACGACTCGCTGTTCGAAAACGCCCGTACCGTCGAAGAAAAACCCCTGAGCGCCTCCGAGCTCAGCGTGTTCGACGCCTTGCAAACCCGCAGTTTCGAGCAAGCCCTGGGCGCCTTGAAAACCACCAGCCGGGTCAACAAGGCCCTGGCGGTCAGCTCGGCGGCGCCGCGTAACCGTTACTACGCGATCAAGGAAGCACTGATCAACACCATCCATGCCGTGCACATTCCCTGGCGCCTGGTGCAACCGTCGACGCTGGCGACGATCAACGCGGAGCTGGCCACCTACGCCACCGTATTCACCAGTAACTACGATTTGCTCAACTACTGGGCGACCCTGCACGCACCGGGTATCGACGACCTGTTTCGCAGCGCCGACTCAAGCTTCGACCTGCGCAATACGCGCACCGACATCACCCGCATCCTGTACCTGCACGGAGGCCTGCACCTGGTGCGCAACCTCGACGGCACGGCGCGCAAATTGCCGTCCACCGACAGCACCCTGCTCAGCAGTTTTGCCATCAACAACACGATCAAGACCCTCGACGATGTGCCGCTGTTTGTCAGTGAAGGCAAGGTGGAGGAGAAACTCAAAAGTATCCGCAGTTCGGATTATCTGTCGTTCTGTTATGAACAGCTGTTGAGCCATGAAGGCGCGCTGTGCATCTTCGGGCATGACTTGGGGCCGCAGGATAAACACCTGGTAGAAGCTATCGGCCAGGCCCGCATCAGCACCCTGGCGATCTCGGTGTCGGGGCGCAGTGATGGGTTTGTTCGTCAGCAGAAGCGGCGGTATATGGAGCTGTTCGAGGGCTCTAATGTGGAACTGAGGTTCTTTACCGCGCGTACGCACCCACTGGGCAATCCGGCATTGTCCGTCCCTGTAGAACGCTGAGCAAAATGTGGGAGCTGGCTTGCCT
>NZ_MLCT01000159.1:0-2374 GCF_001806145.1 Pseudomonas sp. BS-2016
TTCATCGTCGCTGGCCAGGTCCTGAATATCCTGCTGCAGGCTGTCGACCAATTGCACCAGCCATCCGCCCAATTGCAACGGCCCGCTGGTCAACGGCAGGACACTGGCAAACAACAGCCAACCTACCTCTTTCATATGGGCCCAGCGTTGTTCGGCGTTCGATACCGATTGCCGGTCAGCCAGGGCAACCAGAGCCTTTGCCGTGCCGTTGAACACCAGGGTGCAGGGGCCTTGCGTGCCCAACTGCTTGTGCAGTTGCGCCGCCGGCGGTTTGTCATACACGCCGAACTCATCGCCAGGCAAAAAGCGACGGATATGCGGTTCATTGAAACCGCCGTTGGCGTAGACCGCCTGGCGTGCCGGAGCGATCCAGGTCAACACGCTGTCCTGTAATGGGCCTGGCGCCTTGATGGCCTCGAACAACGCGTGGATCGACGCGTACTCCTGCAACATCGGTTCGAGCAATGGCCGGTACAGCAGATGCACGCCCGCCTGCCCGGCCCTTGGGCCAATGATGAAGTGCGCGGTCACCTCATCGGCGTCAGCAGCCGCCGAAGCCTTGAACGCCAGCGGCCACAGCGCCATTGCCTGGTCCTGTACCGTACGATCGGCCAGGCGCGATTGCAGCGCAGCCTGCACGCGCCTGAAGCCATCCAGCGTCAGGCCGTGCTCGTCCTTGATCTTCAGTTCCAACGCCAGCATCGGCAACTGCACGCGTAATTGGCGCTTGAACAACTGCAAGCGCCGAGCGTTTTCGGTTGGATCATCCAACAGCTTTCTTTTCAACAAAGCCGGGTAAGCCTGGCCGACGTCAGCCGTTTGCACACACCCGCTGAGCAGGTCGTAAGTCAACCAACCGGGCGCCGGGGCGTCGTTCAACGTGATGCTGGTGACGGTGTGAGGGAACCCGGCCAGGTTTTCCAGCGCCAGTTCGGTCAGGCTTACGGTGATCAGGTCGACTTCACCCGCTATGAAACCTCCCGGCACCGGCACTGCGGCGGCAATCACCCGTTTAAAGGTCAGCTGAACATCGGCAGGCAGCACTTTGCGCGCCGCTGGTTGAGCGTGCAGGCAAGTTTTGAGCGCGTCATCGGCAAACTGACGGATCGAGTCGATACCGTCGAGATACTGTTTTCCGCCATTTTGCTCGCGGGCCACCACCAGCGCCTGGAGCAGGCGCGCATAGGCGATGCTGTCTTGCTCGTCGGCGTGGGCCAGCCACAGCGGCACGGCGCTGCGCAGCGCTTGCTGACGTGCGCCCAGGCTGGCGACGAACCAGCGTCGCGGATCGGTGATGTAGTCGAGCAACGCCTGATGCTGCCCCGGTGCAAGTGCCAGGCTGCGGTCAATCCGGTCGATATCGCGCAGTTGACGTGCCAGGTAGCTCGCCGCCAGGGCGTCGAACGGATCGCTGTCAACGTCCTCGGCAAACCATTGCTCTACGCGCGCGCCCTCAGCAAAAGCCGGCAACCATGCAGCGATTTCGTCCTCGTCGCGCAGCGGGTGCAGGCCACTGGCCGGGCTGAACAGCAAGCGCTGTTGTCCGTGAATAAGGACCAGCACCGGCAGCATCTCGACGGGCGGCCCCGCCAGGTAAACCGCCTGCACCCGCAATGCATCGCCGTGGGCGCTCCACTCGTTATCCGGACGAATCGGATGCAGCAGGGTTTTGGGGAACAGTGTGGCGAATTGCTCTTCGCTGTATCCCGGCGGCTTGGGTGAGTCATACAGCAGTGTCAGCAGGTCATCCGACAGGTAGCCCCAGCGCGTCATGTTCACCGGCAACTCTTCACACCACCAGGCTTGCAGGCGTCGTACGTAGGTCCTCCACAACAGCGCGCCGCAGCGGTTGATCAGCCGCTCCAGTTCAACCAGGCTCGGGCCACCTTCCACAAACACCTCGCGCACCCGTTGGGCGACCACGTGATAGTCCGCCACCAGCAACACCGGGCCGGCGAGGGCCAGGCGT
Source organism: Pseudomonas sp. BS-2016 (assembly GCF_001806145.1). Lineage (NCBI taxonomy): Bacteria > Pseudomonadati > Pseudomonadota > Gammaproteobacteria > Pseudomonadales > Pseudomonadaceae > Pseudomonas > Pseudomonas sp. BS-2016. Next base: position 1,970 of record NZ_MLCT01000159.1, read on the forward strand.
TGCAGCAGCCACTCGGACAAGGCCTGGTAAACGAGGCTACCGTCAGTGTCGGCGGGCGCAGCGATATAAATCAGACCGGCCTGCCATTTGTGTTCAGCAAAATGCTGGTCAAGGTAGGCCTGGGCGCTTTCTTGCGCTACCGCCAGCAATGACGGCGGCTCGCGAAACAACGTTTCGATTTGCTCGCTCGTGATGAGGTGCTGTGAGTCGGCTGGAGGGGTGGAAGCGGTCATGTTGATACTCTGAGGGCAGTTAAAATCAAACGCTAACCGCCGCCGAGCGCCCCGCTGGCCTAGACAATTAACGCCTGCCATGACGCGCTGTGTGCTGCCCCGTCGACAAACTTCATGGGCAAGGCAATTCGCGTCTACGCTTCAGACAAGTCCGATCAATCTGTAGGAATGG
>NZ_MLCT01000016.1:0-1043 GCF_001806145.1 Pseudomonas sp. BS-2016
AAGCTGCATCGTCTGGTCTATGTGATTCTTGGGCTCGGTTTGCTGCACATGCTATGGATAGTGCGGGCGGATCTGAAGGAGTGGGCTATCTACGCTTCTATAGGTGCGCTACTTCTGTTGATGCGGGTGCCGCCGGTAATGCGTCGAATCCCTCGCCTTATTGCTAAAAAAGCGCCTTCTGCCACAAAAGCGTAATTAAGCCTTGACGGCAGATTCTGGAAGCCTATAATTCGCCCCACTTCCGGCGCAGTCGAAACGGAAAACTCCTTGGTAAACAATGAGTTATGCAGTTTTCGGCAGCAAGTTGCTTCAGTTCATCGAAGCCAAAAGGAAGTTGAAAAAGAGGTGTTGACAGCAGCGTGTAACGCTGTAGAATTCGCCTCCCGCTTACGAGAGATCGCAAGCGCAAGTGGTTGAAGTTGTTGAAGAAATCTTCGAAAACTTCTGAAAATAACCACTTGACAGCAAATGAGGCTGCTGTAGAATGCGCGCCTCGGTTGAGACGAAAGATCTTAACCAACCGCTCTTTAACAACTGAATCAAGCAATTCGTGTGGGTGCTTGTGGAGTCAGACTGATAGTCAACAAGATTATCAGCATCACAAGTTACTCCGCGAGAAATCAAAGATGTAACCAACGATTGCTGAGCCAAGTTTAGGGTTTCTTAAAAACCCAAAGATGTTTGAACTGAAGAGTTTGATCATGGCTCAGATTGAACGCTGGCGGCAGGCCTAACACATGCAAGTCGAGCGGTAGAGAGAAGCTTGCTTCTCTTGAGAGCGGCGGACGGGTGAGTAATGCCTAGGAATCTGCCTGGTAGTGGGGGATAACGTTCGGAAACGGACGCTAATACCGCATACGTCCTACGGGAGAAAGCAGGGGACCTTCGGGCCTTGCGCTATCAGATGAGCCTAGGTCGGATTAGCTAGTTGGTGGGGTAATGGCTCACCAAGGCGACGATCCGTAACTGGTCTGAGAGGATGATCAGTCACACTGGAACTGAGACACGGTCCAGACTCCTACGGGAGGCAGCAGTGGGGAATA
>NZ_MLCT01000160.1:0-1857 GCF_001806145.1 Pseudomonas sp. BS-2016
TCGCTCCTACAAAAAAACGGTATGGGCGCGAAGTCAGGTGGCGAACAGATAGGCTTCCACATCCATACCGGCGTCGCGCATCTGCGCCAGCTTGTAGCGCAAGGTACGCGGGCTGATGCCCAGGCGCTCGGCCGCTTCTTTGCGGCGGCCACGTTCAGCGCGCAGGGTGTCGATGATCATCTGGAATTCGCGGCGGCGCAGGTCATCGCCCAAGGCACCGGCTGATTCAGCCTCGACGACCACTGGAGCCGGGGCCAGGCTCGGCAACGGCGCAGCGCCATTGCCCATGGCCAGGCAGAAATCCTGCGGCTGGATCAAACCGCCCTGCTGCAAAATCAGCGCACGCTGGATCGCGTTGTCCAACTCGCGCACGTTGCCCGGCCATGGGTAACTGACCAGGCACGCCTGCGCCTCGGGCGATAAACGCGCCTGGGCATGCTTCATTTTTTTGACGTGGTTGTTCAGCAGGCGCTCGGCCAGGGGAATGATATCCGCCGGGCGCTCACGCAATGGGCGCCAGGCCAGCGGGAACACCGACAACCGGTAGAACAGGTCTTCACGGAAGCGCCCCGCCGCCACTTCACCCGCCAAGTCGCGGTTGGTGGTGGCGACCACGCGGATATCCAGCTGGATCGGCTTGCGTGCGCCCACGCGCTCCACTTCACGCTCCTGCAATACCCGCAGCAACTTGGCTTGCAGGCCCAGGGGCATTTCCGAGATTTCGTCGAGCAGAATGGTGCCGCCGTCGGCTTGTTCGAACTTGCCGGCCTGGGCCGCGATGGCGCCGGTGAACGAGCCCTTTTCATGGCCAAACAAGGTGGCTTCCAGCATGTTGTCGGGGATCGCCGCGCAGTTGATCGCAATGAACGGTTGTTTGGCACGGCCCGATTGCTGGTGGATATAACGCGCCAGCACTTCTTTACCGGTGCCGGACTCGCCGGAAATCAGCACAGTGGAATCACTGCGCGCCACCCGCGCTGCCAGTTCCAGCAATTGCGCGCTGGCCGGCTCAAAGGCAATCGGGCCATCGCCGTCGGCTGCGGGCATCACGCCCAGGGCATGCCGGGCGACCAGTTCGATCAACGCCTTGGGTTCGAACGGCTTGACCAGGTAATCCGCCGCGCCCTGACGCATGGCATCCACCGCCCGCTCCACCGCGCCATGGGCGGTCATCAGCAGCACCGGCAGTTGCGGCTGGCGCACCCGCAGCAGGCCGAGCAACTGGTGGCCGTCCATGCCGGGCATGTTGACGTCGCTGACCACCAGGCTGAAGGTTTCCTGCTCGACCGCCTCCAAGGCTTCCTCGGCAGAGCCGACCGCACGGTAGTCATGGCCCGCCAACAGCAGCGTGTCAGCCAATGCTTCACGCAGGGCGCGATCGTCTTCCACCAATAAAACCTTGATAGCCATCATCCTCTTACTCCGCGCTTGCCGCGCTGGAAAACAGCGGCAAGGTCATCAATGCACAGGTGCCACGCCCCAGGCGCGAACGCAGCTGCAATTGTCCCTGATGGGCACGGGCCACTGCCTTGACCACGGTCAGGCCCAGGCCAGTGCCGTTGGTCTTGGTGGTAAAAAACGGCTCGCCCAGGCGCTGCAGCACCTGCGGGGCGATACCGCTGCCGCTGTCGCTGACGCACAGACGCAGGGTTTGTCCGCGGCTATACAGGTGCACTTTCAGGCGCGCCCCGGGGCCACTGGCCTGGGTAGCGTTTTCGATCAGGTTGAGCAGCGCGCCCACCAGGGAGTCGCGGTTGCACAGCAATTCGCCCTGGTGGCTGTCGCACTGCCAGCGCAGGTTGGCCTCCTGCACATGGGTCGCCGCTGCCGCTTGCAGCGACTGCATCAAACCGGCAG
>NZ_MLCT01000161.1:0-1461 GCF_001806145.1 Pseudomonas sp. BS-2016
TTTAGTCAGCATGGGAACCATTGGAGTATGGGATCCTCCATGCAGATAAGGAACCCTGATCTAAGCTCACAGTCGCATACACACTTGAACGTCGGCATCACGCAAAAGGAGCCTGCATGGGCGGTCGCACCTCGACATTTATTTTCAGCCTTGGCCTCCTGGGGCTGCTCAGTGGCTGTGGCCAAGACAAGGCCGAGCCCAAGCAGCATTCACGGGTGTTCGTGCAAACCGTGCAGTCGGCGGATTTTGCCGCGGCGGTGACGCTGACCGGTGATATCCAGGCGCGGGTGCAAACCGATCTGTCCTTTCGCGTGGGCGGCAAGATCATCCAGCGCATGGTCGACGTGGGCGACCGCGTCACAGCCAGGCAAGTCCTGGCCAAGCTCGACCCCAAGGACCTGCAAACCAACGTCGATTCGGCCCAGGCCCAGGTCGTGGCCGAACAGGCGCGGGTCAAGCAGACCGCCGCCGCCTTTGTGCGCCAGGAAAAACTCCTGCCCAAAGGCTATACCAGCCGCAGCGAATATGACGCCGCCCAGGCCGCGCTGCGCAGCAGCCAAAGTGCCCTGGCCGCCGCCCAGGCGCAGTTGGCCAATGCCCGCGAACAATTGGGCTACACCGCGTTGATCGCCGATGCCTCGGGGATCATCACGGCGCGCCAGGCCGAAGTCGGCCAAGTGGTACAGGCCACCGTGCCGATCTTCAGCCTCGCCCGCGATGGCGAACGTGACGCCGTGTTCAACGTGTATGAGTCCTTGCTGGTGGAGCCGCCGCCCGACGCGCCGATTACGGTGAGCCTGCTGGACAACCCGAGCATCAAGGCCGTGGGCAAAGTCCGCGAAGTCACGCCCGCCGTGGCCGCCAATACCGGCACCGTCCAAGTGAAGATCGCCCTGCAAAGCCTGCCCAAGGGCATGGAACTGGGGTCGGTGGTCAGCGCCACCGCCAATGGCCCGGCCAAGGCGAGCATCGAGCTGCCTTGGTCAGCGCTGACCAAAGACCTCAACGAGCCAGCCGTGTGGCTGGTGGACGGCGAAGGCAAGGCGCAGTTGCACAAGGTCACCGTGGCGCGCTACCTCACCGGCAAAGTGATCATCGGCGAGGGCCTCAAAGGCGGTGAAAAAGTCGTGATAGCCGGTGGGCAATTACTGCACCCCGGCATGGTCGTCGAGATCGCCCAACCCGGAGCGCAGCCATGAAGCAATTGACGCTCATTGTCGCCGCCAGCCTGTTGCTGATGGCCTGCTCCAAGGAAGAGGCGCCGCCCGAACCCATACGCCCGGTGCTGTCCATGGAAGTGAAGGCTGAAGACCAGGAAAACCTGGGCCGTTTCGCCGGCACCATCCAGGCCCGCTATGAAAGCAACCTGGGTTTCCGTGTGCCGGGCCGCATCGCCCGTCGCGCTGTGGATGTCGGCGCCGAAGTGGAGAAGGGCGCCCTGCTCGCCGTGCTTGACCCCAC
>NZ_MLCT01000162.1:0-1712 GCF_001806145.1 Pseudomonas sp. BS-2016
CGCCTCAAACACCGTTACTTGTTCGTTGCTGCTGACGCAATCGAGCTCATCGGCGCGGGCAAAATGGCTCATCAGCACGATTTTCGCCACTTTGCCACTCGCCAGCAGGCGCTGATACGCCTCCTGGTAATCCTTGGGGTGCAGGCCCACACGGTGCATGCCCGAGTCCAGCTTCAGCCACACTGTCAGCGGCTTGCTCAAACGAGCTTGCTCGATGGCGTCCAACTGCCAAAGCGAATGCACCACGCACCACAAATCCTGCTCGATGATCAGCGGCAACTCGTCGGCTTCGAAAAAACCTTCCAGCAGCAACACCGGCGCACGAATGCCGGCGGCGCGCAGTTCCAGCGCTTCCTCGATGCACGCCACCGCGAACCCGTCGGCTTGCGCCTCCAGTGCCTGGGCCACGGGCACCGCGCCATGGCCGTAGGCATCGGCCTTGATCACGGCGAGGGCCTTGGCCCCGGTGACTTCTCGGGCCAATTGGTAGTTATGGCGCAGGGCTTGGAGATCAATCAGGGCACGGGCTGGACGCATGGCGGCAGGCTTGTAGGCAGGAAAGTCAATAAAAAACCGGTGCCGACCAACAACGCCGGCACCGGGAGAGGGATCATTGTTAAGGCAGCGCAGCCACGACAGACAGCTCTACCAGAATCTCGGGTTCGCACAGCTTGGCTTGCACAGTGGCGCGGGCCGGGGCGACGCCTTTGGGCAGCCATTTGTCCCATACCGCGTTCATCAAAGCGAAGTCGGCGTCGATGTCCTTCAGGTAGATCGTTACCGACAGCAACCTGGATTTGTCGGTACCGGCAAGGTCCAGCAAGCGCTCGATATTGACCAGGGTTTCACGGGTCTGCTGCTCAATCCCGGCGCTCATGTCGTCGCCAACTTGCCCTGCCAGGTACACGGTACCGCTGTGGACAACGATCTGGCTCATGCGCTCATTGGTGAGCTGGCGCTGGATTGACATGTTGTGCGGACTCCTGGTGGTTGCCATAACGGGAAATATCGAGGCCTGCGGCGCTGATCTGCGGCGTTTTCTTCGCCATCAGGTCGGCCAGCAAGCGACCCGAACCACAGGCCATGGTCCAACCGAGGGTACCGTGGCCTGTATTCAGGAACAGGTTCTTGAACGGCGTGGCACCCACAATCGGTGTACCGTCCGGGGTGGTCGGGCGCAGGCCGGTCCAGAAACTGGCCTGGGCCAGATCGCCGCCCTGAGGATAAAGGTCGTTGACGATCATCTCCAGGGTTTCACGTCGCCGCGGGTTCAGCGACAGGTCAAAACCGGCTATTTCAGCCATGCCACCGACGCGAATACGGTTGTCGAAACGGGTGATCGCGACTTTGTAGGTTTCATCAAGAATGGTCGAGGTCGGCGCCATTGCCGGGTTAGTGATCGGCACAGTCAGCGAATAACCCTTGAGCGGGTACACCGGCGCCTTGATCCCCAATGGCTTGAGCAACTTGGGCGAGTAACTGCCGAGAGCCAGTACATAGCGGTCGGCAGTTTCCAGCTTGCCGTCGATCAGCACACCGTTGATGCGGTCGCCTGCGTAGTCCAGGCGCTGGATGTCTTGTTCGAAGCGGAATTCCACGCCCAATTGTTTGCACATTTCGACCAGGCGCGTGGTGAACATCTGGCAATCGCCCGTCTGGTCGTTGGGCAGGCGCAAGGCACCCGCGAGGATATCGGTGACGCTGGCCAGGGC
>NZ_MLCT01000163.1:0-1437 GCF_001806145.1 Pseudomonas sp. BS-2016
GGCAACAGCTTCGCCGCCGAACGCGAGCAATGGGATGACGGCAACAACGTGGTGGCCGTGGAACCGGGCGTGGTGATTGGCTACGACCGCAACACCTACACCAACACCCTGCTGCGCAAGGCCGGTGTGGAAGTGATCACCATCAGCGCCGGTGAACTCGGCCGTGGCCGTGGCGGCGGCCACTGCATGACCTGCCCGATCATCCGCGACCCTATCGACTATTAAGGAGATTCCATCATGGCTTTCAATATGCGCAACCGCAGCCTGCTGTCGCTGATGCACCACACTACCCGCGAGCTGCATTACCTGCTGGACCTGTCCCGCGACCTCAAACGCGCCAAATACACCGGCACCGAGCGCCCGCACTTGCAGGGCAAGAACATCGCGCTGATCTTCGAAAAAACCTCGACCCGCACTCGCTGTGCCTTCGAAGTCGCGGCCCATGACCAAGGCGCCCACGTCACCTATATCGACCCGGTGTCGTCGCAGATCGGCCACAAAGAAAGCATGAAAGACACCGCCCGCGTGTTGGGCCGGATGTTCGATGCCATCGAGTACCGTGGTTTTGAGCAGGAAATCGTCGAAGAGCTGGCCAAGTTCGCCGGTGTGCCGGTGTTCAACGGCCTCACCGCCGAATTCCACCCGACCCAGATGATCGCTGACACCCTGACCATGCGCGAACACAGCGACAAGCCGCTGCATGACATCAGCTACGCCTACCTCGGGGACGCCCGCTACAACATGGGCAACTCGCTGCTGATGATCGGCGCCAAGCTGGGCATGGACGTGCGCATCGGCGCGCCGAAAGCGCTGTGGCCCCATGAAGACTTCATCAAGCAGTGCCAGGCATTTGCCGAGGAAAGCGGTGCACGCATCACCATCACCGAAGACCCGAAAGAGGCAGTCAAAGGCGTGGACTTCATCCACACCGATATCTGGGTGTCCATGGGCGAGCCGGTGGAAGCGTGGGACGAGCGTATCGAACAACTGCTGCCGTACCAGGTCAACGCCAAGATGATGAAAGCCTCGGGCAACCCTCGGGTGAAATTCATGCACTGCCTGCCGGCGTTCCACAACAGCGAAACCAAGGTCGGCAAGGACATCGCTGCGCGCTATCCGCACTTGGCCAACGGTGTGGAAGTGACCGAGGAAGTCTTCGAGTCGCCGGCCAACATCGCCTTTGAGCAGGCGGAAAACCGCATGCATACCATCAAGGCGATTCTGGTGTCGGCGTTGGCAGACATTTAATTTCCACGGTGTGAACACCGTCAGTGTGGGAGCTGGCTTGCCTGCGATAGCGGTGGGTCTGGCAACAGCAGGTCGCCTGCCAGGCCCTCATCGCAGGCAAGCCAGCTCCCACATTGACCGAGGTGTTCATGCGTTCCCTGAAAGGACATTCTGTATGCGCATCGTCGTAGCCCTGGGCGGCAACGCCCT
>NZ_MLCT01000164.1:0-1523 GCF_001806145.1 Pseudomonas sp. BS-2016
GCATCGTTACGTCCGGCCTTCACTTCTACCGTAGGATCGATGAAGTACCAGCGCCCTTCATTCTGTACGAAAGAAGACTGCTCGCGGTGACTATGTTCACCGGCAGCGTCATGCCAGCGCGCGGTAAAGGTGACAAAGGCGTGCTCAGGCTGGCCGCCGAATACCTCGGAGCTTTCCACCTCCAGGCCCAGCCAGGTGCTCTGGGCACTCCAGGCGGCAATGGCGTCGCGGTCCAGGCCAGCCTGTTGCGCAGGCAGCGTAGTGGCGACCAGGTAATCGACTAGGCCCAGCACATAGGCGCTGTAGCGCGAGCGCATCAACGCGCTGGCGCAGGGGGCCGGGTGGCCGGCGTGATAATGGCCGCAGCAGGCATCCAGCAGATTGCCGCTGCCGCACGGGCAAATGGATGTACTCATCGGGTTACCACCAATACTTTCCGAAGTTTTCCGGGTTGGCCCAGAAGCGGGCGTTGAGCCAGTCCGGCACCTGTTTATAGTCAAGCAGATCATAGGTAAACAGCGTCAGCACCTGATCATCGCGTTGGAAGCGTTCGCCGGCTTGCAGGGCCAGGGAAAAAAAGTCGGTGTCCTTCCAGTCGCAGGCACCCAGGTCGACCAGCACGGCAATGCGGCTGGCGTTGAGGTTACGGATGCCTCCGAGCAGGGTCAGGCCTTGGGGTTTGGACAGGTGCTCCAGGCAGTCGACCACCAACGCGAGGTCAAAGCGCTGCACGGCGAGGTCTTCCGGCAACGGTCCTGGCGCGGCATAGAACACCTCGGTATCCGCGTGCGCAGCCCGGAAGGCATCCAGCGCCGGAAATTGGCTGGCGCCCACTAACAACAGGTGTTTTGGCCTGTGAAGGTCCAGCAGGGCCGCCAAGGCTTGTTGGGGCGTACGGGCAGAAATTCCAGCGGTCATTGCAGATCCTCGCATCAAGACCGTAGAGACTAGCGCGGCTGGGCGCGTGGGCCTAGAGCGCGGCGGTCGATACCCACCGAGGTGGAATTGAAGTTTTTTGATCCTTCACTGGCAAATCGCCGGTAGAAGTCGTTACTGTGCGCTCAAAGAAAAATTTGAAAACACTCAGGAGCCCCATGATGCGTAAGGTTTTTCTGTTGGCCCTGTTGGTCAGCCCCGTTGCCCTGGCCCAGAGCGTCAGTGTCGAAACCAATTCGTTGATGCGCTTGCCCAGCAGTACCAGCGTGTTGCAGCTCGAGCGCCTGGACGTGGCGGACTACGGCACCTTGCTGATTCCGGCCACCATCAGCCAGGTCACGGTGGATGAGCTGCACTTGGGGCGCGACGCACGCATCACCATTGTGCCTGGCAATACCGCCTTGCAAATGCAGGTACGCGAGGCGCAGTTGGAGCACGGTAGCCAGATCACCTCACGGGGCGCCCCCGGCACCCACGAAAAACCCGCCAAGGCTGGACGTGATCTGACCTTGCGCATTAACTCGCTGACTGCCGAAGCGCTGTCGGTGGATGCCCGTGGTGGCGCTGGAGCCCAAGGATATGCGGGC
>NZ_MLCT01000165.1:0-1996 GCF_001806145.1 Pseudomonas sp. BS-2016
CAGTGGCGGCACTGCTTGCGGCGTGAGGGCGATAGTAGATAAGCGCGGATATTCTTAAAAATACTATTTAAGAATGTTTATATAACCAGAAAGAATTTTCTGATAGGGCATGGGGTTGCAAGGGTTTCGGCAGAAAAAACGCTCACACACAGGCGCCGCAGAACCCCTGTGGGAGCTGGCTTGCCTGCGAAAGCGGTGGTGCAGTTACAGATACAGTGACTGACACGCCGCCTTCGCGGGCAAGCCCGGCTCCCACATTGGCCGAGTCAGTCCTGACGAATCAGAGGGGCTCGGGTCCAGTCGATTTCATCAGCCGGCATCGGCCGTCCAAACCAGTACCCCTGGCCCATGTCGCATTCCTGATCCAGCAGGAACCGCGCCTGTTCCACCTGCTCGATCCCTTCGGCGTGCACCTGCATGCCCATGCTTTTGGCCAGGGCGATCACCACGCGCACAATCGCGGCGTCGTCTTCGTCCCACGGCAAGCCCGCCACAAAGCCCTGGTCGATCTTGAGCTTCTGCACCGGCAGGCGTTTGAGGCGCAACAACGAGGAATAGCCGGTGCCAAAGTCGTCGATCGCCAGACGCAGGCCCAGTTCGCGCAGGCGGTGCAGTTGCTCCAGTGCGACTTCCGGGTCGTCCATCACTGCGCTCTCGGTGACCTCCAGCTCCAGGAAGGCTGGGTCCAGCCCAGTGGCGTGCAGCACTTGGGCCACTTGCTCATACAGCTCGCGCCGGGCAAACAGGCGGCTGGAGACATTGATTGCGATAAAGCTCAGCGGCGCGCCGTCGGCCAGCCACTGGCACATTTGGCGGCAGGCCTGGTCCATCACCCACGCATCGATCTCGGCAATCAACCCGGTGCGCTCGGCGATGGGGATGAACTCGCCCGGGGGTACCAGGCCGCGCTCCGGGTGCTGCCAGCGCACCAGTGCTTCAACGCCGACCAAACGGCTATCATGCAGGTCGTGCACCGGCTGGTAATAGACGCGCAGCTCATGTTGGTCGAGGGCGCGACGCAGCTCGCCAGCGATTTCCACCCGATGCTGGGCGTGGGCGGTCAGTTCTTCGGTGTACAACGCGTAGCCTTCGCGCCCGGCGCTCTTGGCCTTGAACAACGCGGAATCGGCGTTGCGCAGCAGTTGCTCGGCGCTCAGGGCGTCACTGGGGAACAGGCTGATACCGATACTGGCGCTGATAAACAGCTGGTTGCCGTCAAAAATGAACGGATCCTTCATGGCGTTGAGCATGCGCTGCGCCAAGGCCGCCGCTTGCACCACCTGCGGGCAGCTTTCTGCCAGCACGGCAAATTCGTCGCCCCCCAGGCGCGCCAGGGTAACCCCCGGCCCAAACAGGCCGCTCAGGCGTTCGGCCACCAGTTTGAGCAACTGATCGCCAACGTTATGGCCGAGGCTGTCGTTGATGATCTTGAAGTGGTCCAGGTCCATCAACAGCAGAGCGCAGCCACGCTTATGCACCTGCGCGGAAGCCAGGGCCTGCTCGGCGCGATCGGTGAACAGCAGGCGGTTGGGCAGGTCGGTGAGCGGGTCGTGATGGGCCAGGTGCGCCAATTCGTGCTCGGAGTTCTTCATGGCGCTGATGTCCGAAAACACCGCCACGTAGTGGCTGACCTGGCCCTGGTCGTCGTGAATCACCCGGATGGTTTGCCACTGGGGGTAAACCTCGCCGCTTTTACGGCGGTTCCAGATTTCCCCGCTCCATTCGCCGGTGCTTTCCAGGGCCTGGAACATTTGCTGGTAGAAATGCGCCGAGTGGCGCCCGGACTTGAACAGGCTTGGCCGTTGGCCCATGACGTCTTCGCACTGGTAGCCGGTGATCTCCATGAAAGCGCGGTTAACGTGCACGATCAGCCCTTGGGTATCGGTGACCAGCACCCCTTCGCGGGTGCAATCGAACACCGCAGCGGCCTGGCGCAGGCGCTCGCGGTTCTCTTTCAGGGGTTGTTGCAACGCATGGGCACGGGCAAAACGCCGGC
>NZ_MLCT01000166.1:0-3609 GCF_001806145.1 Pseudomonas sp. BS-2016
GTCTCATTCCAGGGCTCTCTCTACGGCGTCGGTAAAGACTTTGGGCGAGGCAAGCTGCATTTCGCGACTGGCGATTTGCACCGCCACTTGCACGGTGCTGGCGCGGGTCAAGCGCTCGCCGCTGGCCAGGTCGGTGATCAAATAATTGACCTTCAAACGATTCTCCCACTCCACCAGGCTGGCGCGCACATTGATGGTCTGGCCGAAGGTCGCGCCACGCACATAACGTAGCTGCATGTCGATCACCGGCCAGGCGTAGCCGGCTTCGAGCATCGCCGTATAGTTATGGCCGATCTTGTCCAGCAACGCACAGCGCGCCACTTCCAGGTACTTCACGTAATGCCCGTGCCACACCACGTTCATGGTGTCGATGTCGAAAAAAGGCACAAGGATTTCAGTGTCGCTGTGCAACACGCCGGGGCTACGCATGCAGCCTCCAGTGTTGCGCGGCGATACGTTGCAGGCACAGGCGCAGTTCGCCTTCCAGGGCGCGGTCTTCGATGACCGGCGCAAAGTCCTGGGCCAGTTCGGCGTGCATCGCGGCCAGTGCTGGTGGCAGTGGGCGGGCATCCTCGGCCTGGGCGCGCAGCCACACGCCTTGGTTGGCGGCGAGCAAGGTCGCGGCGGCGACCTGTTCGGTCAACTCCAGCACGCGGATCGCATCGCGGGCAGCGATGGTGCCCATGCTCACTTTGTCCTGGTTGTGGCACTCGGTGGAGCGCGAGAACACGCGGGCCGGCATGGTGTTTTTCAGCGCTTCGGCGGTCCAGGCGCTGGTGCCGATCTGCACGGCCTTGAAGCCGTGGTTGATCATGGCGCGGTCAGCCGGGGCGCCTGAGAGGTTGCTCGGCAGGCCATGGTTGTAGCGCACGTCCACCAACAGTGCGAGCTGGCGGTCGAGCAGGTCGGCAACGTTGGCGACCAGGGTCTTGAGGCTGTCCATGGCGAAGGCGATATGCCCGCCGTAGAAGTGCCCGCCATGCAGCACACGTTCTTCTTCGGCGTCGATGATCGGGTTGTCGTTGGCGCTGTTCAGTTCGATCTCGATGAACGAGCGCAGCCAGTTCAGGCTGTCCGCCAATACGCCGAGCACGTGGGGCGCGCAGCGCAACGAATAACGGTCTTGCAGGCGATGCAGGGGGGCGGTGGGCGCGTCGATGGCCAGGTCCTTGCGCAGCCACGCGGCGACTTGCATCTGCCCAGGGTGCGGCTTGGCGGCGAACAGGCGCTCGTCGAAGTGTTCCGGGTTGCCTTGCAGCGCCACCACGTTGAGCGCGGTGATGCGCGTGGCCAGTTGCAACAGGTAGTCGGCGCGGGCAAAGGCCAGGCAGGCCAGGCCAGTCATCACTGCGGTGCCGTTCATCAGTGCCAGGGCTTCCTTGGGCCGCAGTACCAGCGGCTCCCAGCCCAGCTCGCGGTGTACGTCGGCCGCCGGGCGGCGTTCGCCACGGAACAGCACTTCACGTTCGCCGGACAAGGTCGCAGCCACATAGGACAGCGGCGTCAGATCACCACTGGCGCCGACCGAGCCTTCTTCCGGGATCAGTGGCAACACATCGTTTTCGAGGAAGGCATGCAGGCGTTCCAGCAGTTCCACACGCACCCCGGACACGCCATGGCACAGCGACTGCAAACGCGCCGCCAGTACGGCGCGAGTAGCCTGGGCATCAAGCAATTTGCCCAGGCCGCAACCGTGAAAGGTGTACAGATGACGCGGCAAGGCTTCGACGTGCTCCAGCGGCACCGCCACTACGCAGGAGTCGCCGTAGCCGGTGGTCACGCCGTAGATCACGCCTTCCTTGTCCAGCAGCGAGTCGAGGAACTGCGCGCCCTTGGCGATGCGTTGGCGGTACGCGGCATCGTCCTGCAGGCGAGTGGGCACCTGGCGGTTGGCCAGGGCCAGCACGTCTTCGATGCGCAGGGGGCGTTCACCAAAGGTGATGGGCTCAAGAGGCGTCGTCATCGGTCTTCCAGAAAGGGTAAAAGTTGAACCATTGTTGGGGCGCTTGCAGGCAGAACTGGCCCAGGCGTGCGGCGTAGCGGGTGGTCCATTCGGCAATGACTTGCTCACGGGTGCTGCGCTTCCATTCGATCAAATCGGCAAAGGGCTCGATAGTCAGGCGATAGCGGCCCTGGTGCTTGAGACACATCAGCAGATTGACCGGGCACTTGAGCAAGCCCGCCAGCAGCCATGGGCCTTGGGGAAATGCCGCCGTGTGTCCGAGGAAGTCCACGCGCACCGTGCGCCCGCCGTGCAGCGGGATGCGGTCGCCGGCAATCGCCAGCCACTCGCCATCGTCCAGGCGCTGGCTGAGCAGCAGCATGGTGGCCGGGTCCAATTCGCTGACCTGGATCAGGCGCAAATGGGTCGCGCCGGCCTCGCCCAGCAGGCGGTTGAAACGCTCGGCGTGCTTGGTGTGCACCAGCACGTTCATGGTGACCTGTTCACCAATCTCCGCCAGGGCACGGCACACTTCCAGGTTACCCAGGTGCGCACCCACCAGCATCTGCCCGCGCTCGCCACGCAGTTGACTGCGCAACTGCGCCGGGTCGTTGATCTCGATTTGCTCCAGGCGCAGCTTGCCGTTCCACACGTCCAGCTTGTCGAGCAGCGAATCGGCGAAGGCCATGAACTGGGCAAAGACTGTGCGGTGGCTCGGCAGCAAGTCATTGCGCCCGCTCCATTGCGCCAGCCGCTGCTGGTATTGCCAGGCGCTGTGGCGTGCGGTGCGGCCGAACAGGAAGAAGTAAAAGACGATGCTGTAGAGCAACGGGCTCAATAGGCGACGGCCGAGGACTTTGACCGCGACCGCGGTGAATTTCATCAGCCAGAAGCTGCCGCGTTCCTCGCGGTCGGCCCAATGCTTGGTGCTGTCGTTCATGCTTGCCACCGTCGCCACAGGATCATCGGCGCGCGCACGAGCATGCCGAAGAACAACCGCGTGTGCATGGCGCTGATGCGCAGGTTGTCACGCAACAAGCGAAAGTGCGACAGGCCGTCGGTGGGGTAGTGCACCTGGGTGGGCAGCCAGCGCATCGGCTGGTTGCGCCAGGCCAGGCGTACCAGGATGTCCGAGTCGAAATCCATGTGCGTGCCAATGTAGGCCGAGTCCATCAGCGCCAGGGTCGGCGCCAGTGGGTACACGCGAAAGCCGCACATCGAGTCGCGAATCTCAAGCGACAGGGTATTGATCCACACCCACACGTGGGTCAGGTAACGTGCGTACAGGCGACCCTTGGGCACGCTGTCGTCGTATTCGGGGTAGCCGCAGATGACGGCCTCGGGGTGCTGGCGTGAGGTGTGGATAAAGGTCTGGACTTCGCGCAGGTCGTGCTGGCCATCGGCGTCCACTTGCAGAGCGTGGGTATAGCCCAGGCGCGCGGCTTCGCGAAAACCGGTCATCACGGCGGCGCCCTTGCCCTGGTTGCTGGGCAGGGTCAGCAGGGTGACGTTATCCAGCGTCGCCAACTGCGCCAGCACGGCTGCGCACGAGGCGCTGCTGCCATCGTCCACCAAGAGGCAGGGCAGGCCGCTCTTCAGCACACTGTGGACCACGGCCGGCACGGCGGCTTCGTGGTTGTATACCGGGATCAAAGCGCAGGGGTTAT
>NZ_MLCT01000167.1:0-2381 GCF_001806145.1 Pseudomonas sp. BS-2016
GAGCCGGTGGTGACTTGWTCCCATGGTGAGGTGAAGGATTTCAGCGTGCTGGTGCTGGATAACATCAAGGGCTATCGCATCCTGTTCGACTGGTACCCCACCAGCGACAGCGTGGAACCCGTCGAATTGCGCCTGTTTATACGAACCCAGGACCGCACCCTGAGTGAAACCTGGCTGTATCAGTACTTCCCGCCAGCACCGGAGCAGCGCAAGTACACCTGAAACTAACCGCCTGATCATTCCCACGCCGCAGCGTGGGAATGATCACAGGTGGCTTAGAACCGCGACACGCTTTTCATCGCACCAATCAGATACCGCATCGCCACCTGATCGCTCTCGGTCAGCGCCCGGTATTGCACCAGCAACTCCATCTCATCTGAACTCAACCTTCGACCCCGCAAGGACATCCGACGGCTCAGAAAAGACGCCACCGCACCCGCTACGCCATAGGACTTGGCCATGGACCGCTACTCCTGATATCAGTCAAACACTCCTGGTGCCCATTTCCAAACTCCCGGGAAGCGCAACGGCTTCGCGGACCAACCGCCTGTCTCCCTGGGCCAGGAGTCGGGCTTACCCTTAGCGTAGAAACTATCTCATCATTCGTGGGATTTTTTTAGAGTATTAACTTAAAAAATAACGGCGGTAATAAAAACCTACAGCCATTACTCACGCAGGGGTCGATACAGGTGAATGTCTAGCGGTTCTTGCGCATAAAGCTCAGCGTGGGGTTGCTGCAACAGACGGCAACCATGGCGCAGGTAAAAGTCCACAGTGTTACGCGACTCCGTCGCCGAGATATAGAGTGCTTGGGCCCCCACTTGCCGGCCGTGCTCGCAAGCCAGCGCCAACAACCGCCCGCCCAGGCCAGAACCGCGGGCACTGTGGCTGACATGCAGGAATTTCAGCTGCCGCATCAGCAGGCCCTGGTGATGGAACGGCCGATTGTCCACCACCACTGCGGCAACCAGCACCTGGCCGTCGAATACGCCCCATAACCACCCGCCGCGCTGGAGGCAGGCACGCAGCGCCACCGCATCCTGTTCAGCCTCGCCTTCGGGCCAGCCGTGCATGTCATGATGTGTGGCATACAACACCAGTTCGCCGCAGTCCATGCGATAGCACGCCGGGATCAGCTCCGTACGATCGATGGCTGCCAGCAAAGGGATATCGTCTTCGGTTAACGCGCGTTCCACCAGCATAAGCTTCTCCTGCTTAACAACCGCCAAGGATCAGCCTTCCTATAAACGCGAGCAAGAAAAAACCCACCGTATCAGGGTGGGTTTGGCACAGAGGTAAGTAGGGTCAATCCCGCAGATCCGACTCATGGATCGGCTGGTCCCGATGGGTTGCCCGCTGGTACTGCGCCGGCCAGATGGCTTTGCGTCCGCCCAGGTCATCGTCGGCATGCAACGGCCAGTACGGGTCGCGCAGCAGTTCACGGGCCAGAAAAATAATGTCAGCCTGGCAGGTACGCAGGATGTGCTCGGCCTGGGCCGGTTCGGTAATCATGCCGACCGTGCCGGTGGCGATGCCCGATTCCTTGCGCACGCGCTCGGCGAAGCGCGTCTGGTAGCCGGGGCCGGTGGGAATCTCGGCATTGGCGGCGGTACCACCGGACGACACGTCGATCAGATCCACCCCGAGGTCTTTCAGGCGGCGCGCCAACTCCACGGTTTCATCCGGGTTCCAACCGTCTTCCACCCAATCGGTGGCCGACACGCGCACAAACAGCGGCAACTCCTCAGGCCACACGGCGCGCACGGCCTTGGTGACTTCCAGCACCAGGCGAATGCGGTTTTCGAAGGAGCCGCCGTAGTGGTCCTGACGCTGGTTGCTGATCGGCGAGAGAAACTGGTGCAGCAGGTACCCGTGGGCGGCATGGATTTCCACCACCTCAAAGCCTGCGGTCAAGGCGCGCCTGGCGGCGGCGACAAAGTCGGCGATTACTTGCTGGATCTGTGCTTCGTCCAGTGGCTTGGGCTGGGTGTGATTGGGGTCGAAGGCAATCGGCGAGGGCCCACCGGCACCCAGCCGCCCTCCTCCGGCTTGACGCTGCCGTGTTTGCCGATCCATGGCCGGTGGGTGCTGGCCTTGCGCCCGGCATGGGCCAGCTGGATCCCAGCCACCGCGCCCTGGGCCGCGATAAAACGGGTGATGCGCCGCAATGGTTCGATCTGGGTGTCGTTCCACAGGCCCAGGTCCTGGGCGGTGATACGGCCATCGGCGGTCACCGCCGTGGCCTCGGTAAAAATCAGCCCGGCGCCACCCACGGCCCGGCTGCCGAGGTGCACCAGGTGCCAGTCATTGGCCAGGCCATCGTCGCTGGAGTATTGGCACATGGGTGAAACCGCGATGCGGTTGAGCAGGGTCAATTGGCG
>NZ_MLCT01000168.1:0-1363 GCF_001806145.1 Pseudomonas sp. BS-2016
GGTGTTGCACACCCACGAACGGGATGCGGCGTTCCAGGCCGGTGTCGGCTATTACCAGCAGGAAGGCGACTTCGATTTTCACTACCGCATCATTCAAGGTGCCGGTAACCGCACCCTCACCCAAATGCTCTGCGGCGAGCTGTATCAACTGGTGCGCATGTACCGCATCCAGTTCTCCGCCACCCCCAATCGTCCACGCCAGGCCTTTGCCGAGCATCACCGCATTCTGGACGCGATTGCCGATCGCGACGGTGAACTGGCCGAACTGTTGATGCGCCGGCATATCGGCGCCTCCAAACGCAACATTGCCCGTCACTTCCCGGACGGTGCGCCTTCATCACGAGGTGAGTCATGAGTTCCAACAACAACAGCACTCCCGGCCAGCGTTTCCGTGACGCCGTCGCCAGTGAACAGCCCTTGCAAGTGGTGGGCGCCATCAACGCCAACCATGCGCTGTTGGCCAAGCGCGCCGGCTTCAAGGCGATTTATCTGTCAGGTGGCGGTGTAGCCGCCGGCTCCCTCGGCGTGCCGGACCTGGGTATCACCGGCCTGGATGACGTGCTCACCGACGTGCGCCGCATTACCGACGTGTGCGACCTGCCGCTGCTGGTGGACGTGGACACCGGTTTCGGCTCCTCGGCGTTCAACGTGGCGCGTACCGTCAAGTCGATGATCAAGTTCGGTGCCGCCGCCATCCATATCGAAGACCAGGTGGGCGCCAAGCGCTGCGGTCATCGCCCCAACAAAGAAATCGTGTCCCAGCAGGAAATGGTCGACCGCATCAAGGCCGCCGTGGATGCGCGCACCGATGACAGCTTCGTGATCATGGCGCGCACCGACGCCCTGGCGGTCGAGGGCCTGGAGTCCGCGCTGGAGCGCGCCGCCGCATGCATCGAGGCCGGTGCCGACATGGTGTTCCCGGAAGCCATCACTGAACTGGAAATGTACAAGCTGTTCGCCTCCCGCGTGAAGGCGCCGATCCTGGCGAACATCACCGAGTTCGGCGCCACACCGCTGTACACCACCGAACAGTTGAAATCTGCGGATGTTTCCATTGTGCTGTACCCGCTCTCGGCTTTCCGTGCCATGAACAAGGCGGCCGAGAATGTCTACACCGCGATTCGTCGCGACGGTACGCAGCAGAATGTGATCGACACCATGCAAACGCGCATGGAGCTTTACGATCGCATCGACTACCACACCTTCGAGCAGAAGCTCGACGCGCTGTTCGCCGCGAAAAAATAAACCCTGTGGTTCCCTGAACAACTACAAAATTGGAGAACGAACATGGCTGAAGCTAAAGTATTGAGTGGTGCAGGCCTGCGTGGCCAGGTTGCCGGGCAGACGGCACTGTCCACCGTGG
>NZ_MLCT01000169.1:0-1571 GCF_001806145.1 Pseudomonas sp. BS-2016
GTACGTACACTGTCTTCCAGCATCAACCGCGAGCGGGCGCGGCCGTTCATTTCCTGGTCGTAGTAACGATACTGCTGACGGCCGGCGCGCTTGGCTTCGTACATGGCAATGTCCGCGGCCCGTAGCAGGCCGCTCAAGTCCGAGCCGCAATCCGGGAACGTCGCGATGCCAATACTGACCCCAAGCATCACCTCCAGACCATCGACCTGCTGGCACACCGATACCCGCTCGATGAGCTTTTCCGCGATCTTCGCGGCCTGCTCGGGAAACTCCAGCTCCAGCAACGCGGTGAATTCATCCCCACCCATGCGCCCGAGAATGTCGTAGGAACGCAGGCATGCTTGCATCTGCTCCGAAACCCAACGCAGCACGCGATCCCCGGCGTCATGGCCCAACGTATCGTTGACCCGCTTGAAGCCATCCAGGTCCAGGTACAGCAATACCAGCGCCTGCTCGCTACGTTCGCTGCGCAGCAACGTATTCTCCATCGCCTGATGGAAACCGCGCCGGTTCAGCAGCCCGGTCAGCGGGTCGGTCACGGCCTGGAATTCCAGTTGCTGATGCAGGTGACGCACTTCAGACATGTCCAGCACCGTCACCACCATTGCCTTCTGCTCCGCAGGCAAAGGCGCGCAGGACAACGCTACCGGCACTTGCTGGCCCCGACCGGTGCGCAAAATGGCATCGTGTTGGCGCCACGTCTCGCCCCGGCGATATGCCTCGTACATGGGAAAGCCCAACCAGGCTGGCACATGGGGCTTTTGCAGGAAACTGAGGAAACTTTCGCCCTGCAACTCAGCCATCGTTGCATTCAACAGCCGGGAAATGGCCGGGTTGGCATACTCGATCACACTGTTTTCGCTCACCACCAGAATGCCCTCGGCGGCGTTATCCAGCACCGAGGCATTAAAAGCGCGGGCCAATTCCAGGTCATGGCTCAGGCGCTGCAAGGCACGGCGATTGCGCTGGTGCTCGAGCAAGGCCTGCACCTTGGGCTTGAGGATGTGCGGGTCAAAGGGCTTGAACAGGTAGTCGATCGCACCACTGGCGTAGCCTTCCAGCACCGCGTCGGGCGAATGGGCGGTGGCCGTCAGAAAGATAATCGGCGTCATGCGCGTACGCTGGCTGCCACGCATCAGGCGCGCCACCTCGAAACCGTCCATGCCCGGCATGCGCACGTCCAGCAGCACCAGGTCGACCTCGTGGGCCAGCAGTAACTCCAAGGCTTCCAGGCCAGACGCGGCGGTTATCACCCGCCAGTCGTCACGCTGCAACAGCGCACGCATGCTGACGAGGTTTTCCGGGTAGTCATCGACCACCAACAGAACCGAAATTGCATCGTCGTGTTGTGGAGCGCCATCCATGCTACGTCTCTTCCTTAGGGAGCTGCACCGGTCACTTTTGCTACCAAGGCCGGATAAACACTGAGGGCTCACTCTAGCCGCGCGGCCAAAAAAGCAGAAGTGACGTGGGTGCCCTCATTGTGCCAAAGGCCAGGAAGCCGACTAACGGTAAGGCCCTGTAGCCCGCGGTTCACGGGCGACATGGCTTTTTGACATTTAGCTGACGCC
>NZ_MLCT01000017.1:0-2002 GCF_001806145.1 Pseudomonas sp. BS-2016
CTTCAATCATCAGCTTCAGCCCTCGCAGTACCATCGAGCAGCCATGGTCGTCGTCGGTCAGTGGGACTTTGAACTCAACTTGATGGGCTGTTTTGGGTTGCTCCGGCTTGAAGAAAAGGCTGCCTGTCGTGAACGCTTCGCCGGAGGGGGGGATGCAGGTTTCACCGGGCGCGGGTTTGTAGTTGGCAGTGCCGGTCACCGTGAAGTTCTCAGGCACGTCAGCCTGAAAGGTGAAGGTTTTGGGTGGGGTCATTGAGCAACCCGAGATCAACAAAGCGAAAGCGCCCAGGCACACTGTTTGCACCCAGTTGATGACGAGTATTCGCACGTTCCCATCGCAAATGTTTAGACGTGTTTTCATTGTTTATTGTTCTTGCTCAGTGCAGTTGGGATAAACAGTGCAATCGCGACCGTCAGGCATTTTGAAATTTTTGAAGTCGGTGGTGTTCCCAAAGCAGAAGGCATCCCTATCGTCAAGATCTTCTCCCATACAGCGTTTCCATCCCTGAGGAAACTTAACCCAGTTATCTCCAACTGCTGGTTCTTCTTCCTTCGCCACAGACAACACCAACTTGACCGTCGAGTCCGCCAATTGATCGCGGTGCAAGCGGCCGCCGATCATGCGTTTTTGTATTTCGCCTTTCGCATCGAGGGCCCTGCATTTAAGTATTTTCCTGATAAAACGCTTAGGGCCGACCGTGCGAAACAGCCACTGACATTGCCCGTTAAAGATCTGGGTCTGTGGTGTTGACGTGGCGGGGGGCAGCGCTGAGGGCTCATCACTGACGGAGAAACCGGCAGACGCCAAACTCATGTCCAGTTCACGTTTGCCCCACTGTCCTTCAATCATCAGCTTCAGCCCTCGCAGTACCATCGAGCAGCCATGGTCGTCGTCGGTCAGTGGGACTTTGAACTCAACTTGATGGGCTGTTTTGGGTTGCTCCGGCTTGAAAAACAGGCTGCCTGTCGTGAACGCTTCGCCGGAGGGGGCGATGCAGGTCTCACCGGGCGCGGGTTTGTAGTTGGCAGTGCCGGTCACCGTGAAGTTCTCAGGTACGTGAGCCTGAAAGGTGAAGGTTTTGGGTGGGTTCAATGAGCAACCCGAGATCAACAAAGCGAAAGCGCCCAGGCACGCTGTTTGCACCCAGTTGATGGCGGGTATTCGCACGTTCCAATCGCAAATGTTTAGACGTGTTTTCATTGTTTATTGTTCTTACTCAGTGCAGTTGGGATAAACAGTGCAATCGCGACCGTCGGGCATTTTGAAGTTTTTAAATTGCGGGGGACTTACGCACAATTCTTCTATATCCCGCCCCCAATTTCCTTTACAAGGTTTCCATCCAGCGGCTGTCTTAATCCAGTAGCGATTGAAATAAGGCTCCTCCTCCTTTGACACACTTAACACTAACCGGACTGTCGAGTCCGCCAATTGATCGCGATGCAAGCGGCCGCAGATCATGCGTTTTTCCATGTCGCCGTTTGCATTCAAGGCTCTGCACATCGGGATTTTTACGATGTAGCGATATGGGCCCATAGTTCTGAATAACCACTGGCATTGCCCTTCAAACACTTGAGGCGTAGAGGCTTGTTGCGAGGTTTCATCTGAAATAGAGAAGTTGGCAGATTCTTGTGAAGTATGCTCTCTGCCTGGCCCCCACCGCCCCTCAATAGTCAGCTTCAAACTGTGAAGCACTGACGAGCAACCATGTTCGTTGTCGGTCAGTGGCACTTTAAATTCAACTTGGTGGGCCGTTTTTGGCTGGTCCGGCTTGAAGTGCAGACGACCGACGCGGAACGGTTTGCCGGATCGGCCCGTGCAGGTTTCTCCGGGCGCAGGTATGTAATTGCCTGTGCCCGTCACCGTAAAGTTTTCAGGCACGTCAGCCTGAAAGGTGAAGGTTTTGGGTGGGGTCATGGAACAGCCCGACATCACCAAAGCCAAAGCGCCCAGGCACGCTGTTTGCACCCAGTTGATGGCGGGTATTCGCACGTTCCAATCGCA
>NZ_MLCT01000170.1:0-1274 GCF_001806145.1 Pseudomonas sp. BS-2016
GTCGCACGACGCTGTCTGCGCGGGGCTTTTTGCGTCAGAATCCACGTCTATTCGCCGTTCGGTATGGGTTTCGATGAGTTGCAACAGTCAGAAAATCAGCGCGCTGCGTCGCCAGATTCCTTCGTTCGAGTGCGTCCCCGGTTGCCACGACTGCTGTGGGCCGGTGACCACCTCGCCCGAGGAAATGTCGCGCCTGCCGCGCAAGACCGCTGCCGAGCAAGAGGCGGCGATGGACGAGCTGAACTGCGTGCACCTTGGGCCCAAGGGTTGCACGGTGTATGACGAGCGGCCGCTGATCTGTCGCCTGTTCGGCACTACCAAGACCTTGCCGTGCCCTAATGGCCGCCGGCCAGTGGAGCTGATTCATCCGCAGGTGGAGAAGCAGATTCATGAGTACATGGCGAGTACCCGGCAGGTGTTGGTCTAGCGGATGTACTCGGTTAAAACCAAGGGAGCAGGCAAGCCAGCTCCCACATTTGGCCGTGTTGTGTCAGTGGGTCAGTCAGGGATCGGCAGGTTCAGGCTCTCTTTCACCTCTTCCATCACGATATAGCTCTTGGATTCCCGCACATGGGGGAGTTTGAGCAGGATATCGCCCAGCAATTTGCGGTACGAAGCCATCTCCGAGATCCGCGCTTTCACTAGGTAGTCGAAATCACCCGACACCAGATGGCACTCCAGCACGTGAGGCAGTTTCAGCACGGCTCGGCGAAATTCTTCAAAGGTGTCACCCGACTTGTAATCCAGGCTGATCTCGACAAATACCAGCAAACTTCCCTTCAAATGCTGGGGGTTGAGCCGTGCGTTGTAGCCCATGATGATCCCTTCGCGCTCCAGGCGCCGCACGCGCTCGGTGCAGGGCGTGGTGGACAGCCCGACCTTTTCCCCCAGCTCCGTGAACGAGATGCGCCCGTCGGTTTGCAGGATGCGCAGGATATTGCGGTCGATCTTGTCCAGCTCCCGCTTGGTCTGGGTGTTGGTACGCATAGGGGATACGCCTCTGTCAAAAGGGTTTTTGCCAAGAATTGTCGCCAAATATAGGCATTTATATAGTGAAATGCACTGCCGATTGTTTTTTACACTGCGCCCATCATTGCTCGAATAACACACGTCAGCGGCTGAGCCCGCGATGAGGATATAAAAATGCGCGTTCTGGTCTTGGGTAGCGGCGTCATTGGGGTGACCAGTGCCTACTATTTGGCGCGGGCCGGCTTCGACGTTGTGGTGGTTGATCGTCAGCCTGCCGCTGCCATGGAAACCAGTTTCGCTAATGC
>NZ_MLCT01000171.1:0-2298 GCF_001806145.1 Pseudomonas sp. BS-2016
TCTGTTCACGGGTGCGTTGGAGTTCGGCGGGGTAGCGGGTCAACAGGCTGTTGAGTTCGCGCTTGAGGTCGACGCCGGTGTCCTGGGCTTCGGTTTTTTCGGTATTTTCCAGGCCCATCAACGCGGAAAAATCATCGGTGTGGGATTCAGCGCTGGCCTTTATTCCCAATAAGGGCAGCTGCGCAAGCAGGTCGGCCTGAGTGCGCAGGTTGGTCACTTCCCGCTCGACATCCGCGGCCAACTCGGCGCGCCCGCTGCTGACTAGCTTGTCGCGGGCCAGGGACAGTTTGCCCAGGTGCTGTGAGGCTGCGAGCAATGGCGACATATAATGCGCAGCCTCCGCGGAATTGACACCGCTGGCGTACTGGCTCAATTGTTCCAGGTTCGCGCCCAGTTCACGCTCGGCTTGCAGCAACAGGGCTTGCGGGTCGCCAGCCAATTTACCGGCGGCCAACAGGTCGGTCTTGCTGAAAGTCTCCAGGTCCATGAGGCTGGGGCGCAGGTTTTGCGCCAAGTCGGGCGGCAGTTCGCCCAGCTGAAGCTGCAGGCTTTCCAGGCTCTGGGTTGCACTGCTCAGGCGCAGGGCATCGCCGCTGGCTAAGTAGTCCTCGATGTTACGGGCAGCCTGGTTTTGAAAGGCCTGGGACAACCCGAGGTAGCGCTCCATCAACAAGTACGGACGCTCCAGCGCCCGTTGCGACCACCACAGTGTCGCCCCGAGGGCCAGGCACACAGCCACCAGCAGAAGGGTATTGAGATTGGTCAGCAGCTTCAGGCGCATGCGGGGTTTCAACCGACGGCAAGAGATAAGCGCCTGAATTTATTGCGTTTGTATTACAGCGTTATGACCGAATCGGTGGATTCTGGTGAAAAGATGGCACTTTGCTTTGATGTGCGAGCTGCTTGCACGCGATTACGTCCGGCGTCCTTGGCGCGGTACAGCGCTTCGTCAGCCTGGGCGGCCATCATCAAGCTGTCGGAACCGTCGCACAGCTCCACCAGGCCGGCGCTGAAGGTGCACCACAAATCCTGCGGTTGGGCGGGGTAGTGGATTTCTGCAAAGCGCCGACGAATGTCGTCCAGCACCTTGCAGGCCGATTCCAGGTCGGTGTCGGGCATCACGATGGCGAACTCTTCACCGCCGTAGCGGCCGATGTAATCGGTCTTGCGCAAACGCTGCTTGAGAAACAGTGCCAGGCTCTTGATCACCCGGTCGCCCATGGGGTGGCCGTGGCTGTCATTGACGCGCTTGAAGTGGTCGATATCGAGCATGGCAAAGCTCAACGGCTTGTTCTCGCGGCGTGCGCGGAAGCTGCAATCTTCGAGCAGTTGCAGGATATGCGTGTGGTTGTACAGCCCGGTCAGGCTGTCGCGCACCATCCGTGCCTTCAAGTTGCGCGCACGTGACGCACGGTTGCGCACAGTGGTGATCAGGTGACGCGGCTTGATCGGTTTGGTGAGGAAATCGTCACCGCCCTCGCTCATCGCATCCAGCTGTTTATCCAGGTCGTCCTCGGCCGACAGGTAAATGATCGGCACACTGACGTAGCGGTCGTTGTGGCGAATCACCTTGGCCAGTTCGGTGCCGGTACAGGCAGGCATGTACATGTCGAGGATGATCAGGTCGGGCTGGAAATCCGCCAGCTCGGCCATGGCCTGGATCGGTTCGGTCAATGTGCGAGTGACAATGCCGGCACTGTTGAGCAGGCGTTCGGTGTGCAGCGCCTGGGCCCGCGAGTCGTCGATGATCAGCACTTTGTACGGTTCGTACTGGGCCGCGCAGGTTAGCACTTCGATCTTTTCCAGCAGGCTTGAGGCCTCCAGGGTGCCGGTCAGGAACTCTTCGCCGCCGGCGCGTACGGCGGCCAGGCGTGTCGGGGTGTCGGTTTCGTGCAGGCTGAAAAACAACAGCGGCAGCTTTTGCTCCAGGCCCTCCTGGGCCTCTGCCGCGAGCTTCAGGCCCAGGCCCGTGCCGCAGAAGTCCACGTCCATCACGATCGCTGACGGCAAACGCTCGGCCATGGACGCGCGAAAGGCGGCGACGCTGTCCAGGGCGTGGGCGCCCATGCCGAAGAACTCCAACTGCTTGGCCAGGCGTTCGGCGCGGTCATGGTCGGCCAGCATCACATAGATCGGCTTGCGCATCGGCGGCAGGAAGGTTTGCTCCAGCTGATCGCCCTGGCGCAGGCCGGTGCGGGACAGGCGTTGCATCAAGCGGTTGAGCTCGGTGATCAGTTGGCTGCTCAGACGGCCACGGTTCTCGTCCACAGCCTGCAAGGATTGACTGATATGCCGTGC